>JACKBR010000006.1 GCA_020634495.1 Ardenticatenaceae bacterium | reverse complement strand
AGACGCTGGCCGCCCAGCTCTACAGCGAGTTTTGCCAATTTTTTCCCCAAAACGCCGTGAGCTACTTTGTGAGCTACTACGATTTTTACCAGCCAGAAGCGTACATTCCCCGCACCGACACCTACATCGAGAAAACCACCGAAATTAATGAAGAGATTGAGCGGATGCGCCTGGCGGCCACGCAGTCACTGGCTACGCGAAAGGACGTCATCATCGTGGCCAGCGTTAGCGCCATTTACGGCCTGGGCGATCCGGTACGCTACGATCAGGCGCGGGTGCCGTTTGCCGTGGGTGAAGTGAAACAGCGACAAAAAACGCTGCGCCAGCTCATTGGCATTCAATATGAACGGAATGAGATGGACTTTAAGATTGGTAGTTTTCGGGTGCGGGGGGATGTTTTGGAGATACGGCCGTCTTACACCGAATCCGCCTACCGCCTCACCTTTTGGGGGGATGAAATTGAGCAGATTACCGAAATTGACCCGCTTACGGGCGAACTGCTGGCCGAACTAGACAGCCTGACCATCCACCCCGCTCGCCACTTCATCCCCCCCGCCGACGAGATGGAAGAAGCCATTGCCCACATTGAGGCCGAGTTAGAAACCCGGCTCACCCAGCTTGGCGAAGAAAACAACCTGCTGGCCCAGCAGCGGCTGGAGCAGCGCACGCTGTACGACATCGAAATGCTGCGCGAATTGGGCTACTGCCAGGGCATCGAAAATTACGGCATTCATTTTACGCCCAACCGCCTGCCCGGCAGCCCGCCCTGGACGCTGCTGGATTATTTCCCAGACGATTACCTGATGGTGGTGGACGAAAGCCACATGACCCTGCCCCAAATCCGGGCGATGTACAACGGCGACCGGCAGCGCAAAGAAACGCTGGTGGAGCATGGCTTCCGCCTGCCCAGCGCCCTGGACAACCGCCCGCTAACTTTTTCCGAATGGGAGGAACGTGCCTACCAGGTGATTTTCACTTCTGCTACGCCAGGGCCATACGAACTGGCGCACACCGAGCAAACTGTTGAGCAAATCATTCGCCCCACCGGGCTGATTGATCCCGAAATTGAGGTACGGCCGATTCGCGGCCAGGTCGATGATTTGCTGTTTGAACTCAAGAAGCGGGTGCAGGTTGGCCAGCGTGCCCTCATCACCACGCTCACCAAGCGCATGGCCGAAGATTTATCTGAATATCTACGCGAAATGGAGATGAAAGTCCATTATCTGCACAGCGAGGTAGACACCTTTGAGCGGGTCGAAATTTTGCAGGATTTGCGGGCTGGAGTTTACGACGCTGTGGTGGGCATTAATCTGCTGCGCGAAGGGCTGGATTTGCCGGAAGTGTCGCTGGTGGCCATTTTGGATGCGGACAAGGAGGGCTTTTTGCGCTCCGACCGGGCGCTGATCCAGACGATTGGCCGCGCTGCCCGCCACGAGGCGGGTCGGGTAATCATGTACGCCGACCGGGTGACCGATTCGATGCAGCGGGCCATTGACGAGACCAACCGGCGGCGCGATTTGCAGATGGCCTACAACGCGGAGCACGGCATCGTGCCGCAAACCATCGTGAAGCAGCTGGACAAATTGCTAAAGGTGCGGGATGAGGAAACGGCCGTATCCGAACCCGCCCCCATTTACCAGGCCGATGACATTTTGGTGCAAATTGATGAACTGGAACTGGCCATGAAAACGGCCGCAACCAACCTGGAATTTGAAAAAGCCGCCCGCCTGCGCGACCAAATCGTAGCCCTTAAGCAACAATTGGAGGGCTTACTGATGAGTCAGGTTTGAATCTCACGCAAAGGCGCAAAAGGGCAAAAAATTAGACCCTTTGCGCCTTTGCGTGAATAAACCAATGTCCCAGCCAGTTGGTCGCGCCACACAACTTGAAATGGTAGCCAAATAGCCACGTCATGGGTAAAATTAGCACATTTGTTCAGATGCAATTAAGCTAAATGCTTTGTGGAGGTAGAAATGGATTTTTCAGCGTGTCAAATGCAGTTACAGCAAAATGGCGAGTTGATTCGTCAGCTCGTCGTTGGCATTTCACAGGAGCAGGCCGTGCGCAAGCCGTCGCCAGAAGATTGGTCTGTGCTGGAGGTGGTCAATCATCTTTACGATGAAGAGCGCGAAGATTTTCGGCAGCGCTTTGATTACCTGCTGCATCACCCCGGCGAAGAATGGCCACCCATCGACCCCGCAGGCTGGGTAACCGCTCGCAAATACAACGAGCGCGAGCTGGCCAGTTCGCTGCAAAACTTTCTGGACGAGCGGCGCAAGTCGCTGACCTGGCTGGCCAGCCTGAACGCGCCAAATTTAGAAGCGTTCGAGACGCATCCGGTGGCGGGCAAGTTCCACGCGGGCGACATGCTGGCCGCCTGGGTGGCCCACGATATTTTGCACCTGCGCCAGCTGGTTGAGCTGAAATATTTTTTGGTTGGGGAATTGGTACGGCCGTATGCCCCCCAATACGCCGGAGATTGGTAAATGAAATTTGGCCTGAATGTGCCCCAATTTGAAGCGTTTGGCGATGTACACACGCTGGTGCAAATGGCTCAGGAAGCCGAAGCTGCCGGTTGGGACGCCTTCTTCCTCTGGGACCACATCTTGTTTGATGATTTGTGGCACCCGATGGCCGACCCCTGGATTGCCCTGGCGGCCATTGCTGCCCAAACCAGTCGCATCCGCCTGGGCACGATGATCACGCCGCTGGCCCGCCGCCGCCCCTGGAAGGTGGCGCGGGAGGCCACCACGCTAGACCATTTATCCAACGGCCGTTTCATTCTCGGCGTTGGTTTGGGCGACCCGGCAGAGTGGGAGTTTGGCTTTTTTGGCGAGGAAACCGAGGCCAAAATTCGCGCCGAAAAGCTGGACGAGGCGCTGGACATTTTGGCTGGCCTCTGGTCTGGCGAATATTTTTCCTATGCTGGCAGCCATTTTCAATTAGAAGAGATGCGCTTTTTGCCGCGCCCGGTGCAGCAGCCGCGTATTCCGGTTTGGGTAGGTGGGTACTGGCCCCGGAAACGGCCGTTTCAACGCGCTGCCAAATGGGATGGTGTGTGCCCCGGTGGGCTACACGGCTCCCTCACCCCTGACGATTGGCGCGACATTCTGGCCTTCATCCAGCAGCAGCGCACAATGGACGCGCCGTTTGCGGCCGTTCACGGCGGCGTCACCTCTGGCAACAACCTCGATGAAGACCGAGAGAAAGTGGCCGCTTACGCCGCAGCGGGCGTCACCTGGTGGATTGAAGATTTGAGTCCATACGGCCGTGGCCTGGGCTGGGCCGAAAAATGGACACCGGAAATGGTTGCGCAGCTCCAGCAGCGATTGCGACAAGGCCCGCCTCAACTCTAAGCAGCAAATGAATAAACGAACTTTTACCATAATCATCTTTACCGCTTCAGTTGCCTTGATAATCATCACGGCCGTATTGGCTTACAACTTTCTGAACCCACTGAGCAACATTGAAAAGACAACAAGCATTGAATTTCCCAGAGGTATTTCGAATATTGACACCGTTGATAACTTTGAATATCTCATCATGGCGCATGCAAAGCTGCCCCTTGAGACAATTTCAGACTTTATCGAAGATCATAATTTTTCTGATGAACTACCGGATGAGTATGCGGGCTTTTCCTACACAGCATCCAACGTCAAATTACAAAATCTTGATTTTCAAATTCAATTTTTAGAGCCTGAAAACCGTGAGTTTCCGCTAAATGCCAATCTTTATTTTCTTAATGGCAAAGATAGGTCACACTGTTGGATTTATGTTCTTGATGAAAATAGTGGTCGAGTTTGGATAGCTGTTTTTTATCCAGATCGGAGCGGAGACTTGTATTGTCGGTAAGCAAATGAAGTAAAGTTTGCCGGTTGCATGAGGAAAAATGAGCGAAAGCGAAAAGAAATTATTTAAAGATTATTTTGATGCAGCGTTGGCGCGGCGGATGGCTGTGATGATTACGGCCGTTCACCCCCCATTCCCCGCCGACGATTTTGTGAACCAGATTGCCCCCCAGCTGAACGGCCTGGAAATGAAAGAACGCTCCACCGTTTTTGTGCAGGCGCTGCGCGACCATTTGCCCGCTGGTTTTGCCAACGCTTGGGCAGTGCTGGAAATGGCGCTGGAGGCAGAGCTGGTCGGCGAAGATGGCATGTTTAACGATGGCTGGCATTATTGGCCCATCGCTCAATTCATCGAAACGTTTGGCCTGGAAGATTTTGACGTGGGCGTGCAAGCCATGCACGAGATTACCAAGCGACACACGGCCGAATTTGCCATACGGCCGTTTCTCATCCACCATCAAGACAAAATGCTGGCCATCCTGCACACCTGGGCCGAAGATGAAAACCAACACGTGCGGCGGCTGGTTAGCGAGGGCACCCGACCACGCCTGCCCTGGGCCGGGCGGCTCTATCAATTCATCGAAGACCCCAGCCCCACCCTGGCGCTGCTGGAAAAACTCAAGGACGATCCCTCCGAATACGTGCGCCGCTCCGTGAGCAACCACCTCAACGACATCGCCAAAGACCATCCACAACTGGTCATTCAAACATGCCGCCGCTGGTGGCAAGATGGCTCGCCAGAGCGGCGCTGGATTGTGCAGCGTGCCCTGCGCACCCTGGTGAAAGATGGCGATCCAGACGCCCTGGCGGTGCTGGGTTACGGCCCGCCCCAGGTAAAATTAACTAATTTCACCGTTGAGCCAGAACCGCTAGAGCTGGGCGATTCGCTGCAATTAAACTTTACGCTGCAAAGTACGGCCGTCACTGAGCAAAATCTGGTTGTGGATTTCATCATCCATTTTGTAAAGGCCAATGGGCAGACAAGCGGCAAGGTGTTTAAGTTGAAAACGGCCGTTCTCGCCCCAAACCAATCGCTTACCATTACAAAAAGCCATCCCCTCCGGCCCATCACCACCCGCACCTACTACCCCGGCACCCACCGGGTAGACATTCAGGTCAACGGGCAACTTGTCGGCGAACGCAGCTTTGAGCTGGTTCTGCCCTAAAAGAGCATTTTATACCTATGAAAATTAAGTTCAGCGGCAAAATTTGGTTCTGGAAAGGCCCGTCCCCATTTTACTTCGTGACCGTGCCAGATGAGCAAAGCAGCGACATAAAAGGGATCGCCGAATTTGTAACCTACGGCTGGGGGATGATTCCCGTGACGGTGCAAATTGGCAATACCACCTGGAAGACCTCTTTGTTTCCGAAGGACGGCCGTTACCTGGTACCTCTCAAAGACAGCGTGCGCCAGGCGGAGCAGCTTAACGAAGGGGACAACATCGCCATACACCTCGAAGTTCGTTGATGAACACAAAAAAAGGAGACTTATATGAAAATCCAAACGACAAATCATGAAGCAACAGCTTATCTGGCTCTGCCGGACAAACAACCAGGGCCAGGTGTTCTGGTACTGCACCCCTGGTGGGGCCTGAATGACGACATTAAAAAAATCTGCGACCGGCTGGCGGCAGCGGGTTTTGTGGCGCTGGCTCCAGATTTGTATGACGGCCGTATCGCCACCACCATCGAAGAAGCCGAAAAATTTGTGGAAATGATGGATGAGGATGCGGGGCAACTGCTGGTAAAAGCGGCCGTAGACGAACTGTTGGCCCACGAGGCGTGCCAGGGCAGCCAGATTGGCGCGATTGGCTTTTCAATGGGCGCGGGCTTTGCTGTGGGAATCGCTCATGCGCAGCCAGAAGCCGTCAGCGCGGTGGTGCTGTTTTACGGCCTCGGCTGGGCCGAACAAACCAACACGCAGGCCAGCTACCTGGGCCACTTTGCTGAAAACGATCCGTATGAGGACGATGAGTACCGGGAGCATTTTGAGCAACGATTGAAGGAAAACGGCCGTCCCACAACCTTCCACATCTATCCCAACACCGGCCACTGGTTCTTTGAACCCTCGCGCAGCGATGCCTACGATGCCGCTGCATCGGAGTTGGCCTGGGAGCGCACGCTGGCTTTCCTGAATGATATGCTTGGGTAATTTTTAGGAACACAGAGTTGCGCGGAGTAAACACAGAGCTACACAGAGATTGTCTCTGTGAAACTCTATGCCTACGCTGTGCCCCTCTGTGTTCCGCTTTTAATGCTCTTTTATTGATTTTTGGATGAAGTCGAGGGTAACGGCCGTAATCTCATCCAGCTCATCTTCCAGCAAAATCACATGGCCAGACTGCTCCCACCAAACCTGCTCCACCCGTTCAGACAAAACACCCTCCACAATAATCTCGCCCACATCTTCTGAAACCGTCTTGTCATTCCTGCCCTGCATCACCAGCACCGGCTGGCTAATGCGCGGCAGTTGGCGGCGCACCTCCTGCCCTAAGCGAATCAACTCCATCACTGCCCGCAGCGGATTCACCCGATAGCCCTGCCAAAATTCGTTGCTGCCCACATTGTCTTTAGGCAGCGAATTCACCAGGGGCGCAGCCACGTACAGCCGCACCATGTTATGCGTGGGGATGGCCAGCTTGATGGCCGGCGCATAACACAAAACGCCAGCAATCTCCTTGTGCTGCGCCGCCAGGTAAAGCGCCAGCGCTCCGCCCGTCGATTCACCCCCCACAAAAACGTCGTCACACACGGTGGCCAGATGCTGGTACGCTTTTTCGGCCGTCCAGGCCCAATCGTGCCAGGTCGTTTCGTTGAGGTCTTCGGGGCTGGTGCCGTGCCCGGGCAGCAGCGGCGCAGAAATGGTGTAGCCCTCGGCGTGCAGCTTTTCAGCCAGCAGGCGCACTTCGGCCGTGGTGGCCGTCAGGCCATGCAGCAGCAGCACGCCAACTTCATTGCCCGGCCAGAAAAAGGTATCGCCTTCCAGGTGCGGGTTGTGGATGGGGCCATCCTGTCCCAGATAAATTTGCACAACGTTGAGATTTTCATCCGCTGTGGGTGGTTCAAAGAACGGCAAAAAACGGTCAAGTTCCGCGACGGGAATGGGATGTGCTCCAGGTGGCAATTCGTTATTGCGTGCTTCCAATCGCTGGCGCAGCACCACGGGCGGAATGTTGAGATAATACAGCGTGTAATCTGCACCCAGCTCGGTAATTCGGCCAATCCATTTCTGGCGGCGTTCCCGGCTCCACAAGCTCCAATCGAGGATGACATCCACGCCCTGATTTAGAATGGAAACGGCCGTATCCCAAAACAATTCCTTCAACTTATCAGCCATCTCGCCATATTCCGCGTCAAAAATGGTGGCATCGGTCAACGTGATCATCCACTCATCCAGCGAAAAGCGAATGGCCTGGTGAGATTGTTCCAGCTCCTTAGCCAGCGTCGTTTTGCCCGAAGTTGGCAAACCACAAAAAAGATGCACCATTGCCTCGATTTTTTCCTGCGCCATATGCCAATTCCTTGCTACAATCAAAAAGTAGATGGTAGGTATAAACCAAGCAAATATAATTGTCAACAGCTCGTCGCGATGGTGAATAAATTTAAGATTTATACGAAGAAACAAAGAGAGGAAGGAAAAAAGGAACATTTAATTCTTCGTTTCTCTGTTTCTTCGTTCCTTTGTATGAATAAGAGGTAAATCATGAAAAAAGTAAATCTGGCTGAAAAATTAAAGTTGTTTAACGACTACTGGCACCCGCGCATTGTGGGCGAGCTAAACGATTCGCATGTGAAAGTAGTGAAGGTGCAGGGCGAGTTCGTCTGGCATCATCATGACCATGAGGACGAGCTGTTTTTGGTGCTAAACGGCCGTCTGCAAATGCAGTTCCGCGACCGTGACGTCTGGTTGGAAGCAGGCGAATTCATCATCGTGCCCCGTGGCGTGGAGCATCGCCCGGTGGCCCCGGAAGAAGTGCATCTTCTCCTGCTAGAGCCAAAATCAACGCTCAACACGGGCAACGTGATGGATGAAAAGACGGTGGTGGCTGAGTGGATTTAAAATGGTGAAACGTGATGGGTGAAACGTGACGATTTTTTCACGTTTCACGCATCACGTTTCACAATATTTCTGAAAATCCGCTAATATTTCTGCCTGAATCCCCACATCACGCTACAATACCCTTTTTCACAGCTTTGTGCCCTCCGTGGCCAAAAGAAAGTAACCATGAGCATGATCAATATCGACTCCATCACCACCACCGAAGAAACCGTCAAGCGGCTGCCCCGCCCCGAATGGCTAAAAGTGCGCGTGCCCAGCGGCGACACATACAATAATCTCAAGCACCTGATGCGCAGCAAGGCGCTGCACACCGTTTGCGAAGAAGCGCAATGCCCCAACATTGGTGAATGCTGGGGGGCAGGCACCGCCACCTTCCTCATGATGGGCGACATTTGTACCCGCAGCTGCGCCTTTTGCGACATTAAAACGGGACGGCCGTTACCCCTAGACTGGCAAGAACCGCAGCGCGTTGCCGAAGCCGTGCGCTCCATGAATCTGCGCCACGTCGTCATCACCTCCGTCAACCGGGACGAGCGCAAAGACGGCGGTGCCCCCATTTTTGCCCAGGTCATTGAAAAAATACGCGAGCTCCAGCCCGGTTGCTCCATCGAAGTGCTTATTCCTGACTTCAAAGGCAGTGCCGAAGCGCTCAAAATTGTGATGGACGCCCGGCCAGAAATTCTGAATCACAACGTGGAAACCGTGCCGCGCCTCTTCAAAAAGGTGCAGCCGCAGGACAATTACGATTGGGCCATGGTCACCTTGGAAAATGCCAAAAAGATGGACAGCGAAGTCCTGACCAAGTCCGGCATCATGCTTGGCCTGGGCGAGGAGTGGGATGAACTGCTGGCCGTTATGCAAGATTTGGCCGACCGCAAAGTGGACATTCTCACGGTGGGCCAATATTTACAGCCCAACCGACAAAAACATCTGCCCGTGGCCCGCTACTACCACCCTGATGAGTTTAACCAACTGCGCGAAATTGGGCTGGAGATGGGCTTCCGCTGGGTGGAAAGCGGCCCGCTGGTGCGCAGCAGTTACCACGCCGAACAGCAAGTGCGAGCACTCTCCAAAATTTACACTGCCCGATAATTCGACCAGAGCATCTCAAAGTTAGGTAGTCGGCCAATACTTCATACGAAGAAACGAAGGGAGGAAGGCACAAAGGTTCTCTTTCTTTGTCTCTTTGTTTCTCCGTAACTTTGTAATAAAGATTACTGATTACACCAATCATCCAAGGTTTCAGATTCACATTGCTTTCCTGACAAAAGGTGTCAGGTATTCCCACTACACTGGCAAATGTTTAAGGTTGGGACGGTAGCGGCCGTTTCCCTATCATGCTACAATTGCGTCTCCTATTGTAGAACGGATGTCCTAAGCGGCGAGCGTTGCAACAAAACTAACCCCCAAGGAGAAACCGATGAACCAGGATACTCGATCAACATTAGATGTGATTTACGAGAATTGGCGAGGCTATAATGAAAGGCTGCAAAACTGCATCGCCCCGCTAACAGACGAACAACTCAGGCTGCAACCCGCCCCACACATGTGGCCCTTAGGCCAGATTTTGCAGCACATTATTGCCGTCCGGGCGGGCTGGTTTAGCGGCACGCTTCAGGATGCCGACGAAGCGATGAGCGCCTACATGGAATGGGGCCGCCGCAACTCGCCAGCACGCAGCGCGGCAGAGCTGGTGCAGGGTCTTGCTGACACCTGGGCCTTCATCGAATCTCGCTTGCAGCGCTGGACGCCTGAGGATTGCGCCAAAACCTTCCCGGATGAGTGGGATGGCAAGATTTATGAGATTGAACGCAGCTGGGTGATTTACCATGTATTGGAACACGATCTGCATCACGGCAGTGAAGTCTCATTGATCCTGGGCATGAACGGCCTGCAACCCCTCGATATTTGAAGGATTATCACTAAATGGAACCCCAAAACATCGTTGTGCGCGGCGCACAACAGCATAATTTAAAACATATTGACGTGACGATTCCCCGCAATAAGCTGGTGGTGCTCACTGGCGTCAGCGGCAGCGGCAAATCGTCGCTGGCGTTTGACACCATTTACGCCGAGGGGCAGCGGCGCTACGTGGAAAGTTTGTCTTCTTACGCCCGGCAGTTTTTGGGCAACATGGAAAAACCCAAGATTGATGCGATCACCGGGTTGAGTCCGGCCATTGCCATTGAGCAAAAAGCGGTGAGCAAAAATCCGCGCTCCACGGTGGGCACGGTCACGGAGGTGATGGATTATTTGCGGGTGCTGTATGCCCGGATTGGCACGCCGCACTGCCCTGATTGTGGTACGGCCGTTACTCCCCAAACCGCCCAACAAATCGCCAACCAACTGGCCCAACTGCCCGCCGGAACCCGCTTCCAGCTGCTGGCCCCCATCGCCCGCAACCGCAAAGGCACTCACGCCGACGCCCTCAAACAGGCCCGGCAAGATGGCTTCATCCGCGCCCGCGTCGATGGCGAACTGGTCGATCTGGCGGGCAAGCTGCCCAAACTCAGCAAAAAGCACAAACACAACATCGAACTGATTATTGACCGGCTGGTTGTGCCAGAAACCGATGACGAAAGCTTCATGCCTCGGTTGGTTGATTCCGTGGAGACGACGCTGCGGGCCAGCGAAGGGCTGCTGCTGGCCGACCTGGGCCATGAGCAAATCACTTTGAGCGAGCACAACGCCTGCACCTCCTGCGGCTTCAGCTTCCCGGAGTTGTCGCCCCAGCTTTTCAGCTTCAACTCGCCGCTGGGCATGTGCCCGGACTGCAACGGCATCGGCACGCAAATGCAGGTAGACCCGGCGCTCATCATCGAGGATGAGACGCTGTCCATCATGGATGGCGCTTTGCGTTGGTATGGCAACGTGCGCAAGAAGAAAAACAAGTGGACCACCTCTCAGCTCAAGGCCATCGCCGAGCATTTTGGCGTGGATTTAGACACGCCCTGGCAAGAGCTGCCGGAATCGTTCCGCCACAAGCTGTTTTACGGCGCGGGCGACGAGCTGATCCATTTTAAATATTCCAGTGAAACTGAAGATGCGTCGTGGTCGGGTGAATCGAAACGGCCGTTGCGCGGCATCATCTTCCACATCAATCGGCTGTTCCACCAGACCAGCTCCGAGTACACGCGCCGCTGGTACGCCAGCTTCATGAATCAATTGCCTTGCGACACCTGCAAAGGCACCCGCCTGCGCCCCGAAGCCCGCGCCGTCACCGTCGGCGGCAAATCATTGACCGAGGTAGGCACGTTGGCGATTGATGAGGCGTTTGAGTGGGTCGTAGGACTTAGTAATCAGTCATCGGTAATCGGTAATCAGTATTCAGTAAACAGTAATCAGTCTAAAAATGGCAAAAAATCTTCAGTCTCCAATCTCCAATCTCCAGTCTCCCTCAATGAAGAACAGTTCGAAATTGCCGAAGAAGTGCTCAAAGAAATCCGCGACCGGCTGCAATTTATGCTCAACGTGGGGCTGCATTACCTCACGCTGGATCGCTCCGCGCCGAGCTTGTCTGGCGGCGAGGGGCAGCGCATCCGCCTGGCCAGCCAGATTGGCTGCGGGCTGGTGGGCGTGCTGTACATCCTCGATGAGCCGTCGATTGGGCTGCACGCCCGCGACAATCGCGCCTTGCTAGACACGCTGCACCAGCTGCGCGACATGGGCAACACCGTCCTGGTGGTGGAGCACGACGAAGAAACAATGCGGGAATCAGACTGGCTAATCGATTTAGGGCCAGGTGCCGGTGTGAAGGGGGGTGAAATCATCGCCGCTGGGACACCGGAATTTATACAAAATCATCCAGAATCGCTGACCGGCAAATATTTATCTGGGGAACGGGAAATTATCGCGCCAAACGGCCGTTCCCGCCGCAGTCCAGACATTGGCCAACTGGAACTCATCGGAGCCAGCCTGCACAATTTGCACAACGTCACCGCCACCTTCCCCCTGGGCACGATGATTTGCGTGACCGGCGTCAGCGGTAGCGGCAAGAGCAGTCTGGTTGCCGAGACGCTGCATCCAGCGCTGGCTCGGACGCTGCACCAGGCGCAATCAACTCCCGGCCCGCACAAAGCGATTCATGGCCTGGAGCATCTGGACAAGGTGATCAACATCACGCAGGACCCGATTGGCCGCACGCCGCGCTCTAATCCAGCCACCTACGTGAAGCTGTTTGACCTGATTCGGGACGTATTTGCCCAAACGAACGAGGCGAAGGCGCGGGGCTATAAAAAGGGGCGGTTCAGCTTTAATGTGAAAGGGGGTCGGTGTGAGGCGTGTTCGGGATACGGCCGTCGCAAAGTGGAAATGCACTTTTTGTCCGACGTCTGGGTGCTGTGCCGCGAATGCAACGGCCAGCGCTTCAACCGCGAAACGCTCGCCGTGACCTACAAAGGCGCAACCATCGCCGATGTGCTGGACATGGACGTGCAGGAAGCGCTGGAGTTCTTTGCCAACCATCCCAAAATCAGCCGCATTTTGCAAACGCTGCACGACGTGGGGCTGGACTACGTGAAGCTAGGGCAAAGCGCCCTTACCCTCAGCGGCGGCGAGGCGCAGCGCATTAAGCTGTCTAAAGAATTGAGCCGCGTGGCCACCGGGCGCACCGTCTACATTTTGGACGAGCCAACCACCGGCCTGCACTTTGCCGACGTGCAAAAGCTGCTGGACGTGCTGCACCGGCTGGTGGACGCGGGCAACACGGTGATTGTGATTGAGCACAACATGGACGTGATAAAAACGGCCGATTGGCTCATCGATCTTGGCCCGGAAGGCGGCGACGGCGGTGGGCAAATCATCGCCCAGGGCACGCCAGAGCAGGTGGCACAGGTTGAACAAAGCTACACGGGCCAGTTCTTGCGCGAAGTGCTGGGAGAAAAATTGTTGCCATGAGCAATGTGGACAAACGAAATATCCTCGACGACGAAGTGTTTACCTTCCGGGAAGGTAAGGACCAAAAAGTTTTTATTTTCTGGCACGGCAAGCAGGGTTAAAATCCTGAAAGGCACACCCGCGCAGAAATTTTGGCCCAAATTGCGGGGCTAGAACACAAGGAAAGCGCAGCTGGTGATGGCCAAAGCCACAGGCAATTTCAAACGGCAATGAGCGGCACAATAATCGAGCCTAAAAGCAATCCTGCTAATTGGCTAATCATTTGGAATACTAAGGCGACGATAGGTGACAGGTAAATATTTTTCTTGTAGAAAATTGAATGGGTTATGGTAAGCTTTGAAGTGTCAGCTCTGCAAATTTTCCCAACAAAAAATGAGGCATATGGATAACTATGGCACTAATTAAAGCAATTAAACTACCTGCATGCTTCGAGTTTTACACCGATAAAAATGACTCCCCTTTAGTGAATTTTGACCACGTTTCTAACATCAATATTCTTGTCGGGGCGAACAATTCAGGCAAAAGTCGATTTATACGAATGCTCTCTTCTCAAAAAGAGTATGAAATTCACTTTGGAGAATTAGACTTAGATGAAATCAATCAAAAATTAAGTTCCATTCTTGATGATTTGAAAGGCGAGTTAGAAAAATACCGTCTC
This sequence comes from Ardenticatenaceae bacterium, assembly GCA_020634495.1. Next base: position 128,009 of record JACKBR010000006.1, on the reverse strand, counting down.
GTTGATGTTCACCAATTTAATGAAGCAGCCATAGACAAACTCAAACCCTTACCTTCATCAATTAAACTCCACGAAGATCGCTATCAAGAAATTCGCACAGCTTTTGCAAAATGGAGCCAATTCCCCAAAATCCAAAGATGGACTAGTTTAGTTGGATCTCACGTTACTGAGCAACATTTGAAGAATCTTCGAGAGACGATTCAATCACGTTCGTTGGAAGCTCTCCAAATTTTAGAACAAGTTCCAATTTACTCAGAAGCCAATACGCCGAAACGCGTTTATGTACCCGTTTTGCGTGGCTTACGTCCTGTCGATGAAAACCAAAGCGATCTATATGCTACAAGAACATTGTCGGACTATTTTTCTGAAAACAATCAAAGTCCCCCTGAGATTTTCACAGGTTTATCGTTTTACCAAAGATTGACGGACATGCTTTTGGGAAATAATAAACAAAGAAAAATAATCTCAGATTACCAAGATTTTGTTTCGAAGACTCTATTTGAGAACAAACCAATAGCCTTAATACCTAACCAAAAAAACAAAGCAGTTGTCGTAAAAATTGGAAATGAAAAAGAACAACCTATATACCATCTTGGTGACGGAATTCAGTCAGCATTAATTCTATCTTTCCTTCCTTACACCCTAAGAGAACCAACCTTCTTTTTTATTGAGGAACCAGAAATGTATCTTCACCCTGGTCTCCAACGGAAAATACTTCGTTTTTTTGACTCTTTGAAACGACATATATTTTTTCTAACAACTCATTCCAATCACTTTTTGGATCTAACAATCGATATTAATAGCGTTTCTATTTTCACCTTTCAAAAGAATTTTCTAAATAATGTCGAAGACGATGATGAACAAATTCCTACTTTTTCGATAGAGGCTGTCGATGGAGTAAGCACAAGTTCATTAGAACTTCTCGGTGTAAGAAACTCCTCTGTCTTTCTTGTTAATGCCACCATTTGGGTTGAAGGAATAACTGACCGCTGGTACTTGAGAGAAATGCTTAATGCTTACATGGATAGTCTTGCAGAAAAAGGTTCTCTACCAAAGCAACTTGAAGAAGATGTTCATTACTCTTTTGTCGAATATGGAGGATCAAATATTACACATTGGTCCTTTCTAGATTATGAAGAAAAGCCGATTGAAGTTGAACGTTTATGTGCAAAAGCCTTGGTGATCGTAGACAAAGACGGAAACAGTAAGCTCAAACGAAAAACCGACCTAGCGAGAATCTTAGGTGACCGTCTGATTATCTTGCCTGGCCGTGAAATAGAAAATTTACTCCAATATGAAGTCATTAAAAATGTGGTTTTAGAGTACGAAAAAACACCTGACAGACCACTTCCTGAGTTTCAACAAACTTCATATCAAGATAAGTATTTAGGAACATTTATTCAGAGCAAAATCCTAAAAAACGAGTTTCAAAGAAAAGGTGGCTACAAAAGCGAATCAGGTACAGTGCGATCAAAAGTGGACTTTTGTAAAAAATCCCTATCAAAAATCAGAGAATACGATCTGCCAACTCCTACGCTAGAGGTCATCAAAAAAATCTATGATTTTATTGTTTCGCAAAATTGTTAGGTAACTATTATGGATTCGAACTGGAAAAACATCATTTGGAACCAATTCGGGGCGGCGATTGATATGCTGGACAGTGCCATCCAGGCTTGCCCCGACGCGCTGTGGCAGGCACGCCTGTTTCCTGACGACATTCCTGAATTTGCTGAGTTTTGGTACGTGGCTTATCACTGCCTCTTCTGGCTGGACTTTTACCTGTCTGAAACGGCCGAAGGGTTTGCCCCACCCGCCCCATTTACGCTGTCGGAGTTTGATGCTGGGCTGCTGCCTGAGCGGGTGTACAGCAAGGATGAACTGCGAGCGTATTTGGCATACGGCCGTTCCAAATGCCACACTCGCCTTGAAAATTTAACAAATTCAACAACCCCGCAGCGCGTTCGACCCAATTGGCACGTCAAAAGCGTGGCCGAACTGCACCTCTACAACCTGCGCCACGTGCAGGAACATGCCGCCCAGCTGGCCTTGTTCCTTGGGCAGCACGTGGGCACAGCACCTGGCTGGGTAGGCCGGGCGCGGGACAATGACGCCGCGGGCTAATCATGAATCCAGAAACATTCGTCAAACTTTATGAAGCGGCCCTGGCGTCGCAAGATTGGCAGCAGGTGGCTCCATTGGTGCATCCCGATGCCTGCGTCACCTTCTCGTCTGGCAGTCAGCACATTGGCAAAACGGCCGTACAGCAAGCATTTGAACGCAATTTCAGCCTGATTCAGGACGAAACGTACAAAATTGATAATGTGCATTGGGTGATGAAGGGAGCGGAAACGGCCGTTTACCTGTTCACTTTCCACTGGTCTGGCCTGATCAACGGCAAACCCGCCACCGGCGCAGGCACAGGAACCTCAGTATTAATCAACAGCGAAAACGGCTGGCTGTTGCTGGTTGAACATTTAGGTCCAAAAGCCAATTAATGGCAGGTGCCATCTGCCAACTTTTAGGAGGTAAAAATGAACCGCATTCTTTTGGGAGTTTTAGTCGGGATTCTTTTTGGGTTTATCGACGTGCTGCTTATGATACCCCTGAAATTTCCAACCCAAGCAGATAAACGTGTAGCCATGACAGGTGCTTTTTTTGATCGTTTTGCCATTGGTGTATTGATTGGCATCACAAGTCTTCCTGTCACCCCCTGGCTCCAGGGCATAATCATCAGCATATTAGTCAGTCTGCCTAGTGCCATCATCACCCGTTCCTATGTTCCAATTCTGGCAGTGGGTGTGATAGGTGGCGCATTAGCAGGATTCCTAATTGGTTTATGGGGTATATAGAAATCTGACTAGATAAAATCAAGGAGAAAAATGAAAGCATCCGGTACTTTTGAAGTAAAGATTCAACCGCTTGACTCTTACGTCTCAGGCAGTGAAGGCACGAGTTTAGGCCGCATGTCTATCGACAAAACCTTTCAGGGTGACCTGAGTGGACAAAGTGCGGGGCAAATGCTGACGGCGATGACGGCCGTAGAAGGCTCAGCGGGTTATGTGGCCATTGAACAGGTTGAGGGCACTTTGGGGGGCAAAAAGGGCACATTTGTGTTGCAACATTTTGGCACGATAGACGAAGGTGGGCAACGCCTGATTCTGGAAGTTGTGCCCGATTCCGGCACCGGCAAGCTGGCTGGCCTGAGCGGCAGCATGACCATTCACCAAGAAGATGGGCAGCATTTTTATGAATTTGAATACACCCTGGCTTGAAACGGCCGTTTACAAAGGAATGTGCAGATAAATATGAGCAGTGCAAACGATTGGAACAAAAAAATAATCGAAGAATTTCGGGATAATGATGGTAAGGTTGGCGGGCCATTTGCCAATACGCCTCTGCTCCTGCTACACACAACGGGGGCCAAAAGCGGTCAGCCTCGCCTGAATCCATTGGCTTATTTAGAAGACGGCGACCGCTACGTGATCATTGCTTCTAAAGGAGGCGCACCCACCAACCCAGACTGGTATTACAATGTTGTCGCCCATCCCAACGTGGAAGTAGAGGTGGGTACTGAACAGTTCACTGCCAGGGCAACGGTAGCGGAAGAACCAGAACGATCCCAGCTATACGAAAAAATGGTGGCAAAAAATCCCGGCTTTGATGAATACCGCCGCAAAACAACACGGGTGATTCCGGTTATCATTTTAACGCCAGATGGGTGAGTAAACGGCCGTTAAGCGGAGAACAAAAAGTCCTCTTAAAACAATCGTCTTATATGAGCTTTTTGTTCTCCTGAAAGTAAATCACAGATTGCCCTCAGGTTTTTAAGCAACTTTTCGTGATTTACTAAACCCTCTCAATGACGGTGGCAATCCCCATGCCGCCGCCGACGCACAGCGTAATCAGCGCCGTTGCCAAATCAGTACGCTCCAGTTCATCCAAAACGGTGCCCAGCAGCATCGCCCCCGTTGCCCCCAGCGGATGGCCCATGGCGATGGCTCCACCGTTGACGTTCACGTTTTCCGCGCCTTCAATGCCCATGTCGCGCATGAAGCGCAGCACCACGGCCGCAAACGCCTCGTTGACTTCAAACAGATCAATGTCCTTCACGTCCATGCCCGCCAGCTTCAGCGCCTTTTGCGAAGCTGGCCCAGGCCCAATGAGCATAATCGTCGGCTCCGTGCCCACCAGCGCCGCAGAGCGAATGCGGGCGCGGGGCTTCAATCCCAGCGCTTCGCCCTTCTCCTTGGAACCAATCAGCACCAGCGCGGCTCCATCCACAATGCCAGAAGAATTGCCTGCCGTGTGGACGTGATTGATTTGCTCCACCTCGGTGTAAACCTGCTGCGCCAGGGCGTCAAAGCCCATCTCGCCAATGGCACCAAAGGCCGGATTGAGTTTGCCTAAGCCAGCAAGTGTGGAATCGGCGCGAATGTGTTCATCTTTTTCCAGGATGGGCAATCCATTTTGGTCTTTTACCGGCACAACGGCCTTTTGAAAATAGCCGTTTTCCCAGGCGTAAGCGGCCCGTTTTTGCGAGCGCAAGGCAAACGCATCGACATCTTCCCGCTTAAAGCCTTCCATCGTAGCGATGAGATCGGCCCCGATGCCCTGCGGCACAAAGTTGATCTTGCTGCTCACTTTGGGGTCCAGCATCATCGCGCCGCCATCTGAGCCCATGGGCAGGCGAGACATCGACTCTACGCCACCGGCCACAACCATGGTTTCCCAGCCGGAGCGCACTTTCATGGCGGCTATGTTGACGGCCTCTAAGCCGGAGGCACAGAAGCGGTTGAGCTGCACACCAGGTACATCTACGTCCCAATCGGCATAGAGTACGGCCGTTCGCGCAATGTCCGCCCCCTGATCCCCAATGGGTGTAACGCAGCCCAGCACCACATCATTTACCTGGGATGTGTCCAGGTCGTGCCGCTGTTGCATCTCTCGCAAAAGCGTTGCCAGCAGCTCAACTGGCGGCACCTCATGCAAAGCCCCATTCTGCTTGCCCCGGCCACGCGGGGTGCGAATCGCCTCAAAAATATATGCTTCCTGACTCATGCCCAGCTCCTCGAATTTTTATCCACAGATTAACGCAGATTTTCGCAGATTTTTCCCATTCGTCTGTGGATCTGCGAATTCTGTGAATTTTTCCTGCCCATTCTACAATGCCGCCAATGTTGCTCCAAGAAAATTGGCTATACTCCCTGGCATGACAACCAAACGCTTAACCGACTTTATTGAACTGGCAAACGGCCGTCGCGCCATTCGCCGTTATACAAACCAACCTGTACCGCAAGAATTGTTGAACCAATTGCTGGAAACGGCTACCTGGGCACCCTCTGCCCACAACCGCCAACCGTGGCGCTTTGCCGTGCTGCAAGCTCCAGCCAGCAAAAAAGCTCTGGCCAGCGCCATGGGCCAACGCCTCCGCGCCGACCGCACGGCCGACGGCGATCCGCCAGAGGCCATTGAGCAAGACGTTGCCCGTTCTTTTGCCCGCATCACGGGTGCGCCGGTGATCATTGTGGTGTGCTTGAGCATGGTGGATATGGATAAATATGAAGACGGCCGTCGCAGCCAGGCAGAACACACGATGGCGGTGCAAAGCGTCGCTATGGCCGCGCAGACGCTGTGGCTGGCAGCCCATGCCTCTGGACTTGGCGCTTGCTGGCTTTGCGCCCCCCTCTTCGTGCCAAAGCTGGTACAGCAAACGCTGGCGCTGCCGCCCGACTGGGAGCCGCAGGGCTTGCTCACCCTGGGCTGGCCCGCAGAAGAAAAAGTAAAAACACGCCATCCCTGGCAAAACCAGGTACAGTTTTTGGATCGCTAAGATATTTTTGCCAACAATTTGGATACAACAAATAAGCACACGTTTTTGCCAATCTTCTGCCAATACATGACAATAATCACCCTCACTGGCGGCTTATTGTTACTTTTACAATTAGCCCAAAATCAGGAAGATTAGTATAAATTGTAGGGTACCATTATTTCCCAGGAAACAACATGCCAGCTATTTGTTGGCTTGAACCTAATCTGGAGAATAATGGAAAATAGTTAACCCGGTATTCATCAACCGATAGCAAACCCACAAAAATTTGTGAAAATAGACGTAACCCAATATAGTTTGCTTTCAGGAGGACAAGACGCTATCTTCGTAACATTAGTTGTTCTCTACATAGACAAACCTCTTTGAAAAGGAAGTTGACAACCTTATGACTGTTCATTTGTACCTGTCCCTTATCCCTGAAGCCCTCATCGCCTCCATGCTGCCACCAGAAGAATTTGGCACTTATTACGCCGTTGGTTCCCATAAAAAATTACATGGTCAAGCCATGTTTATTGAACTTGATCCAAATTTCCGGCACGAGTTTTTCAAAATTGAGGCGGGCATTGACCGCTGTGCCCCCCATGCCGATGGCCGACCGAAGCGTTCTGTTTATATCTCCACGTATCGCGTGCTGGAGCATGTTCCGACTGAAGCTATGCAAAAAGTGTATTTGGTCACTGCCTATGGCGAAGTTTTGGGTCTGGAACCCAGCGACAAGTTTCCAGAACACACCGCTGGATTAAATATGTATCAGGAAATTGCGCCTGTTCATCCGCTGGTTGTTAGCACCTTGAAGCCAGAAGAGTATTATAAGTTCCTGACGCAAAATCCAGATAGTCTGGTGCATTTTCCGGCCGTTTGTTACGTTGATTTACAGTTGGGCGAGCTGGCAGAAGACCCGGAGCATGGGAATATTCGTGATTTACCGTACACTTTTATCAATCACCTGCGGGAATGTTTACTGGAAGTACGTGAAAAGCATATTCATTCCAAAATTGTGAACCGGGTTGAAACCGTTGAGTATCCTTACCGGATGATCAAGAATGGCATTTACCTGGGCAATGAAAAGGGATTGATTTACTTCCCGCTGCCGTCGCGTGAGGATTTGCGTGGCAAATATTATCGGTGGTGGCGTTCGGCCAACCATGCCTAAAGGTCATTTTTTCAAGTAACTTTGCCAGAGCCTGAACAGTTTTGTTTCAGGCTCTTTTTTATGGGTGAAAATGGGGAAACGGCCGTTTCCCCCACCCCCTGTTTTGCAGCAACACCTCAACCACGACGATTTTTGACATAGTTTGTGCCATTCGTTACAATCGAGCCGCTAAATGCCTCCGCTCTTGGGGGCATTTTAAGTCCAACAGACAAAGAGCGGGTTAGGCCCGCTTTTTATTTGCCCAACAGATTGACTTAAGAAGAGGAGGCATCAGACAGTTTATGCAACACGCATTTTTCCTTGCACAAGCGGCAAATGAGCGAGCCAGTTTGCCTTTAATTTGGTGGCTAGGACCAGTTGGGGCAGTTCTTGCTCTGGGGTATGCCTGGTATTTCTACCGACAAGTGATGAAAGGCAGCGAAGGCACGCCTAAAATGATCGAGATTGCCCAAGCGGTGCGCGAGGGGGCCATGGCTTACCTGCGGCGTCAATACCGAGCCGTTGGGCTTGTATTCGCAGGCTTGTTTGTCATATTCATCTTATTAGCCATTTTAGGGCTGCAAAACCCAATTGTGCCGGTCGCTTTCTTAACCGGTGGCTTGTTCTCAGGTTTATGCGGCTTTTTTGGCATGAAAACAGCCACCAATGCGTCAGCGCGTGCGGCCAATGCCGCCAGAGAAAGCCTGAACAGCGGCTTGCAAATTGCCCTACGCGCCGGTGCGGTCATGGGTCTGGTTGTGGTTGGCTTCGCCCTGCTAGACATTACCGTGTGGTTCCTGGTGCTTTACTTTATTCCCCCCGCTGAATTCATCCGCGAAGCAATTAACCCCCTCCCCCAGATCACGGCCACGATGCTGAGCTTTGGCATGGGCGCTTCCACGCAGGCGCTGTTTGCCCGCGTGGGCGGTGGCATTTACACCAAAGCGGCTGATGTAGGCGCAGATTTGGTGGGTAAAGTGGAAGCCGGTATTCCAGAAGACGATCCGCGGAACCCAGCCACAATTGCCGACAATGTAGGCGACAACGTGGGTGACGTGGCCGGTATGGGCGCTGACCTGTACGAATCGTATGCTGGCTCCATTTTGGCAACGGCCGCTTTGGGCGTTGCAGCTGTGGTTGTTGGCGGCGCGGCCTTGTTTGACGGTCAAACGCCCACCGTGCTCCAGCAAATGGATTTGCAGCTTAAATATATGGCCGCACCCATTGTCATTGCCGCCATTGGCGTTGCTCTTTCCATTATGGGTGTTTACCTGGTGCGGGCTGATGATGGCGCAACCCAGGGCCAGTTAATCAACGCCCTCAGCCGAGGTCTGTATGGCAGTTCAATTGGGATTGCGATTTTGTCGCTGCCTGTGGTGCTAATCCTGGATTTGCCCAACGCAATTCAAGTTTGGGTCTCCATTCTGGTTGGTTTGGTTGTAGGGATCGTGGTTGGTAAGGCCACTGAGTATTACACGTCTCACGCCTTTAAGCCGACGCGCAACATTGCTGAACAGGCCGTCACCAGCCCGGCAACGCTACTCATTGAGGGCCTGGCGGTTGGTATGGAATCTGCTGGGATTCCGGTGCTGGCTATTGTTATTGGCATCGCCATCAGCTTTTATTCGATGGGTGGCGTTGAAAATATTTCGATGGGCTTGTACGGTGTGGGTATTGCTGCCGTGGGTATGCTTTCTACGCTGGGCTTTACGCTGGCAACCGATGCCTACGGCCCCATTGCCGATAACGCGGGTGGTAACGCTGAAATGTCTGGCCTGGACCCCAGCGTGCGAGAGAAGACAGACCAGCTTGATGCCGTGGGTAATACAACGGCCGCTATGGGGAAAGGGTTTGCAATTGGTTCGGCAGCATTAACGTCCCTGGCGCTGCTGTCTGCCTATTTGGAAGAGATTCGTCTTTCTTTAACATTGCATGGCGGTGGAGAATTGTTGTCGGTGAACGGCCGTACCGTAGACATCTGGAACATGCAAGATTTTATGACATTTTACAATGTCACCATGCTCAATCCGGCCGTGCTCATTGGCGTTTTTGTGGGAGCCACAACCGCCTTCTTTTTTGCCGCCATGACCATGCGGGCCGTAGGCCGCGCTGCGGGTGGCATGGTAGAAGAAGTGCGCCGACAGTTCCGTGAGAACCCTGGCATTTTGCAAGGCACGGTTCGCCCAGATTATGCCCGCTGTGTAGAAATTAGCACGGCTGCTGCCCAAAGAGAAATGATTGCTCCCTCTGTGCTGGCGCTGATTGTGCCGGTGATTGTGGGCGTGCTGTTTGGCGTCGCTGGCGTGCTGGGCTTGTTGGGCGGCACCTTAACTTCAGGCTTTGCCCTGGCTGTGATGATGGCTAATGCGGGCGGTGCCTGGGACAATGCCAAGAAGTTTATTGAAGAAGGCCATCATGGCGGAAAGGGATCAGAAGCACACAAAGGGGCCGTTATTGGCGACACCGTTGGTGATCCGTTTAAGGACACCTCTGGCCCTTCATTAAACATCCTGATTAAGCTCATGTCGATGGCCTCGGTTGTGTTTGCCGGGCTTATTACCTTCTTTGGCGATGGGGCTGGGCTTATTGCTTTGTGGTTTGGCGGTTAATAACACAGTTGGTTGTTTCTAACCGTTGTTGACAAGGAATCAAGGAGGTACGGCCGTTTCAAACCGTACCTCCTTTTGTTTTTTGTGGGTCTTTCATTTTAGGCCCATTGCCTTTGAATTAATCATTACCTAATCATTGCCCTACGACAACCTAAGCTATAATATAGACGTGACGAATTGACCGACAACTTTTGGAGCTGAAATGACAACAGCCACTGTCCATGTCCCTGCAATTGCCCATACCAAAAATGGTCATCCTGAAAACCAAAACCGCCTGAATAAGCTGCTTCCTTTTTTGGATCGAGCTGGCATTTTGGCAGATTTACACCTGTTGCAGCCAGTTTCCGCCACGCTAGAGCAGCTTCGCCGGGTGCATACGCCTGCGCTCATTGAGCGGATTCGAGAGGTTTCATCGCTGGGGGGCGGGATACTTGATCAGGGTGATACGTATGCTACCCCAAACAGCTTTGAGCTGGCCCGGTCTGCTGCGGGTTCCGCCATTGCCGTGGTTGACCAAATAATGACCGGGCAAGCGCGAAATGGATTTGCCTTGGTACGGCCGCCTGGCCACCATGCCGAGTACGGCCGTATCAGTGGGTTTTGCCTGTTTAACAATGTCGCCGCAGCGGCGCGGCAGGCGCAGGCAGTTTATAACGTCAAGCGTATCCTCATCATCGATTTTGACGTGCACCACGGCAACGGCACCCAGGACATCTTCTATGAAGATGACTCCGTTTTGTTCATCTCGACCCATCTGTTTTTACCGCGCATGTTTTATCCAGGTACAGGCCATTTGCAGGAGTCTGGCAATGGGTTTGGGCATGGCTACACGGTAAATGTGCCGCTGGTGCCCAATGTAGGCGATGAGGGTTACGGCCGTATCCTCACCGAACTGGTGCGCCCCATTGCCAAATTGTTCAAGCCGGAGTTCATCATGGTTTCAGCAGGGTACGATGCCCATTGGCAAGACCCGCTGGCCATGGCCGGGCTGAGCCTCACAGGCTACGCCCACATGTCGCGGGCCCTGGTCACCTTGGCCGATGAATTGACAAACGGCCGTATCCTCTTTGTCTTAGAAGGCGGCTACCAGGTCGAAGCCCTTTCTTACGGCATCCTCAACACGCTTTACGCCCTCACTGGCCGGGATCAAATTGACGATCCGCTGGGAGCCTTGCCCCACAACGAGCAGGACATTAGTCAGCTTCTGCGCCAGCTCAAACAACATCACTTGATTTATTAGATGAAACTTTGCATAATATTTATGTAAACGGCAACACGGTCTCATCTGCACAAGGCCAACCTTTGCTGCCCAGTTGAATAAAACAGAAAGCAGCAGCCCCAGCAACGGGTGCGCTGTTGCCTTCACCTAAAATTCCGAAAGAAACGGCCGTATCGGGTTCTTTCGCAGTTCGAGAGGCAAAACGTGACAACTATTCATTTACATGATTACGTTGAGCAAGTTGATAAACTTATAGACGATAACCGCCTGGTAGAAGCGATTGAACATTGTCGGCATATTTTGCACAGCTACCCACGCCACATAGATACCTATCGCGTTATGGGCAAAGCCCTGCTAGAAAAACAAGATTTCGACGCCGCCAGCGATCTGTTTTTACGCATTTTAAGCGCAGACCCCAACGATTTTATCAGTCATGTCGGGCTTTCCATTGTTTATAAAGAAGAATCACAACTCGATCAGGCGCTTTGGCATTTGGAGCGAGCGCACGAGATTCAACCCTACAATGTGGCCATTCAGGGAGAGCTGCGCAAGCTTTATAACACCCAAACCGAAGTGCGCGCTGGCATTATCCCTTTATCTCGCGGAGCGTTGGCCCGGCTTTATATGCAAGGCGAACTGTACCAACAAGCTATCTCAGAATTGCGGCGCATTTTAATCGATGAGCCAGAACGGGTCGATTTACAGGTCTTGCTGGCCGAAGCGCTGTGGCGAGATGATCAGCGAATTGATGCGGAAGAAGTGTGCCTGACCGTTTTACAGGAGCTGCCAAACTGCGTGGTGGCAAACGCAATTTTAGCCGAAATTTGGCTGCAAACGGGCCGCATTCCTGAAGCCCAAAAATATTTACACCGGCTGCACAGGCTAACGCAGCAAACCCAAAAAACGTTAGATAAAGAAACGATTGCGGGTCAAGCTTTTACTACCGAAGGCGCTTTTCCCCTGCCAGAAGAAGCATCGCTGGAGTTCTTGCAAACCGGAATGGTTGAACCAAGCAAACCTCAGGCCCCAACCGATGATTGGGTTAAAGAGGTGAAATTTGATGAGCCAGCCGGGGATGAGTCGCTTGATCAGGTTGTATTAGAACCTGAAAGTGGTATGCACAGCTACGACTGGCTGTCTGATATTGGCGATGCCGAAGGGGATGGAGCTGAGAAGGCGACCGGCGAAACCGATTGGTTCTCCCAAGAAAAGGCCAAGGACGAGCTTAAGATTTCCACCAGTGAGCTTAATGCCGAGTGGCTGGCGGATTTACGGGGCGAAGAGGAAGAATCTGGCTTCCAGCCGCTGGACTTGGGGGACACGACCAATCAGTTGGTTACTGATGAGCAGCCGTCTGAGACAGATTGGTTTGCTGATGACGGTGAAGGCGCTGGGGAAACGGCCGTTGCGGAGGAGTTTGATTTTGCGGAGACGGCCGTTTCACCAACAGAACAATCGCCATCTGAAGAAACTGAAGAAGACGAGCTAAATTGGCTAGATGCTTTGGCCGATGAGGAAACCTCGCTGCAAATTGATGCCACCAACTTGATGGACAATGACATGGCCACCTGGGCCGACAGCGAGCCACATGTGGTGGAAGAGCCGAAAACGCCGTATTGGCTCTCTTCTATGACGAAAGATGAATTAGAAGCGATTGAGCTAGACCCCGACGAAGCAATGGATTGGTTAGATGACATTCCCGATGAAGCAGACGTTGAGGAAGCAACAGCAGATTCCGAGCCAGGTGAAGAAGTAGATTTGGTAGATTTGATGGAAACGGCCGTTGCCCCACAAGACCTGCCAACAGACGACGATCTCGCTTCTGTCGCTTTGGATACAGGTGATTTAGGGGAAGCCGATGACTGGCTTTCTGCATTGACCGAAGGCGAGATTGATGAAGAACTAGCCTGGGAAACGGGCGAAGCAGACAGTGAAGCCATTGACCCAATCGACCAGATACAATTAGATGCCTCAACTGAGGAACTTGCCGCCCTCAGCGATGCCGACGATTGGTTAGAATCTGCCGCCGCCGATCTGGATGCCATTTTGCATACGGATGAAATTGAGGAAGACGAATTCCCCAACCTGGCACTTCCCGAAATTGAAGGGCGCGAGATAGAGGAAATTCCAGATTGGCTTGGTGAAGAAAACAGTGATTTTTCAGAGGAATTGGAGGCCGCCGTGAGTAGTGAAAACGACCCCCAGGAAACACCCCTGCCGGAAGAGCCAAAGGAGCAGCCAGCTCCCAAAACAGCGGAGGATGAGGCTGACGAACTCGATTGGCTCGATGAGTTTGCTGACGAGGCAGCTGGTTCAGACGAGGCGCTGCCAGAGCCGCCCATCGAGACAGAGGGGATGCCCAGTTGGTTAGAAATGGCTAACAAAGGTACGCCTGTTGAAGTTGTTGATGAATGGGACTCGCAGTCTGCAGAAATTCCCGACTGGCTCAATGAGCCAGTTGATCTGGCTGACCTGGATGAGGCCGATAGTTTGCTTGATGTGCCGGAGGAGATGGACAGCGGCAGCTTGACAGGTTTGTTGGCGGAAATAGACGATGCTGAGCCTGAGCAGGCAGAAGAAGAGCCAGAAGAAATGGGGCTTACCGGCTTGCTCTCTAACCTGACTTTAGATAAGGATGAGGAACCAGAAGAAACGGCCGTTGCCGACGACGACTTTTTGGCCGAGCTTCTGTACGACGCTACCGATGAATCCGAGCTGGATGATTTCTTTGCTGATGAAGAACCGGCAGGAGATGCTGAGGCCGCTATCGATCTAACAGATTTAGACGAAGAAGTAAGCCTCACGGCCTTGCTTTCTGGCGCAAACGCCCCGGATGAACCTGAGGAGGGACTCTCTCTGGATGAAGATGAAGATGATTGGATGTCTGATTTGGCAGACCTGGTTGAAACGGTAGAAGCGGAAGGCCAAGAACCAGAGCCTGAGACCGAAGAAGAGACGGAAGGGCTGACGGGCATGTTGGCTAATTTATGGTCAGATGAAGCGGATGAACTTGCAGAAACGGCCGTTTCCGACAATTTCCTCGAAGATTTAGAAGAACCAGACGCAGGGGACGACCTGGGGCTAACTGAACTGCTGGCTGGTATCGATTATGCCGAAGATGCCATTGACTCAGAACCCAATCTGCCCGATTTTGACATTGAGCCGGTAGAGCCTTCACTTACTGAAACATTGCTAGAAATCACCCAAGAACCAGAAGAAGAAGCCCCACCCACAGCAGAAGACACCACCTGGCTAACCCAGCTAGAAGCAGACACGGGCGCACTGCAAGATGAAAATGAAGATTTGGACATGGCCGAAGAAACGGGCCTGGATTGGTTAACTGCGCCCATCGAACCGGAGCCAGAACCGGAGGAAGCGGCACCCCCGCAGCCTGTTGAAGAGTTGCCTGAGGAAGCTGAATTAGACGGCACTGTTGAAGATTGGGATGATGCCATGTCTTGGTTGGAAGAACTGGCCGCTCAACAAGAAGACCCCGTGGCTGAACTCCCCAGCGTGGCTGAAACCATGCTGGATGAGGCGCTAGATGAGGATACGGCCGTTGCTGATACCCCCGCCGAGGATGATGAGATCGGCATAGACTGGCTGTCTGAAATAACAGACAGTGAAATGGCCGACTTTGTTGATGAGGAGATTGAAGAAGCAGAGCCAGCCATGCCATCCTTTGATCTGGCAGAGGACGCCGACGATTTTGACAACCTCATCGATGACGAAGAACTCTCCTGGCTAGACGAACTGGCCACGGGCAACCTGGTGGACTCACGCCTCACCGAGGCGGAGCCTACGACGGAACCGGAAGAGTTAGAGCCAGAACCGATGACAGAATGGGCCGAAGAAGCCCCTGACGACGAAGAAAGCGAGGCCAGTGACGATTCCTGGCTCGATGAGCTGATGCTGGCAGAAGAGGAAGAGCCAGAGTTCGACGAAGCACAGCCCGATCTGGCCGAGTTCGCCGTAGAGCCAGTAGAAATGAACGAGTTAGCCGATCTGGCTGATCTGGACATGTCCGCCGAATCTGACTTGGATTGGCTGGATGCGGCCCTGGAAGAACCCGACATGGCCGAGGAGCAGGTGGAAGCCCCAATGGATGAGGTGGAAGCCCCAGAACAAGCTCCGCCAGTGGAGGAAACCCAGGAACAGGACGATGAAGAATACATCGTAACTGGGGTAACGGATGCTCTCAAAGAACATGACGGCATCGAAGAAGCAGAAGCCGATCTGGAAGAAGCCCTGGCCTGGCTGGATGAGCTGGACGACGAGGGCGAGCTGGCGCTTACGGATGAGGCACCGCCTACCCGTGTCAATGCCGCCATCGACGAGCCAGATTTTGCCGATGAGCCGGAAACAATCGTGATAGCCCCAGAGCCAGATGAACTGTCGCTGGCGTTGGACCGCCTGGAACAGCAAGTCCGGTCGGAAGGCGTCACCGTGCCAGATACGGCCGTATCCCCCCTCACTCTTTCCACCGATGAACTAAACGATGCCCTTGACTGGATCGAACAGCAAAGCGAAGCGCCAGCCGTTGAGGAAGAATGGGCCGAGGAATTTGCTGATCAAACTGAAGAGCCGCAGCCAGAAACGGCCGTTGCGACCCAACAGACAGCCGATGACGATATGGACCTCACAGCCATGTCTGAAGACCCCGAAGCGTGGCTGGAGCAGCTGCTGGGCGACGATCTTGATATGGACATCGAGATGGAACCGCCGCCCATCAAGCCCAGCGAAGATGCTGTCTTTGTAACCGATGAGGCCGCCACCGACGAAATTGAACCCGACTTTGAAGCAGTTGAAGAGGAAGCGGCCACGGTTGACTCACTTCTAGACGATGTGACCCTGGACGAGATGCCCGATGACCCAGATGCGGCCGTTGCCTGGCTAGACCAAATGGTGGAAGACGACGCACCAGCCACCTTAGAAACCGAAGAAGTGGGCGAGTTCGACCTGGCAGCAGAACATCTTGATGAAATGACCCTGTCTGATGAAGATGATCCAGAAGCGTGGCTAGAACAAATGTTGAGCGGCGATCTGGCGCTCGATGTCGATATGGAACCGCCGCCCATCAAGCCCAGCGAGGATGCCGTTTTTGTTACCGATGACGCCCCAGAAGCGCCATCAGAACCAGAACCAGTGGCCGAACCGGTCGATGAGATGGAGGTGCTGGAAACGGCCGTTTCCGAAGCAGAAACTGAGGAAGAAACGCCAGACCTGGATTTTGGCGATTTTGAGGACGATCCAGAAGCGTGGCTGGAACAAATGTTGAGCGACGATCTCGATATGGCAGTTGAGATGGAGCCACCCCCCATCAAGCCCAGCGAAGACGCCATGTTTGTCACAGATGACGGCCGTTCCCACCAGGAGCCAGAGCCAGCTTCACCGCTAGCCGAGGAGACCGACAGCGAAGCCGACATCATTGCCGATGTGCCGGATGATCCAGATGAAGCAATGGTCTGGTTGGAACAGCTGGCCGCCCGGCAAGGGGCAGCAATTGAAGAGCTACCCAGCGTCACCGACGCCGACACGGAGCCAGAAATGCCAGACTGGATGGCCGAAGAATTGCAGGAGCAAGCGGCGGAAGGCGTTGAGGAACTGCCCATCAGCGAGGTTCACGATGCGGACATTGACGCCGAGCTGCCAGATTGGCTGGGTGCAGAATCAGACGACCAGGTGGTGGGCGAAACAGACTGGCTGCGAGCCTTGCCAGAAGCCGATATGGACACCTGGCTCTCCGCTGAAGAAGAAGCCACCATCGCAGGTGCTGTAGAGGAAGTCGTTTTGCCAGATACAGGGCCACTGTCGCCTCTGCCACAAACACCACCAGCCGATGAAACAATGATTGAAGATGATCTCTTTGAACCTGTTTTAGAACCTTCTACCGGAGCGTACAGCGTTGATGAAGCCAAGCTCGAATTGGCCCAGCGGGCTTTGGGAGACGGCCGTATGAATGACGCCATTGTCCAATTCAAAGAGCTGGTTGCAGCCGGTACCGGCATGATGACCATCATCGCGGAGCTAGAGCAGGCCGCAGTTGCCCACACCCAAACCCCCGCTTTGTCGCAGGTGCTGGGAGACGCCTACATGCGCAATGGGCAGCTGCAAAAAGCATTGGCCTCCTACCGGGCAGCGCTCGATCAACTGTAAAAACAGGTTGCGAATTCCGCTGGTTTGAGTGACAATTGCCAACGCTGCCTAGGCAGACCAGGCAGCAATTAAGCAAAAAAAGTAAGTTACAAATTTGAAAAGGCAGCAAAGCTTAAGCAAGCTGCCTTTTTTGCGTTATAAGCGCATTTGTGCTTCACACCACCAAGGAATGGAGTAAAAAACATGGAACGTACATTAATTTTGGTAAAACCAGACGGCGTACAGCGTGGACTGATGGGCGAGATTGTACGTCGTTTTGAACGACGCGGGCTAAAGCTAATTGGCATGAAGTTTATCCAGATGACAGAAGAATTGGCCCACCAGCATTATGCTGTGCATAAGGAACGAGCCTTCTTCAAAGACCTTGTTGCCTACATCACCTCCGGCCCAGTTTTGGCAATGGTTTGGGAAGGCAAGGAAGCCATCGACGCAGCCCGCGCCACCATTGGCAGCACCAAGCCCGTAGAAGCCGCCCCCGGCAGCATTCGCGGTGATTTTGGTATGGAAATCGGCCGTAACCTGGTGCATGGCTCCGACAGCCCGGAAAACGGTATCAAAGAATCGAACCTGTTCTTCAAGCCAGAAGAGCTTGTCTCCTGGAACCGTTCCACCGAAAGCTGGATTTGCGAGTAATTGATAAAGTTTAAGAGATGACAGGCTTCGCAAAATCCTGTCATCTCTTCCACAACCTGGACAACTTTTACGTATTTCTGAGCAGCCCTTGCTGTGCCTCTTGCTTCCCGGCTACTTTTCTAAACACCCACGAAACCAGAAAAACAAGACCAGTACCCTGAAACACGGCCGTAGCAGGCAGCCAGGGCATGTAATATCTACCCCAAGAAAGCGGTGTCCACAATAACACCCCCACCCCCAACACAGAAGCCCACAGCAACAGCAAAACGGCCGTAAAAAAAGCCCCCGTGCGTAAATCCTTTTGCTTTAGCAACCTGACCACCGTGCCCCCCAAAACCGCAAAACCAATGATAAAAACAAGAACATCTACCGTCGATTTACCATGAAACAACGAAGACAAACTGCCAAACCCAAGGCTAGCAAACGCCTTCAGCTTGTCCCCAACAGTATACAAAGCTGCATTTGGTAGCTGCGCCCTTCGATTAGCAATGCGCTGGCCAAATTCAATCATCTTTTGTAAATTGGCAATTCCGTTCTTGTAAAGAAATGGATTCGAACCCCAGAAAATTAGCCAGGGAACGGAAAGCTGTAGGAAAAAATAAGCCAAAAAACAGCGCCTGCCCTTAGGCTCACCCATTTTCCCACTCAGCCACCAAGTTGCGGAAACCACAACCAAAATAAGCACAACCGCGCCCCACGAAAGCAGTGCATTCAATTTTGTAGAAATTGCCAGCCCGACTGCGACTGCACCGACGGCGCTAACCGCCAGGCTCCGCTTAAACAATCCCTTCTGAAACAAGAGCAGTGTGGCCAAAGTTAAGCAAATGGCCAGGGTAGAAAAAAAAGCAGCAGGAATATCTGGCATTGCCCGATGGGAAAGCTGCCAGACGATAGGATGAGCGGCAAATAAAACAGAAGATGTAACGCCCCCAAGCAAAACCAGCACCTTATTAAAAAGCATCTGATAAAGTGCAAACATGGTTAGCAAGCCGACCAGGGTTACCGTGCCAGAGGCAAGCAGGCAAATCGGCAGCCTTGCCGCATATCGTTCTTCGGCCGTAGGCGCTAACCCTTGGGCCACATGCCAGGCAATATCTTTATCATGATTCCAGGCAATGACACCATCAAAGTCACGAAAATTATGGAAATATAAAGAGGCCCCTATGACAAATTTTCCCATCTGGGGATTCTGAAAACCAAATGTCCTAAATGACTCCTGCCACCCATCAGCCTGGTAATTCTTCTCGATGAAAAAGGTATCAAACGAGAATATACTTACCCGTATCCAATTAGATTCGTCAGGATGGAAATAATCTAATGATGATAAGTTATTTGAGAAGACCAAGCTGCTGGAAATAAAAATTAACAAAGCCCCAAGAACGAACACTCTCTTCATGATATGCCCCACCAAAACATCAAAAACAGATCGTCTCTTTGGCCATGCAGCTTTTGGGAAAAAGCAGAATAAAAGCAGCAAAGCAAATCACAGAAAGTCGTTTGAAAACAAACGGTGATATTTAAGTGATTTGCTCAAGCAAAAACCAAATTTGCGCTCATTTTTATTCAAACTTCTTTTTGGTTTTTACATAATTCATTGTTTTAAGTAACGGGAAACGTTGGCCAATTAAAGGTAGACTTTTTGCTTTTGGGTTTTCTGTCACGATTTCTAGAAACGTCTGCTGTGCCTATTTTGCACTTGGAAAGTGTACCCATTTTGTTATGATTCTGTCAATTGAATCAGAAATGCAAACTTCCGCTGAGTTTGCCTGGCAGGTGCTTTTGATAATAATGATGGTTTGGTGCAATAGTGACGCCTTTTACCCTGACATTTCCACAACTTAAAACCGAGCGTTTGATTTTGCGTGAGTTTCGCCTGGATGAAGCCGACCAAATGGCCTTGTATCGCATCTTTTCAGACAGGCTGGTAACGCGCTATTACAATTTGGGCACTTTTACTCAGCCAGAGGAAGCGTGGCGGCTGCTTCAACGGCGGCGCAATCGTTTTTGGCAAGGTCGCGGCATTCGCTGGGCCATTACCCTAAAAGGGAACGATGAGCTGATCGGCAGCTGCGGCTTTAATGCGCTGAACAAGAAGAAAAGCACGGGGGAGCTGGGGTATGAATTGGCACGGCCGTTTTGGCAGCAAGGAATCATGACCGAAGCGGTTACCACTGCTGTGGATTACGGGTTTACCCACCTGGCGCTTCAAGGTATTGAAGCCTGGATTGTCCCCGCAAATCGTGCCTCAGCCAACCTCTTGCTCAAGGTAGGCTTTCAGTCGGAAGGCGTGCTGCAAAAAAAGGGGTATTGGAACGGCCGTTTCCACGACCTGGAGCTTTTTACCTTGCTAACAGAACAATGGGCCAGCATCAATTAAAAAGTTAACGCTTGAAATAAACTCCTCCCTAACCCACCCATCTATCTACATCAACTCACGTTTTGTTGCGGGATCTTGCTTACTGTGACGGAATGCTGCCAACGGGTTCTAATCGGTTGACAGTTTGCCAGTTACTCTTATGATCTGGCAGCCTGAAGTAACAAATTATAGAAGTGAGGAAGCGATGCTATGAATTTTTGGGATGTAGTTAAAATTAAAGTGAAAAAGGAATTAGCGCTGGCAACGGCCGTTTCCACCCGAGCACAAAACATCAACTTTGGCCAACCACAATTTAGCAAACAAAGCAGCGGCAAACCCCGCGTGCGCGTCGAGCGGCGGCGCAAAAGCAACCGCGATGGCGAGCGTGACCGCGCCCAAGCCCCCAGGCGAGACCGGCCCAGCCGACCAGCCAGTGGTGGCAGCGGCAGCGGTGGTTACAAACCACGCCCCTCTGGCGGCGGATTTTCGCTCCCTGGTGGCGGGGGCAAAATGTCACCGCTGGTCATACTGCTTATTGTCATTGCTCTGGCCGTTTGCGGCATTCCAATTTCTAATTTCCTTGGCGGCAGCGATGCAGGTGACAACCCAGACACCCAGCCAATTTTTAGCGACACAGACACATCAAGCAGCCAGTCCTCCCAAACAAACAATGAGCCCCTCCCCACCCTTTCCGCCAGTGGGCCATCAGACCAAACCTGGACCGTCATGCTGTACCAGGACGCCGACGACAAAATTCTGGAAGAGGATATTTTTCTTGACCTGAATGAAGCCGAACGAATTGGCTCTAACGACAACGTGAACATTGTGGCCCAGCTGGATCGCTTCAGCAGCGGTTTCGCCGGGGATGGCAACTGGACAACCGCACGGCGCTACTTTGTCACCCGCGACAATGATTTGCAAACCATCAGTTCTGAACTGGTGCAGGATTTGGGCGAAGTGAACATGGCCGACAGCCAAACCCTGGTCGATTTTGTGGTTTGGGCCGTGCAAAATTACCCGGCAGACAAATACGTGCTCATCATGTCTGATCATGGCGCTGGTTGGCCTGGTGGCTGGTCTGATCCAGACCCCAGCGTGCCCACCGACAACAGCTTGCCCATAACGGCCGCTTTAGGCAACGATCTCTACCTGATGGAAATTGACCAGGCGCTCGGTGAGATTCGCGCTCAAACCGGCATTGACCAGTTTGAGCTGATTGGCATGGACGCCTGCCTGATGGGCGGTGTGGAGATTTTCTCCGCGCTGGCCCCCCATGCCCGTTACGCCGTGGCTTCGCAAGAAGTTGAACCCGCGCTGGGCTGGGCCTATGCTGGCTTTTTGGAAGCCCTGGCCACCAATCCTGGCATCAACGGCGGCGATTTAGGCAGCCTCATCGTGGACAGCTACATTCGGGATGACCAGCGTATTTTAGACCCCGAAGCGCGGGCTGGCTTGCTTGGCGGGGGCAATCCGCTGGGTGGTTTGTTTGGCCTGTTTGGCGGCCCCAGCAACGTCTCTACGCAGCAGTTGGTGCAGCAAATGGAGCAAAATGTCACGCTAACGGCCGTTGACCTCTCTCAAATTCCCGCCCTGGTAAACAGCATCAACGACCTCAGCCTGGCCTTGAGCAGCGACAACCAGCAAATGATTGCCCAAAACCGCACCCGCGCCCAATCGTTCACCAGCGTGTTTGGCAGCAACGTGCCGCCTTCCTACATCGATTTAGGCCATTTTGCCCAGCTTCTGGCCCGCAACAGCGGCAGCGGGCAGGTCGATCAGGCGGTTGATTCTGTTCTGGCCGCCATTGATCAGGCCGTCATCGCTGAGAAGCACGGCCCAAACAAACCCGGCTCCACCGGCGTTTCCATCTATTTCCCCAACTCGCAGCTTTACGGCAACCCCATCACCGGGCCGCAATCGTATACGGCCGTTGCCAACACCTTCAGCAACGCTTCCTTGTGGGATGACTTTTTAGCCTTCCACTACACAGGCGAGCCTTTTAGCGCCGCAGATGCCGGAGCGGCCGTTCCTACAACGGCCGTACGCGGCCCCGGCACGGGCAACATCGCCGTCGCCCCCATCACCGCCTCCAGTAATGAAGCCGCCCCCAACCAGCCCGTCCTGCTCTCCACCGACATTTCCGGTGAAAACATCGGCTACGTCAAGCTGTTTGTGGGCTACTTAGACACCAGCGCCAACTCCATTTTGGTAATCGATTCAGACTATTTGGAAAGCGAAGACACCCAGGAGGTCGGCGGTCTGTTTTACCCCGTCTGGCCCAACGAATCTTTTGTGCTGGAATTTGAATGGGAACCCATCGTTTTTGCCATCAGCGACGGCACAGAATCATTTGTGGCTCACTTCACCCCACAAACCTACGGCGCATCGTTTGAGGAAGCCACCTACACCGTAGACGGCATCTACACCTACAGCGATGGCGAACAGCGGGTTGCCCGGCTGCTGTTCAAAAACGGCGTTTTGCAGCAGGTGATTGGCTTTAGCAATGCCGATGGCACCGGCGGCCCCCGCGAAATTATTCCCCAGGCCGGTGACAAATTCACCATTTTGGAGCGCTGGCTGGACCTGGACGGCAGCGGCAACGTCAGCGAAGCGGTCACGGTAGAAGCGGGCACGCTCACCTTCACCGATTCAACGCTCATTTGGGTAGATTTGGATGCAGCCGCCGGAGAGTATGTGGTCGGCTTTATTGTGGAAGATTTTGACGGGAATCAATTCCCGGCTTACACGCAAATAACAGTCAGATAGATTGCCTGATAATTGCTTTTATCAAAGATTACGCAGATTTACCAGATTTTTATCTTTTCAATCTGCGTAATCTTTGATTTCCACCTAAGTTTGCTTCTTCATTATGGACGGCTTACACGGCCGTATTCATCCGGCACCCCTAACGTTCCCACCTCATCCAGCTCCTCATAAATAGCATGAACATCCTCAGCGTGGAAGCGGGCCGCTTGCTGCGTGGGCGGCAGAGGTTCCTCGTAGAAAAACGCAGGCAGTTCGTCATCTGATTCGGTAAAACCAGCCACGATGTTAAATTCGCGCTCCAGGCGCAAACATTCCCGGCCAATCTCCTGGAAAAACGTGGGGGCTAAATTGGTGCCAACGGCCGTATTGATAGCCTTGGCCAAAAAGTCTATGTTGGGATTTGTCGTGGTACGGCCGAATACGCAAAATCCAATTGAATCCACCGCCGCACAGGCAATCTGGGCCTCCAAACTGAGCTGCTTCAGCTCCGCCAAATCTTTGCCGCGAGACGCCACCTTGGGCACATTCCCCGTCGTGTGGTCGGCCCCCTGCGCCGAGGTCATCATCGAAATGCCCGTCACCTCGATGACCCGCGGATCGTAGGCAGAGATAGCTTGCTTTTTCACCACCGGCACGCGATGAAAACCATAATGCTCCCCTACTCGCGCCGTGCCCTGCGCCCACAACCGGCCCTGCTCAGACCCGGCTTGCAGTTCGGCAAACACCTGGCGCATAAACGCCAGATCGCCAAATTTGGCCAGGCCCGCATCCATCAACACCGCAATCGTGGCCCCGGTTTCTATCGTGTCGATGCCCAACTCATTGCAATATTGGTTCATTTCCGCCAGATGATCTGGCTCGCGCAGGCCGCAGTTGGTGCCCAACAGCGCCAACGTTTCGTACTCAACGGGCGAGGTAATCTCCTTGCCTGCCGCATCCACATACACATTGCTGCACTGGATGGCACAGCCGGGCATACAGGCATGTGAATGGTTGCCTCCCCGTGAATTGTTCAGGTCAGTGATGAAGGTTCCCCCCATCTTGAACGTCTCTTTCTCATCATCAATTTGCGCGCCCAACGTAAAGTTGTTTACCGGAATGCCGCCAACGTGGTTGGTGTAATCGGCCATAGCCATTGTGCCGATTGGATTGTAGCTGTTTTGAATTACGGGGTCTTCCTGAATCAATTTGGCGTAGCCACGCACCGCGTCCAGCGTCTTTTTTCGGTCATGCAGCTCCGGCATTTTGTGCAGCTCAATCACAATCGCCTTCACCTTTTTGCTGCCCATGACGGCCCCCACGCCGCCCCGCGCCGCCAGCCGTGAGGCCCGTCCGTCGCTGTCGCTGATGGTGATGCCCGCCAGCAGCCCTTGATACTCACCCACTGCCCCGCAAATGGCGAAGCTGATTTTCTTGCCGTATTTGGCATAAAGCAATTCGGCCGTTTCGCTGTTTAGCTTGCCTAAATAGGGCGTGCCATCATGAAATGACAGTTGCCCCGCCTTGTCGATGTGCAACACGACCCAATTGTCGGCCTGGCCATGCAGGGTGAAGCCGGCAATATTGACCCGCCCCATGCCATAGGCCAGCGTGCCGCCGCCATTGGCTTCTTTAATGCCGCCGGTGAGCGGGCTTTTGCAGCCAATGCTGATCCGGTTGGCGTTAGAAAAGGTGGTGCCCGCCAACGGGCCAGCGGAAAAGATCAGCGGGTTTTCTGGGCCGAGTGGATCTACGGGGGCCACATTGCTTTCTACCAGGGTTTTGGCAATCAGGTAGCGACCGGCTTTCACCAGGTCTTCTCCTGCGACGACCTCGCTGGTGATGGTTTGCTCATTTAAGTTGATGTGTAAATAGTTGCGCATGGGTTTCCTCTTTTTGTGCAATCCAGTTTGGCTGGGTGGGTTGCTTGCTATTTGGGAACACTAGATTATCACAAAACGGCCGTTTCGTGTCTCACTTTGCCCGGTTATTTTCTGCTTGATTCATGTTGAAAAATTCCCACCGCCCACTTGAATTGTGATAAGATTCCGATCATGAATAAAATCCCTCAAATCTCACTGAAAACGGCCGTTTCCCACATCAAAAACGGCGACACCATCCTCGTGGGCGGCTTTGGCATGACCGGCAACCCCGTCCACCTGCTGCACGCCCTGGCAGAAACGGCCGTGCGCGACCTCACCTACGTGGCCAACAACGTCGGCGAACCGGGCCTGGGCGGCGGACGCCTGCTGCGCAACGGCCAAATCAAAAAAGCCATCGGCTCCTTCTTCACCAGCAACAAAGAAGCCGTTGCCGCCGCCCAATCCGGCGCAATGGAGGTGGAATTGATCCCCCAAGGCTCGCTGGCCGAAGCCATGCGCGCCGCCGGGGCAGGCATTGGCGGCTTTTACACCCCCACCGCCGCAGGCACCGTCCTGGCCGAAGGCAAAGAAACAAAACTCATTAATGGCAAGCTGCATGTTTTTCAACCAGCCCTGCGCGGCAACGTGGCCCTCATCCGCGCCTGGCGCGCCGACGAAGCAGGCAACCTGGTCTACCGCATGACCGAGCAAAACTTCAACAAAGCAATGGCCACCGCCGCCGATCTGGTCATTGCCGAGGTGGAAGAAATTGTGCCGCTGGGCGCGCTCGATCCCAACGAAATTCACACCCCCGGCTGCTTTGTCGATTATTTGGTGCAGGCTCACACCACGCTGGAAGATTTAGGCTCCTCTGCCTCCATTGAGGGCGGGGCCAAGAAAGTAAATGACGCCCGAATGCTCATGGCGGAACGCGCCCTACAGGAGCTGAAGCCGGGCGATGTGGTCAATCTGGGCGTGGGCATCCCCACCCTGGTAGCCGATCTCATCACGCCGGAGCACGGCATCATTTTGCACACAGAAAATGGCATGTTGGGCGTTGGTCCCGCGCCAGAAGCAGGCGGCGCGCTGGATTTCCCGGTCAATGCGGGCAAAATTCCGGTGACGGCGCTGCCCGGCAGCAGCTACTTCGACAGCGCCGACTCGTTTGCCATGATCCGCGGCGGGCATGTGGATGTGGCCATCATGGGCGGCTTGCAGGTGGATGAGAAGGGCAATCTGGCCAACTGGGCCGTGCCGGGCAAGCCGCTGCTGGGCGTTGGCGGGGCAATGGATTTGGCTTCCGGGGCCAAACGGCTGATCATCACCATGACCCACGCCAGCCGGGACGGCGCGGCCAAAATTGTGCCGGAATGCACCCTGCCGCTCACAGCCCTGGGCACTGTGGATATGGTGATTACCGATTTAGCGGTATTTGGCTTTGTGGCTGGACAGCTGACGCTGCTGGAACTAATGCCGGGGGCAACTTTGGAGGAAGTTAGAGAGAAGACAACGGCCGTTTTCCAACTAAGCACACAACAATGAATAGATGATTGTAGCCGCAGTTTCTTACTGCGTGCAGGTGACGCGGAAAGAATCCGCGGCTACACGGCTAACAACACAAAAGTTTTCACACCAAGCTACCAGGATACATTGAAAAACAGGTCAGTGCCCAGCCAAACTGAACACTGACCCACTGATTACCGACCCACCGAATACTGACTTACCGAATACCGCTCACCGCCCCATCACCCGGGCCAACGTTTCACAAGCCGGGCAGCCCCCATTTTTACGTATCATCGCATAACCTGCCTGGGGGTCATCGCCCCATTGGGTAAAGTCAACATTAAAGACAATGATCAGGCGGACTCTACCCGTGTTGGCCGCCACGCTAACAGCTTCGGCCAGCCAGGCGGCATGTTGGGCCACCGTTGTGCCTGCCGCCCAGCCAAACCGCTCGGGCACGCCGCCATAATCTTCGCCAGACAAATAGCCCAACTCCGTAAAGCAAACCGGTTTGCCCAACTGGGCATACACATTCAATGTGGGCAGCAAATACCAGCTGTAATGGGCGCTCCCCGTGGGATGGCCAGAAACAGTTGAGGGCGAACTGGCCCCGGCGTTGTAATGTGCGCCAATGCAGTCGGCATAGCTGGCTCCGCCAGCGGCCAACATACCAGACATGTAGCGATTATCGGCCCAGGCGTTGGTGCCATTGTCGAAGCCAGTTGGCGCGGGCGCACCGCTAATGACCATCACATTGGGATTGGCCGCTTTGATGGCGTTGTATGCAGGTGCCAGCATGTTGTTGACGTAGCTGGCTGGATCGATTTGCCCGGCAGGCCATTCAAAATCGATATTCATTTCGTTCCACACTTCAATGGCATCTGGCCCTAACGCCGCAACCCCGGCCAAAAATTGAACATACTCGCCAAAGTTGATGTGATCCGGGTAGGTGTTTGCCCCAGGAATGCTTAACAGGACTTTGAACCCGGCCGCATGGGCATTGTTTATTCGCCCGGCTAAATCGTTGGGATTACCGCCTTCGCCCCATTTGTGTTGGAACTTAACCCAGTTCATGCCTGCGGAGGCCATGAGGACAGGATTGCTAAACGAATGTGTTTGCCCGCCCAATTCAAAGCCGCCAACGGCCACTGGTGGCGCAGAAACGGGCGGTGGCGGCCCTGATGCGGGCGTGGGAGCGGGGGTTGTTGTTTCGGGCACGGTTTCGTTTACGGGCGCTTCCGCCACCACAGTATCGGGGGCAGTGGCCACGCTCTCAGACGCATCTTCTAGCGAGCTAATTTCAAACTCAGGATCGAGATTGACCAAGGAGGCAGCAATCCAGCCGTTTTGTTCCTCATCAAAGTTCTCAAAGACGATATAGAACCAGTAACCAAACTCATCCCGCCCCAAAATTTCGATCTCACTATCTTTGAGAAGGACACCGGGGAATTTGGTGTAGCTTTCGCCGGGGCCAACGCGCACGTAGGCGTTTACCTTTAGAATGCCGGTTGCGGTTACGACAGCTTCATCACTTTCGGCGACTTCTTCCGCTTCTTCGGCAGCGGCAACGGTTATTGGCAGCGTTCCCAATGAACTGTAGGTCTGGCCTACAAGGAAATCAACTTGGAGCATGAACTCGCCGGGGTCTGCTGCCCCTTCCCAGCTAAAAGTCGTTTCAAATCCAATTTGGGAGGCAACGCCATTTCCATCTTCATCAAATAAGGACCAAACGATGGAAGGCGAATTCGTCTCCTCAAACACAAACGGTTGAATGGGTGCTGTGAAGGCAACACCTTGAAGGTTGTGGGCAACGGCCGTTTCCATTCGAGCCGCAACAGTAGCCGGATGAACCAGCCAGACATCTTCTCCATCAACTGTGTAGTGATAGGCAACGGCCGTTTCATCCCACTCAATTGGCGAAACATCACCGGAAAGCATCACCTCAACTGGCATCTCAGGCGTAAATTCCTCAGCCTCATCTACAAAGGCCAGCTCGCCAAAATGACCAAGCTGTTCTGCCGCAGACAATGCGGTAAATGAATCACCGGACAAAACCACCGGATCAGTCGGGATAAGGGCCACCAGCTTGCGCCGGTCAATGTTGTCTGTGGCCCAGGTTAGCATCTGGTCAACGGTGCCATCTTCACCATACGCCTGAGGGGCCAGGGGCAGCTGAAGGTAAACAGTGTCGGCAATGCCACCCAAGACAATCCACTGTTCATCCAGACCGCCGATGTCTTGGGGAGCAGGCAGGGTGATAGTGAGATTTTTCCCCTGCGCGGCCAGCGCCTCAGCCAGATTTTGCACAAAGGTTGTAAACGCCGCTTGCTGCGCAGGCTCGATGCCTTGATAGTTCAGATTGAAGCCCGCAAATGGCTCAACCATCGTCATGATCGCTTCAATTTGGGCCGTTTGCGCCGCCTCATCTGCCAGCAGCGCAGTCAGGCCAGCGGTTTCAATATCATCGTCAACGTTGGTCAGTTGCAAATAAGGATTAGCGATGCCGTCCGGCGGATCGGCTGGCAAACCGGCCAATTCTCCATCAGCACCCAACCGCACGGTGCTAACAACACTTTCGGTCAGTTCCTCAGAGCTGTCAATTTCCTCACGCCAAAAGCCACCTACCGTGAGGGTCTCCGGGGCATCGGCCTGTACCAGGGCAACGGCCGTAACCAACCCTTGGTTCGGCGCGTGGCGCTGCCCGGTGGCGGCATCAAACTGTGAAGGAATGAAAACCCAACGAGTGCCATCCCAGCCGAACAAATCGAGCCTGTTTGCCTGGGCATTGGTGGGAACGTCGAGGGCGATTTCTGCGGCCTCATCCCCCGCAATTATCTGCACATCACCCATTAAAGTAACACCGTCTGGTGGCGGGGGAGCGGGAATTTCTGGATTTTCGTCTGGGGCAGCGGATTCTGTGGGAGGAACGGCCGTTTCCGCCACCACCGTTTCGGTTGCCACCACAACATCGTCATCGGATTGTTTTTCCTGACATCCAACAATCAACAACAGAATGACAACAAAAAACGCCATGAACAAAAGTTTATGCTTTTGGCTGTTGCTCTTGGCCAGTGTAGTCAGCTTTTCTCCCATGATCCGCCACCTCCATTATCCCAGGTTCGTTACAAACAAATATTTATCTTTCAGAACATCAATGTTGAATTTGCGCGGCTTCCGCGATGCAAGGCCATTAGATTTTAACACAGATTGCCCAGCATCAATTAGCCTTCGCTAAAAACTTGCTCAATAACTTCTTCGATGGGTGGGTCTTGAATGGTGAGATCGTTGATGGCCAGGTTGGTAAGGAGTTTTGTGGTGACAACGGCCGTTTCTGCTTTGGGCACCCGCAGCACCGCCTGACCTTCTGTGTAAGCGACGACTTCGCCAAACGGCCGTAACGCTTCCGCGCCCCGTCCATTGGTAGCCCCCGGAGCCAAATCCACCACAATGGTTTTGTGCGGCGAAAATTTTTGCACCAGGGCCGCCAAATCGCCGTCGAACAGAATACGGCCGTGATGAATGACAATCACCCGCTGGCACAACGCCTCCACATCCGCCATGTAGTGGCTTGTCAGCAGCACCGAAGCGCCGTACCGCTGATTATATTCCGCCACAAACTGCCGGATGCGCCGCTGGGCCGTCACGTCCAGTCCAATCGTTGGCTCATCCAAAAAAAGCACCTTGGGCCGGTGCAGCAGCGCCCCGGCAATCTCACATTTCATCCGCTCCCCAAGCGACAAATTGCGCACCGGCTTATGAATCAACGGCTCTAAATCCAGCAGCTCAGTCAATTCCGCTAATGTTTGCCGGTAAGTGTCTTCTGGGATGCCAAAAATCACCCGGTTCAGCTCAAACGAATCGGCCGCTGGAATGTCCCACACCAGCTGGTTGCGCTGCCCCATCACCAAGGTGATCTGGCGCAAAAAATCAGATTCTCGCTGCCAAGGAGTAAACCCCAACACGTCCGCCTGGCCGCCGCTGGGGTGCAGCAAGCCAGTCAACATTTTTAGCGTTGTGGTTTTGCCTGCGCCATTAGGCCCCAAAAACCCCACTACTTCGCCTGGGGCCACAGAAAAAGAAATGTCGTCAACGGCCCGAACTTCTTTGGATTTGCGCTTGATCAGGCTGCGCAGCGCTGCGCTCAAACCAGCTTCGCGTTCGTGAATGGTGTAAATTTTTTGCAGGTTTTGGATGGAAACGTAGGGGGTTGAGGTAGACATTGCCGAATTATGGCACAGGTTGAGGGTGAGATCGAGATTTTCCCCGGAAACTGGATTCCAGACCATTCGCCCCTCCGAAAATAAAAAGCGGAACACAGAGTTTCACAGAGAATTCAGAGAAAAATCTGGGCAATCTGCAAGCGCAACTTGCGCCAATCTGCGGATTTTCATTCATGGTGTTGCGCTTGCGCTCATGAAGTCTCCTCAGAAAGTTTCCGAGAAAATCGCATTCTCGGTTTTTCCGCCAGGCTCGGATCACATCCCCTGTGCTAAAATGGCTGAATGGAAACCAAAAGTGATGTACTCATTGTCGGCGCAGGGTTGGCCGGGTTGCTGGCAGCCAATGCTTTGCAGGCCGCAGGGCAAACCGTTAGGGTCGTGGAAAAGGCGCGGGGTGTGGGCGGCCGCCTGGCAACCTGGCGGCTGGGGCCAGGGCGTGGCGATTACGGCGCACAGTTTTTTACCGTGCGCGAGCCAACCTTCCAAAAGATTGTTGATACCTGGCTGGCGCTGGGCATGGTTTTTGAATGGTCGCGGGGCTGGGCCGATGGCTCTGCGGTAGATTCTTCGCTAGATGATGGCTTTCCTCGCTATGCTGTGGCCGGGGGCATGACGGCCGTTGCCAAACATCTGGCCCAAAATCTTACGCTGCACACTCAAACAACGCTGGAAAAAGTTCATCAGGTTGGGGATGGGTGGGAAGCTGTGGCGGAAAACGGCCGTATCTACCAAGCCCGCGCCCTGTTGCTTACCCCACCCGTGCCACAATCGCTGGCATTGCTCAACGCAGGCCAGGTGGCGCTGTCCGCCGCAGACCAGACCGCTCTGGGAAAAATCGCGTACGCGCCTTGCCTTTCCGGGCTGTTCTGGATTGAAGGAGCGGTAGACCTGCCCAAACCAGGAGCTTTGCAGCGACCAGAGGCAGCCATCAGCTTTATTGCCGATAACCAACAGAAGGGAATCTCACCAGAGGCCACCATCATCACGGCCCACGCCAACCCGATGATGAGCAAAATTTGGTACGAAGCGCCAAAAGGGGAGTTGGTGGGCTTGTTTGTGGGGGGGATACGGCCGTTTCTAACCAAAACCAGCAGCATCAAAGCACATCACATCCACCGCTGGCGCTACGCCCTGCCTCTGGTAACTCACCCAGAACGCACACTCATCGCAGACGGCTTACCCCCGCTGGCCTTTGCCGGTGATGCCTTCAACGGCCCTCGCGTGGAAGGCGCTGCGCTTTCTGGCCTGGCCGCAGCTGGGCAGATCAAAACTGGTTTGTAGCTAAATTCTGGTTATATTTTTCGCGGCTGAGTTCCATCACTTTGTGCCCATACCACGACTTCATGCCGGTGAACAGCTTGAAGCCCGCTTTTTCATAGACACGTTCAGCGGCTGGATTTTTGCGATGGGGTGGCACAATTAACAGGCCAGCTTCTGTGCGGCTAAACAACCACTCAACCACCTGCCGCATCCCAGCCGACCCGAAACCCTGACCCCAAAACGGCCGTAGCAGCTTAATGTCTCCCATCAGGCAAAGCTTGCCCTCCGGTTTTAGCCATTTGCCAAAGGTGTACCCCTCCGGCAGCGGCGTAAAGAACGATTCGCCGATGGGCTTGTTATCCATCATCCGCAGCAGAAGCTGGACGTAGCCCGCTCCTTGCTCAGCCCGCTTTTCCTGGTAACGTTGCCAGGCTGTGGCCGCATTCTCTTTTTTGGTCCAGCCTCTTAGCTTGGGGAATTCGTCCGCGTAGCGCATCACATCCGCTGACTGCCACAATTCCAGCAGAAAGGGCAAATCTGCCTCTTGCAACTCGGTAACCAACAAATTTGCCGCCGTCATTTTTTTACGCTCCTGGAATTAAAATTAAAAATCAATACCTGTGATGCGCGCGAACGCCACAGCCACATATGGGCCTAAATAAGTCAGCCAGGCTAAATAAAGCAAAAGCCACAGGCCAAACCACAGCTTACGGCGGAAAACGGTTAACCAGAGGGAAACGGCCGTAAGTGGCAAATACACCAACAAGCCAACAAGCGCCGTTTGCCAGGCAACAAAGGCAAAAACCAGCCCCAATCCGCCAAAAAACAAAGTCAAAACAATCCAGATCGCCAGATGTTTTTTGCTCATCATCTCATCCATTGTTGGCATTTGCACATGGCTACCAACTCTTTGTTTGTGAAGTTTAAAATTTTATTAGGATGATTTTAGCAAGTTGTCAAAAGCCAAGTCAACGAGGGCAACGGCCGTTCCCCAGGCACCTTCCCGACCTATGCAAAGAAAGACTTGACGCACCCACCCGGCCAAGGTAAAAATTGCAGGCAGCACCTTTCGCAATTTTCACACATTTGATGGATAATTTTTAACATGGCAGATCTAAATTCTTATTACCAAACCGTACAAAACAAAGGCAGTTTACGCACCCCAGCCCACGCACGGCGCTGGAGCACGGCCGTTCTCAAGACATTAGGTTTTAACCTGGACGGCCGTACCAAAAAGAAGCTGGCCAAAGCCCTGCCCGAAGAACTGGGCAACGACGTCAAACGGGTCTTTTGGCTGGCCCATTTCAAAAATAAACAGCTCAGCAGCCACGAATTCCAAAACCAGGTCTCCCGCCGCAGCGGCAACAGCGACCCGCAGTTTGCTAAAACGCCCATCCTGGCCGTTTTCCACGGCGTCAAGCAGATGGTAGACAACAATACCCAGCAAGCCGTCGCCCAATCGCTCTCGCCAGAAGTGCGCGAATTGTGGGAAAAAGCGTAGTTGCCAGTAGTCAGTAATCAGTGAGCCAGTAATCAGTTTTTTACTGAATACTGTTCACTGATTACTGAATACTGATCACTGGACAGTGATTAACAAGAAAGCAACCCCAAAGGCAGATGAACGCCGCTGGCAAAAGGCCAGCAAACTGATCATCTGTCTTTTTTTGCTGCTGCTGGCAGGCTGTGTCCAGGCAAATGGGAATGGCAATGAGGCAACGGCCGTTCCCCTGACGCTTCAGGTGGATGGCCAAGAATTCAACCTCACCACTGGCGCGGCCACCGTGCGCGAACTGCTGGCCGAAGCAGGCGTCACCGTTGGCGACCTGGACGAAGTGGACCCGCCCCTGTTTACCCCCCTCACGCCAGAAATGGCCGTCCGCGTGGTGCGCGTCAGCGAAACCGTAGACGTTCTTGAAGAGATCATCCCCTTTGAGCGCAAATTTGTGCGCACCGACGGGCTAAGCGCCGACGATCCACCCCAAATTGTGCAGGCCGGGCAAAACGGCCGTAAAGAAATCACCATCCGCATCGTTTACCGCGATGGGCAAGAAGTGAGCCGCATCCGCACCAATGAAGTTGTGCTGGCCGAGCCACAAGACGAACTGGTGATGATTGGCATTGGAGCCAACCGGGGAAACGTGGATTTTAGCGGCAATCTGGCCATCATCAGCGGCGGCACGGCCGTTCTCATGCGGGGCAGTACGGCCGTTCCCGAAACCCTGAACACCGGCGACGGTCTGGACGGCCGCGTCTTTAGCCTGTCGCCA
This sequence comes from Ardenticatenaceae bacterium, assembly GCA_020634495.1. The sequence continues at coordinate 94,220 of JACKBR010000006.1, read as the reverse complement.
ACCGGCAGCCACCTGCTCTACACCCGCGTCATCAGCGAAGCGGCCAGCCTGGCCCAAAGCAGCGGCTTCGGCAACAGCCTGTGGGTCATTAGCACCGAGCGCGGTGCGGAGCCACGCGAACTGGGCGTGGAAAATGTGCTGTGGGCCGATTGGAACCCAAACCGCCTCAGCCCCCAGCAAATTGCCTATACCACCGCCGATCCCATCGACCAGCCCCCTGGCTGGGAAGCCAACAACGATCTCTGGCTGGCCGACGTTTTTGAAAATGCCGGCACGCCTTTCAATCCAGAGCAATTTATCGACACGTACCCGGCGCTGAACGGCTGGTGGGGCGGCAATTATGCCTGGTCGCCAGACGGCCGTATGCTGGCCTATGCCTACGCCAATGAAGTGGGCCTCATCGACACCTTCGCCACCGAAAATGCCTTCAAGCGGCGGCAGCTGCAAGAATTTACCGCCTACAACACGCTGGCCGATTGGGTTTGGGTGCCCACGCTTACCTGGTCGCCAGACGGCCGTTTTGTGGCCGTTACCAACCACGGCGGCGATGATGACCGCGAGATGGAATTCAATAGCTGGGTGTTCGACATCTTCTCCAGCCTCAACCAGCAGCTCATCGACCAAACTGGCATGTGGGGCCATCTGCATTGGGTCACCAACCCCAACCAGAGCAGCATCGCCTTTTTACGCACGGCCGATCCGGTGGACAGCCTGCGCAGCAACTACACCCTATGGCTGATGGATCAGGATGGCAGCAACGCCCGGCAAATTTACCCGCCTCTGGGCGAAAACAGCGCCTTCCCCCGCGACCGCCAATTTATGGCCTGGGGGCCTAGCGGCCAAGACATCGCCTTCATTTTTGATGATGATTTGTTCATTATAAATTTGGAAACGGCCGCTTCTGGCAGCGGTCAGCCAGCCGCCACCCAAATTACCGCCGATGACACCCCGGCCAGCCAGCCCACCTGGGCACCCTATGGCATTGGCCTTTTTGGCCCCACCCCCAACACAGACCCCGATGCCGAACCAACTGCTACGCCGAACGGCCGTTTCCTCCCCGAAACCCAAGAGTAGGTCAAATTTTAAAACCTGACCTATCCCATCAAAGCCACAGGGCCAGAGAGGTAACTTGTCATCCAGTCGCCGGGTCTGGCGCTCGTTGAATAACGACCAAAGTCATGTCGTCAGATTGGGGATGGCTGTCGGTGAATTGATTTACCGCCTGCAAAATATCAGCGGCCATTTGGCTGGCAGCGGCAGAGACGTTTTTAGACAAAATGGCTTCTAGCTTAGATTCATCAAAAAAACCGATTTTACTGCGGGCTTCTGTTATGCCATCGGTGTACAAAATCAGGCTGTCACCTGGAGCCAGCGTGATTTCACACTCCTCCAGGTGAATCATAGGAAATGCACCCAGCAGCATTCCCTTGCCAGCCAGCTGCTGGATGTGCCCCCGGCTGGCCTGCACCCAGTACGGCCGATCATGTCCCCCAATCGCATAAATTAGCTGACCGGTTTGCAGGTGAAGCGTACCAAAAAATGCGCTCAAAAAAGGGAGCGAACGCTTTTCGTTCATGAGCTGCTTGTTGGTTCTAATTAGAATGTCTGCGGGGGAACAACCGTTTTGCACTTCGGTGCGAATGATGGTGCGGCAAACTGCCATAAACATGGCAGCAGGCACCCCTTTGCCGGTTACATCGGCAATGACCAGATGCAGCAGGGCTGGATCATGTGGATCGGGGATGAAGTCATACAAATCGCCGCCAACCTGACGCGCCGCCTGATAATTGGCCACCAAAGCCCAGCCTGGAATATTCGGGCAGCTTTCAGGCAGCAGGCTAAGCTGAATTTTTTGGCCAATGGCCATCTCTTCTTGCAGGCGCAAACGGCTAACTTCATCTTCCATGTAGCGGCGCAGCCGGGCAGACATGACGGACATCACTTCGATGGCAAAGGCGGGAGCTTGTTGAGCCAGGGCAGCAAACTGGGTTTTGTTGATGGGGAAAAGCTTGCTGGGCGTTACGGCCGTTGCCGACGCGCTGCGCACAAGGTTGTCTACCAGGGCCATCTCGCCAAAAACTTGCCCCGGCCGCAAATAATCCAGTTCACGTTCATCGACGGTGATGCGCACTTCTCCAGACAGGATAAAGTACATCGCGGTGCCGCTGTCGCCCGCTGCAAAAATTTTTTCACCGGCGGCAAAGGGCAGCGCCTTTGCTTCGTCGATAAAGGGGATAATGTCGTAGAAGGTCATCGGCGGGTGGGCTTAAAAGCTGGCAACGGCCGTTTCCCGATCCATGTAAATCTCTAAAATGTTGTCAAACCCCGTCATGCTTAGCGTTTTTTGCACGCGTGGTTGGGGCTGCAACAGCTTGCAGGCAGCCTCTACTTCTGTACTGGTGCTTACATCATGAGATGCTTCATGGATGACGCTCCAGCCGCCCGCCATGTTGGGCGGCTGCTGCCCGCGCATAATCTTGACAACGCTGTGCAATCCTACCAACCCGGCGCTGGACATGAAGGTCATCTCGCTCAGGTCTAACAGCAAATGGCGGGTGCCAGCGGCATAGAGCTTTTGCGCTTCCTGGATTAAATTCTGGTACGAGCTGCCGTCCAGTTCACCGTAAATTTTCATTACGGTTATCGGTTTGTTTGCAATCACTTTTTCAATGGAAAGGTTCATGCTGCCTCCTACAAAATAATGGATAACGGGCTTTCAGATTTCCTGGGATTTTGCCCACAATGTGATCTACCTCTGGTCACGCATCACGCTTCACGAACCGTTTGATTCTAAAATTCCCAAATGAGCCAGGCTAAAAGGCATGGAATTTGACCAGGGTGAGCTGGTTACGGCCGTCTGTTGTTGTCTGGTAGTTCAGCTCATCGACAAACTTGCGCATCATGTGAACACCCATGCCGCCAAACGGCCGTTGCCCCAGCGGCACCGTAATATCTGGGGTAGGAACCCCAGTCGGATCAAACAGCGGGGCATTATCCAAAAGCTTTATCAATAAAGAATCCCCTTCACGCCAAAGCGTCAGCTCCACCCACCCCGGCTGCTGGTAGCCATGCCGCACCACGTTTGCCAGGGCCTCGTTCAGGGCAATGATCATGTCGGCCACAGCATCTGGAGCCGCGCCGCAGCGCAACAAATCTTGCTCCACCTGCTGGCGAAAGGCAGACATCGCCTCACCCAGGCTAAGCGTTTGGGCATAGGAACCGAGTTTTTCCATAGGAATGGCTAGAAAGAATTGATTGCTTTACCTTTGTCCGTGAAAACTTCCAAAAACATATCATAGCCGGAGACGCTCAGCGCTTTTGCCCCATTTTTAGAGGGGTTAAGGAGCTTGAGATTGGGGGCGTTGAAGGTGCCAGCAGCAATACCTCGATTCATAGCGCTTTTGTCTGTGTTGTTTGACGTATGGAGCAGTTCAAACACGCCCTGGATGGCGCGTAAACCGGCGCTGCTGATGTAGGGGACGTTTGTTAAATCGAGCAAAATCGCCTGGCTGCCATTGCCCACGGCCTGGGCAGCTTCACTGCGCAGCGGTTCTTCCTCAACTAAATCGCCCTGAAGATGAAAAATAGTGACGGGAACACGGCCGTTTGCCTGCGAAACAGAAATTTCCATGCGGCTTTTCTCCTGTGGGTACAAAAATTCAAACTTGAGTTGTCGGGGTGCAAGGTAAACGGATTTTGCCCTGAATTAGCGGAAATTACAAAATTTGGCAGGCCAATTTTCCTGAGCAGTTGCCATGTCTAGAACATTCGTGCTAAAATGCGGCCATTGGCACAACTGTGGCGTGTTGTGTTTGTTGAGCCAATCTTCTGCAAAGGCGAAACGCTTTTGCAAAGTGATTATCTGGGATGGTGGTCATCTTTGCTGCAGGAGAAAGGATATGGCAAACCAGTACGACCAGGCGATGAGCCGCCGGGATTTTTTGAAAAACGCGATAAAGACGGCCGTTGCTGCTTCGGCCACAGGTGCGGGAGCTGCGCTTTACAACCAGGCTCTACCCACCACGCCAGTCATCACCAGCAGCAGCACAACTGCAACGGCCGTTTCTGCCCCTACCAACAACATCACAAGCAATCCAGAAGCACTCACCCAACTGGCCTCTGCCCAGGCCGAAAATGTCCGCCTGCAAACCGCGTTAGAAGCGGCCCAAACCCAGCTTGCCAGCCTCCAGCAAACGCAACAGTCTGGCAGCAGCCAAGATGCTTTGGCGGCGGAGTTGAATCAGGCAAATGAGCAGATTGGGGTGATGGCTGGGCTGGTGGCGCTATACGAACAATTGGAAGGTGTTGATATGGAAACGGCCGTACAAAATGGCCTCACCACTTTTTCAGGCAGATTAGACAACATGCTGGCTGACCTGCCCCCTCTCTCTGAAAGCATTCGAATTGGGCGACTGGCATTGCAAAATTTTGAAACGCAGATACCGGTGCTAGACAACGGCCGTATCTGGCTTATCGACCATCTTAGCAAAATTGAGACCTATTTTCAGGCCGTTGAACAGCGGCTAACCCAGGTGGTAGATCAAGTCGGCCCCTTTTTGCAAATGCTCACAGACTGGTTTGACAGCGTTAAAAAGTGGCTCCCCTTTGGCATTGGGCAAACGGCCACCACCATCATGCAATCGATCACCAATCTGGTCATGGAAACGCCCAACACCATCAGTGGACTGGACACCAACATCACCCAACCGCTCAACATTTGGCTGAACCGGGACCAAAACAATGAAACCGCCCTGCACCAATCGCTCATCAAACCGCTGCGCGACGACCTGATGTTTAAGGCGGATACGGCCGTTAGCAAAGTGCAGCAAATGGACGAAACTTATAAAACTGCGCTAAAGGAACCGATGGAAACGGCTGTTGCTAACCAACGCGCCATTCGTACTCTCATTGCCCAATACCGCCAGCAGCACGGGGTTTAGTAATCCGTTTTCAGTCGGTCTGTATTCAGTGAAAGTTTTCCACCACCATTCACCGATTAAGTTGGCGCGGTATCCAAGGGTGGAGCGACGGCTAAAAAGTCGTGGGCAAAACGCTGGCTGTAGTCGTGGATGAGCTGCTCAACGCGCTCGTGTTTGGCGGAAGTAACAATGAGTCCGGCGTGCTGCTGTTTGTGAATGCGATACACAATTTCTGGGTCCTGGTAGCCAGATAAATCGGGCCACTCCTGCCGGGCCAGGCAAATCATCACTCCGGCGTATTCGCCTTTGTCTTCTGGCACCTGGTACGCTTCACTGCGCAGGGCGGCCGTTTCCAACTTTGCCCATTCGCCCCATAAATTTATTCCAGACGATGCTTCTACCAACTGCTCAATATTTGCCCCGCCCACGCGAGCGGCCGTTTCTAAAAAGTAAAATTCGCCATCCTGCCCTTTAATAAACTCCGTGTGAGCCACGCCGCGCTCCATCCCCAGGGCCAAAATCAGCTTATTGTGCAGCTTGAGCAGCGATTTGGTCTCTTTGGCCTGGCGGGGCATCGTGCGGGTCACAAAAACACCACCCTGGTGAGCCACATCGATGGGCGGCTGCAAATATTGGTGGGCTGTGGCAAAAACCACTTGGCCCTGCCACACAATGGCATCCACATGATAAACTGGCCCGGCTACAAACTGTTCCAGCAAAAAGTACGATTGCAAATCGCCCAATTCGTCCAGTTTGCGCCACAACATCTCAGAATGTTCCATGCGCTTGATGCCCATTGCGCCTGCCTCGGCACGGGGCTTAAGCAGCCAGGGCGGTGGCACCCGGCCCATAAATTCGCGGAGGTGATCGTAGTTGAAAACGGCCGTAAATTCCGGCACCCGAAACCCTTCCTGCCGAGCCTTCACCCGCATCGCCAGCTTATCCCGAAAATGGCGGCTCACCGTCTCCCCCATGTTTGGCAACCGAAAATGCTCGCGCAAAGCCGCCACGGTGAGCACATCGTAATCATCCAACGGTATGATCTGATCCACAGCCCATCCCCGCATAAAATAAGCAATGGCATAAATAATATCTGGCTGGGCAGCGAGCTGCGGCATGTAAAAAACCTCGTCGATGCTTTCCCACGGCCACGCTTCCCCCTGTAGTTTTTCCCGCGTGACCAGCACTACCTGGCAGCCTGCTTGCTTGGCAGCGGTCAAAAAGGTTGTTCCTTTGAAGTAACTGGCCAGACACATTATTGTCACAGGCCCATTTGCAGTATTCACGCTCACAATCGATTCCTTTTAATAGTTTCTTTGTAATTCACAAATTCTGACTGGCTCACCCCACCAGCAGCAAAACAATGGTCACAACGGCCGCAACAGTCAGCACAAAAAAGCTGATAATGAGCAAGATAACCAGCCAATCGGTATCTTGCCGGTTCACAGGCCGATAGCTGGTTGCCAGGTCTGCCAACGGCTCTTCCTCTGCTGGTTTGGCGGAACTTTTGGTGGTAACGGCCGTATCTTCCGCTAACGTGGGTTCCGTTGGAATATATTTTGCCAACAGCTCTGGCGTCAGCTCCACATCCTCCTCGCTATCCATCGCCTGAGACAGCACAGAGAGTAACTCATCATCCAATTCAGTCCGCGCAGCTGGCAGCTGGCCTTCTGCCAGCGTGTCAGGCCCTGCACCCTCCGCCTGAATCTCTGGTGGGGCCAGCTTCTTTACCCAAACGGGCATACCTTCATCTGAAGGCGGGGCAACATCGGCCCGGGCCTTCACAGCAGACAAAGCAGACAGCAATCCTTCGCTTTCAGCCAACACCTCCCGCGAGCTGCCAGAGGCACTAAGCGGTTCGGCCGTCACAACTTCCACATCACGCGCCAACAAATAATATTGCAGCTTCTGCGCATCAAACATCAAATGTCCGCTGGCGCGGACTTCATCTTGCAGGTGAATCTCCCCATTGCCCTTGATACGACAGTGCAGCCGGTGAGACCCTTCGGTCAAAACAAAGCCATCATCAATAACTCTATCAACCTGACCGACAACAAATACAAGACCCAGGGGCAATTCAGGGGGAAGCTTAGAGGCTAAACGGCCGTTCAGCCCACTAACCGAAATATCCATAACAACTCCCAAAACAACGCTCAATTGCTAATTCTTCCCCCATTATAAACGAACTCAACAAGAAAAAGATTGTATCCCCGCAAACAAAATTAAATTGCCAGCAAAACAACACAATTCAGAAAAATCTATTTGACGAAAAAAGTACAAATGCTATACTTATCCGCCTGAGGTTGCTCATTGAGCAGCGGAGGCGACTTGCCTGCAACCACATATTTGCCGACGTAGCTCAATTGGCAGAGCAATGCTCTTGTAAAGCATAGGTTATGGGTTCAAGTCCCATCGTCGGCTTAAAGTGTTTCAAGAACAAAATCAGCAAATGATGGCGAGATTGAATCGCTTTAGTAAACCAGAGATAGCGCTTAAACAAATACCAAGCACCTTACCTCTGGTTCGCAAGCAGCTTGCTCCAAATTAACACATCCAAAACATCTTTAGGGTCAGTGTCCCGAGTGGCAAAGGGGGCGGACTGTAAATCCGCTGGCGATAGCCTTCGTAGGTTCGAGTCCTACCTGGCCCATCTTCCTGTCATTAGTAGCCAGTCAATGGTTAAACCTAGTTAACAAATCTACTGACTACATAATTTGGAAAAGCTGCCCACGTAGCTCAGGCGGCAGAGCACATTCTTGGTAAGAATGAGGTCATGGGTTCAAGTCCCATCGTGGGCTCTCTGCCCCGTCTATCTTGTAACGGAACACAGGATGGCGGGGTATTGTTGTGAAAATGGCAAACATTCTAGGCAGTACATTTTTAATGCCTCAGAACTTTGCCCCAGAAAAGCAGTGCGCTTTTCGCTTTTGTATAAATTTGAATCATTAGTTTAAATCAACCAATATTTAACTAATAAGGAACAAGGGTTTATTAACGATGGCAAAAGAAAAATTTGTGCGCGAAAAACCACATGTGAACATAGGGACGATAGGTCACGTAGACCACGGCAAAACCACCCTGACAGCAGCAATCACCAAAACGCTGTCCCTCAAAGGGTTCGCCGACTTCTCCGCCTTCGACCAGATCGACAACGCTCCCGAAGAAAAAGCCCGCGGGATCACGATCGCCATCTCCCATGTTGAATACGAAACCGAAAACCGGCACTACGCCCACGTAGACTGCCCCGGTCACCGGGACTACATCAAAAACATGATCACCGGAGCCGCCCAGATGGATGGCGCAATCCTGGTGGTCTCCGCTCCCGATGGCCCCATGCCCCAAACCCGCGAGCACGTGCTGCTGGCGCGTCAGGTAGAGGTGCCAGCTATCGTCATCTTCCTCAACAAAGTGGACATGATGGACGACGAAGAGCTGCTGGAGCTGGTAGAGCTAGAACTGCGCGAGCTGCTGGACACCTACGAATTTCCTGGGGATGAAACCCCCATCGTGCGGGGCAGCGCCCTGGTAGCTCTGGAATGCGAGAGCGACGATGTGAACGCCCCCGAATATGCCCCAATCCTGGAGCTGATGCGGGTGGTAGACGAATACATTCCCACACCAGAACGTCAGACGGACAAACCGTTCATGATGTCGGTGGAAGATGTCTTCTCCATCAAAGGACGCGGTACGGTGGTGACCGGACGTGTGGACCGGGGCACCCTGACCCCCAACACCGAGGTTGAGATTGTGGGCTTGCAGGAAAAAACCCGCAAAGTGGTTGTGACCTCCATGGAGATGTTCCACAAGATTCTGGACAAGGTGGAAGCTGGAGACAATGCAGGATTGCTGCTGCGCGGTATTGCGCGGGAAGAGATTGAGCGCGGTCAGGTATTGGCCAAGCCAGGCAGCATCACCCCGCATACGGAGTTCATGAGCGAAGTGTACGTGCTGCGCAAGGACGAAGGTGGGCGGCACAAGGCATTCTTCCCAGGGTATCGGCCGCAGTTCTACATCCACACCCTGGATGTGACAGGTGAGATTGCCTTGCCGGAAGGGGTAGAGATGGTGATGCCGGGCGACAACGTGAACTTGCAGGTGACGTTGAGCAAGCCGGTGGCGTTGGAAGAAGGCGGCCGTTTTGCCATTCGTGAAGGTGGCCTGACCGTTGGCTCTGGTGTGATTACTAAAATCCTGAATTAACAATTTAGTGTATAATTGGGGTACTGTAGTTTAAATAGATACAGACCCCATTTAATTTTTAGGGGGTTAGCTCAATTGGCAGAGCGACGGTCTCCAAAACCGTAGGCTGCGGGTTCGATTCCTGCACCCCCTGCTCTTAAAAACCTCCAGAGGCCCGCGTTGGTCTCTGGAGGTAATTTTGTAAACGGCAGCCATTATGTATTGGCTAGAAGTTTTTACAGGCAAACCGAGATGATTTAGCTGATTACATTTGTAAAAAGCGGAGAAATCAGGTTTTCTAACGTTCAAAAACTTTCCGCTTTTGCATAAAGCTGACTTCTGAACAGAAGGAAAGATGACGGTGACAGAAAAAACAGCCAATCAACCCAATCCAATGGCTCGTTATTGGAAAGAGACTCGCGGCGAGCTACGTAAGGTGACCTGGCCAACCAGGGAGGAATCGCAGCGGCTCACAGCAATTGTAATTGCCGTTACGATTGCCTTTGCCTTATTCTTGTGGGTATTTGATCTGCTTTTCTCAAATGTGATTCAGTTGCTTATTGAGCAGATTATTGGGCTCTAGTAATGAAGCAAACTTTTTGACGGATAAAATAGGCGAACGTTTGCTTCAGTTTAAGTGTTAAGTGTTTTGCGTTGAATCGCTTATCCGTCAATATTTATTGGGCGAAACACTAGGGCAACTTTGCAGTATTTGCTGGCATTAGCAAGTGAGATTTTAAATGAGTGATGAAATTGAAGATAAAGAAGAAGTGAAAGAAGAAGCAGTAACAGAAACGTCTTCTTTGTCAGCGGGTAGCGAAACTAGCAGCCTCATTCCAGATGACGGCCGTTCCTGGTACGTCGTGCATTGTTATTCTGGCTATGAAAACAAGGTGCGCCACAGCATTGAACAGCGTATTGAAACGATGGGCATGCAAGGCAAAATCTTTGACGTTGTTATCCCTACCGAAGAAGAAATAGAGATTAAAGATGGCAAGCGCCGTACGGTAGAGCGTCGCGTTTTCCCAGGCTACATTCTCGTGCAAATGCTGCTGGATGAAGATTCTTGGTACGTCGTGCGCAACACGCCTGGCGTAACCGGATTTGTGGGCATGGGTAATGAACCCACCCCATTGCGTCCTGAAGAAGTTGCTAAAATCATGAACCGCATGGAAGCAGAAGCGCCCAAGGTGAAGTTCGACTTCCAAATTGGGGAAAAAGTGCGCATTGGCACTGGCCCGTTTGCCGATTTTATCGGTTCTGTTTCTGAAATTGATGCTGACCGTGCCAAAGTTCGCGTTATGGTTTCATTCTTTGGTCGCGAAACACCGGTTGAACTCGATTTCTTGCACGTCGAAAAAGTATAATTGTTTATTCGCGAAGGTGGGTTGCTCGCAATTTATGGGTACGCTGCCTTCGTATTTTGTTGTTTGATTCTTGGAGGAGCCTGAGCACAGGCGTTTGGACTCCATGGAGGTAATATGGCTAAAAAAATAAAAGCAGTTGTTAAGATTCAAATTCAGGGTGGCAAAGCCAACCCGGCACCCCCCGTTGGTACAGCGCTTGGCCCGCACGGCATTAACCTGATGCAGTTTTGCAAAGAGTACAATGCAAAAACATCGGGCCAGGTCGGGCAGGTCATCCCAGTTGAGGTAACCGTCTTTCAGGATGGAAGCTTTAACTTCATTTTGAAAACCCCTCCAGCAACCGATCTCTTGAAGAAGGCTGCTGGCATTCGTGGTGGTTCTTCTGTACCTAACCGCGACAAAGTTGGGTCGGTTACAACTAACCAACTACGCGAAATTGCTGAAATGAAAATGAAGGACTTAAATGCCCGTGACATGGATGCGGCCATCAAAATCATTGCTGGTACGGCACGCAGCATGGGCATTACGGTATCTGACTAACTATCCGTGGGAGAACTTAACCAGGTTCGCTAAGACCACAAGGAGTAATTATGCCAAAACGAGGACGTAAATATTTGGAAGCCGCAGCTAAGATCGATCGGGATCATTTGTATTCGCGGTCTGAAGCTGTGAAGTTAATAAAGGAAACGGCCGTTACTAAATTTGACCCCACCGTAGAAGTACACATGCGCCTAGGGGTTGATCCACGGCACGCCGACCAGCAAGTACGCGAAGTACTAAACCTGCCGCACGGCCTGGGTAAAACCGTGCGCGTACTCGTCTTCGCCGAAGGTGAAGACGCACGCCTGGCAGAAGAAGCCGGTGCCGACTATATTGCCGACGACGAACTCATCAAGAAAATTCAAGATGGGTGGACCGAGTTCGATGTGGCCATTGCCGTGCCCAGCATGATGGGGAAAGTCGGCCGTCTTGGTCGTGTTTTGGGGCCTCGCGGCTTAATGCCCAACCCCCGTGCAGGCACCGTTGCCCCTGGTGCAGATTTGCCCAGACTCATCGAAGAGTCAAAAGCCGGTCGTGTTGAGTTCCGCGTTGACAGAACCGCCAACATTCATGCGCCTATTGGCAAAGCCAGCTTCACTGAAGAACAGCTCATGGACAACCTGAACCATTTGCTAGACACCGTAAAACGCGCCCGCCCTGCGGCCGTAAAAGGCACCTATGTTCATCGTATTGTGATGGCAAATACAATGGGGCCTGGTATTCGCCTTGACACAAGCGAAGCTTTGTCGTAAAAATAGCGGCTGATTAAAAACTAAAACGCTCTCTACCAGAGACAGTTGGTTACGACTTAATCGTATTAAAATCGCCAGCCGAGGTGGGGATTGCAAACTTCTACAGCTAAAAGTCGCGGTACAGGTTCAAAAAGCCTCGCCTGACTTTTCGTTTCAGATTGTCTGTCAAATCCTCATGCTCACTGGCATGAGGATTTTTTATTTCACTCATAAGGAGGTGAATAAATTTGGCAATTACAAAAAAACGCAAAGTAGAGCTGATAGCGCAATATGATGAACTTATTCAGAATAGTCGCGCAATCTTTCTAGCCGAATACACTGGCATGAATGTAAAGCAAATGAATGCTCTGCGGGACAAAATTTATGAAGCAAATGGCACATTCCATGTTACTAAAAACACGCTGTTTAAACTGGCCCTAGAAAAAGCAGAAATTACGCTTCCAGACAATTTCTTAGAAGGTCAGCTGGCCACAGGCTTTGCCCTGGAAGAAGCACCGTCCTTAGCAAAAGCCCTGGTGGATTATGCCAAGGATGATGAAAAAGTAACTTTGCGCGGTGGTTTCTTAGGGAATGAATTTTTAACAGTTGAACAAATAGAAGCCCTGGCAAAACTACCCAGCCTGGAGCAACTGCGGGCACAAATTGCTGGCCTGCTCAGCGCCCCAGCACGCAACGTGGCCTCTGTTTTGGCCAGTGGTGTTCGTCAGGTTGTTAATGTTGTTGACGCCTACGCAAAAAGTGAAGAAGGTGCAGCAGAAGCGGCTTAAGTCCGTTTAGCTGCAAGTGAAGACAATTAAACAAAATATAAAATTTTCGGAGGAAATATTAAGATGGCCGATTTAGAAAAAATTGTAGACGATTTGAGCAGCCTGACCCTATTGGAAGCTGCTGAACTTACCAAAATGCTGGAAGAAAAATGGGGTGTTAGCGCCGCTGCACCAATGGCTATGGCTGCCATGCCTGGCATGATGATGGGCGGGGCCGAAGCAGAAGCTGCCGAAGAACAGACCGAATTTGACGTGGTTTTGAAAGAGGTTGGACCGAAGAAAATCAACGTTATTAAAGAAGTCCGTGCTCTGACAGCCTTAGGTCTGAAAGAGGCTAAAGAAGTTGTTGATAACCTGGGTACCATCATGGAAGCCGTGGGTAAAGAAGCAGCTGAAGAAGCCAAGAAGAAGCTGGAAGAAGCTGGCGCTGTTGTAGAATTGAAGTAAACGCACCTGTTTTTTTGAAACGTTAAAAAAAGGCTAGGCCGCCTTGGCACTAGCCTTTTTTGTTATATCAATGAATATTCAATTTATTTTAGCCTCCCAATCGCCCCGCCGACGTGAGCTGTTTCAGCTTTTAGGGCTGCCTTTTCAAATTCAGGTGGCAAACGCTGACGAAGACAGCGTTACAGACCCAGACCCGGCGCTTAATGTGGTTCAAACTGCCCGGCTAAAGTCGGCAAAGATTGCTGCTGGGCTGAGGGCTGTTGCCTCGTCCCCAACCATCATTTTGGCGGCCGACACGACGGTTGCCTTTGCTGGAGAGATGCTTAATAAGCCAGCGAATGCGGCGGATGCGCGACAGATGCTTAAACGTTTACGGGGCACGCAGCATGAGGTACACACTGGTGTTGTGCTGTGGGAAGTGGGCAGCGGTCGGGAATGGCATGGGGTTAGTACGGCCGTTGTCACCATGCGCCCTTATTCAGATGCCGAAATTGACGCTTACATAGCCACGGGAGACCCTTTTGATAAAGCAGGCGGGTACGCCATTCAGCACCCCCAATTCAAACCAGTGGCTCAGTTGCAAGGATGCTATTGTAACGTGATGGGGCTGCCCGTCTGCGACCTGATTTTAGCCCTGGCTAATTTTCTGGAGCCTGCCATTGTCTCTCAGGTTGATTTTACGGCCGTCCACCAGGCACATCTCCATTACCCCTGCCCCAGCCTCAGCCAATTAACAAAATAGGTACACTTAAATATGAGCCACAGAGTTCATAAAGGTTTTTGAGTTTAGGGTTAAAGCCTCTGATTCTCTTTTTTCTACTTTGGCTGCGCTCAGTACAAGCCTCTGGCTTTTTTGGATAGATTCTTAATCATATTTCTCCCCTCGAAATTTTATGCAAGCCATGCTACAATGTGCCCCAACAGTAACCATTGTTATGTAAATGATGCTAAATTAAAGTGGCACAAGGGTGGTTTCTTATGGACGAAAAGCTGAAAGAGGCAATTGCCGCCGTAAGAATGGGCGATAAACAAACTGCAAAACGCCAGCTAACCGAACTGCTTGATAGCGATCCAGAGCAGGTGCAGGGCTGGTATTTATTGAGTCTGTTGGTTGATTCTCCCCAAAAACAAGCTGTGTATCTAAGCAAAACGCTGTCTTTAAATCCCAATCATGAAAAAGCCCGGCAGCAGCTGGCGGCGCTGCAAAGCGCAGGCGACCTGGCCGCCACAACACCAGCCCCCGCCGAGCCAAAGCTAACACGGGATGTATTGGCCCAATCAGAGACAGATGAGCTGCCAGACTGGCTGCCCGAAGAAGATGTAGACACTACTTTTACGGCCGTTCCCGCCGAAACCACTCAAGAAACGGCCGTTGCCAATGAAGACCTGCCCGATTGGCTCAAAGAACCGGCAGCCCTGGGCGAGGAAGCCATTCCCCGCGTGGAACCTGTAGAAGAAGAGCCAACGCTTGTTGGCAAAACGGCCGAGCCGGCTACAGAATCAGATAAAATGGTCGCTGACCTCAAGCAAAGTTTAGATAAACCACGAGATAGCCAGGCCAAGCGGCCTCGTTCCGCAAAGCAAGACACACTGGCACTTAATATTATTTTAGGCTTTCTCGTCACCGTGGCGATTATTGTTATGCTGATACTGGCCTATTTGTTATTGGGTTAACGGTAATTCACAAAAAAATTTTTGAACACAAACGTTCAAAAATATCCTCAGAATAAGCATCGTAATTACAATAAAGAAAGATTTCTCGTAAGGTAAGCTACCTACCGTATATTATGGAAGAAACGGCCGTCCTCCCTGGCTGTCAAATCATAGCAGAGTGATTAAACATAGACCGCCTAGCGTGCAATCTTTACCTCATGCACAATGAGCGGCTATGAAAAACCCAATAACCGCTGTCGTGAAGGAGCAAAAAAATGATTTTCCGTAAACTCCCCCGCATTGGCTTGCCAATCGCATTACTAGCCATTGGCATTTGGCTGATCGGCCTCGCTGTTAACCCGGCAGCCGAAACCGCCAGCCGCCAGGAAGCAATTCAAGCCTTTGCCCCCGCTTCCGGCGAGATTGTAGAGGCTGGTGATCTCGCATTGCCAGTGACGCAATTATCCGAACCATTTACCATTAATTTGCGTGATGTACCGGCTGGTGTTTTGGACCCCAACAACCAACTTGATCGATGGAGACAAGGCGAATTAGATCTAAATGAGCAAGATGGTATTCGCGGCGAAGCACAGTTAGCAGAACTTCGAGCAGAATCAGCCAACTTACTTCCCAGCCTGGGTATCCAGGAACCCAGCGGCCCAAATCCGCTTACCCCAGTTTTAGGCACCAACTTCGACAGCATGGATTACAACGAATGCTGCGGTGGCGGTGGCAATGTTCCCCCTGATCCTGAACTAACCGTCGGCCCAAATCACATCATTGCTGTAGTCAACGTGGCCCTCGAAATTTATGACAAAAACGGCAACTCTCTAGTTGGCCCCACTACCTTCGACAGCTTCATGTCAGCCAATCCCAATTGTACCGGCGTGTTTGACCCCAACGCCATTTACGATGAATCTGCGGATCGCTACATTTTAGGCATTGATGCCGACGGCACTGGCTATTGTTTGGCCGTTTCTCAAACAAATGATCCAACAGGCAGTTGGAATGTCTACCACTTTGTAACCGGCAGCGGCAGCATCTTCTTCGATTACCCACATGCTGGCGTGGGTCAAGATGCCATTTACATGGGCGCTAACATGTTTACCTTTAGCTTCTTAGACTCTCGCATCTGGGCCTTTGACAAGCAGGCCATGTATGCCGGGCAGCCAGCCGCATCTGTGATGCAAAACCTGGGCAGCAATGAAGACACGCCTCAGCCAGCGAATCTGCATGGTTGGAATCAGGGCACCTGGCCAACGAGTGGCCCTCACTATTTCATCACAGAAACAGGCTACAATGGCGCGGATCACACCATCTGGGCCTGGAATGATCCATTTGGGGCAAATACGGTAACGGCCGTTGGCACCATCGATCTCAATGCCAGCACAGGCGTAACGGCAGGCTTGCCCCTGGCTTCTGTACAGTCTGGCGGCGGCACGCTCGACGCAGGCGATTGGCGTCCACTCGATTTTGAATACCGCAACGGTTTCGCCTGGACAACCATGGCCATAGCCTGTAATCCAGGCAGCGGTTCCGTGAACTGTATTCGCTGGGCGCAAATTAATCCCGCAACGGCAACCATTGTGCAATCTGGCGTTTTGTCCAGCAACGGCGACTATCGTTTCCATCCCGACCTGGCCGTTAACCATTGTGATGATATGGCAGTCGGGTACACCAAATCTAATAACAGCTCCTTCCCCTCCGTATTTTATGCCGGACGACAGAGCAGCGATCCACTAAACACCTTGCAAGCGGAAACCCAAATTAAAGCTGGCGAAATCAATTACACCTCGTTTGAATTTTCCTCGCCACGCCGCTGGGGTGACTACACCGGCATGACCATCGATCCAGATGGCACGACCTTCTGGTACTTGGGCGAGTACAGTAAAAACACTGGCACAACGCAGGGTCGCTGGGGAACATACATTGCTTCGATGAGCTATGCTTCTTGCACCACTGGCGGGCCAACCCCCACCCCAACCAGCACAGGTGTACCGCCAACCCCCACAAATACACCCGCACCGCCAACGCCAACCAATACCCCAGGTCCAGGTACCGGCTCAGTCACGCTCAATCCAGAAGCAGACGCCTTTGCCATTTCTTCACGACCCAACGGCAATTTAGGCGGTGCAGCAACATTGCGTATTGATGCCTCACCAGTAACAAATAGCTATCTTCGCTTTAACATTCAAGGCGTAACCGGAGCAGTAACCCAGGCAACGCTGCGCATCTATACCCAATCCACCTCCACACCTGGCTACAATGTTCACCAGGTAGCCGACAACAGCTGGGGAGAATTCACCTTAAACGGCAGCAACGCTCCTGCTTTGGGCGCTGTTTTGAACGGCTCTGGCGCTATCACAGCCAATAATTATGTGGATGTTGATGTAACAAGCTACGTAACGGGCAATGGGCTCTTGAGCTTTGGCTTAAGTACGGCCGAAACCAGTCTGATTCAGGTGAGCAGCCGCGAAGGCAGTAATCCGCCAGAGCTGGTTGTACAGTTTGGCGGCGGTGGCGGGCCAACCCCCACCCCAACCAGCACAGGCGTACCGCCCACACCCACAAATACACCAACGCCAACCAATACCCCTGGCCCTGGTGGCAGCACGTTCACCTTCAGCACCAGCGATGATGCTATTGTGTTGTCCAATCGCTCAACGGCCAATTACGGCTCTGCCACAATTTTGGGAACAGATGATGCCCCGGACATTCTAAGCTACTTGAAGTTCAACGTGGCTGGTTTGGATGGCCCGGTTGCTTCGGCAACGCTGCGCGTTTTTGCTACCAGCGGCAATGCTGCATTTGATGTGGCTCAGGTGGCTGATACCAGTTGGACTGAGGGCAGCATTACCTATGGCAACGCCCCCGCTGCTGGAGCGGTGATCAACGGTTCGGGTTCGTTTAGCACAAGCACCTGGGTTGAGATTGACGTTACCAGTTACATCAGCGGTGATGGCACCTTTAGCCTGGCGCTTTTGCCTAACAGTGTTGGACGAAACCTCTTTAGCAGCGATGAAGGAGCTAACGCACCAGAATTAGTGGTTGTTACTGGACCATAAGATTCGCTTCGTCTAGCGTATTTTTATAAAAGAGGGTCTCTGTAGAGACCCTCTTTTTTTGTCTTAACAAGGGTCTCTATTTTAGCCACAGAGGTCACAGGGATTTTTGAGTTTTGGATAGATTTTTTGCAGAAACTTTAGCTTAACCGCCTCGTTAAGTTATTCTCTCTAAAATTAGCCTGCCCACCCAGGCATTTTTGGCAACTGCTGCACTCATTCGAAAAAATAAGCTCAGGAAACGGCCGTATCCCTTTTCAACACCACGTCCTTTCCTGTCACAACACAGAATTTCCCACATCACCCCATACAAAAGGAGATTGCTATTGTTCTAAAACATAGAAAGAAGAACCCAAACGTTTATCTGGCATCATCATCAAATCTTGAAGGAAAACAGGCACTTATGTTTAAGAAACTTAATCAACGCAGCACATTTGGCATCTTTTTGCTCCTCATGCTCACGGCTATGGTTATTCTTTCTTCTGCGTCGCTCAGTTTGGCAGAGGGAGAAACAAAACCGGTAACGGCCGTTTCCGCCGTAGACACCTCACAACTGCTTAACGATACCGAACCCGGCATCTACCTGGTGCGGTTTGAAGAAGCGCCCCTGGCCCGCTACCGTGGCGGCGAGAGCAACTTAGCCCCCACCAACCCCCAGGCACGCGGCACCAACCGGCTTGACCCCAACGATGCCGACAGCCGCGCATACCGCCAATTCCTGGCCAACCGGCGCAGCGAATACGTTAGCAACATGGCCCAGCGAATCGGCCGTACGCTGAACCCGATTTATGAATATGAAGCTGGCAATCATGGTCTTGCCCTCCTGCTGTCCCCCGAAGAAGCCCTGGAAATTGCCAACATGCCCGGCGTCATCGCCGTGCAGCGTGACGTTGAGCGCGTCCTGATGACCGACAACGGCCCCGGCTGGATTGGCGCTTCAGAGATTTGGACGGGCACAGCCACTGGCGGGCTGCCCGGCACGCAGGGTGAAGGCATCATCGTGGGTATCATCGACACCGGCATCAACCCCCTCAACCCTTCCTTTGCCGACATTGGCGGTGACGGCTACGACCACACAAACCCCTTCGGCTCCGGCAATTACGTAGGCGTTTGCGATCCGGGCAATGCCAGCTACGATCCCAGCTTCACCTGCAACGACAAGCTCATCGGAGCCTGGGGCTTCCCCACAGTCAACGGCGGCGACCCCACCGATTATGATGGGCACGGTTCCCACACGGCCAGCACCTCGGCTGGCAATGTCGTCTTGGGTGCAACCGTTAACGCCCCCACCTTTTCCTTTAGCCGAGACATCTCCGGCGTAGCGCCCCATGCCAACATTATTGCCTACAGCGGCTGCTGCACCGTCTCGGCCCTGTCAGCCGCCATCGACCAGGCTATTTTGGATGGCGTGAACGTAATCAACTATTCCATCGGCAGCGAAGCAGCCTCAAGCCTTTGGACCGATTTTGACACAGTTGGCTTCCTGAATGCCCGCGCTGCTGGCATCTTTGTCGCCACCTCCGCCGGTAACTCTGGCCCTGGAGCCGAAACAGTCGGTTCCCCAGCCGATGCCCCCTGGCTTACTTCGGTTGGGGCTTCTACACACGACCGCCTGTTGCTGAACGTGCTGGGCAGCATGAGCGGTGGCGCAACCACCCCGCCCGCCGACATCTCTGGCAAAAGTATCACCAGCGGGTACGGCCCAGCGGCAATTGTGTACGCTGGCGACTTTGGCGATCCGTTGTGTGCCCCTGGCGCTTTTTCACCTGGCACCTTTAGCGGACAAATTGTCGTTTGTGACCGCGGCGTTCATGCCCGCGTAGATAAAGGCCAAAGCGTGCTAGATGGCGGCGCTGGCGGCTTCATTCTGGCTAACGACGAACCGAATGGCAATTCGCTGAATGCCGACGCTCATGTTTTGCCCGCTGTACACATCACCTATGCCGATGGCGTGGCGCTTAAAGCATGGCTGGCTTCGGGTTCTGGGCATACAGGCACCATCGCCGGAACCGTCATGGACATTAACAGCAGCAACGCCGACGTCATGGCGGGTTTTAGCTCTCGCGGAGCCAATCGAGCCATCGATATTTTGTCGCCAAATGTGACCGCGCCTGGCGTAGACATTATTGCCGCCTACGGCAGCGGTGGCGTGGTGGAATGGAATTCCATCAGCGGCACCTCGATGTCCAGCCCGCATGTGGCTGGCGCTGGGGCGTTGATGATGGCTCTGCATCCTGACTGGACGCCTGCCGAAATTCAATCGGCGCTGATGACAACCGCTTTCACTTCTGTCTTGAAGGAAGATGGCGTAACCCCAGCCGATCCGTTTGACATGGGGTCTGGCCGGGTTGATTTGTCGGTTGCTGGTCTGGCTGGATTGGTTCTGGATGAGACAGAAGCCAATTACCTGGCAGCCAATCCGGCCCAAGGTGGCGATCCAACGGAGCTGAACCTGGCCAGCATGGCAGACAGCAATTGTGCCAACAGCTGTTCCTGGACGCGCACGGTGCGCAGTACGTTGGCCAGCTCTGTAACCTGGAATGCCTCGGTCGATTCGCCAGCAGGCGTCACGCTGAATGTGTCGCCAAGCAGCTTCGTTTTGGCACCAGGGGCAACCCAAATCATTACGATTGATGCCGTGGTGACCAGTGATTCAAACAATGAATGGGTCTTTGGGGCAATTACGTTAACGCCGGGCGGCGGAGAAGCGCCCGCTGCTCGTATGCCGGTTGGGGTTATCACTTCGGTTGAGGTGCCAACCTTTAACCCGGTGGCTGATGCCAGCGTGTTCTCTAACCGGCCAAATGGCAATCTAGGCGGCAGCGCCCAGCTTCGGCTGGATGCCGCGCCCACAGCCAATTCTTACCTGCGCTTTGATGTGCAAGGGCTGGTAGGCACGGTCAGCAGCGCTACGCTGCGGCTGTATGTTCAGTCCACTTCGTCGGCGGGCTTCACGGCGCAGCAAGTGGCAGACAACAGCTGGACGGAAGGTGGCATCACCTTTAACAATGCACCTGCCATTGGCGCGGCGATTAACAGTTCTGGAGCCACAACGGCTGGCACGTACATGGAAGTGGATGTGACGTCTTACATCACCGGGAATGGTTTGTACAGCATGGCATTGACCACGACGGACACGTCGTTGATCATTGCTCAAAGTCGTGAAGGGTTTAATCCGCCGGAGCTGGTGGTGGAAACGGCTACAGGCCCCACACCAACACCGACGAACACGGCCGTTCCGCCCACGCCTACCAATACGCCAACACCAGCGCCACCGACGCCTACATTCACGCCAACGCCTCGCTGCGATGTTCAGTTTGAAGGTGAGGCTGTTGCTGGCAATGATTTCGTAAATATTACTGGAGATGTTGGTATCAATGTCACCGTCACGAACCTGACAACCAGCACTACCTTAGGCAGTGGAACTTTGGGCGGCCCGTTTACTGGTTTTGCCTGTCCGGGATTTGCCACAATCACGCTTGATCCACCGCTGGGGTCTGAAAATATTGGCGACGTTTTGTTAGTTCAAGAAACGGGCGTCGGTGACAATAATGACACGACGGTTGTGATTGCGCCGCCACCCACGCCAACACCGACGAATACGGCCGTTCCACCCACGCCAACAGCGACTGCAACCGCATCGCCTACGCCTACCGCTACAGCAACATCTGGCCCTGGCGGCAGCACCTTCACCTTCACCACCAGTGATGACGCCATTGTGCTGTCTAACCGGCCCACCAGCAACTACGGCGCGGCAACAATTCTGGGCACAGACGATGTACCAGACATCCTCAGCTACCTGAAATTCAACGTAGCCGGGCTGGATGGTTCGGTGGCTTCCGCCACGCTGCGGGTTTTTGTCACCACCGCTGCTGCCCCGTTTGACGTGGCAGGCGTGGCCGACAACGGCTGGACACAATCCAGCATTACCTACAGCACAGCGCCCGCTGCTGGCACGGTTCTCAATGGTTCTGGCGCGATCAGCGGCAACACCTGGGTAGAAATTGACGTCACCAGCTTCATCAATGGCGACGGCACCTTTAGCCTGGCGCTGCTGCCTGATGGCGCTGGCCGAAACTTGTTCAACAGTGCCGAAACTGGCAACGGCCCAGAACTGGTTGTGGTTACTGGCCCGTAAGCAGGAACCTGTTTCATGAATAAAAAAAGAGGCTCTGTCTGGCAGACAGAGCCTCTTTTTTTTACCAGTTGTCTAATCGTCCTGGCCCGGTGGTGGGGGTTCGTTTGGATTGATGGGCATACTTTCCAAAGGCGGAACAGGATCGCCGCAGAATGAAAAAACGTCGTTCTTGCCGCTGTGATAATAATAATCCTCGCCAGCGGCACGCAAGATCATTTGCTGGCCGGGCACCAGCGCCTGGGTATAGGCCACACCGGCTTCAGGGCAGCCCAGGCTGCCATCCCGCCAGGTCACTTCCAGCAGCGAAACCAGCTCAATGTCATCCACCGTCACGCCAACGCGAGCGCTTAGATCGAGCATGGCCTGCACAACGGGGTCTTTGAGACCTGGATTACCGGGGGCGGGCTGCACGATGGGCGTGCCTTCCAACGGCACCGGGGTAATATCGCTCAGGTTTACCGTCACCGGCTCTGAGACTTGCTTGGTGTCGTCTTCGGTGGGGGTGGGTTCTGTTTCAGGTGTGCCAATCACTGGCGGTTCCTCTGGTTCAGCTTCGATAGATTCTGTAGATTGGGTAGGTTCTGTTTGGGGCGGAACGGCCGTTTCCCCCGGTTCTTCTGTGGTGGTTACGGCCGTACAGCCAATCAGCAAAAATAATACCATACTCCAAATCAATTTTGTGGCTTTCATTCGCATTCTCCTATTTTGTCAACAAGGGGCAAGCAACAGAGATTGCCTGCCATGACATCCTTATAACGCCTGACCCTACCCAATAGTTCCACAAGCTGCTAATTTTCGACCTAATACCTAACTCCGGTACAATATCCGCCATGCAGAAACGATTTTGGCGACCCCTCAGCTACCAACAGCGCCTGCGCCTGCTGCTGCTGCCCTACCTGAGCGGGATTCTGCTGCTGGTAGTTCTGCCTGCCCTGCTCTCCTTTGGTCTGGCCTTTTTCCGCTACGATGCGCTTTCGCCCCCCACCTGGATTGGCGGCCTCAACTTTTTACTCGTCACCACCGATGAGCTCTTTCTGCTCAGCGTGCAAAACTCGCTGGCGCTGGTCATTTTACCCGTGCCCCTGCGGGTGCTGGGATCATTTTTGGCGGCCATTTTGCTGCGGCGCAACGGCCGTTTCCTGGGTTGGTTTCGAGCAGCGGTTTATTTACCCAGCATCGTGCCCACCGCCGCCTA
The DNA here is from genome assembly GCA_020634495.1 of Ardenticatenaceae bacterium. The sequence goes on along the minus strand of JACKBR010000006.1, from coordinate 71,201 downwards.
CGCTCTGGCCTGGCTCTGGATTTTGAACCCATTGTTTGGTCCCGTCAACCTGCTGCTGCAAGCTGTGGGGCTGGCCCCGCCCGGCTGGTTTGCCGATGCAGCCTGGGCCAAACCCGGCCTGGCGCTGATTTCAATGTGGCAAATTGGCGAAGGCTTCCTGGTCTGCCTGGCCGCCCTGCAAGACATTCCCGACGCCGTGGAAGACGCCGCTCGCGTGGATGGAGCCAGCACGGGCCAGCGCTTTTTGCACATCACCCTGCCGCTGATGGCTCCGATTTTGCTGCTGCTCACCTTTCGCGATGCCATTTTGACCCTGCAAGAATCATTCACCACCGTATTTTTAACCACCGGCGGTGGGCCGTATTACGCCACCTACACCCTGCCCATGCTCATTTACGAACAAGGGTTTGGCCTGCTGCTTTTTGGCGCAGCCAGCGCCGCCCTTTGGGTGATGTACCTGCTTACCGGACTGATTGTGCTGGCCTTGTACTTCATTGCCCGGCAGTGGCAAATTGGCACGACGGAGGAAACCTTTGTCCTCTAAATTTAGGAGATTAGAGATTAGAGACTGGCGATTATGGACTCGGCTACTTGTAACGGCCGTTTTCCTCCTACCCCTCATTTGGATGCTGATCGCCGCGCTGCACCCTGTGGGACGGCCGTTGCCGCAGCAATTAACCTTCTCGCTCGACCTGACCCTGGCCAACTTTAGCCGCGTCTGGAAGCTGGTGCCCTTGGGTCGCTTCACGCTCAATTCCCTGCTGGTGGTGCTGCTTGCCGTGCCGCTGACTCTGGTTACCAGCAGCTGGGCCGGGTTTAGCATGGCCCAACTGCCCACCGCCAGCCAACGGCGCTGGATTGTCCTCTCGCTGGCTGTGTTGATGGTGCCTGGCGTGGCGCTGTGGTTCTCGCGCTTCTTCCTGTACAAAACATTAGGCTGGCACGATTCGGTTTGGGCGCTCATTGCTCCAGCCTGGATGGGCAGCAGTCCTTTTTTTGTGCTGATGTTTTATCGCGCTTTCCGGCGCATTCCGGTGGTCATTTATGAGGCAGCCCGGCTGGAAGGCGCTGGCGTTTTGGCCAACTGGTGGCAAATTGGCCTGCCGATTGTGCGGCCAACGGCCGTTGGCGTGGCCCTGCTCTCTTTCATTTTATATTGGGGCGATTTTATCTCGCCGCTGCTCTATCTGCGCACAGAAAGCCGCTACACGCTGCCCGTGGCCCTCCAGCTTTTGCAGCAAATGAGCCCGTCTGATTGGCCCTTGCTGATGGCCGCTGCGGTGGTGGCCACCAGTATTCCTGTAGCCCTGTTTTTATTGCTGCAACCTTATTTTTCCCGCCTTGGCAGGTAGCTTTTTATTGATCATGGTACGCATTAAGAATCTTTCCCCAAAAGCCACAGAGCAAAAAGAGAATCTAGAGGCTTTGCACCTAGACGCAACAACCTCAGTAAACTCTGTGGCCAATTTCCGGAGAGGAATTAAGTTAGTTTATTGGTTGTTGGGGGCTTTGCTGGGAACGGCCGTGTTCACCACGCTGCTGGCCGACTGGCAGCCTCCCCACAAAATTTACCACGTAGATGCCGCTCCGGCAGGCGCAGTCAGCTGCCCGGGCACGGTCACCCTGGCCGTCATTGGCGATTACGGCGCGGCTGGTCAGCCAGAAGCAGATGTCGCCGCATTGGTCAACAGTTGGAACGTCGATTACGTCCTCACTACCGGAGACAACAACTATCCCAGCGGCGAAGCCAGCACCATTGACGACAACATCGGCCAATATTACCAGCAGTACATTGGCGGCTACAGCGGCAGCTATGGCCCCGGCGCAGCCACAAATCAGTTTTACCCCAACCCCGGCAACCATGATTGGAACACCGGAACCTTGCAGCCGTATCTGGATTATTTCACCCTGCCGGGCAATGAGCGCTACTACGACGTGACCCTTGGGCCGGTGCATCTTTTTGCTTTGGACAGCGACATCAATGAGCCAGACGGCCGTACCGCAACCTCAACCCAGGCCAATTGGTTGCAAACCCAAATGACCGGCAGCAGCGCACCCTGGAAACTGGTCACGTTGCACCATCCGCCCTACTCCTCATCCAGCGTACATGGGTCAGACAGCGATTTGCAGTGGCCTTTTGCAACCTGGGGGGCAACGGCCGTACTCGCCGGACACGACCACACCTACGAACGCATTCATCAAGACAGCATCCTTTACTTTGTAAACGGGCTGGGCGGACGCAGTATTTATTCTTTAGGAAATGCTGTTCCTGGCAGCACAGTGCGCTATAATTTGGACTATGGTGCGATGCGTCTTGAAGCAAGCTCGCTTTGCCTAAACTTCAGCTTCTACAGCAGGACAGGCAGCCTCATCGACAGCATTACCCTCTTCAAACCCGATTTTTTCACAGACCAACTTTATTTACCCTTCACGACTCAGTGAACCACCTACGAGGAAGTACGTTAAACACCATCATGAACAGATTTCCGAAACTGCACGCGCCAGTTTTTGGCTGGCTCTTACTGATTGTTTTACTATCTGTGGCGGGCTGCTCCTCAGCCAAAGAGACCGTTTCCTTCATGATTTCGGGCGATCCGGCGGAGCGCCAGGCATACCTGAACCTGGTGGCTGCCTTCGAAGAAGCGCATCCAGAAATTACGGTTGAAGTGACCCATATTCCCTCCGGCAGCGAATATCGTTCCCGGCTGGCCACAGAGTTTGCCGCCGGTTCGCCACCTGATGTGACCTTGATGAACTATCGTCGCTTTAGCGCGTTTGCCGCCAACGGTTTGCTGGAACCGCTGGGGCCATATCTGGCGCAAAGCGATCTCATCAAGGCGGAAGATTTTTACCCAATCACCATTGATGCTTTCATCTGGGATGGAGCAATCACCTGCATTCCGCAAAACATCTCTAGCCTGGTGGTGTATTACAATCAGGACATGTTTGACGCGGCCAGCCTGCCCTACCCGGCCGATGATTGGACGTGGGATGATTTTGTGAAAACGGCCGTTGCCCTCACGCAAGATTTTGACGGGAACGGCACCATCGACCAGTATGGCGTTGGCATCGAAACCTCCCTTTACCGGCTGGCTCCCTTTGTCTGGCAAAATGGCGCGCCCATTGTCAACAGCGAAGAATTCCCCACCCGGCTCACCATCACCCGGCCACCGGCACAGGCCGCCCTGCAATGGTTTGTCGATTTACGCCAGGTACACGGCGTGGTGCCCAACCGGGTTGAAGAAGCAGCCCAAGACAGCGAAAGCCGCTTCGTGGCGGGCACAACCGCCATGTTCTTCGACAGCCGCCGGGGCACGCCCACCTACCGGGAAATTGAAGAGTTTGTCTGGGATGTGGCCCCGCTGCCGCGCAATCAGGAAGTGGCTGGCGTGCTGCACAGCGACGCCTACTGCCTCTCTAGCACCACAGAAAACAAAGATGCAGCCTGGACATTCATTGAGTTTGCCAATTCTTTCGAGGGGCAGACGATTATTGCTGGAAGCGGCCGTACCGTGCCTTCGCTCATCAGCGTGGCGGAATCAGACGCCTTCCTCAATCCGGATCAACTGCCATCACGCAGCCGGGTCTGGCTAGATACAGTCGATACCCTGCGGCTGGTACCCATCATCAGCACCTGGGAAGAAATTGAAGGCACCGCCAGCGAAGAAATTGAGCGCGCTTTTTACGGCGATATTTCCGTGGAAGAAGCGGCTCAACTGATAGACACGCGCACCGAAGAATATTTCCAGCTAGGCGTAAGCCGGTAATTATTGACTCCTTACCTGTTTATCGGGGATTTTTATCAATTCTCCGTATAAACAGTAATGTACATCTTCTCAGTTAACGTTTGGTTCATCAAGGTGGATGGCTCGATCCCATTAAAGCCTTCACTATCGTTGCAGGCAGGTTGGGTTACCAGCCAATTACTCAAAAATTGACTGGTCGCATTATCTACAACATAAGCCACGACATCGATCCATTCTGGGGTACCGTCATTTGCCCCCAAATAAATCGGCACAGACCAGGTTCCGCCCGATAGCGAGACAACTGTGCCCTGGCAGGCATTTGGGGATTGGGGATAGTAAAGTTGGTTTGGCGGGTAGGCTAATATCCAAAGCGAACTATTTGGCGGGAGATTGCTATATGTTCCGCTGAGGGTAATTTCAGATTGGGCAATAAGGCCAGTTTGACAATGGGTATGTGACGTAATGGTAACGGTTCCCCCGAAAGCGGCCGTATTTATTGGTGTTCGTGGCGGTGAGGGACAGGGAGGCGTTGCTGTTGGTGTTCGCGTTGGGGTGGCCGTGGGCACTGGCGTTTTGGTAAACGTTGGTGTGCGCGTTGGTGTTTTGGTGGGCGTTGCCGTGAGGGTAGGGGGTGGCGTTGTTGGCGGTAATGCTGTGAATGTGGCCGTAACAGCCGGAGCCGACGTAAGCGTAGCCGTTACAAAAGGTGTCTGCGCAGGCGGGATAGGCGATGCGATCAATCTTGGCGTAGGTGTATCTGTTGGCATAGGTGTTGGTGATTTTGTAACGGGTGGCACGTTGGTTTGAAGAGGCGTGGGGGTGGGAATCACACGGGTAGCCACCGCATCAAACGTATTTTTGACTGCGACGGTATCTGCTGGGTTGGCAACGCTCACCTGAATTTGCTCAGGCACCAGCTCTCTGAGTTCATTTACAGCAATACGCACTGCTTCATCCACCTCTTCATCGGCCAAGATGATGAGTTCCGTATTGAGCTGAATAAAAAGATTGGGCGATGTATTGATGATATTAATGAGCGATTGCCATTCGCTCCCCTCATTGCAGCTATCGCCACCGCCCAAGACAATAACAAGAATCTTTGATGCCCCTTCGGGAAACGAATGGTTCAAAAGCAATTCGTTTAAGGCAAGTGTTAATCCATCTTGTAATGACACTTCCCCTTGGGGATCATGACCAAAAATTTCAGTAGAAACTCTTTCCCTTTCTAAGGTAAATGGAATTTTCAGCTCTGCGGTGTCGGCACAGGTGAGCGATGCACCTGCCTCATTGCTGCCCAACATGAGCAAACCGTAATTTGCGTGGGGCGGTAACACACCCGTAACCAGACTAAGGAGCGAGCTTCGGGCAACATTCCATTTTGTTTGTCCCGTTGCGTCTTGATTCAACATGCGCGCCGAGCCGTCAATCACAAACAGGTAATAGGGCCAATCCCAGCCGTCTGGCGTGGGTGTTGGGGTGATGGTAGGCGTTGCTGATGGAGTGAAGGTGGGTGTGGCTGAGGGAGTCGCCGAAGGGGGTGGATTGGTTGCCGTTGATTTTGCCGTTGGTAGTGCATTAAGCGCTGGTTGCTGTTGGTTTTCAGCAACCTGGGCTGGCGTTGAGGCCGTTGAGCGAACAATTTCTGTAACGCTGATCACCCCAAAAATAACAAGCGCAAGTACAACCAGAGCTACTATGCCAAATATGGTAATGATAGGGAGCGCATCAACGGGGAGAAAAATGTTGGCAATCTTTTGTAGCGGCCCCGCTTCAAGCTGGTTATGGATTGCCTCTTCGAGCTTCTTTGTCCCCCCGCGCCGTTCCTGGTACTTGATCAGTTCGATGGCTTTTTCGTCAAAAGTATCACCCGGCAAATTACTGAAGCGAACTCCTAACTTAAAGCACAAAATTTTAAGATCGCGTTCGCCAAAGGAAGATTTAATCAGGTCTAAAAGCTCAAGACGTTGCACTGTAATACTTCTCCTCAACTACATGGCAACATTTTTCCGACTGACATCAAAATAGTACCATAGTTTATCACCAAGGCGAGAATTCTTCGCTGTTAAGATTGTTATCTGGTAACTGGCAGCAAATACTCAGTGAAATTAATCGCGCTGGCCATCATGACAATTGCTTACGAAACGGCCGTTCCCCATCTTCATCAAACATTTGGAGCCATAGGCTCTCAAAATTTCCCTACGATTTCCCTCTGGAACTGTAGTCAGGCTTGATCGTTATGAGATAGGTGAGTTATAGTTTTTGGCATGAGCAATCTTGGGCAAATTACTGCCATCCTCCGCACAGACCCCGGCCGTGTCCGGGACCATAATGAAGATTTTGTTTCCTATTGGGAGCCAACAAACCAAGACGAAGAAAAGAAAAGTGGCTGGGTGTATATCGTTGCCGATGGCGTTGGCGGTGCCGATGCTGGCGAAGTGGCCAGCGAGATGACAACCAAGCACACCATCGACCATTTTCGGACGCACACCGATGAGCCAAATTGGGGGCAGCGTCTGCTGAATGCCATGCAAACGGCCAACACCGACCTGCGCCAATATGTGCTGGAACGGAACGACAACAGCCGGATGGCCACAACGATGGTTGCGGCCGTTTTACGGGAAAATCGCGCATATATTGCCAATGTGGGGGACAGTCGCGGTTATTTGTGGCGAAACGGCCGTCTCCAGCAAATTACCAAAGACCAAAGCCTGGTCGCCAAGCTGGTAGAAGAAGGGGCCATCACCGAAGAAGAAGCCAGCTTTCATCCACGACGCAACGTCATTCTCTACAGTCTAGGGTCAGAACGCTCACCAAAAATTGATCTGTTTGAGCAAACCTTGCAGAAAGATGATATTTTGTTCCTCTGCTCAGATGGGCTGACGCGCCACGTGGCAGATGAAGAAATCGCCCTGATCCTGGGTGAGGAACCGCCAAAAACGGCCGCTGCCACCCTCATTCGCAAAGCCAACGAACGCGGCGGGGAAGATAATATTTCGGTCGCCATTATTCGCTATGAGGCAGATACGGCCGTAGATGCCCCCCCAATCAAAGAGACTTATGCCCAAACAGTGATGGTAACCAGCAATACCGTCAATGTTGCCCCCGCAAACCGTTCCATCCTCCGCTTATACACCCTGGCGCTTGGACTGGTGCAAGCCATTTTAACATTTCTGGTTTGGTTCCTTCTCCGTGTATAATAACCCTGGTTTACCCGCAGATTACAATCGACCAGAGATTGTTTCACGCGCAGGTTATCCCATACCCACACAAATTAACATAATCGAGGCAGCCCGGCTCCCTCGCTACTTTCGGAGGTTCTATGAACACAAAGCTGCGCATCACCCCTGGGTGGATGCGGGGAAATTGGCAAAAACATGACGGCCATTGAATACGATGATGAAATTGTCATCATCGATGCCGGAATCATGTTCCCCCAAAACGACATGCTGGGGGTTGATGCCATTATTCCCCGATTACAAATATTTAATGGACAAGCTCGATAACATCGTGGCCGTTCTGGTTACGCACGGGCACGAAGACCACATCGGCGCGCTGCCCCATGTGATGCAAGACATAGACGCCCCAATTTACGCCACGCCGCTGACCATTGGGTTGATCGATGTGAAAATGCGCCGCGCTGGCTAAAAAAAGAGGTGGAGCTCATCACCTTTGAAGCCGATGAAACGTTTACCGTTGGCAAATATTTTACGGTGGAACCTTTCCATGTGGCCCACAGCATTCCCTGACTGCGTTGGTTTTGGCATTACCACCCCAGCCGGGCTGGTTGTCCACACGGGTGATTACAAATTTGACCATACGCCAGCCGACGGTTGGCCGCCAGACTTTGCCAAAATTGCTGAATTTTCCCAGCGCGGCGTGCTTTGCCTGCTGGCCGACAGCACCAATGCAGACCGGCCTGGCTGGACCAAATCAGAAAAAGAGATTGAGGTTGCTTTTGAGGAGATGTTCCGCGAAGCGCCAGGACGCATCATTGTGGCCAGCTTTGCTTCGCTCATCTCCCGCATTCAATTAGTGGCAGACACGGCCAGAAAAATACGGCCGTTACCTGGCCATCACCGGGCGCTCCATGCGAGACAATACCAAAATGGCTATGGAATTGGGCTACCTGACCATTGACGAAGCCACCCTCATCGACATCAGCGACATCTCTTCCCTGCCCGCCGATAAAGTTGTGATCATGGCCACTGGCTCACAAGGGGAACCCTCTGCGGTAATGGGGCGGCTGGCGCGAGGCAACCACAATCGTTTACAAATTGAAGAAGGAGACACAGTTGTGCTCTCCGCCCACGCCATCCCCGGTAACGAAGAACTTGGTCTACCGCACCATCAACCAGCTATTCCGGCGCGGAGCCAATGTGCTATACGAAAACATCGCCGATGTGCACGTGTCTGGCCACGCCAGCCAGGAAGAAGATGAAGCTCATGATCAACCTGGTACGGCCGAAATATTTGGTGCCCGTACACGGCGAGCTGCGCCATCTAAAACAGCACGCGGTAATGGCCCAGGCATTGGGCATTCCTGCCGAGAACATTGCCATTATTGAAAACGGCACACCCTGGAACTAACGGCCGATTCGCTAGAAATTTTGCCCCGGATGCGCGGCGGCTACATCTTTGTAGATGGCGAGAGCGTGGGCGAAATTGATTGGCCCGTGCTGCGTGATCGGGAAAAATTGGCCCAAAGCGGTCTCTTTTTGCTGTCATTAGTCTAAATGGCAATGGCCAAATGACTGGTCAGCCGGAAATTATTTCACGCGGGTTTATTGACCGGCGGGATGAAGAAGAGCTGCTGGACAGCGCCAAAGAAACCATTGAGCGAGCCGTGAAGCAGTTTGATGGCCAGGTAAAGGACTCAACAAAAAGATTGAGGACTCCTTGAGCCGGTTCCTGTATGCCGAGACAGGCCGCAGGCCGATTGTGCAGGTGGTGATTAAATAAAAAGTTGGGCCAATTTCTTGGAGATTGGCCCAACTTTTATTCTCTCTTGCGACTCTCTTTTCTACAGAAAGGAATCTGCCGCCTCTGTTTGATCCAGCAAGCTAAAGTTGAATTGGGCCAGTGTGGTGGGCAGCTGCCACCAGGAAACCCGCGCTGAGGCTAACGGCCGTTTCAAATGAGACGGCCGTTTTATTTTTGCCACCGACTCCACAGCCTCATCTGGCAACAAAATGGCGCTGAGCAGCTTCCCTTCCGCCAGTGGGGTTTCTGTGTTTGGGTAAATATAAGCAGGCAGTTTGGCATAAAGCTCCAGCTCCCGCACAAAATATTGCACGCTGTTGCCTTGCAGGTCAAAGCCAAAAATCTCGGCCCTGGGGAATCGATTGCCATTTTCCTTCACCCAATCGTACAATGCCCGCCCTCGCACTTCTCCACCCCAATCATCAATTAAAAGCTGGGAAAAAGCGCTGCCTCCGTGCCCATGATGACAAAAGCAAAGGCGCAGCACCAGCACATCGTTGGCATTGGATTCTGCTTGGGGATTGGTGAGCAGCAGGGCTGCACGGCCGTTTCCCCACTTCTTCTAACAATCGCCCACTCACACGCTGCCGAACCGCTTTAACCATATAAAAATCCTTAAGCCCTTCTCTGAGAAAAATCTGTGTTTGTTTGTGCCTTACCCAATGGACGATACCAAAACGGCCGTAAACCGACAAGATTCATGTTGCGAGAATGCCCCGCACTGTCTATCATTCCACCCAACACACCCCACCACAGAAGTACAGAAATCCCCATTTCGTCTGTAACTTCCGTGGCAATTTCAGGAGAAACTCAGTGATTGAAGAAACCATCGCCCGGGCCAAAAAGTTACGCCGCGAAGACGACCTGGAGGCCTCGCAAATTTTGCTGCTCGACCTGCTGGCAGAGCATCCCAAGCACCCCCAGGTGCTGTACGAAGTTGGCGGCTCTTACGACGTTTTGGGCGAAGAGAAAAACGCCATTCCCTACTACGAAAAAGCAATTAAAGCCGGCTTGATGGCCAGGATTTGCAGGAATGCCTTGTTTGCCTGGGCAGCAGCCACCGCAACGTCGGCAATTTTGACGAGGCAGTAGAAACATTAGAAAACGTCGTGCAGCAATTTCCAGACGACAACAGCGGAAAAGTGTTTTTGGCCCTGGCTTACTACAGCGACGGCCGTGAAGATACGGCCGTTCGCCTGCTGCTGGAGCTGCTGTTAGCCACCACCAACGACCAAAACATCCTCAACTACGCCGATCCGTTGGATTATTACAAAGACAATCTTGATGAAGTTTGGGACGATTAAAGGGAACTCCTTATGAAAGCTGTTGTTTTTATGAACATGGTGAACTAGACAAAGTGCAATACACCGACGTCCCGGAGCCGCAAATCGGGCCAGACGAGGTGCTGCTAGAGGTAAAGGCAGCGGCCCTGAACCGGCTGGATTTGTGGGTGCTGGCAGGCTGGCCGGGCCTAAACCTGAAGCTGCCCCACATTATGGGCAGCGACGGGCGGGCGTGGTGGCCCAGGTGGGGGGCCAACGTGTCCAACGTTGCCGTCGGTGACTGCGTGGCGGTGAATCCTTCTCTGGGCAGCGATTCTGACTATTTTGGCCAGCGCGGTTTTGATAACATGAGCGACAACTTTGCCATTTTAGGTGAGCATGTGGATGGCTTTTTTGCCGAATATGCGGCCGTTCCCGCCCGAAATTTGCTCAAGATGCCAGATGAGGCCGATTTCATTTCGGCTGCGCCGCCGCTTCGCTGGTGTACGTTACCGCCTGGCACTCGCTTATTACCAGAGGCGGTTTGCAGGCTGGCGAAACGGTGCTGGTTGTGGGCGCTGGGGGCGGCGTGAACACAGCCGCCATCCAAATTGCCAAAATGGCGGGCGCAGGGGCATCTACGTCGGGTTCATCCACAGAAAAAGCTGGCCAAAGCCGCCGCGTTGGGGGCCGATGTGCTCATTAACCGGCACGAGGAAGATTGGGGCAAAGCGATTTTTAAGGCCACCAACCGGCGCGGGGTGGACATTGTGGTAGACAATGTGGGCGCGGCCACCTTCCACACCTCGCTGCGCGCCCTCAAAAAGGGCGGGCGGCTGCTGACGGTAGGCAATACCAGCGGCCCCAAATTTGAGCTGGATAATCGCCTGATTTTTTGGCAAGCATCTCAGCATTATTGGCAGCACCATGGGCAGTTCGTCTGACTACGCCACGGTGATGAATTTTATTTTAACGGCCGTCTACACCCCGTCATTGATTCTGTACGCCCGCTCAGCGAAGGCGTCGCGGCCTTGCAGCGCCTGCAAAAAGGCGAGATGACCGGCAAGATTGTGCTAACCATTTAATAAGATGCGCCCCTCGAAATTTTTATCATCCTGGCGCTGCTGCCGCCGCTGCTCTGGCCAATTTTTTTAACCGCCAACGCCCGCGCTGGATCATCGGCTTTCCGGCAATTGTGGGCTGTTCTTGGTTATCCATCTGTTTTTAGAAGGGTATCGCTGGCAAATGGTTCCGGCCCATGGGTTAACGGCCGTTTTTCCTTCTAATCACCCTTCGTTGGTACAAAGCTGAAGCATCTCCCAAACGCTTTGCCTGGCTAACCACATTGCTGGGTCTGCTTATTTGGCTCATTGCCTCGCCTTGCCAATTGCCATGCCCGTGCCACAGTTGCCAGACCCCACTGGCCCATACGCCATCGGCACATTTTCAACTTACCTGGTAGACAGCAACCGCCCGGAAACATACACAGAAGACCCCAACGACAGCCGGGAACTCATGGTACAAGTCTGGTATCCAGCCGCCAGCCGGGACGGCGAGCCAGCCCAATATCTGCCAGATTTAGAGATCGCTGGGCCAGTTATCGCCGAACAGTTCGATTTGCCAGCTTTTTTTTGCTTAACCACATCAACCTGACGAAGCTGGATGTGTGGCAAGACGTTCCTCCAGCAGAAAACGATGCGCCGTTCCCCTGTAATTATTTTTTTCACACGGGCTCACCGGCATCCGCGGACAAAACACAGTGATGGTGCGTGAGCTGGTCAGCCACGGCTACATTGTGGCGGCCATTGATCACCTATGCCAACGCCCTGACTATCTTCCCCTGACGGCCGTGTTTTTGTTTATGATGCCGCTCAAATCTTTCCCAGCGGCAGGTCAAATCCTGTAGAAGCCAATCCGTTGGTTCAGGTGTGGGCTGGGGACATTGCCTTTTTGCTGGATGAAATGGCCGAATGGAATCAAGAAACGGGCCATTTGCTCAACGGCCGTTTCAATCTCAATCGTGTTGGCGTTTTTGGGCATTCAACAGGTGGCGGCGCAATGATGGAGTTTTGTTTGCAAGACGGCCGTTGCCAGGCAGGCGTGGGGCTGGATAGCTGGCTGCTGCCCGTCTCCAGCCATTTGCGTTAAGCGCAACCAGCCACCAGCCAGCCCATCATGTTCATAAGCACGCCGCGCTGGCTTGGCCCGGAAAATCAGGCGCTGGGGAACAGCATCTTCAACAGCCTGAGCCAGGACAGCTATGCCTTAACCCTGGCCAACACCGCCCATTACGACTTTACAGACTTGCCCTTACTTACGCCCCTCACGCCACAATTAGGGGCTGTCGGGCAGCATTAACAGCAGCTATAGTCTCAGCATCCAAAATGAATACTTGCTTGCTTTCTTTGATCACTATCTGAAAGGAATTCCAGCGCCATTGCTCACAGAAGCGCCTTCACCTTATCCAGAATTGACAATTGAGCGGAATTGACGGCCGTAAGGCCAACCGCTATGTGAAAAGCAAGGGAATTTTATTAGCCACCTAAAAATCTATCGCACGAGAGAACGGTTTTCGTTTATAATGAACCCGGCATGACTGAAGCAACCCTCACTCTGTTCATACAGCTTTTCTTTTGGGCACTAGCCCTGCTGGCGCTGGTGAGCTTAATGCAGTATCGTGACAGGTCACGCCTGGATATTGCCTTGGTGATGGTTTCCATTGCCCTGGCCCCTTACCCCCCGACTGGTACAACGACTTTTCTCTTCTGGAATTAACACCTTCCACCTTGGCTTTAGTGGCGCATCCTTACTTGCTGCTTCGTCTGGTACGCTACTTCCGCACGGTACGGCCGTCCATCCAACATTTTGCCCTGATCGCCATGACGCTCTCGGCCCTGGTTTTGGCCTTTTCAACCGGAACCAACATTTTATTGTCTCTGGTTTTGGTTTACTTTATTGGCGTGGAAGGGTATGCCGTTGCCGGATTCATTCGAGCGGCACGGGTTAGCAGCGGCGTTTCCCGCTGGCGGCTGAATCTGGTAGCCCTGGGAATTTTAACGCTGCTGTTGGCCATTCTGGTTTTTGTGCCCTTCCGCGATGTTTTTACAACAATTTCTCTGTTTGCCTTTGTGCCAATCACCTTAACCATCATCGCTGGCGGCGCATTTTATTTGGGGTTTGCCACCCCTCGCTGGCTGCGAAAATATTGGCAGCTGCGGGAACTAAATCATTTTCTGCACGCCGTACCGGCTCAGTATGCCGGAATGGAATTGTCTCATATCGTGGATTATCTGTGTCTGGCAGCCCGGCGCAGTGTGGATAGCGTTACGGCCGTTGCTGCCATGGTAGACCAGGAAAGCGACCAACTCATCATCGCACCCACCCCCAACTTCCCAGAACTCAACACGCCCCTATCCATCGCCCCGGGCAGGCTGGGTCGCGTCTGGCTAGAACGAGGGCCGTTTTTTGCCGAATCTCCGGGAGACTTGGGCCAGTACGGCCTGCGCCTTTGTCTCGTGCTAAAAGCCTCGGCCCTGCTCACAATTCCCATCGCCACACCCGTTCAAGATTTTGGCCTTTTAATTGTCGTCTGCCGCCAAAAGCCCCTTTTTGTAGAGGACGATCTCGATCTGCTTTCCCTGCTCACGGCCCAAACCGCCCGAACTTTAAGCTACAGCCACCTCCTTGTGAGCGAGCGCAAAGCCCGCACCCATGCCGAAATTTTAGCGCTGGTGGCAGCCCGGCTCAGCACCAGTCTTGAGCTAGAACAAACGGTTGACCTCATTTGCGATGAAACACTCAAGGCCACAAATCGTTCATTTGCCGCTATTTTTGATTACAACACGGCCAACAAAACATTCCACTTCTGGCAGGGGGCCGGTCATTTTGGCGGCATCAAGGCGCTGCGCCAGCCATTCCCGCCAGCGATGGCCCAACAGCTAGGCCAGCAAAACCAGCTTCTGCTAGAAAATGTTCAAACCACGCCAAACTGGCCAGAGTCGGCCATTATTCAGCAGGCCGGAATTCATTCGCTGGCCTTGGTTCCTCTCATTTATAAGCAGCAAATGATTGGCCTATTGGCAATTGGAGCCATTAGCGCCATGGAACCAGTTGCAGAAAATGAGCTGCGCTTGCTACAAGGAATTGCGGATCAGGCGGCAATGGCCATTCAAAACGGCCGTCTCTACCGCGAAGTTCAAGAATCCAACAACGAACTAGAAAACCGCGTCGCCCAGCGCACCATCGATTTGCAGTCCAGAAACGAAGAACTAGACGCCTTTGCCCACACGGTTGCCCACGATCTAAAAATGCCCATTAGCCACGTGGTGGGGCTGGCGGAAACGGTAACCAACAAGTTCGACGCCCTGCCCAAAGCAGACCTGATACGCTATTTGGAAATCATTCAGCAAAGCGGGCATAAAATGGCCAGCATCATCGATGCGCTGCTGCTGCTGGCTGGCGTGCGCGAAATGGAAGTGCCTATCGAACCGCTAGATATGACCACCATTCTCAATGAAGTACAGCAGCGGCTGGCTCACCTAAAGCGCCAATATGGGGTCACCTTGATTTTGCCAGATGAATGGCCCCAGGCAGTTGGCTATGCTCCCTGGGTTGAAGAGATTTGGGTGAATTATCTGACAAACGGTATGAAGTATGGCGGGCATCCCCCCGTTTTGACCCTGGGGGCAACGGCCGTTGCCAACAATCGCATCAAATTCTGGATTAAAGACAACGGCATTGGCATTACCGCAGAAGCGCGGGAGCAAATTTTTGTGCCCTTCACCCAGCTCAATTTGCGCCACGACAGTGGTTACGGCCTGGGTCTTTCCATTGTCCAACGCATTGCAGAGCGTTTAGACGGCGAGGTGGGTGCAGAAGACTTATCTGGTGAGGGGGGGCTGTTTTGGTTCACCCTTCCGGCAGCCCTCCCCATGTCTGGCTCACCCCCAAAAGACGCAACATTCCAGGCCACATCCAGCGCCTGATTGGCCCCAATCCTCAGTTCGCCAGCCAGTCACCAGTTGGCCAAGAAAAAAGCAGATCAATCTGAAAAAATCTCAATCTCCGCCAGCCCAGTTTCGGGCTCGACTGTTCCCACAAACAAGACATCATCTGAGATGGCCAGGGCATCGTCTACATTGGGTTCCAGGCTGATGCGCACATCGGTGATGCTGACGGCCAGATTTTCTACCAGCACATCGGCATAGGTGACACGGCCGTTCTGCACCACAACCTCTGCCACATTTTCCGGCGCGGGCTGGTTGGCAAAATCAAACCATAGTTCATAATGAAACCCATCCGGCGGCGCAGGCACATCATCCAAAGAAAGCGTGTATTGGCGCAGATTATTGCTGTCTGGGTCTGCAAATCGCAAAGAGCCAATGGGGGTGGTTACGGCCGTTTCCTCCCCATCCACATCGCCAAATCCATTAAAAAGCACCCAGCCAGCCACCAGCAGCACAGCCAGCAAGACAATCCCGCCCAGCAGCCAGGGCAACGGCCGTTTCGCATCGTCCGGCTTCTTTTTACTGATTGGCATTTCTGGCAAAACGGCCGTTGCCCCACTTGCAATCTGGGTCGATTCGTCCGCCTCACCACTCACCTGCAACTTGCCACTGGCAACCTGCACCCCATGCCCCATGACCCCTTCAACCACCTGCTGCATCTCCGCCGCCGTCTGGTAACGATCTTCCGGCAGCTTGGCCATCGCCTTGCTCAAAATCTCGTCAATCACCGGCGGCAGGTCAGGATTGACGGACAGGGCCGGCGGCAGTGGCTCTATCACCAGCTTCATGATGACAGACAGCGGCGTTTCACCAAGATACGGCCGTTGCCCCGTTACCATTTCATACAGCATCACCCCCAGGCTGTAGATGTCGCTGCGGGCGTCTGTTTTTTGGCCCTGGGCTGCTTCGGGGCTCATGTAGGCAGGCGTACCGGCAATCGTGCCGCTCAGGGTCATGGTGGCATTGTCTAGCAAGCGCGTCAGGCCAAAGTCGGTAATCACAGGATGCGTTTGGGCATCGTCGGCAAACATCACGTTGCCCGGTTTAATGTCGCGGTGAATACGGCCGTGTTGGTGGGCATACTCAAGCGCTCCCGCCAACTGTGCCGTCAGCGCCAGCGCTTCAGCCAGCGGCAGCCTGCCACGACGATCCAACACCGCCTCCAGCGTCTCGCCTTCAATAAAATCCATCACCATGTAGTACCAACCACCGGCCATGTCAAAATCAATCACGCTGACGATGCGCGGATGACGCAAGCGGCCCAGTCCCTTCGCTTCCCGCTTAAAACGCTCCAAAAACTCGGCATCCTCCGCCAAATGGCTGTGCAGCACCTTAACGGCTACAAAACGGTCAATGGTGGGCTGGTATGCTTTATACACATAGGCCATCCCACCTCTGCCCACCCGTTCGAGCAATTCGTATTTTCCTAGATGTTGGCCTGTCAGATCCATGATGTTTCTCCGTTGTCACGTACCGGTTGTCTAGCTCCATATCACTTTTGATCCGCAAAGACGCAACGGGCGCGGAGTTTTGTTAATTCGCAGAGAAAACTTTGTGTTCTCCGCGTCATTGCTGTGAAATAAGTTTTGACCTACGGGCCTGGCATGGGGCCAGGAAAATAGCTGGCCGTTGCGCCAACGACGTTGGGATACACCTTTATCACCGTGTTTAGCCCGGCCAGATAAATTACTTGTTTGATTTGGCCGCGCACATTGGCTATGCGCAAATCACCGCCCTGCTGCCGTGAATGTTGGGTCATCTTTACCAGGGCTTTGATGCCTGCACTGCTTAAAAATTTCACGTTTTTTAGATCGATGACCAAACGGCCGTATCCTGCATCCATCTGCTCGGTGGCCAATTGGGTCAATTGGGGCGCGGTGACGGCATCCAGACGGCCGTTGACCGATAAAATAGCGACGTCGTTAAAATATCTAGTGCGTAGTTCCATGATTTATCATTCGTGATGAGTGAGGCGTGAAGCGTGATTTTTCTGATCACGTTTCATGTTTCACGCCTCTACGGTCGCCATAATTTCTTCCAGCGAAAACACGCCTTCTGCCCGGTAGATGATTGTGCCGTCGGCGTCCATTACGTAGACCCACGGCTCAGTAGCCAGACCAAAAGCAGCCATGACGGGCGCTAACTGCCAATTGGTTTGGGCCGGGTCTGGCAGGCCAGCATACACCTCTACATGCAGCACGTTTGCCGCCTCGCCCACCTGGTCTGCCAACGCCGAAATAGTTTCGTAGGCCGGGCCACAAAAGCGCGTCTGGCAAAACGCGGGCGTGGCCAGCAGCAGCACCGTGGGCTTGCCGTTGCTCAGCGCTTCATCCAGGCTGAGCTGGTACAAGGCCGGGTTTGGCTCCCAGGCTGAGGTGATCTGGCTATAATCGCCCGCCACGCTGGCCAGGGTGGGCGTCTGTAGGCGAGGGGCAGAGTCACCAGGCAGCAGGCTGGTGGATTCGGCAGCTACATTGAACTTGATGCGCTGCACGGCCGTTTGCCCATCAACCAACCGCGCCTGTACCTCTAGACCCCATTCACCCGCCCGGTTAAAATTGCGCTCTTGCGTAAAAATCGTCGTCAGGCCATCGGGTGACTGCACTCGCTGGGCGTTGGCCTCTTGCTCTAGCTGTGGCACGGCTGGGTCCGTCAGGTCAAAATAATGAAAATGAACGTCAGCCTCAGAAATCATCTGGTCGTTGGCGTCCAGCAGCCCCACCGCCATCCGGTTTTGCCCCACGGCCAGTTCTGATGGCAGCAAGACAACCTGGATTACGGCCGTTGCCACCGCCTCATCCACATGTTCATGCCCTGCATGGTCATGCACCGCTACCTCGTTGGGCACCGGCTCGGCAAACATTCCGGCCTCGGCAGCCGACCTGGTATTTAGGTCAGCACAACCCGTGGCCAATAAAAACAGCAAGGCCGTCAATATAAATTTTTTCAACATGGCATTCTCCGATTCCTGGGAAGGCAGGTGGGCGAGGCAGGTAATCGTCGCAAATCACTGGGCGAGGCAGGTGGAGACGTGTCGTCTTGTTTGGCATTGGTTCTATCCACCTGCCTGGCCCCTACCGCTAACTGATTACCGATAACTGATTACTGCTTACTGATTACTGCTCACTGATTACTGCTCACTGCTTACTGCTCACTTCTTACCGCCTACTGATCCGTCACCGTAATCGTCGCTGCCATGCCGCTGCCGTCGGGCGAGCCGTGCAAGGAGCAGTAGTAGACGTACGTGCCGGGCGTCTCAAACGTGAGGGTGGATTCTTCACCGGAATCGAACAGGCCGGTATCAAAACTGCCATCGGCGGCGGTGGCCGAGTGGCGCGGCCCACTATCTTTGTTAACCCAGGTAACGGCCGTTCCCACCGGCACCGTTATCTCATTTGGCACAAAGGCAAAGTTGGCCATCTCAATGGTAACGGCCGTTGCTGCCGCCGGGGCCTGAGTTGGCGGCAATGTGGCGGTCGGAGCTGCGACCGCATCATCGGCTGCGGCCGCATCATCAGTTGCGGCCACTTCCTCTGCTGGTGCAGGCGCAGCGGCATTAAAACCATCGGCCGCAAAAAATTCCAGCGAAGCCATGTTTTGGCCATGCACGTAAGCGGTAACAACGCCGCCCTCATCGACAATGGGAGCGATGCTGCCATCTCCATTGGCATCCACGCCATTCAAAGCGGCGTCCAGCAGGCCAGCCAGCGATTCAGCCGCGGCCTGCGCTTCACCAGCCGAGTCGGAGGCGATCACCCGCAGCGCTTCGCCGATGGCGGCGTCGATCCGAGCCAGGCTATTGTCGCTGCTGATGAGAACGTGTTCAGCATGAAGCTGCACCTCAGCCGTTACCCCTTCTGCGCCAAGGGCCAGGTTGGTGTGCTCTTTGGCTCCAGCCAGATAAGCTCGCACGCCCAGGCCATCGCCGGGGTTCTGAGCCACGGAGTCACCGTCCAGATCGCCAAAGGTCGGGCCCGTTTCGCCATCCAGAATGTTGATGACGTGCTCAGCGTGCCGTTGGGCCTCGCGGATGTTGTCGTTGGCCAGTTCATCCAGCAGGAACCCGGCGTGTTCAGCCGCCAGCGCCAGCTGTGCCTGCGCCCCAATGAGGAAAGCGTTGCCCTCTGGGTTGGCCGGGAAGGCGGTGACAATGTGGCGAATGTGCAGCAGCGAACCGGCAGGCACGGTGCCATTGAAGGCAATCGCGCCGATTTCACCGTCGTCTACGCCATCAGGCTCCAGGCTGATAAAAGCGCTGCTGTAGGCGGCCAGCAAATTTTGCTCCACAGAGCTGCTGAATTGGACGTTGCCCTCGGCCACTTCAAAGGCACCCAAATTGAGGGTGTTGAAGCTGTCATCCACTAGCCACAGTTCGTAATGAGCACCAGCAGGCGGCGGGGCGATATTTTCTAGCAGCAGTTGGAAGCTGCCTGCGCTGGTGCTGTCGCTGTCGCGGAAGCGGAGAATGCCAAAGCGTTCGGCAGTGGGTACGGCCGTTGGCTGGGCTGCTGGTTCATCGGATTGAGCTGGGGGCACGGTGGGAACGGCCGTTGGCTCGGCTACTTCAACAACCTCAGCAGCGTCGTCGGCTGGGGCGTCTACCTGTTCGGGAACGGCCGTTTCTTCACCAACTGGCTCAGCTTCATCCTCAGCACAGGCAACGGCCGTTAACAAAATAAGCATCAACAAAAATAAAATTTTGGTTTTTTTCAACATCGTTTAGACCTCTTTTTACTGTCGGACGGCAATGTCCGGATTTTTAAAAAATCTTGATAAAGTTTTGATGCTCTCTACTGTTTGAGCTGCCAGAAGTAGAGGTGGATACGGCCGTTGTGTAAAAGGCCACCCAGCACCAACAGATCAAATAAAATTGTGGCAGCCGCGCGGACATAATCTGCCGCAACCAGATAAGCAGGCAGGCGCGTGGCGGCCGCCGCAGCAAACAGACCCAGCAGACCGCAAACAAGACTCAACACCCAGGCCTGCGACCGCGTCATCTGGATATCATGTGATAAAGCACGTTCATTCTTGTTCATCATGAAAATCTCCATGTTGCTAATTCAAGCTAAACGGGTTGGTTATTTCTGGCTTACTCTGCGGTTTGTGCTTTTTTAGCTTAAGCAGTCTGGCCCGTTGTACGGCCGTTAACTCATATTCTGCCAACGCCTGCTGCGGATCGCGCCGAAGTTGTTCGCGGAACTGTCCATCGCGAAACCAGCGGCTAAGGACTTCATCTATTCCCTGTGTGCTCTTTTTTTCCATTACAAATACTCCTTTTTACTGGGTGCGGCAGTAGGTTCCAACCACCCGCCTCAGTCATAGATTACCGATCACTGCTTACTGTTTACTGCTTACTGCTCACTGATTACTGTTTACTGTTTACTGCTCACTGATTACTGCTCACTGATTACCGATCACTGATTACTAAAAAAACCGGCACCGCGCCCATGTACTGCGCGTGTTGGTAAGCGGTGAAGATGCCACCTTCCGCGGGGCCAACTTCGCCATCGCCGTTGCTGTCTGCGCCGTTGAGCAGCAGGGGACTAAGCTGCGTCAGCGTTTCCACGTAGGGGCCAATTTCGCCTACGCTGCTGGCGGCTATTATTTGCAGAGCAGCGGCTTCTATTTGAGCTGCCCAATCCAGGGCGTTGCCGCTGGCCATTTGCACATGCGTGCTGTGAACCTGGATGGCATTGGTGGCATCTGGGGCGTTGGCGGCAGTTACGGCCGTTTCTCCCAGCAGCGTTACGTACGGCAAAATGCCAAAGCCATCCCCCGGATTTTGCACGCCGTGCAGCCCGTCCAGGTCACCAAAATGTGCGCCCTGCGTGCCGTCCAGCAGGTTGATGATGTGTTCGGCATGGCGTTGGGCATCGGCAATGCTAAGCAGATCGGTGGCAATCTGAACGTATTCAACATGACGCAAAAGCTCTTCTGCTTGCAGGCGTGCCCCCAGGCCGTAGGCGGCTGGCGCATCGCCGTTCACAACGGTGATGGCCCGAATGAGGGACAAGGCTTCAGCGCCATGTTGGCCGCTGTAGACGGCCGTTCCTGGCGAGGAATCATCGTCAAATTGAGGCTCTTGGGTAATTTGGAAGCCATCGTACAGGCCCAGCAGGTTACGGCCGTCGGCATCGGTGTACTGTAGGGAGATACGGCCGTTGGCGTCTGGCAGCACCTGGCCCAGCGGGAAAACAGTGTCGGTTTGGCTGTCTGTCAGCCAGGCGGCCAGCGTGGTGTTGGTTTCTGGGGCGGCGATGCCATTCAACAGCACTGCCACTGAATCGCTGGGCGCGGTCGTGTCGTAGAAAGACACCAGGCCAACCACAACCTGCTCTGGCGTTTCTGGTTCAACCAGCTCCACCGGCGGCGGGGGCACGGTGGGTGCCGGTGTTGGCGTGGGGGGAATGGGATTTGGCGTGGGCGCGGCGGCGACAACGGCCGTATTTGCTTCGTTGTCTTCTAGAACGGTGACGCGCAGGGCCATGCCGCTGCCGTCTGGCGAGCCGTGCAGGGTGCAGTAAATGTTGTACACGCCTGGCTCTGTAAAGGTCGTGGCAAAGCTCTCGCCCTGGAAGAAATTGTCGCTGGCAACGGAGCCATCGACAAAGGTAATGTTGTGCGGTGCGCCATCCTGATTGATCCAGGTCACTTCGGTACCCGCCGTCACCGTCAGGTCTGCGGGGGCAAAGGTGAAGTTTTGTAGGAATGCCTGGGTTACGGCCGTTTCCCCCTCATCTTCATTGGCAATTTCTTCAACACCTGGCCCCTCAGCCACCGGCTCTGGCGTTTGCATGTACCAAATGTAATACGTGGCCACGCCAGCAATCAGTGCAGCTGTCCAAAAGCCAAAGGTGGCCCACATCCAGTAGCGCAGCCGCCCAATTTTGCGCGGCAAAATTTTGTGTCCGGCCAACAAAGCATAAATCGCCAACCCTTCGGCGATCAGGCCAAGGGCGGCGTGAATAGCAACCACTAAATAATAAGCGTCAGTGGGACGTTGGGGCAGCGTGCTTACCACACGCTGCCCCACGAAGGAAGAAACCATCACAAAGATGATGAGGAGAAGATTTAGGATAACAACTGGGGTTTGAATCCAGTCGTGCAGCTTGTAACGACCACGCCGCTGGGCCACAACGCCCAGGCACACAGCCACAAAAAAGATGATTTCGGCTAACAATGTTATATCGGTAATAAAGCTGGCATCTGTGCCTAAAAAGCCTGTTTGGAATGACATCCTGGACGTTTCTCCCTGTGCAATTTTGATTTGTTGCAGCATAAAAGAACCGTACTTTGGCCACAGCCAGCCGAAGTCGGGTTTGTGGGTGGTCAATAGATGGGGGGGAGACCTGCCAAAAGTTAGGGGAAGAAACCCTGCGCTTGCTGGCTGCGGGAAACGGCCGTTTCAACCTAAGCTGTTCATACCAAGCAAATCAAGTAAATAAGGAGCATTTTTATGGAATCCCTTGGCATCAACTTAAATTACCTGCTGCTGCAAATCGCCTGTCTGGCAATTCCCAGCCTCGGTGTGGTGGCGGGCATCATTTTGTTCATTAAAAAGAAGCGTCAACAATGAAAACGGCCCAATCTACGCAACTGCTTTGGTGGGCACGCCTCATCTACGGATTTGTCGCCCTCAACGCTTTGGTTGGCGCGCTTATCCTCATTTTGCTGCCCAGCCAGACTGACACGCTTTTCTTTTGGACGATTAGTCCGCCGCTGAATGCCCGGCTGTTTGGCGTTTTGTACCTGGGTGGGGCTACGGCCGTTTTTCTGGCGGTGTGGCGCAATGCGTGGGAGCAGGCACGCTATCTGGTGCCCATTTTGGTGGCTGCTGGCATCCTCATCTCCTGGGTGACGCTGCTGCACCTGGACAAGTTTGCCCCAGGGATTCGGCTGGTTTACTGGCTGGTGATCTACATTGGTGCGCCGCTGCTGGCGCTGCTCATTTTCCTTTTGCAGGAACGGCAGGGGGCAAAGTGGGCGGTAACGGTGGCGGTACGGCCGTTAACCCGCCAAATTGCGCTCATTACCGGCAGCATTGTGATTATCGCCGCGGTGGGGGTGATTGGCTGGCCAGAAACGGCCGTGGCCAACTGGCCCTGGCCCACCAGCCCGCTGATGGTGCGTATTTTTGCCGCCTGGTTTGGCGCATTTGGCCTGGGGCTGCTTTGGTTCCAGGTAGAGCGCGACTGGCAGCGGCTGCACCAAATTCCCACCTTGATGATTGCCGCCGCTGGGCTAGATTTATTGCTGGTTTTGTTGCATCGAGAAACATTAACCAGCACTGGCCTCAATCTTTGGCTTTATGGCGGTCACCTGTTGGCCTTTGTGAGCGTTGGGCTTTTATTGCACTGGAACCAGAAGCGGCCAAATCTGTCAATCCAAAATTAAGGAGTCACTCTCATGACAACAACCAATCAATATATGAATATGAACAATTCACTGGGCGCGATGCTCTCTGAATATGGTGCCACCAAGGTGCGCAGCAAGGGTAACTTGTGGAGCGGAATCGTCTTTATCATCCTCGGCCTGATTGCCATCGCTGCTGGCATTGTGGCTGCGGTTACAGAAACGGGCAGCAGCGTTGTGGGGTTTTGCGGCGGTGTTGGTTTGCTTAGCGCTGCTGGTGGTGCCTGGGCGGTGTGGACCCATCGGCAAGAAAAAGGCATGGCGGTGCGGGTGCATCAGGATGGACTGGTCTGGCAGAAAAACGGCCGTACCACAGCCATGCGCTGGGATGACGTGCTAGAGCTGGGAGTTATCGCTTTTTACAACAGGCAGCTACGAACCACTTTTTACACCTACACGCTCAAGGACACGTCTGATCAAAAAATGCGCCTCAACCTGACGCCAGGCAATCTGGATAATGCTCAAGAACTTGCCCAAACAATTCAGCAAGAGGTGACGCGCCGCCAGTTGGGACGCGCTATTACCACCTTCAATGCCGGGCAGCCAGTACAGTTTGGCCCGCTCACCATCGCCCAAGAGGGAATTGGTTACGGCCGTAAATCCCTGCCCTGGTCACAATTTGCGGGCGCTTCACTAAGCCAGCGAGGGCATTTTGTGGTGCGGGCAAAAGAACAAAAAACTACCTGGGCGCGCATAGAGATGGTAAAAATGCCCAACATGTTCACCTTTGTCGCCCTGGCCAACCAGATTTCTGGTTTGGGATAAACCGAAGGCAACTATAAGAATTCGCGGCTACATCTCGGCAATTCTTGCCTGTGTGTACTTAAAATCTAGCCGAAAAAGCCACTGGCTTGGCTGAGCGCCGGTGAAGTCGTAAAGAGAATTAAAAGGCTTTGAACCTAAACTCAAAAACCTCTGTGGTAAATTTCTAGAATGGAAGTAGGAACAGAAGGCAAAAATGCGTAAAACAATTTTGTTAACGGCCACCGGCAGCGCGGGCGATGTGCATCCCCTTATTGCCCTGGGCATTGGCCTAAAGCGCCTGGGGCAGCACCCGATTATCGTGGTCAACGAACATTTTGAACCGCTAACCAGGCAGCATGACCTGGCGTTTATTCCGCTGGGTAGCGAAGCAGATTTCCTGAAAATTGCCCAGAATCCAGATTTGTGGCATCCAACCAAGTCGTTTCGGGTGCTGATTGATTATGCCATTGCGCCGTATGTACGGCCGTTGTACGACATCATCAGCCAGTTTGATCCGGCCAACACCATTGTGGCTTCCAGCGGCTTTATGGTCGGGGCACGCATGGCCCATGAAAAACTGGGATTTCCCTGGGTAACGCTTCATTTACAACCCGTCCTCTTCCGCACCGTTTTTGATACACCAGCGATGGGCGGCTTCTTTTTCCCGGAATGGCTGCCGCCAATGGTCAAGCGTGGCTACTTCAAGCTGCTGGATGCGGCGCTGATTGACCCGGCCATCGGCCCGGCGGTGAACCCGGTACGCAAAGCGTTGGGGCTGCCGCGGCAAAAACATTTCTACGGCGACAGTTTTCATGCGCCGCAAAAAAGCATCGGCCTGTTCCCAGACTGGTTTGCCCCGCCGCAGCCCGACTGGCCTGCTCAAGTTGAGCTGACCGGGTTTGTTCGTTTTGATGGCGGGGAAACGGCCGACCTCTCCCCCGAACTGGCTGCCTTTTTGGAAGCGGGCGACCCGCCGCTGGTGTTTACCGCTGGCTCCGCCATGCTGTATGGCGCAGAGTTTTTCCAAACCTCTGTGGCGGCGGCCCAGCGGCTGGGTCGCCGGGCTATTTTGGTGGCCCAGGGCAACCATCAGATTCCAGACAATCTGCCGGAGACCATTTTGCATGTGGATTATGTGCCGTTTAGTTTGCTGCTGCCGCATACGGCCGTTTTCGTTCATCACGGCGGTATTGGCACGGTGGCTCAGGCGCTGGCGGCGGGTGTGCCGCAGCTGGTGCGGCCCATCACCCACGACCAGCCAGACAATGCCCGGCGGCTGGAAAAGCTCGGTGTGGCCACCATGCTGCTAACAAAAGATTATGAGGAAACGGCCGTTGCTCACCAGCTAGACCAGCTGCTCAACTCGCCAAACATTAGAAATTTGTGCCAAAAATGGGCACCACAGGTTGATTTTGACCAGGCGTTACAGCATACTTGCCAGAGGATTCTGGCACTTTAGAAATTTTGGTGAAGCGTGAGGTGTGCGGAAACGCCAACACGTTTCACCCATCACATTTCAAAAATGAGGCACTGCATGACAAAGCTTTGGCAGAAGTATCGGCTTGGATTGGTTATTTTGTTGAGCATGGTAGCAGTGGGTTTGGGAACGGCCGTGTTCGCCCGCACCCTGGCCCAAAACCCAACCGCCCCCAGCGGCAGCAGCGACAGCCTGTACGTCCCCCTGCTGGCCAGGTCTGGCACACCGCCGCCCCAACTTGCTGGCTGTGACATCTTCCCCGGCGACAACATCTGGAACACCCCCATCGACACGCTGCCCGTCCATCCCAATTCTGATAACTACATCAGCACCATCGGCGCGAATGCCATCCTCCATGCCGACTTTGGCTCCGGCGTGTGGCCGCCCGGCTCCAACAGCCCGATTGGCATTCCCTACGTCGAGGTGCCTGGCAGCCAGCCCAAAGTGCCCATCACCTTCTTCTGGTATCCCGACGAAAGCGATCCCGGCCCCTACCCCATCCCCAGCGACGCGCCCATTGAAGGCGGGCCAGATTCTGATGGCGACCGGCATGTCATTGTGCTGGATCAAGACAACTGCATCCTATACGAAATGTATTACGCTTTTCCGCAGGTAGGTGGCAGTTGGGAAGCCGCCAATGGTGCCGTCTATGACTTGGCTTCGCATGATTTGCGGCCCGACGGCTGGACTTCAGGTGATGCGGCCGGGCTGCCCATTTTGCCGGGCCTGGTGCGCTACGACGAGGTTGAATCTGGCGAAATTCGCCACGCTATTCGCTTTACCGCGCCAGAAACCCAATCAGCCCACATCTGGCCCGCCCGCCATGATGCTTCTGGCAATACCGGCAGCAGCTATCCGCCGATGGGGCTGCGCCTGCGCCTGCGTGCCGACTACGACATTTCGGGCTTTTCTGAGAAGGTTCAGGTGATTTTGCAGGCGCTTAAAACCTATGGCCTCATTCTGGCGGACAATGGCTCCCCCTGGTACATCTCTGGCGCGCCAAACGATGGCTGGAACAATGACATGCTGCACGAGATGGACGTGATTACCGGCTCCGATTTTGAAGCGGTGGATGTCTCTTCGTTGATGATTGACCCCGATTCTGGCCAGGTAAAACGGCCGTAAAACCCGGACTGGCTCTTGGATGCTTGTGGGCTCACGGCTCGTCTAGGACGCTGCTTTGTAAAGCGAATGGCAAATACAAGGCGTCACCTTCCACATCGATGTAAATGGTTGCCGATTCAGGCTCGCTAATGCTATCGGAAAGGGTGTAGATGAAGCTGTCGGGGCCAATGTAGCCGAAATCCGGCGTGTAGATAAAACTGAAGCCATTGAGAACAACGCTGCCAAACTGGGGCTGGGCGGTAACCGTAATTTCTAGCTGATCCGGATCGAGGTAGTTGTCATTTTCCAGAAAGATGATGGTAACGGGTTGGGCCATTTTGGTGACAACCAGGTCATCCTCAGCAATGGCGGTGTGGCTCAAGGCCCAGATTTCGCGGCCATGCACACCATCCTCCGCTACAAAATATAGGGTGTTTCCCAAGACTGTTAAATTTCCTGGATGTGAGCTGGCGGGCCCAGGGCTTATATCCATGACCATGACTGTGCCGACGGCCGTTCCGTCACTTTGCCATAACTCTGTGCCATGAACGCCATCATCGGCGGTAAAGAAGTAGAGGTCATTGAGTGTGGCTTTAGCCGGAATGTAGAAATTATAAAGCGTGTTAATGACAATACCATCACCAGATGGATTAATGTCCAGCACCATGTTGGTTCCGACTTCAGTTCCATCCGAAATCCATAATTCCCTGCCATTCACCCCGTCATCGGCTGTAAAAAATAGACGGCCGTTCACAACTTCAAACCACGCCGGCCGGGAACTGCCAGCGCCAGGATTAATGTCCTTGAATAAGATCGTATTTTCCTGGCTGCCGTCAGATCGCCAAAGTTCCACCCCATTATCGCCCAAGTTACTGGCCATGAAGTAAAAATTTCCCTCAAAACCAATAGAAGTGCTTTCGTCATAGAAAAACGATCCGCTGCTGCCAGGGGCAATGTCTTTTAACAACCAGGTTCCCGCCGGGGTGCCGTCACTGCGCCAATATTCCACGCCGTTCGTAGCATCATAATTTGCAAAAAAGAGCAGCCCATCAACCTGCGACAGCCCAAGTAAAAACCCGCCATAATTCTCTTCTGGAAGGTCTACTGCAAATTCGGTGCCTTCTGCCGTTCCGTCAGTGCGCCACAGGGCATCCCCCAAAACAGCATCGTTGGCGCGAAAGTAAACCAGGTCGTTCACATGAATCAGGCTGTACGGCCACGCGCTATCCGGTCCCGGCACAATATCCGTAAGAATGCGCGTATTGGTAATTGTGCCATCCGTAATCCAAAGCTCAGAGCCATTCACATCATCATAAGAGCGAAACAGCAGTTCACTCTCATTAAGCGGTGTTAAATTCCCCAAATAATAGCCAGGAAAGGTCGAGGTTCCATTGGCAATCTCTTTAATCTTCCGCGTTCCGGTTGGGGAACCATCGCTGACCCAGAGTTCGTCGCCAGCAACCTCATCGTTATCAACATAGTACAGATTGTCGCCGATGGTGGTTGGCGCGCCATATTGGGCAATTGGCGTGCCGTACAAGGGTGCATAGGTATAAGGGCTTCCGGGAAAAGTTTCGGTTAGAAACTGTGTACCCGCTTCGCTGCCATCGGTGGCCCACATGCCGCGTTTCTCAGCATCGCTGGCAAAGGCGTACAGCGTCTCGCTGCCCGCGGTTAAATAATCTGGATAAGATGTGTCGGGGCCTGGGTTAATGTCGGCCACCAGATACGGCCGTGGCACGTGTGGTGGCTCCGTTTGGGAAACAACCGACCAGCTCATGGAAAACAGTAAAATTGAAAGAACAATGGTAAAGAGGATAGCGCCTAAGACGCGTCGGTTAAGGGTGTAAGACATGATGCTCCCGGCAGTGATGATCGAACACGGTTAGTAAAGATGAATATAAGCAATAAATGCCTGGATAATATACCCGAATTTAGCAGCTCTTTTCAAGGTAATCCAGCCAGCAACAGGCCATTTTCTCTAACGGCCGTATCGATAAAGTAATGCAAATTGGTAAAAAATTGGGGGTCTTCAGGATTTTGCGGGGTTGATACCGTGAAACGTGATGCGTGATGCGTGATTTTCTCTGGTCACGTTTCACGTATCACGCATCACGTCAGGCTCTATCCCGCGAATTCCCAAAGAGCCAAAATTGGGAGCAGTTGATTGCTCCCAATTTCTCTACTCTTCTAGCGGCTCGATGGTGAGGGTAAGCCGGTAACCGGTGGTGGGCGCATCGGCAGGTGCAGCCACGGTGAGCAGGTAATCCTGCGTCGTGGGCAGCACAATGCTCCAGCTGGGCTGCTCGTCCTCCAACCGTTTGTACGGCTGGCCATCAGCCACGCCGCTAACGGCAAAGTTGCCCCGGTTCGACTCAGACACCATCTCCATGATGACCCGCTGCCCGGCAAAGGCACGGAAAACGTAGAACTCGCGCTGCGGCGGTTCCAGGTTGCTGTCCAGCGTGATCGACGTCTCGCCGGGGGCAAATTCGATACGCACCGGTATCGGGTCTTGGGCAGCACATGGGCCAGTCAGGTCCACATCATTGCCATCAACCCAACCAACCTCGCCAGGCCCCAGCAAAATCTGGTGCCAGCTAATCTCAGTTTTGAGCACCTCGGCCCAGTTGCCCAACTGAGCCACAACTGCAAACTGGCGACCTGGCCCCAGATGAATGTCTGGCGGTGGAAACTGGCCGGGCCGGTTGGCCAGACACACGTTAGTTGGCGGTGCACCTGGGTTTTCAATGACCGGTATGTCTGGCGGGAGCGGCGGGGCAATTAAAATAGGAACGCTGCTAAAGTCCCCTTGCACGCTCACCACGCCCCCAAAAATCCAACCAACCGGGCCGGGGCCATCGCCGGGGCCAGGCACCGCCCACCAATCGCCTGCCTGATTACGACCCAGGATGGGGGCTGTTGTGTCGGCACCCAGCACATAGCTCACCGCATAAGCCAAACCGGGGCCTTCTCGCACGTTGGTCACGTCGTGAATCAATGCCGTCGGCTCCTGGCTGGCTGGGGGCGCAGATGACGCCTGGGTGGGAGCGGGAGCCGTTGTGGCGGTGGCCGTGGGGGGCACGGCCGTTTCCGTTGGTTCTACTGTTTCTGTGGTGGGTACGGCCGTTGCCAATTCAATCGTCGGCACCAGCGTCGCCAAGGGCGTTTCTTGGTTAAGCGAGCCGCAAGCAACCAAAAAGAGAATGGTGATAAAAGAGATTGCTGCAAAAATCGTTTGCTTCATGATACACCTCAAATGTGAGTCAAGTTCACCCTCACCCCAACCCTCGCCGGGGGGAAGGCAAAGATCATCGTCAAAGAATCAGCTTAAGACGCCTGGGTAACTTTCACAGCCAGCAAAGGGTAGTTTTGGGGACAGACTGGAGACAGAGGGCAGACCTATCAAAAGTTGGTCATTTTCCCCCACGGCCGAATTCAGGCATAATTGCAAAAAAACATCAATGTGCGACGCACTTGTTGGCAAACCAGTCTTCAAGAAGCGCGTCGCACCTGAACCGATAAACCACAATTCCACGAGAGGCCCATGAGTCAAATAATTAGCCACATCCACACAAACAGCGCTGAATACAAAACCAATTTTGAACACAACAAGCAGTTAGCGGACCAACTGCACGAACGGCAACAGGCTGCGGCTGGGGAACGGCCGTCTCGCACCATCGATCGCCACTTAGCCAGAGGCAAACTGCTGGTGCACAACCGCATCGACGCCATTTTGGACGAGGGCAGCCCGTTTTTGGAGCTGTCTCCGCTGGCAGCCTGGGAGATGTACGACGGCGAAGCGCCCAGCGCAGGCATCGTCACCGGGGTGGGGCGCGTGGCCGGGCTGGAGTGCATGATCATCGCCAACGACCCGACGGTGAAGGGCGGCACCTACTTCCCTGAAACGGTGAAAAAGCATCTGCGCGCCCAAACCATTGCCGAGCAAAACGAGCTGCCCACCATTTACCTGGTCGATTCCGGCGGCGCTTTTTTTGCATTTACAGGCGGATGTTTTCCCTGACCGGGAGCATTTTGGCCGGATTTTCTACAACATTGCCCGCATGTCCGGCAAAGGGATTATTCAAATTGCGGCCGTTTTGGGTTCGTGTACGGCGGGCGGGGCATACATCCCGGCGATGTGCGACGAGACGATCATCGTGCGCGAGAATGGCACCATCTTTTTGGCCGGGCCGCCGCTGGTGAAGGCGGCCACGGGCGAAGAAGTGACCGCCGAGGAGCTGGGCGGGGCGGACGCACACACCCGCCTCAGCGGCGTGGCTGACCATTTTGCCGACACCGAGGAGGAAGCGCTGGCCAAGGTGCGCGAGATTGTGAGCCATCTCAACCGGCGCAAAAACGTGCCCGTGGTGCTGCAAGCGCCGGAAGAGCCGCTGTACGACCCGACGGAGCTGTACGGCGTGATTCCCGCCGACAGCCGTCAGACGTACGACGTGCGCGAAATCATCGCCCGGCTGGTGGATGGCTCCCGCCTGAGCGAGTTCAAGGCGCGCTACGGCCCGACGGTTGTGTGCGGCTTTGCCCACATTTTGGGCATCCCGGTGGGCATCGTGGCCAACAATGGCCTGCTCTTTAGCGAATCGGCCCTGAAGGCGACGCACTTCATCCAGCTGTGCGGCCAGCGGGGCACGCCGCTGCTCTTTTTGCAGAACATCGCGGGCTTTATGGTGGGCAAGCAGTATGAAAACGGGGGCATTGCTAAGGACGGGGCGAAGATGGTGATGGCCGTGAGCAACGTCAACGTGCCCTGCATCACCCTGTTCCACGGCGTCAGCCACGGCGCGGGCAACTACGGCATGATGGGGCGCGCCTACGACCCGCGCTTTTTGTTCACCTGGCCCAACAGCCGCATCAGCGTGATGAGCGGCGAAGCGGCAGCGGGCGTGCTGTGGGACGTCGGCCAGGCGCGGGCGCTGCGCCAGTTTGAGACTCCCACGCCGGAGCAAATTGCCGAAACGGAAACGAGCTTCAAAAAGCCTATCCTGGACAAGTACGGCCACGAAAGTGACCCATACTTCGCCACTGCCCGCCTGTGGGATGACGGCATCATCGACCCCGCCCAGACAAGAATGGCGTTGGGGTTAGCGTTTTCGGCTACTTTGAATGCGGGGTTGGGAGACGGTCGTTTTGGCACCTTCCGCATGTAAACACGGAAACACAAGGGACCTCGAATATGATTACGGAAGTCGATGTAAAGCAATATGAAGAAGAGGGAATGTTTTGGGTCGAAGGCGCTCAACTCGTGCCTGCTTCGACAGACGAGGCTTGGAAAGCAATAGCATCCGTGATGTTGAGAGCCAATGAGATAGATACGCTGGGCAAAGCTAAACAACAGGGGAGCAATGAGGCTTCTGACTCGACTCTAGTCTCCTTAGGTAAAGAGGTGATCATGAAAGCCGTAATACTAAATGGGCGGATAACGATACCAATAAAGATGGTCATAAGCCAAGTGCAGCAGGGCCGATATTGCCGTATGCAAATAACTGCGCTCAAGCAGCACTTTGCCGATGTCGATTTCCTTATCGAGCCAAAAGGCGAAAGGCAATGCCACATCAGGTATCGTCAAGGATTTCATTATCGCAACAACTTCCTGGGTTGGACATCCAGACATCTAACGCTTAAAACGAGAGAAATCCCTGAAACTGTAAATATCTTCAACAGTTGGGAAAAGCATATTCTGAATCGGGATGCGCATGAAAGTGAACTGTGAATTGCCACCGCCTGCCTGTGGGACGACGGCATCCTCGACCCGGCCCAGACAAGAATGGCGTTGGGTTTGGCGTTTTCGGCTACGTTGAATGCGGGGTTGGGAGACGGCCGTTTCGGCACCTTCCGAATGTGATCAACTCCTAAAGATTTCTATTTATTTTGGTGAATTTCATGATGAATAAAAAACAATTTCAACAATTGAAAGAAGATGATTTAGTAGATGAAGTGCTTATTCCACTTTTTCGACGTATGGAATACAAAGAAGTTTTCAAACATCATGGAGGCGCTGGGGAAAAGGGTAAAGACATAGTTTTCTGGGAATCACACCCATTAGGTGGTCGAAAGAATTACGCAATCGTCGCAAAAGCCGTGAAACTCTCAGGGCAAGCAAAAGCAGGAACAGGAACTGCTGCTGAAATTCAAATGCAAGTTAGGCAATGTTTTGAAATGATTACTTAGATCCTGTAACAGCAGAACAACAAAAAGTACATGAATGTTGGGTGGTTTCAAATAAAGAAATTCCGAAAGAAGCAGTAGATGCTATTTCGGGGGCAATTGGCCCTGACTATGCGAGAAATACTCGCTTCATGAATGGTGATGAACTGTGGCATCTTGTTGAAAAATATCTGTTACCAATAACAGCATTGATTGAACAAGCAAATAAGAGCATTAACACTCTCGATACCCATTACAAGCCAGTCATTACGCTAACAGGTGATGAAACACACATAACAATCCAGGAAAAATTTCCAGGCGCAGCCAAAGAAAAGCCCATCAATATTCAAGCTAAATTAGTATTCTCACCAAATGATCCAGCAAGCGAAAACACTATAACAGAGTTCAAAAATCTGATTGAAAAAGGCACTCCTGCAACAATTCCAGCGCATTTTATTGAAGATGTAGAAATACCCGAATTCGCTAGAGTCCTTCTTGGGAACATTCGTTTTGAGGAAATGTCGTTACAACTTAGTTCACTTCCCACGGACAAAATAATCCCGGTAAAAATTGAATTCATCTCTGATGATCAAGATATATACGCCTTGAATTATGTGCCTCTTAAGCTAATTCAGAGTGGTACAAAACAGTTAACGTTTACGAACGATGAGGCTGATCAAATAGTGCGCATTGAGCTGATTGTAGATCTGGAAGATAGAGTTGGTAGGACAAATTTTAGAATTTACTGGGATGATCTAAATGCTGTTCAACTTTTAGAAAATCTCACCCTACAAAAATGTCTCAGCAAACCTGTGTCTATCAAAATCATTGGATTGGAAACAGGGATTAACCTTTTTAAGATGGATGGTCATTTGAAGTTTTTTGAACCTCCTGAACCTGATCTTATTAACATGGTTTCCGATTTGGCAACGATTCAGAGAAGAATTAAACGTCCCCTTGTTTTTCCAATTCGCGATCTATCAGAGGATGAATGGAAAACTATTGAAAAACTGCGTCAAATTCTTAATGAAGGGACCATAAAAGGAACTTGGGATAACTTAAAAATAACTGTGATTCTGTCCTCAGAAGGTGTAAAGAGTTTATTGGCTCAAGGGGAAACTAGCGCTCTTCGTTTTACAGATAATGAGGTAGAGACTTTATTTGGCACTGAACTTCCCTTGGGGCCAATTGAAACGATTTTTCAATTGGCCAAACTTGTCAATTTTGAGGAAATCCAAGATAGATATGAAGAACTAAAAAGCGGAGATAAAGAAATTGAGCTTATCTGGATTCCTGGAGAGGATAATAATTTAGTCGTAACAAACTATCTCAACTGGATACCGGGAGTAGAGTCTTCTCCATGAGGTACGATTGGTATCCTCTCCATACCACTTTTCTGGTTTTGAGGATTTGGTGAAGGGGAACGGAATTTTGGACCCGCTGTTAACGCGGATGGCGCTGTGGGTGGCGTTTTTGATGAGGGTGAATGGTGGGCGGGGAAACTACCAACTCGTTCCACGCTGAGCGTGGAATGCAGGCCAGGGCGCTCCGCGCCCACGGGACGCAGAGCGTCCCAAAGCAGCATTCCAACGGAGACAGTTGGAACGAGAAGCACATCCAC
Source organism: Ardenticatenaceae bacterium (assembly GCA_020634495.1). The sequence goes on along the minus strand of JACKBR010000006.1, from coordinate 36,684 downwards.
CTTCCACGTGCAAAATTATGTATAATGGGCAAAACGGCTTTTTGTGAGGAAAAACCATGAACATTCATGAACTGGTTGTTGAAATGAAAATGCTGGAGCGGCGGCTCACTTTGTACGAGGAGAAGTACGGCATTCTCAGCGAGAACTTCTACAAAGCGCTGATGGACGGACAGCTTGAGCAATTCGACGAATTTGACGAAACGCGCACCGATTTCAGCCGCTGGAAGGGCATCTATGAAACCTGGCAGCGTCGCAAAGAAAAATACGATGCTCAAATCCAGAAACAAAAAATCGCTGATTCCCTGCGTTTTTATCCTGCATATTGATGAACCACTTTCCTCTCTTGCCAGATACACACCCCCACCACAAGCATGTGCCGCCAAATATCAAAAGAAATCGCATTCCTGCGCCGGGCTTGAGCTTTTCACAACCCAATTTGCCACAGATCGTTGCAGAAATTGAGGCGTTGATTGCTCAAAACCAATCAGATGCGTAGCGCACCAAACGCGGATGGCGCTGTGGGTGGCGTTTTTGATGAGGGTGAATGGTGGGCGGGGAAACTACCAACTCGTTCCACGCTCAGCGTGGAATGCAGGCCAGGGCGCTCCGCGCCCACGGGACGCAGAGCGTCCCTGGTAGCATTCCAACGGAGACCGTTGGAACGAGAGGGGTGTGGGGAGGGAAACGGCTCGCAAGGAGAACAATAAAAATGAAGGGTCAGAAGCGACAATTGAGGAAAGGTTGGTTTTTAGGCTTTTTGGGGCTATTTAGTTTTATAGGATTTCAATATTTTCAGACAGGCGATTGGCTTGATTTAATCTGGTTTCTGTATCTGTTGTGGTTCATTTGGTTCATTCCAGTAAATCCTGAATAGAATGCCCCATAACTTTAGGCTTTTATCGCTTTAGTGATAGCAAATTGGCAAACGCATCTGGCGCAGAGGTTCGCGTTTTTGGTGAGGGCGAAGGGAACCAGAGAGGTGTGAGAATGTTCCCCGACCCTCCACACATAAGATTAGAGTCGCTCAGGAGATAAAATGGAAAAATCAACGACCAATTCGGTCACATTTCACACCACGATTCTGCAAACGGGCAAAAATACTGCGGGGATTGAAGTCCCGGAAACGGTCATCGAAGCGCTGGGCGGGGGCAAGCGGCCCCTCGTCAAAGTGACAATCAAGGATTACACCTACCGCAGCGGTGTGGCGGTGATGGACGGCAAACTTATGATTTCGCTCAGCGCCAAGAACCGGGAAGCGGCTGGCGTTGCAGGCGGCGAAGCAGCCGATGTGACGGTTGCGCTTGATTTGGAGCCACGCACCGTGGAAATACCGGACGATTTGAAAGATGCGCTGATTGAGGCAAATGCGTTAGCCGCTTTTGACAACTCAGCCCCTTCGATGCGGAAAGAGTATGTGCGGCAGGTCGTCGAGGCCAAAGCGCAAGAAACGCGGGCGCGCCGGATTAAAAAGATCGTTGAAAAACTCAGTGGAAATTGATGGCTTCTGCGCTGGTTGAGACCAATCTCAAAAATCTCCGTGCCCTCTGTGGCTAACATTTGGATAGGCATTTAAGGCCATCGACTCACTTTTGGAAACGAAGCATGGGTGTCAAGAACTACTTAATCGACGGCGTTTCCTGCGCGGGTAAAACCACGGTTTGCACTGAGCTGCAAAGGCGTGGTTACCAGGCCATCCACGGCGATAGGGAGTTGGCCTTTTGGGGCGATCTAAAAACCGGCAGGCCCTTGGCTGGGAGCGTTGACGAGCATCGTGCCTGGATATGGGACATTGAGAAGGTCAGGGCTTTGGTGGCCGATCAAAGCATGAGGCAACCTTTTTTTGCGGTGGTTCCAGGAATTCTAGCCAGTTCATTGGGCTGTTCGATAAGGTTTTTGTTCTTGAGATCGATCTGGATACGCTGAACCGGCGTCTTGCCGCCAGACCGGAAGACGAGTGGGGAGGAACGGCCAGTGAAGGGGAATCCTTTGCCCGATTACAACATGAGACGAAAGTGGGTCTTCCCAAAAACGCCATCCTTATCGATTCTACGGCACCCCTTTCAGGCGTTGTGGACACAATTCTTGAAAAGACGAAAACGTTTCGCCGGAAATAATCTCATGTTATGATATGACTAGGTTATTGGTGAAGTAGCGTATTTTTCTTTTAGGAAGGGATCATGAGCCTTAGGGATGAGGTGACACGACTCCAGTTCCAACAGCGACAGCAAGAGCAGGCCCACAAAAAAGCCGAAGCGACCCGCGAGGCCGAACTCAAAACCCGGATCAAAGCCGTTGGGCAGACGGTAGAAGCCCTTTTCAACGAGGCCGAAGAAATTTTGTGGCAAGATGACGAGTGGGAAGTCTCTTACATTCAAGGCTGGGATAACCCGACACACACGCTTTATGCCTGGAAGTTGCAGGCAAAGAAGAAGATAATGAAAGGGATTATCAACCGCCGGGTTGCCAGCATTTTTAGGGAACAGCTTGTCATCGCTTTTTCGCCGGGGTCTACCAAACATGCTTTTAGCAGCCCTGGGCGCAGTTATTTTGACGAAGCGCAAATAGAAGAAGAAGTTGCCAGGCAGATCGTCCACACGCTTAAGCTGCGCAAGGAGTAATTTGGCCAAGGAGTCGTCACGAGAGAGTGGATGGCTTGATTTTGCACGGCCGTTCCCAAACCCATGAGGCAATATCACATGATCAAAACATTTGAAGAAGCCCGCACGTTAATCCGCAACCTGAAAATTTGCACCATTTTTGCCAGCGAAAAAAGCGACCTGCCCTCGCTGTGGGAACAGGTTGATTTGCCAGAAAAAGTGCCAGGTGAATCTGGCTGGGGGCCTAAGGTTTCGGCCGTTTGGGATTGGAAAAACCGCCTGCCCCGCCACCTTCCCCGACGAGATTTTCTACGGCAAAATCAAAGGCGGCTTTGCCGTGCTGATGACGATGGATTATTTGCGCCAGACGCACTTTCCCGCCGCTTACAAACCAGTCAGCCAGCTCAATTCGTTGGCGGGCCATGTTTATGAAATGATTCGCAACGAGCCTTGGGAAACGACCGAGCTGCGCCGCGAAATGATGGACGCGCACGGCTGCTCCAAAAGCCAGTTCGACACCGCGCTCAAAAACCTGCAAATTTCGCTCAACGTCGTTCGCTCCAACGATCCCGCCATCGAGCGAGATACCTGGCTGCCTTTTCAGGAGCTTTATCCAGACATTTGGGCGCGGCATGTGGTTGAGGAATGACGCCGTTCCGGCCTGGCGAGAGTTCATGAGGGCAAACTCAACACCATGAATGAAAATCCGCAGATTGCACAGATTTTTCTCTGAATTCTCTGTGAAACTCTGCGTTTTCTCTGTGAAGCTCTGTGTTCCGCTTTTTATCTTCAAAGGAGAAATAATGGAAGAAGTGAAACGGTATCCGCAGGTGCCCGGTTTTTCTGAGGCGGAGCTGGCTGCATTTTTGGCTCAGCCGCTGCTGGCGCGGCTCAGTACGCACAACGCGGATGGCAGTATCCACACCATCCCCATCTGGTATGAATATCATGCCGGCAAGCTGCTGCTGAGCACGCAAACCATCACGCAGAAGGTGAAGAACATCCGGCGCAATCCCCAGGTGACGGTGCTGATTGACAGCAATACGATGCCGTACGCGGGGGTGATGGTAATGGGTACGGCCGTTCTCAACACAGAAAACGCCGCCAGCAAGCGCGTCACCATTTTTGAACGGTACATTGGCAGCACGGCGACGCCTATGCCCAACAGCTTGCCGCCAAATGGGAGCCGGTCATCATCGAAGTCACGCCCAGCCGCATCATCTCTTTTGACTACACCAAAGGATCGCTGGTGCCGAATGCGTAATCTACGCTGGTTTGTGGGGGGCGTTCTGGTTTGTTTCTGGCTTTCTGCCTGCGCTCCGGCTGAGGAAACAGATCCGATTGGATTGGGAACGGCCGTATTACAAGAAGCCGCCCCCCGCATTTGCCCCATCCCAGACATGTATGCCGATTCTCCAGAGCTTTACCACGAGTTCCAGAACGGGGAGGATGCCATCCGTTTTCGATGTCTCGCGGCTGCGGGCCACATGACCGACACTTCGCTTACCTGGTTTGAAAGCCAGACAGAAGCCGATATCGCCTTTGAAAATCAGCGCGGCAAAACCCTGGTTACAGAATTCCACGGTTTGCCGCTGTTGATGTGGGAGTTAGACGACACATCGTTTCCGGGCGGCAATAAAGAGCACCAGATTTGGCTGTGGCAGGCCGGGCAATGGATCATCAGGGTACACGCCTTCGACGATACGCATTTTGCCATCGCACCTTCCCCCGAAAGCGTCTCTGATGTTCTCTACGAAGTCGGCCAGGAGCAAGGCTTGTTCGACCAGAACAACTAAACCATTCATGTTTGATACCGAAATCAGCCCGCCCCTCAAACGATTCCTGCTCGTTAAGCAATGTCCGCCGGAATGGGCCGGGCTGGATTTATACATTTTTCGTGATGATGCTGTGGCGTTTTATGTGGGGCAATCGCACCAGGCGTTTGCCCGCGTGTGGGAACATTTGCTGGGTGGCTTTAAGGGGCATTCAATTACCGGGCGATTTATTTGGGTGAACTGGCCAAAATCGATGAATTTCACCATTGAGCTGCTCAGTTCACAGTCTGGGCAATTTAGCAACGTCGGCCATGATCTAAACGCCGCCGAACACTTGCTCATCCAGCAATACGCCCCCTGCTTCAACATATCCCTAAATTCACAGCCAACCCCGCTACCCCCGACATATCTGCCACCCAATGCCAATTTTCGGCGGCGGCGCAGCCTGCGGCAGTTAATCCGTGAGGCTGAGCGCGCCGTGCAGGCAGAGGATAATTTGCGCTGGTGATTGGCCTTGTGCAAGAATGCTAGCTGTCGTACACTTTCCTGGTTTTTGTAGCGTTGTGAATGGTAAGCGGCCGTTCCCCACACGCAAAGAGACGCAGATTGCCTTTATATAAGGAGACCAGCATGTTTGACGCCAGCACAGAATTTGGCCAGCGTGTACAGCGTCGCCTGGCAGACGAGTGGATTATTTGGCTCACAACCATCGACAGTCAGGGCCGTCCCCAGCCGCGCCCCGTCTGGTTTTTTTGGGATGGAGAAGCATTCATCATCTACAGTCGGGCCAATACCTTTAAGCTCAAGCATATTCAAGCCAATCCACACGTTTCGCTGCACCTGGACGGGGATGGAATAGGTGGCGACATTATCATCTTTTCTGGAAAAGCAACCGTAGTCGAAAATCCAACGCCAGCTAATGAGGTGGCAGGCTATACAGCCAAGTACCCAGAAGGCTTTAAACGCATCAACATGACGGCCGTACAGTTTGCTGAAGCGTATCCCGTAGCCATTAAAGTAACGCCAACAAAGCTGCGCGGCCATTAGTCTGCCAGAAACTTATCGAAAGCTTTTTCAGACTATTCAAGGAAATATCCTATGATCGAGAGCGTACTTGTAAAATTATTTGAGCATAACCATTGGGCAAATATGCAAATTTTGCAGACTTGCGCCACCCTAAGTGATGAACTATTTGATGCCGAGCCTGATGCCACCACAAAAGGGAGCATTCGGGCAACCTTACAGCATCTCTTTGAATCACAGCAAAGTTACTGGACGCAAGTTGCGGGTATTCAGCCGCTGTTCAACTGGCAAACTCCGCCAGATTTTGCGGAGCTACAGCGGGCAGCGACCATTACTGGCGAAGGCTTGTTGGCCCTGGCAAAAGATGAATCCAATAAACTGAATTTAACCTTTCATTATGATGGCTACTCGATTGAGCCCTGGGTAGTCATGGTGCAGGCGATTAATCATGCCACGGAACACCGCGAGCAGATTAAAAGCATGCTTAGCACGCTTGGCATCACACCACCAAGAATTGATGGCTGGATGTATGGCAACGTAACTCAAGCGCTAGTCCAAATCGCGGCATAAGTGTTATTTTCAACATACTATTTTTGCTGTTTGTAGTGGTGAGGAGCCGCTGGTAATCGATTTGCCTCGTTTGCTTTTAACCACAATTGTCTGAATTCAACGCTACGAACGAAAAGGTGCTTCTTGATAAGGTTTAATGATCGTCGTCCTGCCTGGCTGCTTGTAATCGCAACGGCCGTATTTCTCAACATTCTCCTTACCGCCTGTGCCCAAAACCAACAGACAATCGGATTGCCAACTGAAGTGGCTGTACTGGCAACGGCCGTTCCAACCATCCCCACCGCTACGCCACCGCCAACCGCCACAACCGTGCCCACCAACACGCCCATTCCCCCTGCGAACCGTTCACGGCAACGGCCGTTGCTCCACCCAGCAGCGTCCCCACCTACAGCTACCAAATCATCAACAGCTACCCCCACGATGAAAACGCCTTTACCCAAGGTCTGCTCTACGCCGACGGTTTTTTGTACGAAAGCACCGGCATCAAGCGCACCCCATCCTCACTGCGACAAGTCGATTTGACCAGCGGCGCAGTGCTGCAATTCCAGGCAGTGGGCGATCAATATTTTGGTGAAGGGCTGGCGCTGTGGCAAGACAAACTAATCCAGCTCACCTGGCAAAATCGGGTGGCGTTAGTCTATGATCGGGACAGTTTTGAGCTGCTGAACACCTGGAACTATGAAACAGAAGGATGGGGCATAACGCAAGACGGCCGTTGCCTCATCATGAGCGACGGCAGCAGCCAGCTTTATTTCCGTGACCCAGATACGTTTGCCGAAGTGGGGCGCATCACCGTGCAAGACCAAAATGGCCCGGTGCATCTGCTGAATGAACTGGAATTTATCAACGGAGAAGTGTGGGCCAACGTGTGGCAAACCAACCGCATCGTACGGATTGATCCAACAAACGGCCAGGTGGTAGGCAATATCGATTTGACAGGCTTGCTAGACCCGGTCACGCTCACCCAGCCTGCCGACGTGCTGAACGGAATTGCTTATGATGATGTGAACGGCCGTCTCTTTGTCACCGGAAAATTATGGCCCACCCTGTTTGAAATCGAACTGGTTCCCGAAGAATAATTCATTTTGAAAGATGAGAGGTTCCCTCTGCCCCACTTTTCACTTTTTACTTTTCACTTCTTACTTCTCACTTTTCACTTTTCACTTCTGACTTCTCACTTCTCACTCATTATGCCCCACAACCGCCACTCCCTCACGAGAAAGCGGCAGCAGCACATGAAACGTTGTGCCTGGGCAAGTTCTCCTCGTTGTAGCCTTGACTTTCTAGCCAAATCTTGCCCCCGTGCGCTTCCACAATGCCCCGTGTAATGGCCAAACCCAGGCCGGGGCCGCCCCCCTTAAACTGCGTCTTTGCCGAGGAGTGCAGCGCCACTTCCCCCGTCTGGTAAAACTTAGAAAAGATCAGTTCGTGCATGTCAGGATCAATGCCAATGCCGCTGTCTCGCACCAAAATTTCCACCTTGTCGGCGATTTGGCGCTGGCCGTTGGCATAATGAACCACCCCAGAAACATGGATCGTGCCGCCATCGGGAGTGTATTTGATGGCGTTTACCAAAAGATGATAAAACACTTTTTCCAAGGCGTCGGGATCGGCCTCCACCATTGGTAAATTATCCACATTAACAACCATGAGCTTGAGCTGTCGTTGCCGAACTGCATCAGCAAAAGTGTCAGCCAGACGTTCAAAAAGGGCCGCTAAAGAGATCTGTTTGGGGTAAAGCTGTAAGGCACGGTTATCGATTTTGGCCACTTCTAGCATACTGCTCACCACTTCTTCCAGACGCATTGCGCCAGATTCAATGCCAGAGGCCAGCTTTTCGATTTGTTCATCCCGGTGAACGCTGTTCTGCTGGAACAACATTTGGCTGTAGCCGCGCAAAATGGTCAGCGGGGTGCGCAGCTCATGCGAAGCAATGGCGATGAAGTCCGACTTGGCCCGATCTAGCTGCTCCAGCCGGGCATAGGCTTCTTGGATGGCCTGGGTGCGCTGGGCTACTTCATACTCAAGCTGTTGGGAGAAGCGGGTGGTTTTGTCGAAGCGGCGGGCATTTTCTAGCCCAACGGCCGCTTGCGCGGCAAAGGTCGTTGCTAAATCAATCGACTCATCGGTAAAGGGGGTGGTTGTTTCACGAGTGAGCGACAACATGCCAATCACTTCTTCCCCATGAATGAGCGGCACGCCCAGCCAGGCACGGGCAACGGGCAAGGTTTCAATTTGCTGCCAATCGGGCCATTGCAACACATCGGGGATGAATAACGGCCGTTGCGTTTCATAAATCTCCCGGTAAATGCTTTCATTTTCCAACGAGATACGAATTTGGCTTTGTCTGGCCTCTCGTCGGGAAGCCCCCGCGCCGCCACCAGCTGCAAATAATCGCCCTGGCACACAAAAACCGAACCGCGATCATAAGCGACCAGTTCTTCCAGCTGGGCCAAAATCAACTCCAACACTTCATTCCATTCTAGCGTGCCCGTGAGCGCTCGCCCCATTTTGTGCATGGTTTCGGCCAGCAGACGCGCCGCCCGTTCGCCCTGGTACAGTGAGGCGTTGTCGATGGCAATCGCCGCCTGATCGGCCAAAGATTGCAAAAAGGGAATGTCATCTTGAATGAAAGCGGCGGTTTTATCGCTTTGCAGGCTGAGCACGCCAATGAGGCGGCGGCCAGCGCGTAAAGGCAAGTCCAGCTCTGAGCGCGTTTGGGAAACGAGGTCGTGCGGAATGTAGCGGCTGTCTTGCAAGACGTCATTTACCAGCAGGGAACGGCCGTTTCCAGCCACCCACCCCACCAATCCTTCACGCCCTACTCGAATGCGCATTTGCGACCGTTTTTGACCGTTGGCATTGCCTCCCACGCCAACCCGCCGCACCAAATATCCTTCCGACTGAGCATCGAGCAGATAAATGCCCACGTAATACAAATCGTACTGCGCCTTGATCAGCTCTGCCACCGTTTGCAGCAGGGAATCCAGATCCAAAATGGATGTGATGTGCTGCCCCAGCGACATGCTGGTTTCCATTTGCAGGGCGCGACGTTGGAGCTGGGCACGTCGCTGGCCATCTTCCCAGCGCAGCCGCTCGTACCGGGCCACCGACTGCCGCCGCACGTAAAACACAACAATGGAAATGCCCACGCTAAGAATGAGCAAAATGCCATTGTAAATAAGCGAAGGGGAAACGGGCCAGCGGTGTACCACCAGCAGCCAGCCAACCAGGGTGCCAATGAGGACAAGCCCTAACCAGCGCAGCGAAAGCAAAAAGACGCTAATGCCTATGAGCAAAAAGGTAATGATGCTGGTTTGTCGCGGTTCTGTGGAAAGGCTGAGGTGGATAAATACGCTGGTAATGGCCAGGGCAGCGATGGCCACACCAATAGGCTGTGCCCAGGTATCAGGCACGGGCCAGGCTCGAATAAATCCATATAACCCCAGCAGGAGAACGGCCGTACCCGCCACCAGGGGCACAATCGTCGGAATCATTTCTGGGGGGAGAAAAATGGCGTAGGCTGCCGCCAAAAAAAAGTGGAATAAGGCAAACCCTAAAGTCACTGGGGACAAACTGGCGTTGGCCACAGCATTAAGCGCCAGGCTTAGCGGGGGCAGGCTGGCATCACCATCGACCGCTGCGGGGACGGATGATGTTGTAATTGGCGGAGATGCTGCGGCCGGTTCGGTGGGGAAAGCCTTCATTTTTGCCATAGACATGGATTTTGCTCTTGCCTTCTGATTGCTTAAGCTTATGCTTGTAGGCTTACCAAATCGCTTTCGTTTTGCCAATGATGCATCATATAATGCGCCGTAGAGTGAAAATTGAGTGAAAATTCGAAGCAAGCCACGACGATCAAATTTTCGTTGTTATTCGTTCCCCAATTGCTTCGGATCATTTTGGATGGGCGCAGAGGAGAATGGTATTCAGTAATCGGTACGTCAGTAATCAGTTTTCAGTGACTGACGTACTGATAACTGACCTACTGAATACAACTCACAGAATGAGGCTAAGGCCCAGCAGCAAGTTAAACGCGAGTGCCGAAAGCACCATCTGCTTGAGGAGCGGGTTGAGCGCCAGGGGGGAATGGGTGTTTTGCACGGCCGTTCCGTTACGAACCAGCAGCGGCACCGTGATGATGTAAAGAAAAGCCCAGTAGCTGGTGAAGGTGAGTAAAACGTAGAAGGTGGCCAGGAAGACGGCCGTTCCCAACAAAAGCCAGTGGTACAGCCGCGCCCGCTCTGGCCCCAACCGCACCGGAATCGAAAATTTACCCGCCTGCCGGTCAGACTCAATGTCGCGGATGTTGTTGACGTTTAGCACCGCCACCGCCAGCAAACCGCAGCTTGTGGCCGGCAGCAGCAGCGTCCAATTGAACTGCTGGGCCATCAGCACATACGGGCCAAGCACCCCCACCCAACCAAAAAAGATCAGCACAAACAGGTCGCCCCAGCCCGCATAGCCGTAAGGCTTGCTGCCTGCGGTGTAATTGACCGCCGCCCAAATGGCTGCGCCGCCCAGCAGCACAAAAATCAGCAGCCCCAGCAGCCCTTCCGCGCCAAAAGCCAGCCAAAGCAGCAGCAGCCCGCTCACGCCAGAAAGCCCGGCAAAGAGAATCATGGCGCGCTTCATGGTGGCTGCCGAGATTTGGCCAGATTGCACAGCCCGCTGCGGCCCTTCGCGCTGCACATGATCGGCTCCGTGGATTGAGTCGCCGTAATCGTTGGCCAGGTTGGAGAGGATTTGCAGGAAAACGGCCGTTAACAAACACAGCGTGGTAATGGGCCAACTGTAAGCATGATCGGCCGTAGCCAGGAAAGTGCCCAGGGCAATGCAAGACAGCGCCAGAGGCAGCGTACGCGGGCGCATGGCATCCAGCCACGCTTTACGCAAAGTAGGGGTCGGTTGAGTTGTTTTGGTCATGGGCGATGATTATAGGTTTGCACGTGGGCAAGTGGCAAATGGTAGGTAGAAAGTGGGCGAGTGGGCGAGTGGGCGAGTAAATGATAAACCAATCTCGCAACCCAACGTACTCGCATACTTGCAAACCTGCAAACTGGCATACTGGTATACTCCCGCCCGCCGTGATTTATTTTTTACCTCTGGTAAACTTACCCATAACACCGCACAAAGGGCACAAACCACCATGCACAATTTAGTTCCCCAATTCATCCTCGATCAGTTAGCCCAAGAAAACCGACAAGGTGTGTTTACGGCCGTTGGCCTGTTTGTCGATATTTCTGGCTTTACCCAACTAATGGAACAGTTGATGCAGCACGGGCAGCACGGCTCCGAAGTCATGGCTTCCGTCATGCTAGGCATTTTTGAACCGCTGGTAAAGGTTGTGTTTGAGCAAGGCGGTTTTGTGAGTAACTTTGCCGGGGACGCCTTCACCGCATTTTTTCCCATCGAAACGGCCGTTGCCCAACCTAAAATCGTGCAGCAGGCCATCACCGCCGCCTGGCAAGCGCAGCACCACCTCATCCGCCACCCCATCAGCCACACCCCCTACGGCAATTTTCAGATGTCGGCCAAAGTTGGGCTGGCGCTGGGCGAAGCGAAGTGGGCCATCATTAGCGACAAATCACAAGAACGCGCCGCGTTTTACTTCCGGGGAACGGCCGTTGAAGAATGTGCCCTGGCTGAAAAACAGGCCCAACCTGGCGAAGTCGTTCTCAGCGCCACGTTAGCAGAAGCGCTTGGCGCTGGGGTTAAGGTATCGCCGCGAAATGATTTTTTTGTGCTAGACGGCCGTCCCACCACCCTGACGCCCGCCCAGCCATTTTCAGTCCCCAGTCCCAACCTGCCACTGCTCGGCTATTTTTTCCCCCAAATGCTCATTGCCCAATCACTGCAAGGTGAATTTCGGCAAATTGTCAACGTTTTTATTAGCCTGCCAGCCATCCAGCACGAGGCTGAGTTAGAACCGTTCATGCAAACCGTTTTTGATCTTCAGGCGCAGTTTGGCAGCGTTACCAGCCGCCTGGACTTTGGCGACAAGGGCTGCACGCTGCTGCTTTTTTGGGGCGCACCCATTGCCCACGAAACCGACATTGAAGCGCGCCTTGAGTTTTCTCCTGGCGCTGCGCCAGCAAAGCCAAACGGTTATCCGGGCAGGCGTCACCTACCGGGTTGCCCATGCGGGTTTCATCGGCTCGCCGCTGCACGAAGAGTTCACTTGCTACGGCAGCGGCGTCAACCTGGCCGCACGCTTTATGACCAGCGCCCCGCCGGGCGAAATTTGGGTCGATGCCCCAATTTTTCAGCGTGTTCGGCAGCAGTTTTCTTTGGAGTTTGTGGGAAAACGGCCGTTTAAGGGATTTGCTGGGGAGCAGCCTGTTTACCGGCTGATCAATCGTCAAGAAACGGCCGTTCCCATTTTCACCGGGCAGATGCTGGGGCGGCAGCAAGAAATGGCGCAATTGGCAGCCTTTGTACGGCCGTTGGCAGACGGCCGTTTTGCCGGGGCATTGCGCGTTGAAGGCGAAGCTGGCATTGGCAAGAGTCGCCTGCTGCACACCTTTTTTGATACCCTTCCCGCTCATTTTGGCCCCCACCAGATTTTGCTTTGCCAAACTGACCAAATTTTACGTCAGTCACTGAACCCGCTGCGCTACTGGCTACAGCGCTACTTTAGACAATCTACCCAGCAAACTGAGGCGGAAAACAAGGCCCAATTTGAGCAAAAACTCAATCAACTGCTGGCAAACACGCCACAACCAACCCTGGCAAGAGAACTCGAACGAACCCGCTCCTTTTTAGGGGCGCTGCTCGATTTACATTGGCCCGATTCGCTTTATACGCGGCTAGAACCCCAGGGCCGTTTTGAAAACACCCTCATTGCCCTGACAACCCTGCTCAAAATAGAAAGTTTGCAGCAGCCCACCCTTTGGTAATCGAAGACATCCACTGGCTAGATGCCGATTCGCACCAATTTTTGCAGCAGCTGTGGCTCACGATAACGGCCGTTCCCGACACACAATACCCCCTGGCAATCCTGGCCACCAGCCGCCCTGAGCAGCTCGACCAGGCAGAAACAGGCGTCATCCCCTGGCAAACCATTGCCCTGGGCCAGCTCACCCCGCTGGAGCTAAATCAACTGGCCGTTGAGCTGCTCGGTGGGCCAATTTCAGCAGGGTTGCAAACATTGTTGGCTAACCGGGGCGAAGGGAATCCCTTTTTTACTGAGCAAATTATCCGCTACCTGCAAGAACAAGATTTATTACAGGAATCGAATGAGGGGTGGGCGGTAACGGCCGTACAGCAAACCGTCTTGCCCCGCGATGTTCATGCCCTGCTGGTGGCGCGATTAGACCGCTTGACAGCCAGCGTAAAAAACGGCGTGCAGCATGCGGCCGTGTTAGGCCGTGAGTTTGAGGTACAGCTGCTAACCCAAATGCTGCGGGATGAAGAATACGTGAGCACCATTCTTACCGTGGCAGAACAGGCGGCCATTTGGAGCGCATTGAACGAACTGCATTACCTGTTTCGGCACGCCCTGGTGCGCGACGCCGCCTACAAAATGCAGCTGCGCGCCCGGCGGCAGGCGCTGCACCAACTGGCCGTTACCGCCTTAGAAACGCTGTACGCCGCTGACCTCACCTCGCACTATGGCGAGCTGGCTTACCATGCCGAGCAGGGCAGCCTCACCAGCAAAGCCTGCGATTATTTGCAAAAAGCCGGTGATGCGGCCCGCGAAGCGTACCAAAACAACGAGGCGCTGGATTATTACGGCCGTGCTCTGGCCCTCATCCCGCCAGGCGATGAACAAACCCGCTACGAATTGCTGCTTGCCCAAGAAAAAATTTACCATTGGCAAGGTAAACGCCCCGACCAAGAAAGCCTCTTACAAACCCTGGTGCAATTGGCCAACGAAACACAAGACAAACAAAAACAGGCAGAAATTCTCCTGCGGCAGGCCCGGTTTGCCGAAGAAATGGGCAACTACCCCGCCGAAATCGAAGCCGCAGCCAACAGCCTCCAAATCGCCACTGAAATTAGCCATGACAAATTTATTGCCGACGGGCATTATCATTGGGGAACCGCGCTGCATTGGCTCGGCGATTTTTCTCAGGCCAAAACAAAGATCGACAAGGCATTGCAAATTTATCGTGCCATTGGGAACCGTTCAGGTGAAGCCAATGCCCTGTACGACCTGGGCGAAATTACCCTAAAGCAAGGCGATTACAGCGCAAGCGAACATCTAAAAAAGCAAGTTCTGCACATCGCCAAGGATTTAGGCGACCGTCACAAAGAAGCGTTCACGCTCAACCGGCTGGGTCTCGCTGGCCGGGCACCAGCAAGAATACACCCTGGCCCAACTTCACCTGGGAAAAGCGCTTGCCCTTTACCAGGAAATTGGCAATCGGCGGGGCGTTGGCGTTGTGCTAAACAACTTAGGCACGATTGCCCATATGCTTGGAAATTATGAAAAAGCGCAGCAATTTTACGAGCACTCCCTCATCATTCGGCGAGAAACTGGCGAAAAACAAGGCGAGGCAATCATTCTAAACAACCTGGGAGAAGTTTTTGCAAAACGGCAGCAGTTTTTAGAAGCAAAAGGTTATTACGAAAAATGTTTGGCCCTTGAACAAGACCTTGGCCTACGCTTTGCCGAAGCCATTACCGCGCATGTCTATGCTGAAACCTTAACTGCTTTAAGCGAACTCTCCCAGGCTGAAAAATATTTCCAGGCTGCACTGCTTTTACGGTATGAGCTAAACCAGGAAACCCACCATTTGCTACCGCCCCAGTTAGGGTTAGCGCACATTGCCCACCTCAATGGGTCTCACGGTAAAGCTCAGGCTGGCCTGGAATTAATCTTTGGCGGAATTGGACGCCCAAACCTTAGACGGCCTGGGCGATCCGTTTGGTTTTTACTGGCTTTGCTACACATTGTTAGATTTTTACGATGATCCACGAGCGCCAGGTCTTATTGAAGACGCGCACCAACGATTGCAAATGCAGGCAAGCAGCATTCCAGATTTGGAAAGCAGGCGCTCCTTTTTACAAAATGTGCCAGAAAACCGGGCAATTGTTGAAAAATATGGTCAGCTTTGAGGACGCTTTTTCCTTTAGTTTTTGCCGCCACCGTTACCGGTTGTTCCGCCTCCGCTTGTCGTCCCTGTTCCTGTTGTTGTGCCACCCCCATCGCTAATGGGGCCTTCGTTGGACCAGCCGTGGCAGCGTAAAAACTGGAGCCACTCACCGGAGGTGATGGTTTTGGGATCTTTACGGGCAATTGCCTCGGTGTGGGCCAGGAAGGAGACTTCGGTGAAGTTGCTTAAAATCTGGATGAGTTCATGTTCGGTGCCGTTGCCATCCAGAAAAAGGTTCACCAGTTCGTTATCATCGTCGGGCATGATGTTGCTTTGGAACTCTGTGTACAGTTTAGAAACATCATCGCTGCCTTCCATGCCGTCGTATTCGCGTTCGGTTGGAACGATGGCGCTGAGTGTGTCTAAAATGACGGTGATGAGGGGATCAACGGCCGTTACAATTGCCCGCCCCGTCATCTCTCATCAACACCCCGAACCGGATATTTTTGCCGCATAGGATGTTTGTTAATCCAGCTGCTCCAGTTATGGTCCAATTTGTCGCATTCATGGGCATAGATGATGTGGCCATGTTCATCCTTGAGCCGCCGCAGAATTTCGGTTTGGATAAACGGCCGTACCTCAGGAATCGGGTGCTTGTCGGTATCTTCACGAAAATGGCTAGACATGTCATCATCCAGCATGTCCTGAAAATCGAGGGCGATGACCGGCCCGGCCAGCAGCAAGGCATAGGTGTCGGCAAAAATCTCTTCTAACCAGTTGAGGCGCCAATCTTCTGGGCCTATGCCAGCCGTGGCCGCTGCCGAAAGCAGTTCATCGCGCAGCATGTTGGTGGTATCAGGGTGACGGCCGTTCCAAAACAGATGGTGCCCAATTTCATGCGGAATCGCCAAAAAATCGCGCGAGGGGTGAATGCCAGATTGCATGGTGGCGTAAGCCACACTGATCAACAACGCATCAGCATACGGCACCAGTCGCGAGCGAATGGATTTGGCTAAATAGGTGATGACAAACGTCTCTTCGGGCAAATAGCCCGCGTCAATTGCCAACCCCAGGGCCAGCGACGATAGCTGATCGGCCATGGCTACCGTTTGGGCCTGTTGGGTGGCATGGCAGTTTAGCCGCCGGCGCTGGTTTACGGCATCTTGAATAACGCTTAAATCAACCGAAACCTGGCTTACAATGGTGCGCATCACAGAACGAGGCGGATAGTTAGCCGATACGGGCAAATCCCTTTCGTTGTAATAGCCATCCAAGAAAAAAGAGAATCCTTCATCAGCAAACTTTTTCAACGATTCCAGCAAACAGAGACTGTTGTAAATTTGCATTGTTTCCTGCACCAGCTGGTAAAAATCGCGCACTTTAAAACTACGCAAAGATTTTTGAATGTTAGACGGCCGTTTCTTGGCCGCTGTCCGTAAAAATTGACGTGGCGTTTCCTCCCCCAGGGCGCTCCGAATGGCCACAAAGGGCGAATCCGTATCATCATCCATTTCAGCGCCAAATACGGCTAAAATGTCATCCCCATGCCCCTCCATCACTTCCTCCATCATTTTGATTGATTCAGAAACGGCCTTTTGCAGGGATTTGATTCTTGCTTGCCAATCGCGGGGATCATCCATCAACATGTTATTTCTCCTTTGCTCATGAACACTTCAAATAGGGGGAGTGTGCCTCACAGGTGTGACTACAGCGTGACAGATTGTAACACCTTTTTTCCGCAGGAAAGGAGGATGGATAAATCGCTTGCATCTTGGTGGCACAACCTGCCAAAAGAATGTGAAGAGCCTGATTTTTCTCCCCAAAACGGCCGTATTGTGCTATGTTTATCTGAATAGACTCGTCAGTCTATTTACACATTAAAGAGATACGCTATGGATGAAACCAACACAAAACGAGACCCCGATAAAACCCGCGCCCGCATTTTAGACGCGGCGCTCAATATTTTTGCCAGCAAAGGGTATTACAACACCCGCATGGACGAAATTGTAGACGAGTCCCAAACTTCCAAAGGCTCGATCTACTTCCATTTTCCCAACAAGGAGCGGCTGTTCCTGGCGCTGGTTGACCAGTTTGCCAACCTGCTGGAGCGGCGCGTAACCGAAGCGATTCAGCAAGAAGAAGTAGGCATCAACCGGGTGCGCGTGGCCCTGGAAACCTGCCTGATCACCTTTGGCAAATATCGCCGCCCGGCCAAGCTGCTGCTGGTGCAGGCCGTGGGGCTGGGGGCCACATTTGAAAACAAACGCAATGAAGTGAATGATCGCTTTGCTGACCTGATTGCCACCTACCTGCAAGAGGCTGTTGACGTAGGCGACATTCCGCCAACCGATATTGAAGTTGTTTCTTACGCCTGGATGGGCGCAATCTATGGGGTGATCATTCGTTGGGTGTACACCGGGGAGCCGGAACCGCAGCGAATTATGGACTCATTATTGCCGGTACTTTTGAGGAGCGTGGGGTTTGAAAAGCAAGAGATTAGAGATTAGAGATTGGAGATTGGAAGGCGAAGAATCACCAATCTCCAAGCTCCAGTCTCCACAAAACGGCCGTCTTCTTTCAGTCTCAATCCCAGCGCCGGGGGTGGATACGGCCGTTTTCTTGCAACATGCCCTTGGTCAGGAACGCTTCTTTTGGTCAGCGGCCAATGGCGGGCTGACGCTGGCCGGGTTTGGCATTGCCGCCAATTTATTTGCCTGGGGAGCAGACCGCTTTAGCCAGATTCAGCAGCAGGCCAGTGAACTGTTTGCCAACGCAATGATTCGTGATGGGGAACGGCCGTTGGCCGGGCCGCGCCTTTTTGGCGGCTTCTCATTCATCGACGATTTTACGCCGGACAATACCTGGTCGATCCACTACCCGGCCCAATTCATCCTGCCCCACTACCAGCTCACCCAGCAAAATGACGAAAGCTGGCTCACGCTAAACGCCATCCTCCCACCAGACGAATCCCCCGAAACCCTCCTGCCCGAACTCCAAGCCGCCCTCCAAACCCGCCTGACATTGCTACAAAACCCAGTCACCTTGTCACCCGGTCACCCGGTCACCCGGTCACCCCTTCACCTCAACTACCCCATGTCCTACGACGATTGGGCAGCAATGATAACCCATGCGACGCAAACAATGAAAAACGGCCCGCTAAATAAGGCTGTGCTTTCCCGCGTTTGCGAGATTCGCTATGCGCAAAAAGGTGGATGTGGATGGGGCGTTGGCTTATCTGAATGCCACCTACCCAGACTGCTATCGCTTTTTGTTTGAGCCACGGCCGTTTCATGCTTTTTATGGAGCCACGCCAGAGCTGATTGTGGAGGTGAACGGCCGTTCCCTGCACACAATGGGCCTGGCCGGATCGATTGGTCGTGGCAAAACGCCAGCCGAAGATGAAGCGCTGGCTCAAGAACTGCTCAACTCCGCCAAAAATCAGCATGAACACGCCCTCGTCGTCCAATCCATCCGCCGACGGCTGGAACCTTTGACCAACGAATTAACCATTCCGGATCAGCCCGACATCCTCCAGCTGGGCTACATCCAGCACTTATTCACCCCAATTCAGGCCACGCTCAAACAGGCCGATGGCGTCCTGCCCATCCTGCAAAACCTGCACCCCACCCCGGCGCTGGGCGGCCAGCCGCGCGAGCTGGCCATGCCCTTCATCAGCCAGGCGGAGCCGGTGCCGCGCGGTTGGTACGGCGCACCCGTCGGCTGGCTAGACCGCAACCTCGACGGCGCATTCAGCGTCGCCATCCGCTCCGCCATCACCCAAGATCGCCGCGTCTGGCTCTATTCCGGCGCAGGCATCGTCGCCGACTCCGACCCGCAAGCCGAGTGGGACGAAACCGCGCTGAAGTTCCGGCCGATGTTGCAAGCATTGAGACTGGAGATTGGAGATTAGGGATTTAACGATTCCAAAGGATTTCAGCTATGTGGGAAACTCTTGAATTTTACTGGTGGCGAGTCTTCATGATTTCTTTTTTCGCCGCATTTCCATTCTTCTTTTTGGGTGTCATTCAAACCTTTCTGCTCCTTAGGCGAACTGGCAACAGATTAAAACGAGGAGTCAAACTTTATAGTCGAACTCTAACAAGCCAGGAGCTAGAATTTCTGCAAAAAATGGATAAAGACATCTTTACTAAAAGAAAGCAGCAATTTCTATCGTTCGTTGAAAACATTGTTGGATTTATCCTTGCCAGAGAAAATGAAAGACTGATTCAATTTCGCAAACCAAGATGGGGAACAAGTTGGCCATACGTTGGGTATGTCAATTTAGCCCAGCCAGTTCCAATCTTAGAATACAGAGCTTCATTTTTTATGCACTTGTTGTTGATTCCTTTTATTTTGACTGGGATTGGGCTTGTTTTTGTGATCCCCATGATGTTCTTCAACTTTCGGTTTGAAACCTCGGCAATTGATAGCTATCTACAAAATCAAATGGGCAGTGGCCACGAAACATTTGATAAAACCACGTAAAAGCATTTGGAAAAGAAAAATTTCATGAATCCAAATATCCATTGGTCACAATTATTTGTTAACAGTCTGGCAGAAGCTGGTCTAGAGTCTGTCGTTATTTCCCCTGGCTCGCGATCAACGCCATTGACGCTGGCGTTTGAGGCACATCCGCAAATTGAGACGTTTTTGCACATTGATGAGCGCGGCGCGGGTTTTTACGCGCTGGGGATGGCGCTGGCCAGCGACAAGCCGGTGGCGCTGGTGTGTACGTCGGGTACGGCCGTTGCCAACTACCTCCCCGCCATCGTCGAAGCGCCCAGATGAGCCAGGTGCCCCTGCTCATCCTCACGGGCGACCGCCCCCACGAGCTGCGCCACAGCGGAGCCAACCAGACCATCGACCAGGTGAAGATTTTTGGCGACCAGGTGCTGTGGTTCGTTGACATGCCACTGCCGAAAGCCGATCCGCCAGACGCGGCTTTGCGACATGTGCAGACAACGGCCGTTCGCGCCTACGCCACCGCCAATGGGATTCGCAAAGGGCCAGTGCATGTCAATTTTCCCTTTCGTAAACCGCTTTGGAACGGCGGAGAAAAGTAGAAAAAGTCATTTGAATTCACAATTCACAATTCACAATTAATTATTCCTCCGGCACGCTCCTGCCCACCCCTGAGCAGATTGATTGGCTAACGGCCGTTTTCACCCAACACCCCCACGGCCTCATCATCTGCGGGCCGCGCTGCCCCGGCGGCGACTTCCCAGCAGTGGTGACCGCCCTGGCCCAGCAAACCGGCTACCCGCTGCTGGTCGATCCGCTGTCTGGTGTGCGATTTTTTAACCGCAGAGAGCGCGGAGAACGCGGAGATTTTGAAGAAGATAAAGAATCTGCGAAATCTGCGAAATCTGCGGATAAATTTCTTATTAGCGGCTACGAGACATTTTTGCAAAACGATCCAGGCTGGCCAGAGCCGGAAATCATTGTGCGTTTTGGCGCGGTGCCCACCAGCAAATGGCTCAACACCTACCTGGACAAAATCAACCCAGTCGTCAGACTCCACATCCGCGAAAACGGCGTTTGGGCCGACGACAGCCATCGCACCACCCACTTTTTGCAGTTGAACGAAACGGCCGTTTGCCAATCAGTCACCGCCCGCCTCACCAATCACCAACCCGATCCTACCTGGCAGCAAACCATCCAAAACACCGAAACCACCTGCTGGGCGGCGCTGAAGCCCAACTGAAAAAACAATGGTTTGATGGCGCGGCGGTTGCCACGCTGCTGGCCCATCTGCCAGAAAACGCCAATCTGCTGATAGGCAACAGCCTGCCTATACGGCATTTGGACCAATACGGCCGTACCCAAAGCAAAACCCTGCACATCTTTGGCAACCGGGGCGCGTCTGGCATCGATGGCAACATCGCCACCGGGCTGGGCGTCGCCACCGCCACCAAACGCCCCACCTTCATCGTTGTGGGCGACGTCACCGCGCTGCACGATCTAAACAGCCTGCTGCTGGCCCGCCAGACGCCCAACGCCACCCTCATCGTCATCAACAACAACGGCGGCGGCATCTTCCGGCGGCTGCCCATTAGCCAGCACGAGCCGCCCTTCACCGACCGCTTCCTGACGCCGCACGGCCGTACGTTTGCCCACGCCGCCGCCATGTTTGAGCTGGATTATTTTTGTAGAAAGTCGGGAGGCATTTGTAACTGCGGTAGAAACGGCCGTATCTTCCCCTGCCCCCCGCCTGATCGAACTGATCACCGACGGAGCCAAGGATGAACAAATAAGACGCAAAATCAATCTCAGTTTGCGGCCCTAAGTAAAATTAGAAATAGCAGATCAACCCATAAACAAATCAAATCTGCTGGTAAAATGTGAAAAACAATCAGGGGAGAGTCCCCAAGACTCGCCAAAGGAAGTTAAAAAACATGACACAACAAGCACCACCGCTCACCTCTGGCGCGCTGCCCATTTTGGGCCACGCCGTAGAGTTTCAACGCAATCGCACCCAACTCATGCAGCGCGGCTTTGCCGAGCACGGCCCCGTCTTTGGCCTTAAGCTGGCCAACCAAAACGTGGCCGTCGTCATTGGCCCAGAGCACCAAAAGCAATTTTTCATGGAAACAGACGGCCGTCTAAGCATCCAAGAGCCGTACAAATTTTTGCAGGCGATGTTTGGCGAAGCGCTGTTCCTGGCCCCACACGACAAATACCTGGAGCAACGGCCGTTGGTCCAGGAACTGTTCAAACGAGACAAGATGCTGCTCTATGTGGACATCATGCAAGAAGTCGTGCAGGAATGGCTGGACGGCCTGGGCGACAGCGGCGAAATTGAACTGGTCAGCGAAATCGGCACCCTGGTGCAAGAAGTGGCCGGGGACTGCTTCCTGGGCAAAGAAGTGAACCGCGCCGTTGGCCGCGAATTCTGGGATCTGTACACCGACGTGGGCAAAGCGCTTGATCCGCTGCTGCCGCCCAACCTGCCCCTGCCCAAATTCAAAAAGCGCGACAAAGCCAAGGCGCGTATGACCGAAATTTTAGGCCCCATCATCGCCGAGCGGCGCGCCAACCCAGACCAATACAACGATTTCCTGCAAGACATCATCAACAAAGCAGGCGAAGATGGCAAGCCGGTAGATGAAGAAATGGTGCGCAACCTGCTGATGGCCCTCATGTTTGCCGGGCACGAAACCACCGCCGGGCAGGCCGCCTGGACGCTCATCTTTTTGTTGCAGCACCCAGACTACAGGCAAAAAGTGCTGAATGAAATTGACGCCGTCGCTCCGGCAGGTGAGCACATCACCCCCAAGCGCATGGTGCAGCTAGACCACATTGCCTGGGCCGTGCGCGAGGTGGAACGATTACGGCCGTCTGCCGACATGCTCATGCGCGTAGTCAAAGAAGATATCGAGTTTGGCGATTACCTCATCCCCGCAGGCTGGCTGGTGCAAGTGGCCCAAGAAATTGGGCACAAGCTGCCGGAACAGTTCGAGCAGCCAGAGCGGTTTGATCCGCTGCGCTTTGCCCCAGACCGCGCCGAGGACAAGCAGCACCGTTTTAACCTGATCGGTTTTGGTGGCGGAATGCACAAATGCACCGGCATGAACTTCGCCAACAATGAAATGACCATCATCACCGCGCTCATGCTGCGCCAATTTGAACTAGAGCTGGTCACCCAAAACACCGAAATTTTGCGTGGCCTGGGTGCCAACCGGCCCACCCCAACCGTCATTCGCTACCGCCGCCGGGAAACGGCCGTAAACCAGGCAATTGAAGACCAGAATTTAGAGATTGATCCAATCTCCAGTCTCTAATAAATCATGCAAGATTGGTTAGACAGCCGGGCGCAAGCCACACCAGATAAACTGGCGCTCATCATCGGCGAGCAGCGCTGGCCCTACAGCGAGCTTAACCAGATGGTCAACGCCACTTGCGCCCGGCTGCTGCAAGAGGGCGTGCAGGCTGGCGACTTTGTCGCCGTGCTGCTGCCCAACAGCCTGCCTTACGTCTGCCTGGTACACGCCCTGGCCCGCCTCGGCGCAATCTTAGTGCCGCTCAACACCCGCCTCACCCCCGCAGAGCTGCGCTGGCAGGTGGAACACGTCGGGGCAAAATGGCTGCTGGTCGATAAAATCGACCCAGAATTATTAATTGAGAATTGTGAACAATTAGTTGTAAATAAAACCTGGCTCACCCCGAAGCCACCATTCACCATTCACCATTCACCATTCACCATTCACAATTACCAAGCCGTGGTTTTCACCTCCGGCACATCCGGCAAGCCCAAAGGCGTGCTGCTCACTTTTGCCAACCACTTTTGGAGCGCCAACGCCTCGGCTTACCGGCTGGGGCTTGACCCCAACGACATCTGGCTGAGCGTGCTGCCGCTGTACCACGTGGGTGGGCTGGCGGTGTTGTTCCGCAGCGCTTTGTACGGCACGGCCGTTTCCCTCCATCCCCGCTTCGATTTAGCCACCATCAACCACGACCTGGACAGCAATCCCATCAGCCTCATCTCCCTGGTGCCCACCATGCTGCACCGTCTGCTGCAATCTCGCACCCACTGGCCCGTCAGCCTGCGTCTCATCCTGCTCGGTGGGGCGGCGGCCACGCCAGAGTTGGTAGCGCAAGCCAACGCTTTGCCTCGCAAGTCGGTAATCGGTAATCAGTATTCAGTAATCAGTGGCGAAGTCATTAATAATTCACAATTCACAATTCACAATTCACAATTGCCACTCGTGGCCCCCACCTACGGCCTCACCGAAGCCGCTTCCCAGGTGGCCACCATGCTGCCCGCCGACGCCGCCCGCAAGCCAGGCAGCGTGGGCAAGCCGCTCATGTTTACCAGCGTGAAAATTGTGGGCGAGGATGGGGAGGAACGGCCGTCTGGCGAAATCGGTGAAATTGTGGTGACAGGGCCAACGGTGATGGCGGGCTATTTTGAAGATGTGGCAAGTGGCAAGTGGCAAGTGGCAAGCAAAACCCAACCTGCAACCTGCAACCTGCAACCTGCAACAATCACCACAGGTGATTTAGGCTACCTGGATGCCGATGGCGACCTCTGGATTGTGCAGCGGCGCAGCGATTTGATTGTGTCCGGTGGCGAGAACGTCTATCCGGCGGAAGTGGAAGCCGCGCTGCGCCAGCATCCGCAGGTGGTTGAAGCGTGCGTCGTGGGCATCCCCGATGCGGAATGGGGGCAGCGGGTGGTGGCCATGGTGCAAATCACGCCAGACGCCACTATCTCCGAGCAAGAACTTATCACCTTTTGCCGTGAGCATCTCGCTGGCTACAAAATCCCCCGGCAGATTGAATTGGTTGAGCAGTTACCTTTAACTGCTTCGGGGAAAATCGGCCGTAAGCAGGTGACGGAACATCTGCAAAGTAAGTTTACCGGGTAGTTGAGGCGCAAACGGCCGTACAAATTCCTTCAAACCAACCTCGCTATAAATTCCATGTTCACGCTGGAAGCACCGCCGCAGGGATGCTTCACTTCGTTCAGCATGACAACCAAAATTAAGCAAGGCAAAACAAGACTAAACCGCTACAATTCATCGCCTTATTGTTCAACAACGCTCAATTTCCATGAAATCTTCATCTAAACTCTGGCGGCACGCTAACTTTTTGCGCTTTTGGAGCGCCAACATTATTTCCGACTTTGGCTCTGGCATTACCTTTTTGGCGCTGCCCATCATTGGCGCGGTGATGCTGGAGGCAACCGCCGGGCAAATGGGGCTGCTCTCCGCGGCCGGAACGCTGCCGTATTTGCTGTTTGGCCTGCCGGTTGGTGTGTTTGTCGATCAGCGGCGCAAACGGCCGCTCCTCATCCTCGCCGACGTGGGCAGACTCATCCTCATTGGCACGCTGCCGCTGGCCGCTCCTGTTTTGGCAGCTCACCTGGCCCCACCTGCTGCTGGTCACCTTTTTGGTTGGCTGCCTTACCCTGCTGGCCTAACGTCGCCGAAGAAGCGTTCTTGCCCGGCCTCATTTCCCGCGATAATTTAGTGGAAGGGTACAGCAAGCTCTCCGCCAGCAACTCGCTCATCGAGCTAAGTGGCCCCGCCCTGGCCGCCACCCTCATCGAACTGCTCACCGCGCCGATTGCCCTGGTGATTGATGCCGCCTCGTTTTTGCTGTCGTCGGTTTTGCTGGGCAGCATCAAAATGGACGAACCTGCACCAAAGCCCGTGGCGGAACGGCCGTCTTTCTGGCAGCAAGTTCGGCAGGGTCTGTCATTTATCCGGCACCATGCCCAACTGCGCCCCATGCTGCTCAACAACAGCAGTATGCAGCTTTTTTGGCGGCATGATCGATGCCTTGCTGATGATTCTGTACCTGCTCCATTTGGGACTGCCCGCTACGTTTGTCGGCGTCATTTTTGCCGTGGGCAGCCTGGCGGGACTGGCCGCCGCTGCCTGGGGCCGACGCGCCGCCAAGCGGTTTGGCCTGGGAAAGATGGTGATTCTTGGCTCCCCTGCTGATTGGTGTGGGGCATTGGCACGGCCGATTGCCTTCGGCACGCCCTGGCTGGCTGGCGCTATTTTGCTGTTGGGGCAAACATTCAGCGGTTTTGGCAACACTGTGTACGACATCGGCTACGACAGCCTGGCCCAATCGCTCACCCCGGATGAGCTGCTGGGGCGGGTGAATGCCACTGGGCTGTTCATCGGCTTTGGCGCATTGCCGGTGGGCGCGCTGCTGGGTGGCTTGTTTGGCGAATGGTTTGGCTTGCGAACGGCCGTTGCCATCTCCAGCACAGGTTTGTTACTATCCGTCCTCTGGGTGTACTTTTCACCCTTGCAGAAAAATCCAAAATCTGCGTAATCTGTGAAATCTGCGGATAAAAACCAAGGAGCACTCCATGAAAATCGCATCAGTCGAAACATTCGTCGTCGGCGTGCCGCCACCCCACTTCGGCGGACGCTACTGGGTTTTTCTCAAGCTCGTCACCGATGGCGGCGTGGTTGGCTATGGCGAGGTCTACTCCGTGCCCTTCCACCCCCATGTCGTTGCCAAAATGATTGAAGATGTGTGCGAACGGCACGTCATCGGCGCAGATCCGTTCCAAATTGAGCGGCTGTGGCGCATCATCTACTCCAGTGGCTACACGCAGCGCCCCGACACCTCGATTCTGGGCATCCTCAGCGGCATTGAAATGGCCTGCTGGGACATCATCGGCAAGGAGGTTAACAAGCCCGCCTACGCCCTGCTGGGCGGCAAGGTGCATGAAAAGCTGCGCTCGTACACCTACATTTATCCCCAGCCCGGCGACCAAACGGATGTGTATCGGGATGCTGAGTTAGCGGCAAAACGGGCTGTGGACTATGTGCAGATGGGATTTACGGCCGTAAAATTCGACCCCGTCAGCTATTATTCAGCCTTCGACCCCCGCCAGCTCTCGCTAGAAGCGCTGGATCACGCCGAAAATTTCGTCAAGACCCTGCGTGAAGCGGTGGGCAGCCGCGCCGACCTGCTGTTTGGCACCCACGGCCAGATGACCCCCAGCGCCGCCATTCGCCTGGCCAAACGGCTGGAAAAATACGATCCGCTCTGGCTGGAAGAACCCACCCCACCCGACAATCCCATCGAGATGGCAAAGGTTGCGAATGCAACCTCCATTCCCATCGCCACGGGGGAACGGCTGGCCACCAAGTACGAATTTGCCCAACTGCTGCACCACCGCTCCGCTGCCATCTGGCAGATGGCCCTGGGGCGCGTGGGCGGGCTGCTGGAGGGCAAAAAGATCGCCAGCATGGCCGAGGCGCACTACATCCAGATTGCCCCGCACCTTTACTGCGGCCCCATCGCCGCCGCTGCGGATATTCAGCTCAGTACCTGTTCGCCCAACTTTCTCATCCAGGAAAGCATTCTGGATTGGGGCGATTTTCACGCGAAGGTGCTCAAAAAGCCGCTGCAATGGCAAGATGGCTACATTCTTCCACCAACAGAGCCTGGCCTGGGTGTAGAATTAGATGAAACTGTCCTTGCCAGTTTCCCGTATGAAGGCGACCAGCTGCACCTGGAAATGGTCAATCATCCGGTTTAGGAGAAGGTGATGGATAAAAAGGATGGAGACAATACCGCGCTGATCGTTGCTGTTACGGCCGTTGGCTGCCTGGTGCTGCTGGTTGGGGCCATAGCCATTCTGATCTTCTTTTTTGGCATCTCACTCTAGTCGCCGAGAAGTTCAAGCCGGGCAACAACAGAGCATTAACCCAGTAAGCCCGTGGTAATCAGGCGCAGGGCTACGCCAAAGAGGAACAGGTTGCTAAAGGCCAGCACCCACTGCCCCCGGTTAGAGTCGTCGCCGCGCAGGGCTGTGAAATAGATAAAGGGTAAAAAGACGATGACAAATGCGCCGTATAAAACGTGTACTTCTGGACGAGCCAAACTAGAGAGACGGCCGTTCACCCACAAAAGCACCCCGATCAGCGCCTGCACCAAAAACAAGCCCTGCCCAATCGCCACTGCACCTAAATAGCTGCCATCCACCGCCTGCCCACGGATGGCCCGCACCAACCCCCAAAGACCAATCGCCAAAAAAAACATCCAGGCCATGTTAGACAGACCCTCATGCAACACCACAACAAATCCCATCATAAACCTCTTATAAAGTTTTCAGTATCCAGCAGTCAGTATTCAGTAAAAACGTGCTGAAAGCAAACGTTGCTGAATACTGTTCACTGATTACTGAAAACTGACGTCGCCACTAAAAACTCTTCCATCAAACGCCGCAATTGGTTACAATCGCACCCTATGAACAATTCGGCGACCGATTCAACAGAACAACAAGCTAACGACTACGAAAAAGCGTTAGATTATCTTTATAGTTTTATCAACTTCGAGCGCAAAAAGCAGGACAGGTACATGGCCAGCAAGCTCGATCATACCCGCCCGCGGCGCTTGCTTAAAGCGCTCGGCACACCGTATGCCAACTATCCTGCCATCCACATCGCAGGAACCAAGGGCAAGGGGTCGGTTGCAGCCATGTGCGCCTTCGCGCTGCGGGCGGCGGGCTACACCGTTGGCCTTTACACCTCCCCCCACCTGCAAGAGTTCCGGGAGCGGATTCGTATTTTAACACCAGATGAGGCAGACGGCCGTATTTCCAAAGCCCATTTCGTCCAACAAATCAATAAAATTCGCGCCCTCGAAGACCAGTTTCCCGACATTACCTGGTTTGAAATCCTCACCGCCATTGGCTTTTTGCACTTTGCGGAAATTGGCGTGGATGTGGCCGTGGTTGAGGTGGGCCTGGGCGGGCGGCTGGATGCCACCAACGTCCTCACCCCGCTTGTCTCCGTCATCACCCGGCTGAGCTTAGACCATACCGCTTTGCTGGGCAACACGCTCACCCAAATTGCCTACGAAAAAGGTGGCATCATCAAGCCTGGCATTCCCGTCATCACCGCCAACCAGGAACCGGACGCTTTGGTAAAGCTGCAAACCATCAGTCAAAAACGGAACGCCCCATTGACAATTATTGAACAGGGATGGAGATATGAAGGCAGCCTCTTGCATAGCTCAACGGCAGCCGTTCCTCACCAACCCAACCAGCAAAAGCTGACCATCAGCCACAGCCTGGCCCCCGATTTTATCCCTGCCGGCACCCAGTTTGATCTGCCCCTGGGAGGTGAACACCAACTGGAAAATGCCGCGCTGGCGTTGGTTGCTCTAGAGCACGTGCGGCCCCAGCTGCCCCGCCTGACGCTAGACGCCCTAAAAACCGGTCTGGCGACTGTCAAATGGCCCGGCCGCCTGGACATCATTCATCCCGGCGATGAGCAAACGCCCACGCTGCTGGTCGATTGCGCCCACAATCCAGACTCTGCCCACAAGCTGCGCGAAGCCTTGCAGCATCTCTTCCGCTACAACCGCCTGTGGCTTATTTTTGGCGCGCCAGCCGACAAAGACGTGCTGCACATGCTGGCCGATTTACTCCCGCTGGCCCATCACACGGTCGTGACCACCGCCAGCCACCCGCGCAGCGCCACGCCAGAAGAGTTGGCAGAAATTGGGGCAGAATTGGGATTTAAGGTTACGGCCGTTCCCAACATGGCCATCGCCCTCACCACCACCTGGCAGCAGGCCAAACCTGGCGATCTTATCTGTGTCACCGGCTCCATCGTCGTCGTAGGAGATTTGCTAAATCAGTGGGAAAGTCTACAATCCCAACTGTTGCATGATTCGCAGTTAAAAATTTCTCAGAGATTGGAGACTGGAGATTAGAGATTAAATCTCCAGTCTCCAATCTCCAGTTTCTTTAATTCAAATTTCCATCGGATAAAGCTATGTCTCTAGATGAAGAATTCGGCTTCGGCCAATATCCAGACTTATTAGATGCCATGCCTGGCCTGGAGGACGATCTTTTCCCCCAGCGCAGCGAAACGGCCGATGAAAACGGTCATATCGAACTCGCCTTTTTGCCCCTGCGTGACATCGTCCTCTTTCCGCAAATGGTCATGCCCCTCTTTGTCGGGCGGGAGCGCTCCCTGGCAGCCGTCAAAGCCGCCATTGCCAACGATGAAAACATGATCGTTGCCGCCCAACGCGACAGCGACGTCACCGAGCCAGCCGTGAGCGACATTTACAGCCTGGGTACAGAAATCACCATCGGCAAGGCGCTGAAAATGCCAGACAACAGCACCAGCGTCCTGGCCCAGGGGCGGCGGCGTGTAGAAATTGTGGAATTCACCCAGTGGGATCCGTACATTCGGGTACGGGCCAAAGTCATTTACGAACCGCTGGAATGGGATCGCAACACCGAAGCCCTCATGCGGGCGGTGCTCACCTTGTTCGAAAAAACCGTCTTGCTAAACCGCAACATGCCAGAAGATGCCTACACTTTTGCCATCAACATAGATGAGCCTGGCTGGCTGGCCGATTTTGTAGCTTCCACCCTCAGCATTCCCATCGAGATGCGCCAGGACGTGCTGGAAACCTTTAACCCTGGCGAGCGGCTGCAAAAAGTGAGCCTGCTTCTGGCCAAAGAGCTAGAGGTGCTGGAGCTAGAAGACCAGATTCATTCTCGGGTACAGCAAGAGATGGATCGCTCACAGCGTGAACATTTCTTGCGCGAACAGATGCGGGTTATCCAGGGGGAGTTGGGTGAGACTGACCTGTTTACCCAGGAAATTACCGAAGTGCGCGAGATGGCCGCTGCCAAAACGCTGCCGGATGCGGTTCGGGCCAAAATGGATAAAGAGATTGCCCGCCTGGGGGCCATGCCGCCCATGTCGCCAGAGGTTGGCATTATTCGCACCTACATCGATTGGGTGCTTTCTTTGCCCTGGTCAGAAGCATCTGAGGACAATTTGGATGTCGCTCACGCCGCCGAGGTGCTGGATAACGATCATTACGGTCTGGAAAAAGTGAAAGACCGCATTTTGGAATATATTGCCGTTAAAAAAATTGCGGCCGATAAGATGCGCAGCCCCATTTTATGCTTTGTGGGGCCACCGGGAACGGGCAAAACGTCAATCGGCCGTTCTATTGCCAACGCGCTAGGGCGGGAATTTGTGCGCATGAGCCTGGGCGGTGTGCGGGACGAGGCTGAAATTCGCGGCCACCGGCGCACCTACATTGGGGCCATGCCGGGGCGCATCATTCAAGCCATGAAGCGGGCGGGCACCAGCAACCCGCTCTTCATGCTGGACGAGATTGACAAGCTGGGCAATGATTTCCGGGGCGACCCTTCGGCGGCGCTGCTGGAGGTGCTAGACCCTGAACAAAATTTCAGCTTTGCCGATCATTATTTGGATTTAGATTTTGATCTTTCGCAAATTTTGTTTATCACTACCGCCAATTATCTGGACACCATCCCCCCGGCGTTGCAAGACCGCATGGAGATTATTGAGTTTTCTGGCTATCTGGAAGAGGAAAAGCTGGAGATTTGCCGCCAGTTTTTGGTGGGGCAGCAGTTGGAAGCGCATGGCCTGAACGACCTGGAGCTTGATTTCAGTCAGGAAGGGCTGCAAACGATTATTCGTGATTACACGCAGGAAGCGGGGGTGCGCAATTTGGAGCGTGAGGTGGCCAATGTGTGCCGTAAGATTGCTAGAGATGTGGCGGAGGAACGGCCGTATCCGCAAAAAATTACCGCCAAAGAAGTTGAAAACCTGCTTGGCCCGCCCCGCTTCTCCTCAGAAATGCTGCAAGATGAAGACCAGGTTGGCATTGCCACTGGGGCAGCCTGGACGGCGGCTGGGGGCGACATCATGTTCATTGAGGTGAACCTGATGCCGGGCAAAGGCAACCTGACCCTGACCGGGCAGCTTGGCGACGTGATGCAAGAAAGCGCTCGCGCCGCCCTCACCTACACCCGCAGCCAGGCTGAGGTGTTGGGCATCGACAGCGACCGCTTTGAAAAGACCGACATTCACATTCATGTGCCAGAAGGGGCCGTGCCCAAAGATGGGCCATCGGCGGGCGTTTCGTTGGCAACGGCGCTCATCTCTGCCTTTACGGCTCGTCCCATTTACCGGGACGTAAGCATGACTGGGGAAACAACGCTGCGGGGTCGGGTGCTGCCGGTGGGCGGCATTCGGGAAAAAGCGCTGGCGGCGCGACGGGCGGGCATTAAAAAGTTTGTGCTGCCCAGGAAAAACGAACGGGATTTAGAAAATATTCCTGAACGGCTGCGCGAAGATTTGGAGTTTGTGCTGGTGGATAAAGTGAATGAGGTTGTGGCGGCGGCAATGCACCCCACAAAACGGTCGGTGAAGAAACGGCCGTCTCGCCAACAGCCACCGCTCCCTACCATCCCACCTTCAGGTGCTCCCCCCTCTTGAATAAGTGAAAAGTGAAACAAGTGATCTAGCTACATATCACTTTTGAATAGGACACAGATGAACACAGATTTACACAGATAAAAAAGAAAAAATCTGTGTGTATCTGCGAAAATCTGTGTCCCATTTTCCCTTATTTTCTCAAACTGATATGTGGCTAGACAAGTGATAAGTGAAAAGTGAACTTCTAAAATTCACTTTTCACCTTTTACTTCTCACTTCTCACTCAACACCCCCGCCACTGGCACATACCGGTACGTTTTCATATCTGTGTCTACACTGTACCAGGGTTGGTACCGCTCTTGAATGGTATCCAGCGGGTAGACGAGCTGCTTTTTGTGGGTGCTTTCCAGAATGTAGGTACGGCCGTTTTCCCGGTAAGCTATCCAGGCGTGGGCACCGGATTGCGCCCCATCTATATTTTCGCCCCACTCCGTGCGCCCCACCACAAACTCGGCCGGAATGTTTAGTTCATTCAGCTTGCGCCAGGCCCACAAAGCATGATCCTCACAATCCCCTTTTTGCAGCGTCTCAAATTCGCCAGGATGCTGCCA
This sequence comes from Ardenticatenaceae bacterium, assembly GCA_020634495.1. The sequence goes on along the minus strand of JACKBR010000006.1, from coordinate 4,370 downwards.
CACGTCCCGCTGGTTAAACAGCTCTGTATCCCGCACGTATTTGCACTGTTGCAGCCAGCGGCAAATTTCGGCCACTGACTGTACCTGAACTCGGCTTTCCCCGTGTAGATAGTGGGTAAACGGCCGTCTTGACCCCGCCCCAAATTCCGTATGATGCACCTTGGTAGGCATCTTTTCATAAGTCAGCGGCAGTTGGTAATGGTAAACCAACATCTCCAGAAGCTGGGGCAAAGGGAGGGGCATTTCTTGTTGGGTAAGGCGCAGGGAACGGCCGTTGGCCATTGTGAGGGTAAGCGTAACCGACGGCTCTGGCGAGCGGTTGTTGGGAACGGTCACCAGGCGGGCCGCCAACAGGTCACTCACGGCAAACTGCCGCTGATGAAAGGGAAAACGAACCACAAGTTTGTCTGGCAGCAGCGTCAGCCGCCAGGTGAAATAAAAGCTAATGTACAAAAACAGACCGCCGACCGCCACAGGCCACAGGCCAAAAAAGAGCATCAACGCAAAGCGGAAGCCGGTTTCTTCCAGGGCGCTCCAAATAATGCCACCACCCACAAACAGACAAAGCGAGCTAATGCCCAAAGCAAAGAGGAATGCCTGGAAACGGCCGTTTACTGTTTGAGGTAGCGGTTGGGGGTCGTATTGGTATCTTTTTATCATAGCAGCAGGTACAATCTTACCCAGTTTACTTACAAACCAGATAGCTGCCCAAGAATCGCAATTCTCATGTGCAGTTTAAGTAGCGTTTATCATTTTTTTACAACTTTGTGCCACAATCCTTTTTCATAAACTCTACCACTACGAAAAGCTTTGGAGGTTTTACCCGTGAGAAGAAAAAACATCTTGCTAACAATTCTGGTTTTGTTTGGCTTACTGCTGGCCGCCTGCGGCAGCGCCACAGCCAACACAACCGATAACACGATTGTTAACGACACTGCCAGCAACACAGACAGCGGCATTGTAAACACATCGGCCCAAACCAATGTGGTGCAGCAGGAAACGGCCGTTACCGACGAAATCGTCACCACCCAAACCTACATCAACCTGTACAATCACCTGAATCCGTCCGTTGTCAACATCCAGGTCGTCAGCGAAGGCACCGCCATTGATCTGAACCAGTTCCGCATCGTCCCTGACCCGGAAAATCCAGATGAAACATTGCCAGAGGATTTACCCGACGATTTTCACCAGGAACTAGAAACAATACCGCAGGAATCTCAAGGCTCTGGTTTTGTCTACGACAAAGAGGGCCACATCATCACCAACAACCACGTTGTGGCTGACGCTATCCGAGTCACTGTCATCTTCTCCGATGACACCGAAGCGGATGCCGAAATCGTAGGCACTGACCCCGGTTCCGATCTGGCCGTCATCAAGGTGGATGTTGATCCAGACCGTCTGCATCCCGTCACCATTGGCGATTCCGACAATTTGCAGGTAGGCCAGTTGGTGGCCACCATCGGTAATCCATTTGGCCTTTCAGGCTCCATGTCCACCGGCATCATTTCTGGCTTGGGACGGCTGCTGCCCGGCGGTGCCTCTGCACCCGGCGGCACGCGCTTCAACATCCCAGACATTATTCAGACGGATGCGGCCGTTAATCCCGGCAATTCCGGCGGCCCCCTGCTCAACCTCAGCGGCGAAGTAATTGGCGTCAACACCGCCATTCAAACCAACGGGGCAACCGTTCTGGGCACCACACCCACTTTCGGCGGCATCAGCTACGTCGTGCCCTCAAACATTGTGGCCCAGGTTGTGCCGCAGCTCATCGAAAATGGGGAGATTTCCTACCCCTGGCTGGGCATCTCTGGCACCACCCTAAGCGACGATCTGGCGCAGGCGATGGAGCTACCCATTGAACAAAATGGCGTGCTCGTCTATGAGGTCATTGATGGCAGTCCAGCCGATGAAGCTGGCCTGCAAGGCAGCGAAACCCAGGTGACAATCGATGGCTTTAATGCCCTGATTGGTGGCGATGTGATTGTGCAAATGAATGACGAACTGATCAACGACTTTGATGATTTGCTCACTTACATTGTGCGCCGCACCTCCGTTGGCCAAACTGTTACGCTGCAAATTTTGCGCGGCGGTGAGCTGCAAGAAATAGAGATTACGCTCCAGGCACGGCCTGAGTAAAAAGTTGGCCAGCAGCAATTGGCAAGTGGCAAGTGGCGGTTCAATCAACAAACCGCCGACTTGCCACTTTTTACTTCCCACTTTTCACCTTTTACTTTTCACTTCTCACGCCCTTCATGCTAAAATGAGCCCAAGATCAATTACGAGGTTAAATCGTGGAAAATATTATTGATGTAACCGAAGAAACGTTTATTGTGGATGTATTGGAGCAGTCTGAACACCTGCCCGTCATCGTTGATTTTTGGGCACCCTGGTGTAGCCCTTGCCGCATGTTGAGCCCTATTTTGGAACGATTGGCGGCAGACCCTAGCCTTAATTTTGTTCTTGCCAAGGTAAATGTAGATAACAACCCGAACCTGTCGATGCAGTACCAGGTACAAAGCATTCCCGCCGTGTTAGCTTTTGTGGATGGTGAGGCGGTTGATGAATTCATCGGCGTCCAGCCAGAACCACGCATTCGCGAATTTATTCAGCAGCTTATTCCTGGCGAATTGGATGAAGCGCTGAGTGACGCCCACAGCTTGCTGGCTACGCGCCATTGGGCAAAGGCGGAGCAAGCTTTTCGAGATTTGCTGCTGGAGCATCCCAACCGCGCCAACCTGGCGCTGAGCCTGGCCAAAGCGCTGCTGGCTCAGGGCGAGGGGTGTGAGGCCCATGATTTGCTGAAAGGAATCAAGGATGGTTCTGAACTGGTTGAGGCCGAAAAGCTGCTGCCGCTGGCAAATTATCTGTGTCTTGTTGCTGAAGACCTGACGGACGAGGAGGATTTGTCGGCGATGGAAATTCAATATCGCCAGGGAGCACGGCTCATCAGCCGAGGCAATTTGGCGGCGGCGATGGATGGGCTGCTGGATGTGCTGCGCCAGGATAAACGATATGGCCAGGCCAGGCAGGTGCTGGTGGGTCTCTTTGCGCTGCTGGGCGATGATGATGACCTGACGCAAACGTACCGGGCTGAACTGGCCTCTGTTCTCTTTTAACTTTTACCGCGGAGGACGCGGAGATCACTGAGATGTAAAACTCTGCGTTCTCCGTGCCCTCCGCGATTCTTTATTCTTAGTCCGAGCGCCCGATGAAGCATACGCGGGCGTTTTGTTTTTTTATGATTGTTTCGTCAAAGGTTACGGCCGTATTCCACCAAAAACCGCTGCTAGATTACCTGGCGGGTCGTTTTACCTACCAAACGCGAGAAATGTGGCAGGCACGCATTGAAGCGGGCGACGTGACCTGCAACGGCCGTTCCGCCACGCCACATCAAATTGTCCGCCAGGGCGACCTCATTGCCTGTGACCTACCCGAACCACCCTTGCCAGACGTCAACCTGGATTACCAGATTGTGTACGAGGATGAATGGCTGCTGGGAATTAACAAGCCGGGGAATTTGAAGGTGCATGGACACGGCCGTTTCCTTCAGGCCAATCTCATTTACCAGCTGCGCCACAACCACACCCCGCCCTACCCAGAAGCCACGCTCATCAACCGGCTAGACAAGCACACCTCTGGCGTGGTGCTGCTCGCCAGGGATAGCGACACCCTGCGCGAGGTGCAGGTTCAATTTGCCGAGCGCACCGTGGCAAAAACGTATCTGGCCGTGGTGCATGGCCTGCCCTCCTGGCAAATTCAAGAAGTTGACCAGCCGATTGGCCGCTTGCCCAGCGCCCAAGGCGTGTATCGTTTTGGCGTGGTTGCTGATGGCAAATCGGCTCAAACGGTGGTGGAAGTGATACGGCCGTTTCCGCCCAGCCACGCCCTCGTTCGCCTCACCCCCAAAACGGGCCGCACCCACCAACTGCGGGTGCATCTGGCCGCATTGGGGCACCCCATCGTCGGTGACAGCCTTTACACCCTGAGTGATGCTGAATTTTTAGCCCAGTTTGAAGCTGACGGCAGCAATACCTCACCGTTGGCCCGGCAGGCATTGCACTGCGCTCAAACCACTATTTGGCACCCACACCAGAAACGGCCGCTTACTATCAACGCCCCCCTCGCCAAAGATATTCAAACATTTCTGGAAACCATCGACCCCACATTTTCAGCCGGAGAAGCGCTCCCGTCGCCTAAGTGACAGCCAATTGTCGTGGACATGGCCCCATCTTTAAGGATATGCTTACCTGAATTGAATGGTTGCGAAGTGGAGAACAAAAAGTCCTAAAAATAGTTCCAAATTAAAGAAGCTTTTGTTCTCCTAAATACCTATCCGAATATTAGCCACAGAGTGCACAGAGGTTTTTGAG
>JACKBR010000059.1 GCA_020634495.1 Ardenticatenaceae bacterium | reverse complement strand
CAGAATAAGAATATATCGCGTTTCTCTCGGCCAAGTTGTCGAGGAATTGAAGACTTAGAGAGGAAAAACATAATAGGTGGATTTTGCTATTTTTGAAGAGGATAAGATATGAGCAATTTTGATCCCAACAAACTGAAATTCGGTCCACAGGTTCGGGACTCATCTATTTTGGGTGATTATCTAGACAAAGTGGCGAACAGCAGCGAATTCCTGACGAACAAGTATATTGTCCAATACGGTGGTAAGCGAGGCGAAAGTTTGTACACGCATGTTTTGAATGGCATTATGCTGTTGGAAAGTTTACGGTTACTGCTTAACTTAAGCGATTTAGAAACGCAGCTTCTTTTTACTGTATTTACCGTCCATGACATTAACAAAGACCCCGATTTCTCCGACCAAGCCTACGCAAAAATCGCCCTCCCGTCTAATTTTGAGCAGCAGATTCGCAAGTTTAATCTGGATGCCTTTTTCCCGGATTATGCTGCTTACCTGGAGCCGGTAACAAAAATTGCCGCCCAACATGGTGTTCATTCTGGCGGACTCAGCGTGATGGCTGCACCGTCAGCCATTCAATCCGACGGGCAAATTGAAAAACTACTAGATTTGATTCGGGCTGTGGATGTGCTGGACTTGTCCCACACGCTTGACGAACGCAGTCATAAGGCGTCTTTCCTTTCCCATTTGAACAGCGTGATGGATGACGTGCAGTACACATTTTATTTGCATCGTCTGGCGGAAAACCGGGGCACGCTGTCGAATATGGTTCACCAGGCGCTGGTGACTGTCCTCCAAAAGCAAGGATTAACGCCGCTTCTTTATTACCCGGATGGTGTCGCTTATCTGGTTCCGCAGAGGTCGTCACTCCAGGTAGATGTCGGCATTCGTAAAAAGATGGCAAAAGAAACGGCCGGTCTCATCAACAGCCTTACTGGACAAGAATTTGAAAGCTTCATTGTCTCTGCCATTGCAGGTATCAAGGTTGACCCCAAATGCTTGGAACTGGGCATTCCTTTCCCTGACCTGTGGAACACCATGCACACACGAGTACAAACGCGGAATTTGAAACGTGAGGATCTGTTGGAAAAGATTGTTGAGCGGACAGACCGGAACCTGGAGAAGAATGAGGCAAATGCACCGGAAACGGCCGTTCTCATCCGCCAGCAGCTAGAAGCAAAAGAACCCCTCCTGCCCACCAGCACCGACCGTCTGCGCGATGGCGAACTGATCCGTACCTACTACATCTTCCTCAATTCACACTTGAGCGACGCCATCCCCGATGCCTGGGAGCACATCTACGACTTGTTGGAGGTAGCCCCGGAAGTCCGGGAACAGATGGCCTTCTTCGACCCCCGTTGGGATCGCCCTTACGTGTTAATGCCCCATATTGAGTTGAGCTTTGAAACTATCTACGAGCGTATTGAAGCCGACGGTACGGAGCAAATGGAAAACATTACCGTCGAAGACGATAAAGTTGATTTATTCGATGATTACCTAGCGCGCTACGCGTTGTTTGGGCCGTTGGGTAACTTGCAGTTAACCGAGGACACGTCATTTAGCGACCACCTGACCCAGTACACCACGACCCAGCATAAGCAATGCGTCCATTGCAGCACCACATTCCCCACCGACAAATGGATGACCAATGATGTGCGTTCCGACATCACCGTACAAACCTTTTCCAACCGGCTGCGCGGCGGTCCCGGCGAACCCAAGAAGAACATTTGTCGTTTGTGCCAGCTTCAATTTTTAGTGGAACGGCTGAATTATGAAGAGGTGCGCGGCGAAAAGACGATGTACTTGCACTTCTTCCCATACAGCTTTTTACCGGCACCCTATCTTCAGGCCATGCGCGAAGAAATTACCGAGATTCGGCGCAGCGATATGGCCGTTCGCGCTTTGTGGTGTGATACCCATACCGCCATGCTGGACGAAAGCAAGGGGATCGATCCTGATTTTGCCACCCAGACTAAAAAAGGCAAACCTCATCCCTACGGCATGTACATGCCCCGCACGCCACGCAACACGGTTGGCAACCGGCTTATCTTCCCCATCAACCCGGCCGGCAGCAATGACAGTCAGCGGTTTTTGTTTGCTTTATGGAACGCGCTGGTTTTGCAAAGGCATTTGGGGCTGAGAGTCATGCTGACGGAATCACCGGTGGCACCGTTTGTGCCGGAGATGGATTTGTATCTGGACAACGTGGCCTTATCGTGTCGCGGCTTGATTGAACAGAACAGCTACGCAGCGTTTGCCGATTATGATAAGCCGGAAGGGGAACGACCGTTACAAAACCTGCGCCAGCAAGCCCAAATCCTACATAAACTCACCAACAGCCTGCGAACTACAAGCAGCCGCGACGAAATGCTGGCATTGGTACAGGCGATGGCCAATGGCCCACTGTACATCTATTACACAACCGAAAAATTATTAGAAGCCAGAGTCCGCGAAGGCTCGGCCAGTAGCCCGGAGTGGGTAGAAATCCGCCTGGCGCAGCAAATATTTGAAGATTTACAAACACTGATCAAAAAGAAAGGAGGCAGTTTTATGGCTGAATTAAGCGATCATTTGCAGCAGTTAGCCGAAACAGCGTGGCAAGGCGGGCTGCGCGGCAAAAGTTTGAAGAAAAACTCATTGATGATGCCATTGGACGAAATTTTCCAAAAACTCAATCAACGCAGCCTTACTTTTGATGATGCCGCCCTCAAAGCGACGATTGCCGAAGATATTTTTGAATATTTAGAGCGTATTGCTGATGAGCAGTACCGCCCCGGTCAGCGCAAAATGGCAGCGGCCACAACTTTTGTGGAAACGTTTTTCACCGACGTCTACCATGGCAGATATCAGGGTAATCGCACCCGACTTCTAGCTGATGAAAAGCTGCTGCGTTCGGCCTTTATGTTCTATATCCGTCAACAAATTCCAACCAAAAAAGATGAACAGGAGTAAATCATGGATTCTCTCAAACCATACAGTGATCACTTTTTACCTGCATACAGCAATTACCCACACGGCCGTTACGTCACTCTGATTTTGGCCCGTTGGATTGAAAGCGAGGCGATTTTCCGCACTGAAGGCAGCGGCGAACCCTTGAGCAAAGAGTTTGTCTTGCCCGGTTTGGACGGCGGTGAGCCTGTACAGCGGGTGGTCATCAGTAAACGCAAGCAAACTGCCGTTGAGCGGCGCACCGGTCGGGAATTACTGCGGCGGCATGATCTTCTACATTCCACCAAAGACGGCATTTGTGCTCTCAACCGCAACAATCCTTGTGAAAAATGTATGGACTGCATGATTTATGGCTACGCGGCAGGCGGAGGGGGCGCGCAAAAAGCGCGGGTCATCACCGATGACGCTTTTAGCCTACATCCCGTCCATCAAATTTTAGGAACCAAGCAGTTTAATGCCCTTTTTGACAATAGCACGATGCGCGATCCGGAAACCGGCAAAGCTTCATCCAGCATCGGCACAGACGAGTACGTCAAGCCACAATCTGTTTTCCTGGACATGGAAACGCTAAAGGATTTAACAGTAGGCGAATTTCAGTACGTGTTGGGCAATGTGATGCGCAGCGCGCGCTATGGCGCAATCTCGTCCCGCATTGGCAAAGTGCAGAATGAACTGTTGGGTGTGGTTTTCAGCGACTGTGAGCTGTTCAGTAATCTGGAACTGACGCAGGCCGCGTACGATTTGCTACTTGGTGACGCTGCCGAATTGGATTTTCCGCTGGCGAAAGACAAGGTCCACACGAGCGTTCAACAAGCCGCCTCCAAGCTTATGAACCGCGTGGTTGGTCAAACGACCGTTTTGAGCACCGAGGAAATAGCCCAATTGGTTGAGGAGATGATTGATTTGTACGGTAGTGAAACGGCTGTTACCGACCTGCTGCAACAAACCAGTACCATCTATGGTCCACAATAGGAGAGACTCCTATGACACACATCTATCGCTGCCACCTGACCTTGTTGGAACCCGTTTTCTTCAGTAGCCAGGAAATCAGCAACTATTACCAAACCGCGCCGCTCATCGGCAATTATGCGCTGGCTTACGCATTGGGTTTGTGTCACACGCCTTATTTTAATGATGGTTCCATTCACTACCGAGAGCATTTGGGAAACGTCAATGAACAGGGCATTTACGTGACGCCAGCGACGTTGAATCATACGCCAAGATTTACGTTGGCCCAGTTCAACGCCCAACCCGATGCCTATTGGTACGCTATGGCCAACAACGTCATCGTCACCCGGCCGGATGGTACCTGGACGGTTAAACGCGGCTCAAAATGGTATGCGGTGCAGAGCGAAAAGGATCGGGGCAAGGGGATTGGGCTAGAAAACCGGCCGCAGCATGGCCGTATCCGTTTTCTCTCCATCGGTAATGAAGCGACTTTCTACGCCATCAGCCGCGAACCGTACCAGCCGCCCAGCTATATCCGCCTAGGTAAGTTTATGAGCAAGGCGCGGGTAACGGCCGATGCCCTTCCCCACACAGAAACAGATGCCCAAAATGCGACCATTCCCTTTCTGCTCAACCCGGCTGACTTCGATCCCGATACAGAACTGGTAACGTTTGATCTGGTCAATGTGCCGCCGACGCCGCTGGTTAAAAATGGGATGGTAAATAGCCGTTGTTACCAGCTTGAAAAAGATACGTACTTGCCTGTAGGAATGCGATTCGGCATAGGCAATCTGCCGGAAAACTAAACTAAACTAGCCATGATCACCCTAACTCTCACCAGCCAAAACGAAAAACTCGCTCCCGAAAACCCGTGGAAACTGGTTCAACGGCCGTTATACCACCAATACCGTACGGCCGTTGCCCTCGAAAACCCAAACACCCATCTCGTCGTCAACAGCTACAACACCGGTACCGGTAAAACCCGCGCCTCCTTCCTGCACCTCCATGAGCTAGATGGCCAACGTCAAGACGTGCTTCTCGTCGCTCCCACCAACGCCCTGCTCGGCCAACACGCCGAAGACGCCCGCGAATTCGTGGCCGAACAGGGATTGGATTTCAAAGTCATTCCCATCACCGCCGCCGAAATCCAAAAACACCGAGAGAAAATTGTGGCCCAGGGCAATTACAGCGAACAACAAATGCGCAAAGGAGAAATCCTTTTCCGCCTCCTTCGCAACTACCGCGAATTCTATCTTGGCGAATACCGGCGGCAGGGTTTGATTTTCGTCGTCAATCCCGACATCTTTTACTACGCGCTCATGTTCCAATACACCACCCACGACCAGCGCAACCTGTTTCAAAGCTTTCTCACCCATTTCCGCTACATCATCGTCGATGAATTTCACTACTACGACCAGAAGCAGTTGGCCTTCTTCCTCTTCTTCTTCGCCATCAGTAAACAAATGGGCTACTTTGAACATGCCGGACGTAAAATTTGCCTGCTCTCAGCCACGCCCAACAGCCACGTCATTGACTATCTCAACCAACTGTTTGGCGACAACTGGCAACACGTCAGCCCGGAAAATGAACCGTCGGAAAGCGCGGATTATGAAACAACGCCGACGCTCTCACCGTTAACGCTGAAAATTGACAGCCAAAAATTGCTGGAGTGGTTTGGGGGAAACGGCCGTTTCCTCCAAACCGCCATCCAGCAAAAACAGCAACACGGAGCCGTCATCAGCGACTCCCTGCGCCGCATCAACCGGCTTTTCGCAGCGCTGCTGCCCCAGCTTGGCCAAAGCAGTCTGGGCCGTATCACCGGGCCAGAGCCGGAAGATGCCCGCCAAACCGCCACCGGCAAACCGCTCATTCTCGCTACCCCCACCGTGGACATCGGTTACAACTTCAAAAAAATTGGCAAGCAGCGGCAAAACATCGACTTCCTCATCTGCGAAGCGCGTTATGGCGACGACCTGATTCAACGCTTGGGCCGCGCCGGGCGCATTTTGGGCAAGCCGGAACAAGATCAGCTTAGTGAAGCCGTTGCCCTGCTGCCGGAAACGGCCGTTGATGCCTTCCACCCCTACAACGGACAAACCCTCACCCGCGCCCAATTCAAAGCCATCATCCTGCAAAACCAGGACAAGCTGCCCCAAAAACACAACCTCACCGGCTACATCGAAAGCTGGGCCATCACCGAAGTTTTCTATCCCATCTATCGTGCCGACAAGCAGTTTGTCTTGCAAAAGGAGCACGAAGCGGTTCAGGAACTGTACCAACAGCTTTGCCAACTATTCGGCGTGCGCGGCAAATCATTTCAATCGTTAAGCACCTACTTCCGCAAGTTTTACTATCGTCAGCAGTGGCTCAAGGCAACAAAAAACAGTGTTCCACTCAATAAACAAACGGCCGAACAAGTCGCCGATTGGTTCAAATTCCGGCAGGAGTCAGACATTGGCGAGCCGTCCGCCACCGACATCTTGCCTTTCTTGGACCACGAAAGCATTCTGGCACATCTTGAGCAAAAAGCCGCTTTGCGCCAGTTTGTCACCAGCCAGGTAGACCTAACTCAGTCTCTATTCAACTTCCGTGATTCGTTTCAAGGGCCGACGGCCGTTATCTACGACCCCAACCACCTTCTTTCCAGTGAAACCATCAACCAGCACGACCTCTTCCACATTCTCGAATCCTACGACGTGCAGTGGTTCGCCGACCACCGCGAATTCAACCGGCTTTGCCCGTCTACCGAATTAACCGGCGATTTTTACGGCCGAATCCGCGCCCACCGCGACCCCATCCTCTATTTGGAACTCACCTACCGCACAAATGAAACACAAGATGATTTCCAACGTTTGTGGGAAGGTCGCCCTGTCGCCCTGTCAGGTTTTCACCTTCAAGGAAGAGAAAGCGGCGGCGACCTCTTTCCTATCGAACAACGTTTCGTCACCGCCGTTGCCGAAAAATATCTGACGGTTCTGCTCATTGCTCCCGATATGAAAGGATGGGCAATTCGACAGTTGCAGCATAGCCCCATTTACGGCCGTAAACTCATCATAGACTTCCAAGATCGTGACGCCGTTGAATACACCTCTTACGTGGGCAAAGCGGCCTGGCTTGCCTATCCTGAATTACGAACCGCCTTCAAAATCCGCGAACGCATGAAATCTGAGGCAATTATCATATGACCAATCCATCCCCCGACCTCTATGCCCTTATCATCCGCCTGGTCGCCACACAAAACGGCCGTCTCCGTGCCACCCAGGGCCACCTAGCCCACGCTGCCTTCCTCAACGTCTTGCAGCAGGTAGACCCTGACGTCTCCACCGCCATTCACGACATGCACGGCCGTAAACCGTTCACCATCTCACCCTTGGAAGGTTACGGCCGCCCCCACAAAGGCAGCCTACAAATCAAAGCCGGGCAAGAAGGCTGGCTGCGTGTTACCCTGCTCGATCCCCTCCTGTTTCAAACCTTCATCAGCTACTTCCTGCAGGGAACCCACAAACCCGTCATCCAGTTGGAAAACCTCACCTTTCACATCAGCGAGATTCTCAGCACGCCCGGCAGCCATAAATTAGCCGGTTACGACAGCCTACAAAGCTTACATCATCGCTGGGACGAACCTGAGGCAACCAACGATGCTTCTCATAAAATAGCCCTGCGATTTCGTACCCCTACCGCCTTCAGTATGCGCAGTTCGCCCTTTCGTCATATGCATATTTTGCCCGACCCACCGCTGATTTTTGGCCAGCTGGCTCAATATTGGGACATGCTCACGGGCAGCAATACTTGCGATGCAATGCGTTTGTTTTGCGCCGAAAACGTCGTTGTGGCCCGGCACAAAATAGAAACCCACATTTACCAATATCGGCGCAGCAAGCAAGTGGGCTTTGTCGGCAAGGTAGCCTTTGAAATTTTAGATAAGGAAGCAACTGGGATGATTCAGCACCTAAATCGGCTGGCCGATCTGGCCTTTTATACTGGAATCGGTTCCAAAACTACCCAAGGCATGGGGCAGGTTATCCGGCTAACCCAGGAAAAATAATAATGGACGAAAGCTATCTTCCGCTTTCCTATCTTAACCACCTGATCTATTGCCCGCGCCGTTTTTGGTATATGTATATTCAGGGAGAAATCGATATTAACGCACCGATGTTAGAGGGCTCTTTTCAACACCAAACTCGTGCCGATAAACCAGGCCAGGAAATCGATGATCGCGGTCGGGCCGTCTATCGCCGGATCTGGATTTGGTCTGACCGGCTGCAAATTGCTGGGTTCGCTGATTTCGTGGAAGCTGAAGGGACAGCACTCATCCCGGTAGAGTACAAACATGGCCAGCAAGGCAAGTGGGACAATGACAATGTCCAACTTTGTGCCCAGGCGCTGTGTCTGGAAGAGATGACCGGGAAACACATCGACCAGGGTGAAATTTTCTACTGGCGCTCCCGCCGACGCATCACGGTACCATTTGACACGGAACTAAGACAGCTGACAGAAACGACCGTTGTCCAAGCTCACGAACTTACTCAAACAAACAATATCCCCGCTCCTATTTCCGAGCGAAAAAAGTGCCAGCATTGCTCTATCCAACCTATCTGCTTACCTGATGAAGTCACGCAACTCAAAAAAGGAGTGCCTACACCATGACCCAAACTGCCGTAAGCTCTGCCTCCTTTGTTCCCATTTACCACTGGCGCGGTGGCCGTCCACAAATTGTGGACCTGGAACCAGATCAGACCGGCTGGCTTGTTTGCCTCTGCCTCCAGCGGGAGGGGGACCTCAGCTTGCTGCCACTCGCCTGGCAGGTCCAGGCTCCCGATGAACATCATCTGCTGATACCGGAGGAACAACCATATCCTACCATCTATACCAAGGCGCTAGACGATACGGCCGTTTCTCTCACCCTTCAGCAGCTGCAGCAAGACGGCTGGCATATTCAAGGGCAGCTCACGCTAGCGTTTACCGGGCGAGATGCCATTGCCAACTTTGAACAAACTTATCGTCAATATCTGTGGCAGCAACCAACTGCCACAGACCAAAATTCGTAACGCAATCATGGAACTAAAAATGGCCACACTTTACTTGACCGAACAACATACACTAGTAAAGAAAGAAGGCGATACCCTCGTCGTTCATATTCCCGAAAACAAAGAAAATGGTCAGAGCAAGCGTAAGGTACGGGTCCCTCTTATCAAGATAGATCGTGTTGTTGTCCAGGGCAACAGCACCCTTACCAGCCCAGCCATTGCCGCCCTTATGGAACGTCATACTGAAGTTACCTTCCTGAATCGATACGGCCGTTTCCAGGGCCATCTCGCGCCGACCTTCAGCAAAAATGGCCAGCTCCGTCTGGCTCAGACTGCTGCTCATCACGATCCAAATTGTCACCATCATCTTATTCAAGCCTTTGTCACCGGAAAACTGCAAAATATGCGCACTATGCTCATGCGAGCTAACCGTAAACATCGCGACAATCCTTCCGCTAACGAAGCATTGTCCACCGCCGTAGACGCCTTACAGCGATCTATTCAACAGATCAACCAGACCCCTCCAGACGAAGCCATGCCCGACCCCTCACAACCCCAAACCAACTCTGCCTACGGACGTTTGCAGGGCCTGGAAGGCAGCGGTACGGCCGTTTACTTCAAATGCTTCCAACATTTACTAAACGAACCAGACCTATTTAATGGGCGAACCCGTCGCCCTCCTCGCGACCCTGTCAACGCCCTGCTCAGCTATGGCTACACCATCCTACTTAACCAGATCATGTCTGCCATTTGCACCATTGGCCTTGATCCTTACGTTGGTTACCTGCACAATACCAAATATGGCAAGCCAGCCCTGGCACTGGACCTCATGGAAGAATTCCGCCCCATCATCGTCGATTCTGTCGTTATCTCCATCTTCAACAACGGCATTCTCCAACAAAAACATTTTAAAGAAGAGCTTGGTGGCTCTTATCGGCTGAATGATTACGGCCGTCGCACCTTTCTCACTAGGCTAGAAGCCCGTTTCGACGAAACTATCACCCACCCCACCTTCAATTACAAAGCTACCTATCGACGCTGCCTTGAACTCCAAGCTCGCCTGCTTGCCAAATATCTGATGTCTGAAATTCCAGCCTATCCACCCTTTACCGTTCGCTAAGCTGGTTGTAAGAATTAAGAATATTGATATGTCCACCCTTTATCTCGTTGCCTACGATATTTCAAATGACAAACGCCGTACCAAAGTACATAGAACTCTGTGTGGTTTTGGTCAATGGACTCAATACAGCTTCTTTGAATGCTTTCTTGATGAGAAGGAGCTAATTTCCCTTGAACATCGGCTAAACAATATTCTCAACGAACAAGAAGATAATGTTCGTATTTACCGCATCTGCGCAAGTTGCCAGGACAAAACGAAAACTATAGGCAGTTCACCGCCGGCAGAAGATAAGGTATACTTGCTGTGACAGCCAGAAAAACCATTCTTAATGCCTAAACTTTGCAGCGAGCGGCACAGTACCCCTGTTACTTCCCTTTCCCGCTCGATAGAAAAACACCCCTATTTATAGGTGGTGCGTACCTTAACAACCGAAAATGCGGAAATTTTGTTAAAAATAATAGCGAGAAAAACGACACCGCTCGCTCAAGAAAGAGTTGTGGAACAATAAGCACAAAATAATGTTTGAAAAAGCCGTTAAATGGTACAATATCTACTAGAATTTGTGTTTTAGAAGTATCCAAGTGGGAGACAAAAACTGTTCAAACGCGAGGGGTAGCTCCCTCAAAGAATCGCCATTCGCGATTGAAACAAAATCAACCAGCCCGCCCATCCGGGTGGCTGTTTGGTAGCTCCCTCAAAGAATCGCCATTCGCGATTGAAACTGGCAGAATGGTGATTGTTTGGCGAATGTAGTCGCCGTAGCTCCCTCAAAGAATCGCCATTCGCGATTGAAACACGTATTCTTTGTTCACCACGCGGGCGAGGTCGCCGGTAGCTCCCTCAAAGAATCGCCATTCGCGATTGAAACAGGGGGAACGCCCGCAGAGATAGCTTGGTACAGTGGTAGCTCCCTCAAAGAATCGCCATTCGCGATTGAAACGGCTCCACGGCCGTCAACGGCCGTACCATGTGCATCGTAGCTCCCTCAAAGAATCGCCATTCGCGATTGAAACATCTTCTGTTGGCTTGGTGACTATCTGGGAGAAGGCGTAGCTCCCTCAAAGAATCGCCATTCGCGATTGAAACACGGAGAAGGGGGAGAAGCCCCGCGTTGTGGTTGGGTAGCTCCCTCAAAGAATCGCCATTCGCGATTGAAACATTCAGCAAAGCATGAATGAGGACGGCGTGGGCTTGCGGTAGCTCCCTCAAAGAATCGCCATTCGCGATTGAAACAGTTACCTGATTGCACCACCCACCAAACCATAGTAGCTCCCCAAAGAATCGCCATTCGCGATTAAGAAACGTGTGGATCAACCGCCATGTAGCTCCAAAAGATCGCCATTGGAAACGCAGGAACTAATGGGTGTCTGGTAGCTCCAAGATCGCCATTCGCGATTGAAACTCCACCGGGCAACGAAGCGGCGCACCCTGGCTCCCAAAGAATCGCCATTCGCGATTGAACTGATGATGCTGCGGCAGGTAGCTCCCCAAAGAATCGCCATTCGCGATTGAAACCTAAGAAGCCTCAGTCAAACTGGCTCCCCAAAGAATGCATTCACGATTGAAACTTGGTCAAAACTGTGCTCGGTTTGATGAACTCTCGCCTGTAGCTCCCCAAGAATCCATTCGATTGAAACTTGTTGACAACAATTCCAGAATCGCCATTCGCGATTGAAACTAATCAGGATGACCATAAAGTGCTCAGAATCCACCGATAACAAAATCATGCCTGCCCGTGTAGCTCAAAAGAATCGCCATTCGCGATTAGACACAAATTACCGCGCAGCTTTTGGTAGCTCCCCAAAAGAATCGCCATTGTTGATGTAACGCCAAATACGCGATTGAGAACTGGATTGCAGGCTCAAAAGAATCGCCATTCGCGATTAAGCGGAGCAACAGGAATGCATAGGGTAGCTCGAATCGCGTTCTGGTTGGTCATATCAAAACATGCATTGAAAAACGTATGCTCCTGACGGTGCTCCCCAAAGAATCGCCATTCGCGATTGAAGAGTGCAATTCAAGCACACGGTTAACGTAGCTCCCAAAGAATCGCCTTCAGATTGAGCATTATTGCACATCTATTTGGCCGTTTTCAGTACTAGCTCCCCAAAGATCGCCATTCGCGATTGAAACGACCCATCTGCCCCCAAAGACGACCTGGATTACGTGGCTCCCAAAGAATCGCCATTCGCGGTGAAACTTTTAACTAAACCGACCTGGGACAGGACGTGTGCTCCCCAAAGAATCGCCATTCGCGATTGAAACTGCCGTGCCAGTGAACGGTAACAGGTTTCCACAGTAGCTCCCCAAAGAATCGCCATTCGCGATTGAAACTTAACCAAATCGCACTTTGCCAGAAAATACAGTCTGAGCTCCCCAAAGATCGCCATTCGCGATTGAAACCTGTAGAAACGGCAAAAGCCATGAATCACTCATGTAGCTCCCCAAAAGAATCGCCATTCGCGATTGAGAAAATAAACCGCCCTGATTTTCCGCCTCATGGCTCCCCAAAAGAATCGCCATTCGCGATTGAAACATCAGGATAGTGGGATGGCGCGTGCCGGATGACGCTCCCCAAAAGATCGCCATTCGCGATTGAAGTATATCAGGAATCCTCTGGCTTCAGCATTCATGGCTCCAAAAGAATCGCCATTCGCGATTGAGCAGCAGCAATTGTCGGTACACCGCCTGGGCGTTGAGTAGCTCCCCAAATCGCCATTCGCGATTGAAACCACCAACCTGAATAGATAGACTGAATGGTCATGTAGCTCCCCAAAGAATCGCGTTCGCGATTGAAACTGGAGTAATGCAGTAGTGCCACAGGTGGCAAATTTGTAGCTCCCAAAGAATCGCCATTCACCGGACAAACGCCCTTCACCATTCAACTATTGCCATTTTGCAGCGCTCCCAAAAGAATCGCCATTCGCGATTGAAATTACCTAATCAATGAATCTGCACATCGCGTAGCTCCAAAGAATCGCCATTCGCGATTGAAACCGCAACAGTGAAATCAGATACACAAAAAGGCTCCCGTCGCCATGTGACGGTGCCTGATGGCAAAACAAATGTAGCTCCCAAAAGAATCGCCATTCGCGATTGGCGATGACGTGGGGTATAAATGATGACTCCAAAATCGCCATCGCGGTTGAAACATAATAGCTCGGTACCGCACACTTACAGGACTCTAAAGACCTTGCTGAAACCAACTCCCACAATTTATGCTCTCCCAGCGTCGGTGCTCCCCAAAAGAATCGCCATTCGCATTAGAACGAAGGATTGCCACAATGCCACTGCCAATCCCACAGCTCCCAAAAAGAATCGCAATTCGCGATTGAGAGTAGGATGTGCGTCGTAATGCCCGTATGTGGCGTAGCTCCCAAAATCGCCATTCGCGATTGAAACCGATGTCAGCAACTGCACGTGATACGTATCTAGCGTAGCTCCCCAAAGAATCGCCATTTCGCGATTGAAACTACATGCAGTACAAAGCGGATAGCCCAAATTTAATGGCTCCCAAAAAATCGCCATTCGCGATTAAGAGCAACTGATGACAACGAGGCTGTTTCCATCGGTGCAGTAACTCCCAAAGAATCGCCATTTCGCGATTGAAACGGTAACAGCCGTTCCACTGCCTTGAACATCCGCCAGTAGCTCCAAAAGAATCGCCATTCGCGATTGAAACTAATAAAAAGATAGCTGATTTCCAGCCGTACGCTCCCCAAAGAATCGCCATTCGCGATTGAAACTTGACCACTGCTGACCATCTGGCAGCGGTGGATATTAACTCCCCAAAGAATCGCCATTCGCGATTGAAACTAATGGTTGTGGCGACTCACCAGCATGATGCGGCAATGACAGCTCCCCAAAAGAATCGCCATTCGCGATTGAAACTGTCAGAAATTTGATAATTGCAGAATGAGAGCGGCAAGTAGCTCCCCAAAAGAATCGCCATTCGCGATTGAAACCGACACCGCTTAACAACAATGCAGCAATTTCTTCGGTAGCTCCCCAAAAGAATCGCCATTCGCGATTGAAACAAGAGAATGAGCGATGACGGCGACAAAGTGCCGGAGTAGCTCCCAAAAGAATCGCCATTCGCGATTGAACGATCGAAAATCACATCAACTGTGGGCAGACTGTGGTAGCCTCGAAAGAATCGCCATTCGCGGTTGAAACACGACACGGTATCCCACAATACCGTAATCCTCCCACGTAGCTCCCCAAAAGAATCGCCATTCGCGATTGAAACCGCCGCTGCTACCTGCAAAAATTGAAGCATCCCCGGTAGCTCCCCAAAAGAATCGCCATTCGCGATTGAAACCACCGCATAGGTGTCCCGCTGCGTCACCGTCACAATGGTAGCTCCCCAAAAGAATCGCCATTCGCGATTGAAACGGATCAGGGACTAAACAGCTATTTGTGCGAATTAAAGTAGCTCCCCAAAAGAATCGCCATTCGCGATTGAAACTGAAAAGCTCAATTTACCAGGATACCAAACCATCAGTAGCTCCCCAAAAGAATCGCCATTCGCGATTGAAACATTAGCACATTTGATCTGTCCATCTCGCAGTGGGGTAGCTCCCCAAAAGAATCGCCATTCGCGATTGAAACTGAAAGAGAAGATAGATTTACACAAGGCTATGATGGTAGCTCCCCAAAAGAATCGCCATTCGCGATTGAAACCAACAGACGGCGGGGAAACATGGTCAAACATTACGTAGCTCCCCAAAAGAATCGCCATTCGCGATTGAAACTGGTCAAGAATGACCCTGAATTTATGCAGGTATTTGTTGGTAGCTCCCCAAAAGAATCGCCATTCGCGATTGAAACCCCGCTTTACATAGAGCCAGAATACTTGAAATTGGGTAGCTCCCCAAAAGAATCGCCATTCGCGATTGAAACTGCGGCTCAACAGATGTCCTGCTCGGCTTACGCCAAGTAGCTCCCCAAAAGAATCGCCATTCGCGATTGAAACGACAGTACGCACAAGCGGGTGCGGGCTGCGCGGCGAGTAGCTCCCCAAAAGAATCGCCATTCGCGATTGAAACTACGAATGCCGTGATAGAGGCGGCTGGATTAATTGGTAGCTCCCCAAAAGAATCGCCATTCGCGATTGAAACTGGCTCATGCTGCCACTGCGAACGACAAACGGATTGTAGCTCCCCAAAAGAATCGCCATTCGCGATTGAAACGATAAAATTGAATATATTCGCCATGACGATTTTCACGTAGCTCCCCAAAAGAATCGCCATTCGCGATTGAAACAAACGTGCCATCGCCATCCAGAAGCGTCTTAATTGGTAGCTCCCCAAAAGAATCGCCATTCGCGATTGAAACATTTTTGGGAACTTTGCTCAGATCAATAACACAGGTAGCTCCCCAAAAGAATCGCCATTCGCGATTGAAACAAAATCAACTCGCAACAATCCAGCGTAATCCGGTATGTAGCTCCCCAAAAGAATCGCCATTCGCGATTGAAACGAACTATCCTCGACGTGGCGAATACGCCCCGCTGCGTAGCTCCCCAAAAGAATCGCCATTCGCGATTGAAACTTGATAGCGGTACTGTTAGTATGGTAGCAACAGATGGAGTAGCTCCCCAAAAGAATCGCCATTCGCGATTGAAACTTATATACCGGATAGGTATAAACACTAACAAACGATGTAGCTCCCCAAAAGAATCGCCATTCGCGATTGAAACTGCAAGATGTGGAAATAGAAGATGTGTAGGATTATTGTAGCTCCCCAAAAGAATCGCCATTCGCGATTGAAACTAGATTTAGGTGTCTTTTGTTCTGTCATAATATGTTGGTAGCTCCCCAAAAGAATCGCCATTCGCGATTGAAACAGTCGTGCGCTTAACGGGAAAGGTTGGAACGTTAGGTAGCTCCCCAAAAGAATCGCCATTCGCGATTGAAACAAACGCCATGTAGCCTCCTAAATCGACCAGTCCAGTAGCTCCCCAAAAGAATCGCCATTCGGAGGGTAGGGCAAGTTAGGCGTGAAAAATAATTGGTTGTGCAGGGGTTATTGCCCGAGAGAAACAGGCGGCAGGGAATAAAACCAGATTAGCCAGCGAACCTTAAAAAAGACTCCCCACCCGAAAGTTGAGCAAACGCCGATTGAGGATAGGAACTAACGCTCAGCGTCTAGAAATCGGCCTTCAAGCGCGCCAAAGCCCGCAGGTTGATGAGGATGTAAATTAGGGTGTTTTGGTTGGCGATGGATTGCTGGTTTCTCAGCTTCAACCGTTCAATGCCGAGGGGCCATTGCGAGAAAATACGCTCCAGCCGTGCGCTGCTTATAAATCTGCTTGTAAGCGTCACTCTCCCGGTCAATCTGGTGACGCAGGCGCGCTCCCTCACTGGTGGCCAGGGTCGTCTTGCAACCCCCTTTGGCCCATTTAGGATGAGCCAGGGGGCATTGTGCCCCAGTCGGGTCAGGATAGAGCAGGGGCACACATAAGCCGCTCATGGGGCACCAAAGAGGTACGGTTCATAAAAGTCTGCTTGAGCGGCATGGGGAAGTCAGCGGCACATAGCGGTAAGCCATCGGAAGAAAAGGTACGCTTTTTGTCCCGGCCACGTTCAACGCGGGGCACGGCGGCCAAACCACCAGCCTGGTGAAAATAATCGTAAACGTAATGAGCATCGTAGGCAGCATCCAGCGCGCCGTTGGGCGGGGCAAAGCCCAGCCGAGTTTCGACCATAGCCATCAGGTCATGGAAGAAGCTGACATCACTTTGGTCAAAAGGTTGGGTGATTTCAGCCAGGACAAACTCACCAAAGCCAGCCACTTTGGTAGCCACCACACCAGAGGCATACCCCCAATAAAATTGGCCACGCCCGACGCCTAAACGACTGGCAGGGATACCTTCATGCTGTGGAGTGCGGTAGCGAATACGCTGGTTAGAGAGACTCTTGTAACCCAAGCGGGCATCCTGGTCACCAGCAGGTTGCTTGGTTTTGTCGAAGCGACCTTCCTTAATATAGGCTTTGGGATTGTTTTCCTTGACCCAGGCGATGATGTGCTTGGTATCGAGCGAAATAGTATGACCAAAATGAGCGGCTGGGGGCAGGTTAGCTTGTAACAAACAAACCGTTTCGGTAAGCAGTCGTTGCAGCGCATCATTTTCCAGACGACGCAAGACCTGGCTGAAACGGCGTACAGGTGGCACAGCCGTTTGGATATCGAAGCCCCAGGGTTGGTAAGAGCAAGCCCGCAGGGGAAAGCCAAGCAGCCAGACCAGTTCCGGGTGCAGCACCAGATAGCTGCGCAGCGCAGTCATCGTGCGTAAACCTTTATCCAGCTTGACCAGATGAGCGAGAACGAAAGGGATGAGCGAGTTGGGTGCGGGTCCTGGAGAGGGCAAATTGGCAATTCGTTGCCACCAGCGTTGCCAATTAAGCTGGCCCAGCAAGTCCAGATAACGGCAAGCCGTGCCGGAGCGTTCAATCTGGCCGGGCAGGTCGGGCAACAGCCGTTGGCCAATTCGTTAAGGGCAGCCGCGCCAGCAGGGGTTGACAGCCATGCCGCCACAGGTGTTTCAATGACGGAATGCCAATGTGCGAAAATGGGTTAATATTCATTTGAGTCTCCTTTTTGGTGAAAGAATGCGTTTGCTCAACGACAGTCTACCGAAAAGGAGACCAATTTACAAACGGTGCCAGAAAAATGGTGGCACCATTGACGCGACAGGTTCGTGATCTAGGATCACTCATGTTGGGAAAACGATCCTATTTTCAATCCTGTATTGTTTTCGGGCATCATGTAGCCGCTGGTAGAGCGTTTTGCACCGTTTGAAGCGACCAATTATTAATTTGCCCAACCCTACATTCGCGATTGAAACGAGGCGTTGGTTGCTTTAGGACATTTGGTTGCGGTAGCTCCCAAAAGAATCGCCATTCGCGATTGAAACTTCCAGCCATCATATCCTCCCAACACCACCACCACAGGTAGCTCCCAAAAGAATCGCCATTCGCGATTGAAACTTTGATTGATAAACTAAACTGCTCAATTTCACTAAGTAGCTCCCCAAAAGAATCGCCATTCGCGATTGAAACCAACAGGTACACATTGCTACTATCAGGATGACTCAGAAGCTTCCAAAGAATCGCCATTCGCGATTGGAAACAGTTGCTGCTGATTTGCCAACAGGTAGCACGCTATGTGCTCCCCAAAAGAATCGCCATTCGCGATTGAAACACAAAAACTACAAGAAGCACTAGCGCATTTGAATGGTAGCTCCCCAAAAGAATCGCCATTCGCGATTGAACAGCCCATTGAAAAAATTACATTGGCGACACCAAATGTAGCTCCCCAAAGAATCGCCATTCGCGATTGAAACTATGATGCGGTGGTGGCGCGTGGCTGCAGAAGGTGGCTCCCCAAAGAATCGTCATTCGCGATTGAAACGACATTAGCGGCTACCAGGCGGACTTGCAGGCCGAGGTAGCTCCCCAAAAGAATCGCCATTCGCGATTGAAACCGTCAAAGTCAGGCGATTCCAACGCCTTGACAGTGTAGCTCCCCAAAAGAATCGCCATTCGCGATTGAAACACAATTCAGGCAGCCACCGAAGCCCGACGACCAAATGTAGCTCCCCAAAAGAATCGCCATTCGCGATTGAAACGATCAGCTCACAGAGGAGCATTTGATTGACTGGCTGTAGCTCCCCAAAAGAATCGCCATTCGCGATTGAGAACCTATTGGGTGCCTGTTCATTTGCTCGGTAGCACGATATTATAACCCGTAGCTCCTGCAACATTGCGTAAAATCGAGCCTTGCCTAATAATATGTTTGCCATTTCCTGCAAAATTTCGCATTTCAAAATGTCACGTAATCTTTCATTCAGGCTATCAATCTCACAAAGCATTAAAACGATTTCGTTTTAAAATAAGGCGTGAAGCACCCAATGATTGGGAAGTTTTTAAGAGATAATATCCAATGCCAGACCTTGATCGATCACAAACCGAACCGCCACTCTCCCACAGTTCGAGCATAATCCTGAGTTTATCTGCCCTATTCAGTGGAGCAGCTCTATTAATATCGATTTTCACCCAACTTTCCCTAGCACTTACACTAACTCTGCTCGCCATCTTTGCAATAAGCATCTTTTCATTAAAATGGATTCAATCAAACAAAACAGAGACAAAGCATAAAACAAATTGTCAACAGGTGTCATTGTTGGGATATTGGCAACTATGGCTTATGATACATCCCGTTGGTTGTTGGTCATTATTGGTCAGCTGGACGTAAGCCCCTTCGAAGCCTTCAATTTGTTTGGGAAACTCATCATTGGTTCTCAAAATTCCGCCACCATAACGTTCATCGTTGGTTTATCATACCATCTCCTGAATGGCATTGCTTTTGCTATTGCTTATTGTTTTTTACTAGGTGGGCGCAATTGGAAATGGGGTATACTATGGGCCTTAGGGCTTGAAGCCGCGATGCTCGCTATCTATCCAGGCTGGCTCGATTTAGAAGCTGTTCTGGCAGAATTTGTAGCGATGTCGATTTTAGGCCACGTTGCTTATGGGTCAGTGCTAGGCAAATTAAGCAATCTTAGACTTTCCACAATATAAACTTAAACCAGAAGCATTTTATCGAGTCTTTTGTTCCACAGAATGAACACATTAGGAGTGTAGAATGCTCCAAATCGTCGATAAATTAACATATTATTGGTGGGTGCAACTCCCCCTTGCCTTGGGCAGGATCTCAAAGCTGTTTCTCACCGTGATGACTGACGGCCTTTATTTAACAGTTTGGCCTCTTTGGGCTGCATTTCTACCCATCTTTAGCTTTGGGCTAGGCCTTTTAGCAGGGTGGTTCCGCTTTGGAGGTTCAGAATTATTTTCGCAATCAATCGGGATTCTATTTCTAGCTATCATACTCGGTTATATCAGTACCCAGTTAGGATTTTTATTTGTTCTCGGCTATGCGATTATAGACTTTTTTATTTATGACAATCCTGTAATCAGATACACAGATTTCCTCACCACTGTTCAAATTAGAGTAGCGCTCCTACTTCTCTATATAGCGCTTCTTGGATTAGCAGTCTTTGTTCCTCTCACAGTAAAGTTATTCAGAAATCAAGTCTCTGCCTTGTTTTCCCGCTCGGGCGATCTAATATTCATTATCGATTCCATAACAGGGATCGTTTCAGCTGGTCTACTCACCTTTATTTATGTACAGGCTATTCCGATGCTGGTTCGGCCGCTTTATACCTGGCAAGGACAGGTACCCCCCATCAATGCTATTGAATTTCTACAAACCTCGCCTCTTGCTCTAGCCACGGGGGCTGTCTTTATCGTAATCTTGCGCCTGTTTTGGGAATATGGATCAACCGCCGTTGCACCAGACGTCATAGAAAGCTACGGCGATATCATACAAGACAAAGTGCAACCCGATTTATGGGAGAAACTTCCGCAACTGGTTCAATTAGCTTTGCGAATTATTCTTAATATTATTATCTTAGCTGGATTAATTGATTCGCTTATCAATTTCTTCATTCTGTTGCTTGCATTAATTTCCCTCGAGCTCATCCGCCACATACTGCCGAAATTACTCCCAATCTGGGGCACAATCTTGACACAAGTTCCCGAAATCATTCGCTTGGCCATTGTTTTTACGGCAGTTTTCTTTATTAATGCCCTCTTTTTAGAGGGGAGAATCAGCGGCAGTAGTTTTACTCCTTTATTGTGGGCATTTCTAATAGGCTACTTTCTAGTAGCACTTGTGTTTCCAACTACCCCAAAAGAAGGTGTTGAATGAAGCGGATTTTGCCGCCTTTGCTTCTTCTAATAATTAATTTATCCTATCCACAAGCCGTAGCTGCCGATAATTGCAGTGGGTTATCTGATTGTTTTAGAGGCAACGTGATGCCCGCCTTATGGCTAATTCTTGGATTGCTTGCCTTGGCCGTAATCGGGTGGTACCTCTGGCCTCTTGTTGCAAGATTTGCCTTAGGGCCAGCACTGCGCTTATTGTCCAGCACCGCTGCGAGGAGCAGGATTGCCCAGGGTATCGGTCGTTTTATGGGGCGCTTTATTCGTCCCCGAAGCTTACGCTTTGCTGCCAGGCAGGTACAAAAAAAATGGAAACACGCTAAAGATTTTGGCATCAAAGGTAACTTTAACCGCGCCAACCAACAAGCGTTTCAAAATAGCCTTCGCCAACACGTCAATAACAAAGGAACCCAAATCATTCAGGGAACATATCGCGGCCAAAACGTCACACACTATTACAATCCAAATACTGGCCTTAATGTCGTAAGAGATGCCAATGGGAACTTCTTAAGCGGTTGGAAATTATCACCAAGCCAAATAAGACATTTATTGGAATCAGGTCGATTGGGAGGGGGATAAGCATGAATAGCACACGAGAACTCGAACCATATACCACATTACTTTTAACCTTTGTGAATGGACAAATCTCCGCATCTGAATTTGAACGACAATATTTAGATTTGTATTTACAAGATGAAACCATTTGGTCTGATGACCTATTCGCCATGTTGGAAAAATTATTTGGTGATGTCGATGCCTTTGTGGCGGACCTATCCTTGAGAGATGCAGGCGATCTGGATGAAAAGCAATTAAGAAAATCCAGCCAAAATACGCTTGAATTCTTGAATAACTTCATGAAGAATCCAGAAGAAGGGGATGAATAAAAACGAATCTGCGCACAATTATTGCTTTTAAACGAACCATATTGATACTAAATGGGCCTTGCTTAAACAGAGGAGCGAGTAAACTCATTGTTTTGTAGAATCGGAAAAACTTCAGTTAATTTGTCATCTTTTTATTCGTTATCGTAGAAAGTCTCTTGGATACATGACCAACCCTTCTTTTGTCTTGATAATATCAACTAAAATCCCAGCTTTGCGCAAAGCCTCAATCGTTTCATGAGCAATCGAATTTGGTAACCAAGGGTGGGATGTCTCCTTGCTCCCTGCCAGCCAAACGGCCGTATCCGCTCCACCATCCTCCTTCCCGTACACACTGGCCAACGCCCCCAGCAAAATTGCTCCGCGCTTCTCGGGGGAAAAGTGAGCCAGATAATCCTCCGCCGCAACTTTTGCCCGCTCTAACACACTTGAATGATAACCCTTGCCCATCCGTAAAGCCGCCGCGTACACCTTGTTCAAACCCGCGCCTAACTGCACGGTCTCTGGATCGCCCTCATTCTCATCCAGCAAGGCCTGCGGTGGCCGCGCCTGGCTAACAAGTTCATCGCGTTTTTCCTGCATCGCCTGGATGTGCTCTTGCACCCCGGCCTCCAGCCTATCCAGCCAATGCGCTTCGCCTCCAGTCAGATTGCTTGTGCGGGGTGGGGGAGGGCGGTTTTCCTTGTTTGACCAATCCACGCTCAGCCGCTGCTGCATCAGCGCTGGGATAGGAATTTTGCTTTCCAGAATCTCACGCGAGTTCGCATAGTTCCACAAAACCACCTGACTTAAATCTGCGCCCGTTTTCACGGAGCTGTCAATAATATCCTCTAATGGGGCAGGGGGATGGGCTGGTAAACGGCCGTACAAGGCTTTATTCAACATCAACGAATTGCAGTACATACCCAACGCGCCCTGGTTGGCAATCGCCTGGGCAACGGCCGTTTCCATCACATCTACACTGTAGGCTTCACCAGTCCCAAAATTCCCTGTAGAATCTGGGTCTACCAACCCCAGATACGCTGTTTCGACAAAATCCACGCGCGGCGGCAGCTTGCGGCTGTCAGCAGGTGGATAAACGGCCGTTTCCCGCTCACCTACATCATTCACATTCGTCGTCCAGGACAACGCCTGTGAATCGGCCGTTGGCTTGAGAATCACATATTCCCCCACCTGGTTGGGGCTGCGCCAGGCTAATACCTTACGCTGACCGTCGTGGTCGGTGAACGGATGCAGCCAGAGGGCGTCATCGTTATCGGCTCCGCCCAGAATCCCGGCAATGCCATCGCCTGGCGACCCTGGTTGCTTGGGCGAATCCGGTAACGCTAGCCAATCTTCATCGTTGACCCAGGCTGTGCCGCGCTTGTCGTCAATGTGGATGTGGCCTCTGGGCACGCCCAGCCCTTTGATGCCCGCCCGCTTGCCCACGGCCGCCGGCATGACGTAATGGCGACCGCCGGGAATGGGTAGCCGCATTTTTGCCAGCGTGCTGTGATTGAGCCGCTTCAGGTGCTGGTTCATCAGGCTCTTGACGTGGCTGCGGAACCACATCGGGTGGCCGCCGCTGGCGAAGTATTCCCGCAGCGGCCACGCCTGCACTTCTTCAAGGGTGGTGTGGCGATCAATTCGGCTCATCGCTTCGGCCACCTGGCCGGTTTCTACAGCTTGGACAAACAAGTCACCTTCATCTTTTAGCCAATCCAACAGTTTATCTTCCTGAAGGAAGGGATGGAGATTGATCAAGCTCTGGATGTCCAGGCGCATATCGTTGTGGCCATGGACGAAGCTCAGCCCAACGAAGGTACGACCGTTTTCCAGCCGTACTTCTTTCTTTGTGTCCTGTGGCAAAAGGAAGTCTACGGGACGGCCGTTTTCGTCTCGCAAATCATCGGCCACCATCGCATGACCCTTATCCTGCCCTTTGGGCGTCATCACCGTAAACTCCACCCGCTGAGCACGGCGCAGCTCCGTTTCTAGTCGCTCCCGCTTGGCAGGCGACAACTCCTCAGACAGCATCATCCCTTCGGCTCCGCTCAGGGCAAGATTTTTCAACATGCGCCGGGAAATCAGGCCCGCACCGTCCCACACTTTAGCTTCCGCCAGGGATTGTTCCATGTAGGCAACGCGCACATCTTCAGGGGCAAAGAAACCGCTGACAAAATGGGGACGCATAAGGCGCGAGATGCGCTTGGACAACACAAAGCCGCCTTTGTGCATATCCAGCCGCAACCCGGTGGCCTCCAGAAATTGCTCTGTCGTCATGCCGTCCACATACAGGTCGCTGACCTGGCTGCCATTAACCCAGCGCAGGGTAGGTGGGCGGGTTTCACCCGCCTTGCCAAACGTATGCGCGGCATGGGGCGCGGTCGTTTCGTCTACCGGCCGGGTGAGAATACGCCAGGCCCGCCCGGTCTGCTCCAGGAAGGGAAAAGTCGCCCCGCCGCGATCATCATTGAAACTGGTGATGGTGTAAGGTAGGTCGGCCAGGATTGCTTCCGGTAAAACGGCCGACCCACCACTGGCTGCACCGCGTCCGCCCACTACCCACCTCCTTCGCGACGCCGGTCGCGCCGCGCCGCCCGGATGCTGGTCCAGCGTGTCGGATAAGTCACAACCTCCGCCAGTTCGTGGCAGGCTGCGGGCAAACGGCCGTAACTCAGCAACACCTGCGGCTCCAGCCGCCGCACCATTTCCCCAAACCCATCCACAAACAGCCGGTACTCCAACGGCGCGTCAAGATTGACGCCCACCGCCGACACGGCCACCACGCTGCGCCGGGGCACGCCCAGAAAGCAGAAGTCGTAGGAAACGGCCGTACTCCAGCTCACGGTGGGAATGACGGTAAAGCCCTCCTCCTGCCAGAAACGGCCGCACCAGCGGTTGCGGTAGACGTTCCACAACTGCAGCGTCAGTGGCCAATCCCGGTAAAGGGAAAAGTCCGGCGTCAGCAGCATCTGATAAGGGGCCAGCGCTGCCAATGCTTTGTGGGGTCGGTTCCAGACCGTCTCGAAGCGATAATCGTGCAAAAAGAAGTGCACGCAACCATCATCCAAGGGTTCATTCGCCCGGATGCGCTGCCGGTAGGGGGCCAGCCAGCCGGGAATGTGGCTGACTGACGTGTGGCGTAAGACAGGTATGCCATACGCATTATCTGCCCGGAAGCGAACTCCGGCGTGCAAAGTGTCGAAATTGCCCGGTTTGCTCTGCCAGCGATGAGAGGTACGGGTCATTAAATCGCATCCTTGGCGGTACTACCGGTAGTCGTGTCGGTATCAGGACTGCCGTCATTGGCAGACGGCCGTGTTTCCGCTGCGTCGTCCTTATCATCCGGTGCCGGCGTTTCCACCGGGGTGGGGTGCTCGCTGATCGGCGGCGCTGCCGCCGCCGGTGGCTCAGGCGTTTCCAACCAACGGGTATACACGCGCTCCCCGTACCGCGGCCGGGGCAGGCGCAAAAGAGAGACCGGCGGCAGCTTGTCAAAGAGCGGAATCGGGTTCAGCCGCTGCCCCAGAAAGACCAGCCGCTGCGCACCGGCGAGGGTGGAGACCATCACCTGCTCTTTGGGCAGAGCCATCACCTGGCTGGGCAGCAGCTCCGGCCGTTCCTGCCAGGACCAGGACGCGCCCTGGTTGCTGTTGGTCTGCAAATTGGCCCGGCCCTCTTTGTCTTTGTGCTGGCGCGAGCCGCGTGACGAGGAATGCACCGGGTTGGCGCGTAACGTCATCCCGTACAGCCGGGACATCGTTTCGGCCGTTTCGTACTCGGTGGGCGGATACCAGACCTGGTGGGCGCAGTTGGAGAGAATGGCGCTGGTGCCATCCAGCCCGTACAGTTCCTTCAGCTGGGCGATGGACTGCACGTACAGCAGGAGCGTGATGCCATAGCCGCCGCAGGTGGCCAGGTAGTCGGCGATGTTCTTCAGGCCCACGGCTGGCAGCTCGTCAATGGCCACCAGCAGGCGTTCCTTGGTCTGCTGTCGCATCTGATGGCGCAGCATGGCGGCGATCATGGCCGCGACCACGCCGCCGACGCCTTTCAAATCTTGCAGGGAGTAGGTGATGTAGATGGTGCCGTTCTGCCGCGCCCAGTTGGGATCAATGACCAGATGGCTGCCCGCATCCGGCGGGGCGATGGTGTCAATGTGTTTCTGGTAGGTGGCCAGCCGGGTGGTGAAGTTGCCAAAGGCGGAGGTCACAAACCGGTCGTCCCGGTACGCTTCCGGCTTGGCGCCGTTGGTGAAAACGCGCACGTGGCGCTTGGCGGCGGGAACGGTCTCCAGCCCGGCCAGCGCCTCGATGGCGTCGCTCTCAGCCAGGTCCAGCAGCACGCGGATGGGGTCCAGTTCCTTCGCCTGGGCGTACAGGCCGGCAGCGGTGAAGAGAGACATCGCTTTTTCGGCAAAGATCGTTTCCCGGCTCTCCCACGGCCGCATCAGGTGGGTATGCAGTTCGGCGATGTCATCCCGATCCAGCAGCTGGCGGTAATAGGCTGCCAGGTTCATCTGGTGGCCGGGCAGGCAATAGATGGGGCCAAACTGGCTGCGCCAGGCGGCCGTACGCGCCATCTGCTCCCCCTTCGGATCAACGACCAGCGCCGGACCGGGCCAGGTGAGGAGGGTATCGGTTAGATGCAGACCCTTGCCGCTTCTCGTTGGCCCTGACACCAGCAGATGTCCTTCACCGCTGGCGTAGTCTAAACCGACTTTGACTTCTTTTTTCTTGTCATCGGTGACGGTGGCATAAGGCACGCCGCGCTCGACAGCCAGCTGCTGCGCCACTTCCTTATCCTGCAAACGTCCCTGGGAGCGGGCGAATTTGCCCAACATCTTCTGCATGTTGAATAACGGATTGGGGGCCTGGTCCAAGATGTAAATGAAGCCAAAGATAGCGCCGGGCAGTGCAAGGGCCAGGACGACCCAGAACAATTTCGGCTCCTGGGCCGTTTCCTGGATCAGCCCCAGCCCTTTCAGCCCGCCCCAGAGGAAGCCGAAACCGCCCATCCCCACGGCCATCAACAGGCGGGCCAGGCCGGTCAGCCGGGCGATACCGGCCACAGCCGTGGGCGCATAGGCCGCGCCGGCCAGCCAGAAGAGGCTGAACCCCAGCAGGAACACCCGCCAGCGTTTCTTCTGGGCGGCGGGCATCTCCTGCCACCACTGCTTAAAGTACGTGCCGTTCTTAATTTCTCCCATTTCTAAATTCATAGGTCTATCTCCCATCCTTGACGCTGCGCCGGTTCCAGCGCCGCTTCATCTTCCTGCACCGCAGCCAATGCGGGCGTCATCTCTGTTTCTAACTGTCGTTCCTGGTGGCGTTGGGCCTGCAGCTGCTCCAGTTCCGTCTGCATCTTTTGCTGCCATTCCTTGTAACGGCCGTTAGCCAGCTTCTCCCGGCGCAGCAAAATCACATGGGCGTGCTGGTTGTCGGTGTCGTCGTGCAGCATCATGCGCCACTCGCGCATGTCGCTCAGCTCGCTGCCCTGCCGCAGGACGTGGTTGAAGTCGGCGGCGGTCAGGCCACCATAGCGGGTGGAGAGCAAAAGCTGGTAGGTGTGTTCGTAGCCGTAGCGATGCACCTTCTCTTTGGCCCAGTGCAGGGTCTCCTCATGGGCGGCAGGGCGGCCGTTGTGGTCCAGCCAGAGGCCGCGCTGTTGGGTTTCCTGATTCAAATGGTCTTCGTAACGGCCGTAGGCAATGTAGTTCATCAGCCCCTTCATCTGGGCATAAGCGGGCTTGCCTTTGGCCGATTTGTTGGCGATGCGCTCGCCGCGCACAATGGCCAGCAGTTGTTTAGCCATGCATCGCCTCCTCTTCATCGCCGGCGAACAGTTCCTGCACCCGCGACACCGACTTCTTCAGCCGCCGGATCGCGTCCTGCTCCGCGATGGTTTTCATGTCATCGTGGAAGGTGCGGATGCGGGTATGGGCCTGGTTACGGCCGTCGCGGGAAATGTTCATCATGGCCACGAAGTCGTCGGGATGTTCGGCCGCCAGTTCGCGGATGAGCTGTAGCATGATGCTTTCGGACATGGTGCGCGAGGCGGCCGCTTCGATGGCGATGTCGGACAGCAGGCGGGCGATGCGGTTGAAGGATAGGCGGATGCCCTGCAGCGTCGTGGCGCGCAGGGCGGGAATGGCGTAGGCACTGCGTTCATCATCCAGCCCCATCAGGGCCAGAGTTTCGATGGCGGCGCTGAAGTTGAGGCCGTTGGCCTTGGCCCACGCTTCAATCTTCTCGCGGCCGAATTCGGTCAGCATGATGTGCTTGGAGTACGTCTTGTCCGGCCGGCGCGCGCGGGTATCATCCGCTGGGGTAAATAGCTCAGCCATAGATCATCTCCTTGATATGGATGGCGGCCACCGTGATGGGATGGCCTGAATGTTTAGGGAAGGAAAGCTTGACGCCTCGACTGGCTCGGTGCAGGCACTGAGCCTTCGAAGAAAGGGGGACATCCAAACGCAAAAACCGGCGCAGGCAATACGCGGCCAACAGCCGCCCGCAAGGGCAGACATATTGACCAGCGCAAGACCACGCCGGTTGCGTTTGGGTTATTGAATAATGTTGGGGGTGTGTTTTTGCCGTTGTCAATGAATGCACTCCAGTGAGTGCATCCATGCGATTACGGGGCCATTCTACGCATAGCCGGCCGGTTTGTCAATGACTGTTGCGTCGGAACGAAGACTAACTGTACGTCCCTGTGCTAACTGTTCGTCTCTTGTTCTTTGTCCAATGTCGTTTTTTACAGGGGCGGACGTACAGTTAGCGAATTATCACCTTTAGCAACGCAGACAAACGGGTGGTGGGTGGGCACGGT
>JACKBR010000058.1 GCA_020634495.1 Ardenticatenaceae bacterium | reverse complement strand
TCATCGGCCTTGGTTGTTAATGGTAGAAGGATGTCATAGCCCGGGCTGCTGGCACTGGCATAGCCGCGGCAATACACGGTTTCACCGGTCTCGGGATGGACCATTTTGTGGGAGTACCACACGTCATTTTGTTTATTTCTTTGCTGCATCGGGACGCCGTGTCGGGGACAGATAGGCAATCCTTCGGCCGTCAGGATAGGCTCCCGGCTGGGTGTGTAGCCTCGCGCCGCCAGCCGCCGCATCGTGGCCGGCAGTTCCTCAAATGTGACCGGGATATGCAGTTCGTATCCGGTGGGATGGAAAGCAATGATTGTGATGGGGTTCATGAGTGTAACTCCTTGTGTTGTTTGGGTTTTCGTTTTTGGTTTTGTTGTGTGGATTTTGTAGAAATGGATTTACTTGCGATCACCGGCCCAGGCTCCAGCTGAGCAGCTTCTCCTGGCTAAACGGCCGTTGCTGAGTGTAGGCGACGTACGATTGGTAATGGGTCAGGTGCGCGGGCAGCACCGGCTGCCCGTTGCCATATTGAGCCGATGCCTGGCTGGATACCAGCCGGTGCCGGTTGTTCTGCCCTACGGCCGTGACAGCCCGGCCACGAAAGCGACCGGCGTGGCTCCGTTTGGGATGGATTGGTGTTGGTGTCTCTTTGGTCAATGGCCAGGCCAGATAACAGGCCAGCCAGTAAGCCAGCAGATGTTTGCACAGCAACTGGTTGATGAACGCCTCTCCCGTGAGCGCCAGCCCGCCGCGCTCAAAGTCCGGACAGCTGCAAGCCAAGGTGCCATCCAGCTGCCGCAGCAGGCGATACTGGTGCCCTGAGGCTGCTTGCCGTTGTGAGCGTACTCGCGCTACTTCGTCT
Organism: Ardenticatenaceae bacterium; assembly: GCA_020634495.1. Next base: position 27,574 of record JACKBR010000058.1, on the reverse strand, counting down.
GGCTCTGCTGGGTCTGGGTTGAGGACGTGTCCCATCACTAGCAGCTCTGCCGCGGCCCAGGCTCGGCTGGTCGCTTCGTGACGTTGGCTGCAAAGATGATCTACGGCCGTAGCTACCTTGGGAAATGCTTCTCGCAGGGCATACCGTGTTGCGGCTCGTTCTCCCTTCGCCCCATTGCCAAAGCTTTGCTGCTGTTTGTCACTCACCGCCACCCAGCCGGGGACGGCCGTGTCGTACCAGATGGTAAAAGCGCCAATATGCTTCATCGGTTGCCTCCTATTATTTTGTCAGGTCGGATTATTTATGTGATTTTGTGTAATTCGTGGGAATAGGTGTCTGGCTGGCTCAATCCCCGAAGCCGAGGCCGCGCTCCTTGAGCGAAACGAAGCGGTTCCGACCCAGGATGATATGGTCGAGCACCGGGATTGAAAGCATTTCGCCCGTCTTCACCAGACTCCGCGTAACGTTCACATCTTCAGGGCTCGGCGACGGGTCGGAACTTGGGTGGTTGTGACATACAATGATGGCCGCGGCATTGTTGACGATGGCCGGCTTGAACACCTCGGCCAGGCGGACCACACTGGTGTTGAGACTGCCCACATACACCGTGGGAATGCCAATGACCCGGTTGCGGGTGTTGAGCAGGATGACCCGCAGGTGTTCCTGGGTCAGGTTCATCATCTCATACATCAGAAGGTTCGCAGCGTCTGCCGGAGATTGCACTGAAGGCTGTTCACCGGCATCTGCCTGCAGCACCCGACGGCCCAGCTCCAGCGCCGCCTGCAGCCGAGCCGCCTGTGCCTGGCCTACGCCGTGCAGCTGCATGAGCTGAGCGCGTGTTAGCTGTGGCAGCCGGTGCAGTTGCCCTTCCACCAGGTGCAGCAGCTGGTGAGCCAGCTCCAGCCCGTTTTTGGTCTGGAGGATTGAGGCGATGAGTTCGGCGGGTGAGATTCTGTCCACACCGGCCCGGTAGAGGCGCTGGAGCGGCTGTTCGGCGTGTGGCATTTCCCGGATAAGGCGTGGCGGTGTCTTTGCGGCAGTTTGAAAAAAGGTGAGATTAAATGGTTTCTGATCCATGAGTGTATCTCCTTAGCAAAGAAAGAAGACGGCCATCTGACATGCTGGTGTTGTGCCAAACGGCCGTTTCTCATTTAGGCAGTTGCTTCTGCCAGGGTTGTGTAGCTGTAGGTAGATGCAGACGCAGTTTTGGATGTCCCATCTGGTAGATTCACCGAATTGGCAGCGTTAGCCTTCGCCTCCAGCACTGCCAGCTTCTCTTGCAGCACTAACGACTGCTCCCACAGCCGCTGCCGGGTGATGTGGCCCACCGTGCCCAGTTCCACCGTCCGGTTCTGCACCTTGCCGTTCACCCGCCGGCCCATCTGAATCCGGCCGATCTGTTTCCCCTTGCCCTTGTGGTAGTAGTAGCTGACGGTGAAGGCCCCGTGGGGCAGAATGACAATGAAGCGCTGGCCGCTGTTGAGGGCGGCTTCAGTCACCTCCTCCCACCATTGCAGGCGCAGGGCTCCCTCGGCGCGAATCAGGCCTTGAATGAGGGGCGACTGGGCCAGATATTCTTCCAGGTGCTGGCGGTAATGGATGATGATCTGGGTGGCGGTGATCCAGTCCACCTCCAGCATCTGGGCAATGTTGTAGTTTGACGTGCCTTTTCACGCTTTCCACAGGCTTTGCCGCCCGACGCAGGGAGTTAGGATGCCACTGTCGGCCGCGCATCACCGCCAGGATGCGGGCAATCTCTTTCTCGAAGCGGCTCCAGCGGGCGTCGCTGGCGGCTTCGCCTTCATGAAGGACCAGGGCGTCTTCTGTCGGCCGCCGGGCGTAGATGGTCATGGGCAGGCGTGGCGTTAGCTGGCCGTAGCTGTCTTCCTCGTGGTATTCCGGCTCGGTGAGGTTGTCGGCGATCTGGTACTGCTTGGAGAGCTCCCACTGATGGCCGTTGCCGCCGCCACGGATGTTGACAAAGACGTAGCCAATGAGTTTGGTGCGGGTGGCGGTGTAGGCGTAGGCTTCTGACTGTCCCTGGAGAAAGGTCAGGTCATACAGGTGACTAAGCGCTTCCTGGGTCATATCTTCGCGGAAGAGGCGGCGTTCGCTGGCGTCCATCCACATGTGGCGCATGACGTTTTGCACCACGATGTAGGCCTTGCGGGTGAGCCAGGCCATTTCATCGGGTGGCAGCTCTATGACAGCCGGTTGGCCAGGATGACCGGGCAGCTGTTTCTCCCGGCGCGGTGGCACCGAAAAAGTGGCAAGTTGTGGTTGCCGTACGGCCGTTTGGGGGTATACTGTTGATAACATTCGGCATCTCCTTTGTGAGGTGTGGGCGCAAGCCAGAGGTGATAGCTCTGACTTGCGCTTTTTCTTTGGTTTGTAGAACTATTTGGGCTTTGGCTCCGTGTCCCGTGGCTCCCGGTGAACGGTGAAAGTTACTCATACTGATGTCCCTGCTCGCGCAAGGTGCGCAGGGCGACGCCCCAGCTGTCGAGGGCAACAGTGCTTTGATGCGGTTGCCAGCTTTGGCTGCCGGTGATGCGCTTCTGCCGCTTGCGCGTCCGCTGGTGGGGTTTGAGCACGATGGCTTTGGCCGGGTTTGGTTGGTTGGGTTGTGGTTGGTTGTTCATCCATCTCTCCTTGGGTTGAAAATGTGGGTAGAAACAAAAACAGCCAGCCGGATGACCCGACTGGCTGTTGGCAAACAATATTTTGCATGGGCGTTATACCCACGCATTTTGGTTTATGCGGTTGTTAGTATGACCTCCTCTTTTGGATTGGTTGATTGGGGTTTTGAATAGCGAACGGCCGTCTCAATAATGACCGCCAAGCTTCGCAAAGCTTACGGCCGTAGGCCGTTTTGAGGTGGTTTACCCAGGGTGCTGCTCAGTTTCACGGCAGTTTGGTGTCAGATCCAACATAACTGTGGAATAGAATGGCAATCCAGCGTCATTTTAGAAAAATGTCGTGGATAGTTACAAAACATCGTTACAAAATCGACGAAACTCACAATCCACACAACGGCCGTTCTTCTTTGTTGGTTCCGGCATTTGCTGCATTTCGGCAATGATACGCAGTTGAGCCATCGCCTTGTCAAATTTTCGCTGGAGACTGGGAGTAAAGCGAACCTCCACAGCCTGGCGGCTGGGGATAAGATAAAGAAAGCCGCGGTATATCGCTTTTTGTTGGGGATTATAAACGGCGTCTAGCAAACGGCCGTAAGCTAACAGCTGTAAACAAAAATGATCCCCCTCACGCTTCGACTGCTTAAAATCGACCGGTATCAACTCTGTTGCTGTTTCGATGAGCATATCCAACTCACCAGAAAGATGCAGTTCTGGGTCATAAAGCGGCACATTAAACTGTCGTTCACCCTGTTGCAAGCCATAAGTGCGCAGGCTGCGCCGCTTCTCCCGCTGCTCCGTTTCCGTATGTGCCGCAATGCCTGCCGCCATTTTATAGGTTAACGGCCGTACCTGAGGCAACACCGTGTGATAATACAAAATCCGGGGACAGTAGACATACTGCTTCAAGTCAATAACGCGAAAAAGAAATGATTCTTCAATTGTCATCAGGGACCTTTACCCTTTCTGCTTCATCTTCACAAATATGAGTTAACCGATTCGACCAATCCTTGCCACAAATTGGGAGCAGCTGGATGTTTCCTGCCTCATCGCTCAACAGGTCGGTCACTTGTAGAAAGAGCTCTTCCTGTAAATTGCGGGAAATATTGCCCGAGAAAGCGCTAAACTGCACCCGGTCTAGGCCATAATCCAGGCACTTGTCCGCCACTTTGGTGCGGATACGATCATCGGGGATGTCGTAAATTAGTAGGCAGTGCATTTTTCTTTGGACAGAGACCAGTAGGCCAGTATTCAGTAAGTCAGCAATCAATCCGTAAAAGACTGTCTACTGATTACTGGTTCACTGATTACTGATCACCAGCTGGCTAAAAACGGATCGTAACTATCCCGCTCGCCGCGCACATAAGAAGCCAGGCGGCGGGCCTGCATTTGAATGATGGCGCGCAGTGGATGCCGTTTCTTTTCATACCGCTCCTGGCTCTCCAGTCGAGCCAGGACCTTTTCTGCAAGAAAGCGGCGTGTTTTTTCTACAAGCCGGCCCTGTTCATCTTGCTCGATGGCTACCCCCTTATTCACCAATCCCAAGAGCGTACGGTCAACTACCGGGGCACGAAACTCCTCAATTAAGTCCAGCACCAGGCTGGGCTTGCCGGGGCGGTCTACATGGATGAATCCGGCGTAAGGGTCTAATCCGGCCAAAATGATAGCCCGCTCAACCTGGCCGTAGAGAATACCGTAACCATAGTTGAGGGCGCTGTTGAAGGGATCACGGGCACCGCGCCCCTGGCGGCCGGGCCAGTCGAGTGCCTCCGGCAGCAGCAGCTTAAACCCCTGCCAATACTTTTTGGCCGCCCGGCCTTCTACCGAAAGCAGATGACTGCGAATATCGTCCAGGTAGTAATTTTCTCTGGGAGCCATAAAGTCGAGCGTACAAATCTCTTCCATATGATCAACCGTCTCGCCGGCCAGCCAGTGCAGCTCTTTGTACAGCGCCGGGTCTTTGTCTTTGCGGTACTTGGCAGTGTATTTCAGCAGCGTCGCCTGGTTTTGAATCTTGCCCCCGGCAAAGCCCAAAGCCAGATGCACACCGCGTAGATCATTGTAAGCGGCCATCTGCGCCCGACGGGTAAGGACGGTGCCCATGAGGCCGGCGCTATACAAACCAGCATAGGGATTGCCGCGGCTGCTAAGGAAATGAACGGGGATGCCGCGCTCGGTGCAGGCCTGAATGGCGTCGGCAGAGATGCTAACGCCGCGGCTGGCGACGGTGACCGTTTCCAGGTGGAGTAGGGGGGCCTGGGCCAGAACTTCTTTGGCTTTGGTCACTTTGAGCCTCCCCTGATATTTGCCGATGTGGCTGCCGAACTCGTCGGCGATTAGGTGTTGGATGATGGGCATAATTAACTCCTAATTGTGAATTGAGAACAGTTAATTGTGAATGATGGTAGCACGCGGCTGTGCCAAAAATGGAAACATATCTATTTGCAAATTTCATTTTGCTTGTTTCCGTACTGGAAACAACGAATTGGCAACCTCCAGATATATCAAATTTTGGAGGTTTATCGTGTTCGGAAACAAAAACAAAAAGCAAGACAGATTGTTCTCAATTGGTCGGTTGGTCCATAGGGCAGAGGAAGGTATCTCCCAGGCAGAGTTGGCCCGTCAATTAGGCGTTTCGCGCTCGACGCTCACCAAGGATATGGGGATTGTTGAACGGGAAACAGGTGTACGATTTTGGGAAGATGACAACGGCCGTTTGCACTGGAGCGAATACAATGATTGAATCTATCATCTTCACCAAACATGCCCTCAAACGAATGGCGCAGCGGAATGTGTCAGCAAAACAAATTTCATTTATACTTGGCTATGGCAAAGAGATCCATTGTGCCGGAGCCAGACTCGTGCATCTGCGGCGCAAAGACATTCCGAATTCATTCAGAAAAGCAGATAATTTCGCCCGGCTTGAAGGAGTGACGGTGGTTTTAAGCATTACTGACCCGGTGGTAATGACTGTATGGCGAAATCGTCGCCATGGCATGCATCACATTCGCCACAAGCCACCTTACACTTGTTGATCTACGTGCCGAATTCCGAAACGATGAATTTTTGGGATTCGGCATTTGTGTTTCCATTTTTTGCACATTGATTGTGTAAACTGTTCATGGAGGTAGCAATGAGCAGAGCATCAGGACGCACAGAACGACTTCGATTGTTGGAAAAACGGTATTTACAGGGCGCTTATACTGATGAAGAATTGGCCGAGATAGTCGAGGTAGATAGTCGCGCCACAATTTACAAAGATCGAATGCTGCTGATGGATCAGGGGATTCAATTTATCGAGGTTGAACGGGGACGCTGGAAGATTGATCGCAGCAAATACATGTCCAATCTTCGGATCAATTTATATGAAAATGCCATGTTGCACTTGATGGCCCGGAAAGCAGCCCGGCAAACCCGTTCGCCAAACCCGCACGTGGTCAGTTTGTTGCAAAGCGTCGCCATCACGCTCAACCAACCATTGATGGATCGATTGCTGCAATCTACCGGATTTATTCCAAAAGCCGATGAACAAAACGAGGCTACGGCCGTTTTAGAAAAAATTATCAACTGCTGGGTGGACCAGCGCAAAATTCGTATCCGTTACCGGGGATTGCAATCGCGCAAGACGACAAATCATCTGGTCAGCCCTTATTTGCTGGAACCCTCTTTGTGGGATGACAGTATCTACATGGTGGGTTACAGCGAAATGATGAACAGCATTATCCCTTTCAAGCTGAACCGCATCGAAAAAGCCGCCGACACCACCCAGCCGATTGTCCCTCCGGAATCGTTTGACGAAAACGAGTTTGTGCGCAACGTATGGGGTATTTGGGATAGTGGCGGCGAGTTGGTGACAGTGAAGCTGCGGTTTCGGGGGGAAACGGCCGTGCGCCGGGTCCAAGAAAGCGTCTGGCATCCCAACCAATCAGAGCCGGAACCGCTGCCAAACGGCGACCTGATCTGGACAACACAGGTAGCCGAATGGCGCGAGGTGCTCCCCTGGATTCGCGGTTGGGGTGCCGACGTGGAGGTGTTGGGACCAGAAGAATTACGGGACGAAATGATGGGTGAAGCCCGAAAGATAGCTGAATTATATGCTTGGCAGGTACAAAGGGGTGCTAAAAACGACGATACGACAGATATTGCTCAAACTTTTCGAGATTTCTTTGGGGACGACAAATGAGTACATTTATTGATCCATACCCCTACCAAGAACAAGTTGCAAAATATCTCTTACAAGGGAAAAGCATAATCTTACAAGCTCCAACTGGTGCCGGAAAAACAACTGCTGCTTTATTACCCTACTTACACGCCAGAAAAAATTTTCATGCAAATCAATTCCCGAGAAAGTGCATTTATTCTGTACCAATGAAAGTTTTAGCCAATCAATTTGAAGCTGAGTACAAGAAAATAATCCGACGATATGGTTGGCAAGACGATTTGCAAGTAAGAGTTCAGACGGGTGACCGACCAGACGACCCACAGTTTGAAGGAGATCTGATTTTCACCACTATCGACCAGACATTGAGCAGTTTTTTGAACGTGCCGTATGGCGTAGGGCGACGACGGGCAAATATCAATGCCGGTGCCATTGTGTCCAGCTATCTCGTTTTTGATGAGCTGCATCTTTACGACCCGGATAGCTCGCTGCCCACAACCTTACAAATGCTGCAAATGCTTAAGGGTATCACCCCGTTCATCATCATGACAGCTACATTCTCATCATCAATGCTTATCCGATTGGGCAAATTGCTGGATGCGGTTGTTGTGCCTGCTACTTCAGACGAGCGGCAAGCGATGGAGAAAATCGGGTCACAAGTAGACAAGGATCGTCGCTTTTTCAGTGTGGATGCGCCGCTGACGGCCACGGCCGTTTTAGCCCATGACGTGCCACGCACGTTGTGCATTTGCAATACGGTACAGGCCGCGCAAGAGCTGTATGGAGAATTAGCATCGGCGCTGGAAGATGAGTTGGTGGCGGGAACGGCCGTACTTAATTTGCTCCATGCCCGCTTTTATAAAACAGACAGAGATGCTAAAGAAACATGGATCCGCCAGCAATTTGGTATTCCCCAAGATGAGTATAACGGCCCCAGGCTAATCCAAATTGCCACCCAGGTAATAGAAGTAGGCGTGGATGCCACCTGCGACGTGCTGCATACTGAGCTTTCCCCTGCATCTTCATTGTTACAACGGGCGGGTCGTTGCGCCCGCCGTCAGGGTGAAACGGGGCGCGTGCTTGTTTACCTGCCGCGTGACGAGCAAGGTGAGCCTTATTTGATGCCGTACAACATCGGAACCCGTGGTCAACAGTTGTGTGATGCCACCTGGCAAGCGTTACAAACGGCCGAATTTACCGATCAACCCATGCTTTTTTCCAAAGAACAGGCGTTGATCGATGCGGTACACAAGCCGGTTGATGAACAAATTTTAGATGAGCTACAGGGTAACCGCTTTCGCCATTTAGAAGAGATGATCAAGGCGATGCGCGATTACGAGAACGGCCGTAGCTTGATTCCCCAGCTCATTCGAGACGTAGACAATCGCTTTGTCTTTCTACATCCCAATCCACGCACAGATGAAAAGCTGGCCACCAACCCTTGGACGTATGATGGCTTTAGCCTTTTTCCTGGCACGCTGGCCAAAGCATTTAAATCGGTTGAAGCGGCATATGAGATGTGGGGGATGCGCCTGATAACGGACGATGAAGCACCCAGCAACGAACGCTATTACGGCTGGTATCCGTTAACAGAAGCCAACGATGTACGCAAAACGCCAGTGATAACCATTTCGCCCACCATTGCCAGCTACAGCTCCATAACTGGCTTTGGCTTTACCCCTTCAGACGATGAAGAAGCTTACCCACCTGAACGCCACAAACAACACGGCTTCCAATCCTTTGCTTATGAACTGGAAACTTATGCCGAGCATGTTACAGGGCTGTTCCAAGCCTACCAGCAGGGCATAAGCGATGGCAAAACGCGCTATGCCCCGCTGCATGACGAACTCGCTTTTGTGGCCCAGCGGCTGGAAGGGATGCCAATCTACAAACTACACCCAAACGCACTCGACCAGATGTGTCGAACATTGTTTGCTTGTCACGATTTGGGCAAGCTGAATGTTGATTGGCAGATGTGGGCGCATAAATGGCAAGCGCAAGTCGGACAATTTTATGACGGGCAATCGATGGCGGTGCCTTCTGAATACATGGCAGCACACACCCGGTACGACCCGCGCGACGGCCGTCAGCGCGAGGTGCAAAAAAAGCTAGGTAGGCGCCCCAATCATGCTGGAGAAAGTGCTATGGCTGGCTTGGACATTTTAGAAGAGATGGCGGGAGAAAGTGAGGTGCTATTTCGGGCGGCGGTAACGGCCGTTGCCCGTCACCACACGCCATCTGTACAAGACCACACGCCCTATCAACATCATCGTCACGCGCCCCTTGCAATACAGGCTGGCTTGCAGGCGGTACAGCTTCCCATCGCACTGGCTGGCGCTGTGCCAATACAGGTGACAGAAGATGAACCGCTGGGGGAGTGGCTTATTGATTTTTTGAACAACGAGCAGCGATTGGTCTACTTTTTGCTGGTTCGCATTTTACGCCTGGCAGATCAAAGGAGTCAGACGGTATGAGCAACACTTACTTTATTGAAAAAACAACAGGAACCCCGGCAGATACACTTGAGGCGTTTGGACTTGCTGATTTTTTGTACAAACTAACGCTGGCGCAAGGTAACGGCCGTTTAACTATAGAAGACATGGGGCTAGCTTACCGTGTCAACATAGACAAACCCATCACGCCAGCATGGGTGCAAACGGTACCGTACTTTGCCCTGATTGATGGGTTGAACACCAAAACCAAGAAAACCACCGTACCCAAGCCCATCGATTACCTGGCCGAACAGCAGGGCAACAACCTCTATTTTGAAGGCAAAAAGAAAAAACTCACTGACGATGAATTAGCCGAACAGGGAATCTTTCCCCCCAAACCAGCCTGGCCTACATGGGCAATCATCAACCAAATGTCGGCGACAGCTGCCTACAACGGATTGGTTGAGCTGTGGGATGCTCACAAAGAGTGCTTTCCTGAATTAGTGGCCTTGATTTTGACCGCCTACGGCAGCTTCCCCAATGATTGGGAGGCGGCTAGTGCCAATTGGAAAACCCTTACTAAAAAATACGGCATCAACAGCTCTGAAAAAGTAGCCCAGCTTCAAGTAGTCAACCCCGGCATGGGCAAGGGCGGCAACCGCGCCAAAGCCAACGGTTTGGGTATCGGTGGCTTAAAAGGATTTTGGCTCATTGAGTTGCTAAAATTTGCCGGACTATACAAATGTGCCATTCCGCGCGTTGTTACTGGCTCCAAAGACCGCAAGACATACATTTTGCGTCCGCGCCAATTGCTTTGGGGGACACACGAAGCCGTTTTTCCTAATTTCCAAAAACAGCTGTACGCTCAAACGGCCGTAAAAATGGATATTCTCACCTTGCTTAGTTACTGCATCACCTTTATTGAGCAGTGGCAGGCGGGGCAGGGCAGCCAGCGCAAATTTGCCCGAAATGCCAACCCTGGCAACCATGTGGCCGCTATTGAAACCATCTTTTACAAGCATTTGGGCAGCGCCCACGCCACCATGAATTTAAGCAGTCTGGCGCTGCCCGAATGGCTCGGGCAACAGGTAGAAACTAAAGTCCAAGCTCAACAATTCTTAGACCTCCTTGCCGAGCACCGCCGTGTCGTCTTTCGGCTCGATGAAAAGAAGGGGGATCAATACAACCTGCTGCGTCAATATCGCCAGTTTATTTCCGGGCGTGACCTGACGCTTTTTTATCAATTCGTACATGGCTACAGTCAACATGTCATGTCTGAACTTGCCAGCAAAAACAGGCCACCGCTGTTTACGCTGGGTAATTTGGAGGTATTAATCTTGGCCCATAATCAATCTTTAGCACCTATCTTGGCAAACGAAGGGTTTCGCAACATCGCCGAAGCCATTCGCCGCAGCACCGTTATCCCGCAAGGGCAAAAAGCACGCGGGCGCGACGCGCTGTATGAAATTCGGTATGGTCTAGGCGACAAACTGATACGCCACAGCCAATATGCCGACGAGTTTGTGCAGGAATTGAGCCGTTTTATGCACGCCTATAATCGGGAAAACGGCCGTAAACTAGAAACGCGAAAACAGCAGTTCCGGCGCAACATTACCATTGAAGACATTGACCAGATTGTGCAGCTTATCGATCAGTTCGATGCCAACACCGTATCCAGCCTGTTGGTAGCTTACGGCTATGCGCGTGACCCAAAAATTGGTCAACAAGCTGACGAAGCAAACGATTCAGATAATCCAGTCTAAGAAAGCAATTAGGAGTATTAAAAATCATGCAAACTGTTTACTCAATTTCAATTTCTGCTCGTGCCTTGCTCAACTTGCATAGCCTGAACAACGAAGGGGGTGAGGGCAATCAAATCCAAACTCGTATGGTCGATATTGTCACCTATGACGAAGCTGGCCAACTACGCATGGCCAATGTCAACGCCATCAGCGGCGATATGTTCAAGCACATCCAGGCAGAGCATCTGCACCGCATTGCCGTTGCCCAAAATCTGCCACTTTGTGCCGCTTGCCAAAAGTTTGATGCCAACCGGATGAGCGCTGATCCTGATTTTAGAAACTGGATCAAAAACAAACCAACCCAGGTGCAGGTCGTAGATCGCCTCATGGGCTGCACCATTGATGATCTAGAAGGGAACCTGATTACCGAAGGTGCCCTTTCAGCGCCACGCAAAAGCGTTGTCGAGTTTGGCTGGGTGGTAGGGTTGCCCGATGCCGTCACCTCTGATGAGTTCTTTCATGTAAAATATGCGCCTGATCGGCGGGAAAAGCCAGATGATAAAGATGAGCGGGAGGGTAACTTAGGGCAAGCAATCTTCCATCGGCCTACCAATAGCGGGGTTTATGCCATCGTGTGCAACTTTGAAACAGCGCGGATTGGCTACAATGATATTTCGCATCAGTACGTAGCCGGAGTAAATAGAGACAACCGTTATAAAGGATTGCTGCAAAGCATTTTGTACACCTTTGTGGAAATGAATGGAGCTATGCGCAACACGCAAATGCCACACCTGGTTGATTTACGCGGCGTCGTGGCCATCAGTACGGCCGTTGCCCCTGCCCCTACAGTTAGTCCGCTCAATCCCACCTTCCAAACTGAAATTGAGGGCATTCGAGATGCCATTAACAGACTCCAGGAGGAAGATGCGGTGCAGATACGGCCGTTTGCCAACATTAGTGACTTCGCCAACATCATGCAATCACTCATCACAGAAACCTCACCTTATGAGATTCAGGTTTCAGTATCAGCTTAGGAGCAATTATGTGGACAATTGCCACCTTTCAGCCTACTGCGCTTTTTAGTCTGCGCCCAGCCAATGCCACCACCAATGGCGGTAAAACATTGATCACCCCAACACCTTATGCCATTAAAATGGCCTTGTTGGATGTTGCCTTGCGCGTTCATGGCCAAACAAACGGCATAGCATGGTTTCCTTCTATTCGGGATTTGCAGATTGCCATTGCCTTGCCCAATTATTTAACGGTCATCAACACCTTTATCAAAATCTTGCGCCCACACAAGAGTGGTTCCAAAGATACATTTGGTACAGGGTTAGAGGGGCCAATGGGGAATACGATTGCCTATCGTGAACTTGTCTATTTTGCTGGTTTGCTCAAGATTGCTGTGCAATCAAACGGCAAGCCAGCAAAGGTAACAGAGCAGCCACCTTTACCCAAACTACTTTCTCAAATTCATTATTTAGGCAAGCGAGGCGGGTTTGTACAATTTACTCAAGTCGAAGAAGTTACAGATTTACCAGAGCGGTTTACGCTCTTGACCCATCGAGACAATGAACCATTTGCTCTACATGGACTCATGCAGCTTTTAGATGATTGTGGTCCTAAAATGACGTTTGCTCATGTGGATGTATACAGCGGTAAAAATATCAGCGTGGGCAAACCAAACGGCCGTATCATCAACCCCATCATCCTTCCCTATCGCCTTACCAAATCCAGCCGCGCCTATTCATTGTACGAGTACGTAACAAGCCCATAATTTGTCAACAATTCCGCTAGAGGAACCAAATGACCAATCTACAACTCACCCATTTACGCTTTGATTGCACTGCCACCACGCCCATTAAGCTGGGCGGACATTACGCAGGCAACAACCTACGCAACGCCCTGGCCAACGTGATGCGCCGCTCCGTTTGCCCAGAAGCAAATCGGCGCGATGGGTCTCCTCCCAGCGACGCCCATGCCGCCACCTGCCCTGCCTGCTGGCTGCTTACGTCCAATCTCGATCCCGGCACCGTCGTCCGCGCCTATGCCCTCGTCCCGCCGATGCCTGCCCAATGGACCATCCAACCGGGTGACACCTTTTCTTTTTGCCTGACGCTGTTCGGCGAAGGCTTCCGTTATTTGCCCTACTTTGTCCTGGCTATCACCGAGATGGGGCAGGGGGAAGGTGTAGGACCTGGCCGCCGCGAAGGCGACGGCCGTTTCCAGGTCCACACCATTACGGCCATCGATCCCCTACGGGGTGATACCCAACAGCTGTTGGCCCCTGGAGAATCGTTGGTGCAAATTCCTACTATCCATGTTGATCACAAGGCCGTCCGACAAATCAGTCAGCTTCATCTGGAACATCTGCCCTCTAACAACGAGTTCATTTTTCAATTCCTTACACCCATGCGCCTGGAAGAAGGACAACGGCCGTATAAAACACCAGACTTCACCGTCCTCTTTAAACGCACCTTATACCGTCTGGATGAGTTGAGCCGCCAATTTGCCGGTGCCGAGCGGCGCGACAAAGCAGAAGTCGCTCACCTGCATTCCCTGGCCGAAAAGGTACGTTTGCTGGAGGCAGAAACCGAGTGGCACGAGTTGTGGACCCATTCCAGCCGCAAGGGTCGCAAAACGCCATTAAGCGGCTTCACCGGAACGGCCGTTTACCGTACCGACAATTGGGAACCGTTACTCCCTTGGCTCATTTGGGGCCAGGCGATTCAAACCGGCAAATCGGCCGTCAAAGGGAACGGTGTGTATCAGCTAGCCGGAGGCGATTGGCCGCATTATTGGGACTGGATGCAGTCAGAATCGCTAGTAGAAGCCTAATAAACATATTTTCGCAAATCCCCCCGCTTTTTCAACAAAAATCGATTTGCGAGCTTTGGACCTTAACAACCTAAAAAATAATGTTTCTACACCAAAAAAGGCCTTCGAGAATGCGCTGTAACGGCAGAAACGGCCGTTGCCTAACAAAAATGACCTGCTAAAATGGAAAAACATATGCGGTAGCTCACCCAAAGATTCACCAGAGAATGCTGAAATAACGTAGGTATCCGGCTGGCTGAATGCCTGATTGCGTAGCTCACCCAAAGATTCACCAGAGAATGCTGAAATAGCCCCCGCTGCCGTTGGTAGCATTCCAGCCAGCGGTAGCTCACCCAAAGATTCACCAGAGAATGCTGAAATAACTTTTGGTATCCGGCTGGCTGAATGCCTGATTGCGTAGCTCACCCAAAGATTCACCAGAGAATGCTGAAATAGCCCCGCTGCCGTTGGATTCACCAGCAAATTCCAGCCAGCGGTAGCTCACCCAAAGATTCACCAGAGAATGCTGAAATAGGGCCGTCAAAGGGACCCAAAGATTCACCAGAGAATGCTGAAATTATATCAGCTCACCCAAAGATTCACCAGAGAATGCTGAAATTTTCACCAGAGAATGCTGAAATAAGCCCGCATCATGGAAACGACTTCTGCAGAATGCTGAAATACAAAAATGCAATGGACGATAGCGGTGACTCACCCAAAGATTCACCAGAGAATGCTGAAACTTGCACCTGCACTGGATTCATGCTGAAATTCGAACCCGATAGTCCTGGAAATACGATTTTCGGTGAAGTCACCATAGCGTAGTAAGCTCACCCAAAGATCACCAGAGAATGCTGAAATTTCGTAGCGGGTCGAGAGCTCACCCAAAGATTCACCAGAGAATGCTGAAATAGCCACGATACCCCAAACCGGAGCTTCTGCACGTAGCTCTTAAAGATTCACCAGGGGTAGCTCACCCAAAGATTCACCAGAGAATGCTGAAATTTGTTGGATGCGACGGAGCACCCAAAGATTCATTTGGCTGTAAGCTCACCCAAAGATTCACCAGAGAATGCTGAAATGCTCGCAGTTGGCCGAGAATGCTAGCTCACCCAAAGATTCACCAGAGAGAATGCTGAAATTGCTAAGATGTGCTCAGTCACCCATTATGCGTAGCTCACCCAAAGATTCACCTGAAATGCTGAAATAAGCAGCCCTAGCGGGTCAATAATGTTGTCTACAGCTCACCCAAAGATTCACCAGAGAATGCTGAAATGCGATTCTGCTGAAACTGCGCCTGCCTGCAAACGGCAGAAACGGCCGTAGCTCTAAAGATTCACCAGAGAATGCTAGAAATTGCTGACCAAAGATTCACAAAATGCTGAAAATGTAAGCCTCACCAGGCTCTTAGAATGCTGAAAGGTAGCTCACCCAAAGATTCACCAGAGAATGCTGAAATGCGCTGAACGGTTGCTATTCAAGGCATCCAAACTAACGCGTTGTAGCTCACCCAAAGATTCACCAGAGAATGCTGAAATACCGTGATAGCGTTGGCCCCAGCCGCCGCGCCAATACCGTAGCTCACCCAAAGATTCACCAGAGAATGCTGAAATATTCCTTGCGCCCCGGTATCGTTGGCAAATGCAAATGTAGCTCACCCAAAGATTCACCAGAGAATGCTGAAATTTTGGAACCCATTCAGTATTTTTCAATACACGTTTGGTAGCTCACCCAAAGATTCACCAGAGAATGCTGAAATAATAAGCTATGCTATTGAAAACATCGGCGCTAGAAAGTAGCTCACCCAAAGATTCACCAGAGAATGCTGAAATATCCATTGCGCTACTATTTTTTCATCATGATCGCCTGTAGCTCACCCAAAGATTCACCAGAGAATGCTGAAATTCACCCTGGGCAGTACAGAGGTGGGCGGGCAGGTAGTAGCTCACCCAAAGATTCACCAGAGAATGCTGAAATAGACTGTCCTCGACATTGGCAATATCCCGAATCAGCGTAGCTCACCCAAAGATTCACCAGAGAATGCTGAAACGGATTTGCTCCTCAAGCTCAATGCGCCGGGATTGCCGGTAGCTCACCCAACGATTCACCAGAGAATGCTGAAAGCATCGGGCGATAGAACAGGCACCGGGCATAACATGGTAGCTTCCCAAAAGAATCGCCATTCGCGATTGAAACCACCTCGTATACCAATAAGCCCGGAATATTGGTATGTATGATGTCTTCCAGGTACGAAGGTCGATGTTTACCTGGATATTGCTGAATAGCTCGGTCATTTATGCGGTAGAGCCAAATGGGGCTGCTATCTTCTAAATGGCATACGAAATTAATCCGCACCTTGGGGTCTCTATGCTTGGGGTCTCTATGTTTGTATTTAGCATTGATAACATGCCAGTTTGCCTTGCCGTGCTTCTTCCTGACCTAGCCAAAGAGACGGTTCATTACCCACCAATCTAATTGGTGGGGAGGATAGAGGAGGGGAATCAGCCATCCCCTATTTCGCCCATTTTAAGTCAGGAGAATCACGTATATAATCAGCAGACACCACGATTTGTTCGTTGATACTCAGAGGGATTGACAATGGACGAAATGAAAAACTGCGATCAATCCGATCTCCCGCCGCCCGGCAGTGAAGCATTAGCCTGGGAACTCATCGAAGCGTTGGGGCAGGGATTGACAATTTTGGATAGAGACGGCAGTTTCACCTACGTCAATCTCGCCTATGCCCAAATGATCGGCCGTCCCCGAGAAGAGTTAATCGGCCGTAAACCCATCGACTTTACCCACCCCGACGACCATGACAAATTAAGTAAAGCAAGACAACGACGACTGTCCGGGGAGCAGTCCATTTACGAAACGCGGCTGGTACGGCCCGATGGCCGCCTGGTGTATGCCCATGTTACCGGCATGCCCCGTTGGGAAGAGAACAACGTTGTTGGCTCTTACACCATCATCACTGATTTAACCGAGAAAAAACGAGCCGAACAAGCTTTACGTCAGAGCCTGGATCGATACTTGCTGGCCATTGAAGCGGTAGAGCTGGGTATTTTTGAATCAAACGTGCCCCCAGATGAACACAGTTATTTTAACGAACGCTGGGCAAACATCATGGGGTATACGCTGGCTGAACTGCCGGAAGCGGCCGAACGGCTGCTGTGGCTGTGGCAGCGGGCCCATCCAGACGATGTTGAACCTTTGCTATCCAATTACCGGGCATTGGTGGAAGGCCGTTTAGAAATCTATGAAATGGAGGCCCGCCTAAAGCACAAATCGGGCGAATGGATATGGGTGCGCGGCTACATTAAAGTAACCGAACGCAACGGGCAGGGTATAGCCACGCGCATCCTGGGTGCCATCCTGGACATCACCGACGGCAAACGGGCCAGGCGGCTGCTGCAAGAAAATGCAGAGAAGCTGCAACTGTTTATTGAACACGCCCCCACGGCCTTGGCCATGCTTGATAAGCAGATGCGCTACCTGTCAGCCAGCAAGCGCTGGCTGACAAAGTATCATTCAGACAATCAAAATATTATCGGTCAATCCTTCTATGATGTCTTTCCTGCATCGGAAGAGGAATGGAAGAAAATACACCAACGTGCTCTGGTCGGCGAAGTAGTAAAAGACGATGAATACAAATTTGTGCGGCAAGACGGCCGGGTCCAATGGCTGCGTTGGGAGGTGCGGCCCTGGTACAGTGCCGATAACACCATAGGCGGCATCGTTATATTCACAGAAGATATTACGGAACGCGTGCAAATTAGGGAGGCCCTGTTCCAGAGCGAGAACCGCTACCGGGCTATTGTAGAAGACCAGACAGAGCTGATCATGCGGTCCAAGGCAGACGGCACGATTTTATTTGCCAACCAGGCTTACGGCCGTCTTTTCAACAAATCCCCTGTCGCTCTGGAGGGCCAAAATTTTATTACTCTTTTAGATAAGCCAAAGCAAGAAATTGTGCGGGCCAAGTTCAAGCGGCTCACGCCAGAAAATCCCGTAGAAGTAGATGAGTATCGCGAACCTACGCCAGACGGCTCTCTCCTGTGGCTGCGTTGGACCGACCGGGGCATCTTTGACGCTGCGGGCCAGCTGATTGAGGTGCAGGGAGTGGGTATCGACATCACCGAACGGCGTGAGGCAGAAGAACTGCTGCGCCAGAGCGAGGCACAGCTGCAACACGTTATCGACACGGTGCCGGAAGGCGTGCTGCTGCTCACCGCAGATGGAACTATTCAACTGACTAATCCCATAGCCGAAAAATATCTGGGAGTGTTGGCTCCTAACCGAACAAACGACCGTATCAGCCACCTCGGAGAACGGCCGTTGGAGCAACTGCTCACATCCCCCCCTCATGGCTTATGGCACGACATTCACAGCAATGGCCAAATCTTTGAAGCCATTGCCAGACCTGTGGAAAATACTGCCTATAATGCAGGCTGGGTGCTGGTCATTCGCAACGTGACTGAGGAGCGAGAAATTCAGCAGCGCGTGCAGCGGCAGGAGCGGCTGGCAGCGGTAGGGCAGCTGGCGGCGGGTATTGCCCACGATTTTAACAACATCATGTCTGTCATTGTGCTGTATGCCCAGCTTGTGACCCGCACGGCAAATTTATCTTCGGCCAATACGGCTAAGCTGGCCACCATTGAACAGCAGGCCAATCGCGCTACTGATCTCATCCAGCAAATTTTGGACTTTGCCCGCCGGGCAGTTTTGGAGAAGCAGTCGCTGGATTTACTGCCCTTAATGAAAGAGCAGGTGAAGCTGCTCAAGCGCACCCTGCCGGAACATATCCGCATCAAGTTGAATCACACGGATGAAGCATACCTGGTTCATGCCGACCCTGCACGCATCCAGCAAGTGATCATGAATCTAACCCTCAACGCCCGCGACGCCATGCCTGAGGGCGGCCAATTACACATTCGGCTGGCCTATTTGCACACAGAAAAGAAAAGCCAGCCACCCGTAAAAGACCTGCCACCCGGTGAGTGGATTTATCTGCAAATCAGTGACAGCGGTCCGGGCATTCCCGCCAACGATTTACCCCACATTTTTGAACCATTTTTCACAACTAAACAAGTTGGGAAAGGAACTGGCCTGGGACTGGCCCAAGTTTACGGTATTGTGCAGCAACATGATGGGCATATCGATGTAACAACCGGACCAGGGCAGGGCACGACGTTTCACATTTGCTTCCCGACCTACGCCGTGGGGGACGGTATGCCTGCCATGTTAGACAAAGCAGCTTTGGTCTGGGGAAAGGGGCAAACGGTGCTGCTGGTTGAAGATGAGCCGGCCACGCGCCAGGCGATTGTAGACAGCTTGCTCATGTTGAATTACAGTGTGGTAGAAGCGAAAAACGGCGGTGAAGCCATCACAATCCTAAAAACGCAAGCTGACCAGATAGCGGTGGTGTTGAGTGATGTTATCATGCCAGACATGGGCGGCATCGCCCTGCTGCATGCCATTCGGCAGCAGCAGCTTACCTTGCCGGTCATTTTAATGAGCGGCCACCCCTTCCACGAAGAAGTAGAAAATTTAAAGGGCCTGGGCCTCTCCGGCTGGCTGCCTAAGCCCCCCAACGTAGAGAGGTTGAGCCACCTGTTAGCTCAATCCTTGAATCTGCATTGAACTAAACTTTCCATACAAACAATCCTCCAGCACACAACGAATTACGGTCTTCCAACAGGCTGCTCCCACGCTGTAGCTGCAAAATCCTTATTGCGTTCCAGTGAGCAAGCGCGATTTGGAAATCGCGGCAACTGAAAAACTCTGCAAAAACACAGCGCCTGTGTAGCTGATATTTTCAAGCCGGTAAACTTCTGGGAAAGAGTCCTCGTAAGGCAGCCGCTTTATGCTCCCCCAAGCATTAACACCTTCTTGATTTTGCAACTAAATCTTCATCCTGCCAAAGGAGAATATTTTCCATGAATGAGACAAATGTCGTTGCACCTTTGTATAGCGGGGCTAACCTGGCACGCTTGCGCCGCAGGGCTTATCCCGCTCTGGCAGCAACTATTGTACTGATTTGGTTTTTTTATTTTGCTCTCAATCATCGTTGGGAACTTTTCTCAGACAACTGGCCGATGTCGCTCACCATGCTGTTTGGTTCATTTATCGGTAGTTCAACGCCTCAAGGCAGTGCGGCCGTTGGCTTCCCGGTATTAACCAAACTCCTGCAAATACCGGCAGCTGATTCACGGACTTTTGGTCTTATGGTTCAATCCGTCGGCATGACATTGGCCTCTGTACTTATTTTGGCACGGAGTATAAGAATTTTGCCCAAAGTGATCTTGTGGACGACGCTGGGCAGTGCGCTGGGCATTATATTAGGAACTTACTTTTTTACCATTCCAGATCCTTACCCACGGATATTGTTTACGCTAGGTATAACCACATTTGGCGTTGCCCTTTTTATCTCGCGTTGGGGGCTAAAATGGACACCGCGTCACGCACTTCCTGGCTGGGGCGTTGGCTATTTGCTGCTTTTTATTCTGGTAGGTGTTGTAGGCGGCTTTCTGACGGCTCAAACTGGTTCCGGTGCTAATATAGTCACTTTTGTTGTCCTTACCCTGGCTTTTGGTATTGACGAGAAAATTGGTACACCTACCTCTGTCATCATCATGGCGTTGAATTCGCTGGTTGGTTTCTTCCTCCATGGTGTCGTTTCACATGACATTGGCATTGTGTGGAATTACTGGCTTGTGACTGTGCCGATTGTGGCGTTTGGCGCGCCACTGGGTGCCTACGTTGTATCTCGCGTTAGCCGGGATGTGCTCATAATGTTTGTTCTGTTCCTCATTTCTATAGAGATGATCACAACCTTGCTGCTGATTCCGTTTAGCAGCTCAATGGTTACCGTCATCGCCTTCGTTTTAGGCGGCTGCGCTCTCAGCTTTTTTGCCATGCTGTGCTATCGGCAAAAGTGGCTGGCTCTGCGGCCGTCAACCACCGATTAATCCGCAATAATAATGCGTGATGCGTAAACGGGGGGTAATTTCCGTTTACGCATCACGTTTCACCCACCACGCAAAATCCTACAAAATCCGAAAGGTCTAAAATCCCCTAAACACCTTGCAGCAAAATAAACCACAAACGGCCCCGGCTCAAGCCAGTCAACTTTGCCAGCTAACGGCCGATCTGTATACGCTGACCGCTCTCAACTTCCGGGAAGATAGAGAGTAGCGGAAAATGGTCGTTTGCTGGCTGTGTTAGAAGGGCACGTTGGCTAGACAAACACTTTGCATCAACCTGCATATTCATATACTGTTCCATTAAATCAGAGCAATACAAACTGGTTGCTCAAAACGTTTGAAAATTGCAAAACAGAGTTAAAGTAAACAAATGATAAAGTCATCCGTCATTCTATCGCAGCCTAACACAATTGGGGGGCTTAAATGAGTGAATTTTCCATTCGTTCTTTGCTGGAAAAAATGCCTTATTTTGCCCATGTAGCAGAATCTACCTTAAACCAATTTGCCCAGCAGGCAGCACACCGTACATTTGCATCCAATGAGATAATTTTTCTGGAGGGCGAGCCGTCTGCGGGCTTATGGATTGTAGAAAACGGTCGTGTCAAAGCCTTTAAACTCTCCCCCGATGGACAGGAATATATCCTCCACATTTTGGGTCCTGGAGACACCTTCAACGACATTGCTGCTCTCGATGGTGCTCCCAACCCCGTCAGCACGATGGCTGTGACCGATGTCTCTGCCTGGGTGATTGCCACGGCCGTTTTTTCCCAGGCGCTTCAAGCAGATCATGAAATGGCACTGGCTATCATACAAGGGTTAACAGAACGAATTCGATTTGCAGCCGGACGGATGGAAGACCTGGCTCTGCATTCCGTCACGGCTCGCCTGGCTCACTTTTTACTTGACCAGATCGAAAATCCATCCTTAAAGCATCCATCTATAACACGTGCCCTAATTGCCAATCACCTGGCGACAACGCCAGAATCCATTAGCCGCTCCCTTCGTATCCTGGAAAAAGCCGGTGCCATCCGCTTTGATCGCCACCGCATTATCATTACTGAGCCAGAAATCCTTCACGAGCAGGCACAACTTTAAACCAACTTGATATAGATCAAGGCCAACCGTACCGCCCTAGCCTATCCTACGCCTGAGCCAGGCGATTTCTCCATGTCTGGCTGCATCGACCAAACGACTATTTAAAACTAACTGAGGCGAAAGGATGAGCATACAGACAAATCAAACTTCTGAGTTACCCTGGGATAGACGGCCAGTTACAAGCCGTGATCTGGCAATTTTTGTGGGCGTTATAGCATTGCTATGTATCGGCGGCGCAGCCTTACTTGCGTTTTCCATTCGAGATCAATCAGGAACAACAGCGGCCGGGGCCAATGGAGCGGCCGTTTCTACTGTGGACCAACCAGCCGAAGCGAGATCGATAGCCCTAGGACAGGAAATATTCACAGCCAAATGCACGGCCTGTCACACTATCGGTGAAGGTGTTAGAGTAGGGCCAGACTTGCAGGGTGTGACCCAACAGCGCGATCCCGACTGGTTGGCGCGCTGGATTACGGAGCCTGACGTAATGCTGGCCGAGGGCGATCCGACTGCAACTGAACTGTTAGCCGAGCACAACAATGTGCCCATGCCCAACTTACAGCTATCTTCTGAGGAAGTAGACAACGTGATCGCCTATCTGGCCCACCCAGACGGCTCTTCAGTCCCTACCGTGATTGAATACAGCCTGCGTACATCGGCAGATGAGGCAGGCTTTGTTGGCGTCGGTGGCTATATTGATGGCGTTCTGAATCCGGAACTGTCTGCCCATCTAGGCGATACGATCCGCCTCACCCTCATCAACGATAGTGTCAATGCCTATGATCTGAAAATTGACGCGTTTGACGTTTCATCAGGCGAGCTAACAGCAGCCGATGAATCAGCCACTGTTGAGTTTGTGGTGGATCAACTCGGTATGTTTCATTATTACGCTTCGCTGCCAGGACAGAGAGATGCCGGCCTGGAAGGGGTGCTGCGAGTAGAGGGGGTAGTTAGCATCGGCGATGAAGCCGCGATGGCCCAATCAGTTGGCGGGAGTATGGATCATGCCATGAGCACTGTTTCTGCGGGTCCAGCTGTTGCCGATGCTGTTTCCATCATTCGCAATCCGGCCGATTTGCCGCCACCCATTACGACCACCGAGCCTCAACATCATGTAGTTGAATTGACCGCAATGGAAGTAGATGGCCAGCTGGATGATGGCTCCACTTTCCGATACATGACCTTCAATGGCCAGGTGCCGGGGCCCATGCTGCGTATGCGCATCGGTGACACGATGGAAGTGCGCATTAATAACCAAATTGAGAGCATCTTGCCCCATTCCATTGATCTGCATGCTGTGACTGGTCCAGGTGGGGGTGCGGAGTTTACCCAGACGATGGCTGGGGAAGTTTCAACCTTTAACTTCCGGGCGCTGCAGCCAGGACTCTATGTATATCATTGCGCGACTCCCAGTATTGCCCACCACATTTCCAGTGGGATGTATGGTCTGATTTTGGTGGAACCGGAAGAGGGTTTACCATCGGTAGATCATGAATTTTATGTGATGCAGGGTGAAATTTACACTGAGCAGCCGTTTGGCACGGAGGGACATCTCACCTTTAGCCATCAACAAATGCTCAATGAGACACCGCAATATTATGTGTTTAATGGGGCAGCCAATGCCCTTACGCTGGATGAGTATGCTATGCGCACCGCGGTTGGTGACAGCGTTCGCATTTATTTCGGTGTCGGAGGGCCTAACAAAATTTCCTCCTTCCACATGATTGGTGAAATTTTTGACCGGGTTTATCCGATGGCATCTTTAAGTTCGCCACCGCTGGAGGATGTGCAAACGACGATGGTGCCTCCCGGTGGGGCAACGGTGGTTGAATTTACAATGGATGTGCCAGGTCGGTACATTATGGTCGACCACGCTTTGAGCCGTTTGGAGCGGGGGCTGGTTGGTTTCCTCTATGCCGAGGGTGAAGAAAACCCTGATATTTTCGGGGCGGAGGGTTTTCCTGAGGAGTCTGGCCATTAAACAACCGTTCCACGCCAGCAATGGAACTGACCTAAAAAGATAAACTTCTATCCACAGGTGGTGCAGGTTGAGCCAAAATTTCTGCACCATCTGTGGATTCGCTTAACCGGGAAGTGCAAGACATGACAAAAAAAATGTGGTTGATTGTTCTCTTTTTGCTGCTGCTGCTGGCTGTTTTTGTAGCCTGCACTCCGGCACAAGCTGATGCAGACTCATTACAGGTGAACGGAGCCTGGGTACGCCCGGCAGATGTCATGAGCGCCGCCTACCTGCAAATTGCCAATAACGGCCATTCCCCTCAGCAATTGGTTGGGGTCGAGACGGCCGTAGCGGATAGTGCCGAAATTCACAAAACAGAGATGGATGGGGATTTGATGCAAATGCGTCCGGTAGAAGCAGTTGAAATCCCGGCGGGAGAGACGGTGCAGCTAAAGCCGGGCGGCGAGCATATCATGCTGATCGGTTTATCGGCACCGCTGGTGGCCGGTGACACGATCCTGTTGACCTTGACGTTCGATTCAGGTGCCCGGCTAGAGGTTGAGGCAATTGTCTCGCTAGAACCAGTTGAGGGGGTCGACACGTTGACGACGGCATCATTATTGGCGGATGCTGAGGGAACCTTTGTGGGGCAAGTTACCAGCCCGCCGGTAACAGTACAGGATTTTAGCGCACCCAGTACCCGCCCAGATGTAGCTGCGCTGAGTGACTTAAACGGCCGTTGGCGCGTTATCTTCTATGGTTACATGCACTGCCCTGATTTTTGTCCGTTGACCCTGGTTGATTATAAGAATGCCAAAGCGCTGCTGGGCGCAGCCGCCAAAGAAGTTGCGTTTGTTTTTATCAGCGTCGATGCCGATCGAGATACCGTTGCGTTGATGCAGCCCTATCTGGCTAACTTTGATCCGGATTTTGTTGGATTTTCTGCTGATGATAATACGCTGGCTCGCATTCAACCGGACTACGGTTTTTACTACGAACGCCGCCTGGACAGTGGAACTGATGCTGTATACACCATTGACCATTCAACGCGATCTTATCTCTTGGATAGAGAAGGTATACTGCGGGCAACTTTTTCCTACGATACGGATCCGGAACTAATTGCCGGGGCTTTGCGATGGTATCTGGACCACGAGTAGGACACGTTTGTTGCCTACTTGATGTGGATCAAGGCTCAGAGCGCGCTAAGCGACTAATCTGTAACTAGATAAAGTTTTTTAATGTGATTGGTGCGGTAGAACAGACGACCGTACCATCATCAATAAAGGAAAGTGCCTATGACCCATATAATCACTCGGCTATGTTTACGAGACACAGCTTGCGTGGATGTGTGCCCGGTGGAGTGCATGGTTCTTGGTCAGCCGGAGCCGGAATGGCCCTGGTTGTATATTGACCCTGATACCTGCATCGATTGCGGCGCCTGTGTGCCGGAATGCCCTTACGAAGCGATCTTCCCCGAGGAAGAGGTGCCTTATGATTATGAGGCACCGCCTGGCATCTGGATCAATAATTCGAAAGAATTACTCCCAGATGGCCAGCCGTTTGAAGGTGAAGTTGACGGCCATCCCGTGAAGTTGTTAAACGCCAAACAGCTCCAGGGCGGCGAAATTTTGGACCTAACGGAAGACATTCCACCTAACTATGAATTCTTCGCTGAAGGGCCGGGATACGACGCACTGGATATGTAGCCGAAATTGGGGCTGTCGAATTGACAGGGTTCGACAGCCCATCTACCTTAGCCAGCGTAACGAACAATGTTCATTTAGCATATTGTCATCATACAGTAGCAACAACTTGTTTGGCTCAGTTGGTAATGAGCATCTTAATCGAGAAGCATATAACAATGTCAACACGTCGTAATACACCCGTAAAAGTTGAAACAGTGGAACCGGCTACCTGTTCGGTAAATATGCGCCTGACTAGTTTGCAAAAGGTTCCATTCTTCAACAATCTTGCCGCCGCTGAGATTGGCATTGTCAATGAGCAGTTTCGTGAATACGGTTTCCAACCCGGAGAATCCATCTACTTTAGCGGTGAAAGGGCAACAAATCTGTATGTTGTCGCTGCCGGTCAGGTAAAATTACTTCGCCATTCTTTGACTGGCCAAGATGTATTGCTGGATGTTCTCAACCGGGCGATTATTTTGGGAGTTTCTCGCCGTTAGCAGATGAACTCTATCCAGATACAGCCCAGGCACACAGCCGTTTGCGTGCTCAGCATCAATGCCGAAGCGTTCCATACTTTGCTAAAGCGGTATCCTCTGGTTGCGTTAAAAGTCTTGGATATCACAGCCAGACGCCTGCGTGAAACCCGAGAAATTGTGCGACAGCTCAGCACTGATTCGGTTGAACAACGTATCGCTGCCGTGCTGCTTAAACTGGCCGAGAAACTGGGGGAAGTCTCTAATGAGGTTGTACTCATTCAAATGCCGCTTTCCCGGGTTGACCTGGCCCAAATGACCGGCACAACGACCGAAACGGCCAGTCGCATTGTCAGCCAATTTCAGAAAGAAGGCCTTGTTCGCACTGGCCGGCAATGGATTGCCATTACCGACATGACAAGGCTGGAAAAGATTGCCGGTACAGAGACCGGTAGCTGATTTATAACAACAACCCCCTCAACAACCTGAAGGCCCAAAAAGTATACTTTTTGGGCCTTCAACTTTTTCTCCAGATGTAGTTATTTGAGCCAGATCATGTAACTGCCGTCTCCTTTTCGCTACGCTAACTGTAAAGAAACATTTTATTCAAAAAAGGAGATGAACCATGAAAACCTTACTTAGAAGTCAAGACCTTTCCTGCCCTTCCTGTGTAGCCAAGATCGAAAAGGCGCTGCAGGGATTGGATGGGGTGACCACCGCTAAAGTTCATTTTAATACGGGTCGTATTGAAATTGAGCATGACCCGGACAGTACGCCTGCAGCCACTCTGGTGCAAACCGTGCGCGAGACCGGGTACGAAGCAGCAGTTTCTGCCTTTTAAGTTAGTGACGACTAAGTAAATCACGAATAGTTGCTTAAAAACCTGAGCATAACCTGTGATTTACTTTCAGGAGAACAAAAGGTTCAAATAAGACGATTGTTTTTAAGGGACTTTTTGTTCTCCACTTAGATACTTCTTATAGTTGGAAGTATCTAGTCGTTGGGAGATTTTGAACATGAATCAATTACAAACATGGTGGCAGCAACCTAAACAACGACGCCAACTGTTAACGGCCGTATCTGGTTTGCTCATCTTATTAGCATTGGGAAGCAAGTATCTGCTTAGTCAGGTAAATTGGCACAATGGATTGATGGCTGGAGCCGCCCTGATAGCGGGTTTTGACATTGCCCAACGCGCCTGGCGCAGCCTGCGCCAGCGTCACATTAGTATCGAACTTCTGGTCACGATTGCCGCTGCCGGCGCTCTGGTTATTGGTGAATATTGGGAAGCGGCAGCCGTTACGTTCCTTTTTCTCTTTGGTGCATACCTGGAGGCCCGCACGCTGGGCCAGACGCGCCGGGTATTGCAGGGGTTGTTGGAACTGGCCCCCACCACAGCGATTGTGCTGCGCAATGATCGGCAATTAGAAGTCATGCCCTACGAAGTGGTGCTTGGTGAGACAGTATTGATAAAACCAGGGGCTAAAATTCCGGTAGATGGTGACGTGATCGACGGCCGTTCTGCGGTAGATGAAAGCGCTATCACCGGGGAATCCATGCCGGTGGAAAAAGGTACGGGTACGGTCGTT
>JACKBR010000057.1 GCA_020634495.1 Ardenticatenaceae bacterium | reverse complement strand
CCACTTCGATGGTGCCGGAATGTGAAGCTGCATCGTCCGACGAAGCGGCCATCCAGGCGGCGCTTGGTGCGCATCTTGGCGTTGACCCCAACGCTCTGACAGTTATTGTGGAAACCAACACAGGCACCCACGCACGCGGCGGGGTGGACAACGGCTACTTCCTGGCGGCCAAGGTCAACGGAAGCTGGGTCATCGTGGCTGATGGCCAGGGCGTCATTGATTGTGATGTGGTTGCCCCTTACGGTTTTCCGGCCTCGATGGTGCCAGAATGCAATGGCTAGGTGGTTGGTAAAACGGCCGTTGCCTTTCGCTAAGCAGGGGTGTGTTGGCCTACCCAATGAAT
The DNA here is from genome assembly GCA_020634495.1 of Ardenticatenaceae bacterium. Next base: position 28,304 of record JACKBR010000057.1, on the reverse strand, counting down.
CTCAATGTTGGCTTCCACCCAAAGACGTTCAGACAGCTCGCCAACATGCCCCTGCAAATGGCGAATATTATAAAATTGCAGCGCCAGCTTGTTCATTGGAAGCCAGTCGAAGCCGGATGGGGCGGCCAGATCGAGTTTAGCGGTTTGGTTTTGAACCTCTTGCTGGCATAAGGCCAGGTAATCCAACACCTCTGCCTGAGCAAAGGGTTCACCCTGCTCAACCGTCTCCTCCGGTGCCCAAGGCGGCGGCCCAAAAGCGTTGAGGTTGCGGCGATGTTTGGCCCAAGGGGTGAAATCTGCTTCTTGGGGCTGCAAGTAAAGATGGGTGTAGAACAGGGCATGGTAGGCGACGTGCCAAAAATCATTGGTATGGTCGGCATTGAGCCAAACGGCATCGGGGCATTTTTCAATAACTTGTTTCAGCATTTCCAGCGCGGCCAAATATTGAGAAATTATCGTTGCTTTTACATCCATTTCTTCCTCCTGCTCACAAAATTTCAGGCATTATGGCATAGATTTGGATGGGTGGCGAACGGCCGTTTTATAGAACATTAGCTTATCGGCCAATCTCAATTTGTTCTAATTTTTATTTGACAAATTAGAACATGCGTGCTACTATTCTTGGCAGACATACGGAACCCTCTTCCCTCTTCTCAACACATACCCTCTTCCCCCCAAAACAGTGGCGTTGGTAAGTGCGACCCTTACCAACGCCACCCTCCTCTTTCTAAACAAAAATTAAATCGGGGGAATCAACTTACACGTAAGAGAACAGCGGCAAGAGCAAGCGAACCAATGGTTCGAGATTTTCTGTTTCGCAAAAAATAGAAAAAATGCAGGAGAATGAACATGGAGACGCAGGGCGCACAGAACGGCAGTGGGAAGCCACGCCCTCAACCGGCCAGCAGCAATACTTTGCTCGGCCTTAACATTCCGCAAAAGAGCATCATGGGCGTCATTTTGGTGATGGCCTTGCTGGCTTTTGAGCTTTTTAATTTTGACACAACACGATACGCCTTGAGTAACTTACTGGGCGATGTTCGCTTTGCTGGCGTTAGCTGGGCGGCTATTTTGGCCATTGCTTTTTGCGCCATCGATTTTGCCGGGCTGGCCCGGTTGTTTACCCCTGAACGAGGCGCAAAGGAGCCAACGGCCGTTTGGTATCTGATGGGTGCCTGGCTGCTGGGCGCTACCATGAATGCCATCATGACCTGGTGGGCTATCTCGCTCACCTTGCTGACGCATGATTTTGGCAATGAGGTTTTAAGCCGTGAACAACTGCTGCGCTGGGTTCCCTTTTTTGTGGCAACCTTGGTGTGGCTGACACGCATATTGTTCATTGGGGCCATTTCTGTTGCCGGAGAATATATGTTAGCCCTGCCCATGCGCCCAGGTAAGCAGAAAGTGACAACACCAGCCACCCGTGGCACGCCAGCCGGAGGACGGCCGTTCCGCCCCACACCAGCTCCCCTACACGCCAAATCTGCCGCCAGCGCCAGACGCAAGGCCACCAGCAGCCCGCCTAACCGGCCAAACCCAACCCAATCCAGAAAAACAAGTATGCAAGCTCCCGGCCGAACGCCCCAGCGCACCCGCCGTTAGGGCAGCCAGCGCGGCCTCAATCCCTATTTGATAATAGCAAGTTTAATAGGGAAAAATTCAGGTTGTTATGTATTGCCGCATCATAGGGCCTGTGATACCATCGCTCCTGAAAAATAGGACGTTTTTATTCCCTTTATTTTGTTGATGTTCAGCATAATGTAAATTTTATCTCCCGAATCTTCTTGGAATTTTTCCAGCCAGGATACCGAGCAAAAATGGACGTTTCGGGAACGCAGCAGCATTTTTACATCATGTGAAATTGAAATCTAATTAACTTTCTATTTCACCGGCTTGAAAGTAGCAAAAACTGATTGAATTTTTTTATTCATAGCTGGCACACCTTTTTTATTCATTCAATGCTGTTTCATTTACTTACTTAGGGTGGTCCAGACAGCAGCTGTCATCTTTGGCCCTGGTTTTTGTTCCTTTAGCAGCCCTAAAGCCAAACGCCAGGCGACGATAAACCATCATTTACGGAATTATTTATCTAATTCATTAAGTCGTCAGACTCAGGGGAGAAGCAGACACATATTTATCGCTTTTAGCAATCAGCTCAGGCAATTCCTCATCAAAGACGAAAGAAAGCATAAATTCTGCGGACATCCAATGACTGGTTTTTGTTAGACAGCCTAAGTTTTTGCCTACCCTATCCAGGAAAGTTGCAATTAGATATCAATCTCGGTTAGATGCGGCAACGGCCGTAATCGCCATTTTATCTAACCATCTAACCGGTAAGCAGCCAGCAAAATGCTCTGGGTGAATGTACTATTTTTAAGTACGTTCATCTATTTTTATTTTCGCAGTGAACCCTGATGGGAACGTCAATCATCCAGGGGAGGACTTATTATTATGAGCACTGAATTTATTTTTCGTATTGTGGGGGCGATTGCTAGCAGCATTGGGGGTGGCTTTTTAGGGAGCTGGACGGCCGATTTTATTGGTGTTGCCCCAGAAGGCTACGTGATTGTATTTGCGCTGCTTGGTTTTTTAGTTGGGCTCATTTTAACGCCATACATAACCATACGGCCGTTGCGCCACATCAGCAACCGCTTAGCCAAAATGCCAGCAGAACGACTGATCGCCATTGTGTTGGGGTTGTTTATTGGCCTGGTGGCCGCCGCCTTGCTCTCCTTGCCGCTGGCGCTGCTTGGCTCCCCGTTTCGCCAGATATTGCCGCTGGTTGCGGCCGCCGTACTTTGTTACCTCAGCGTCGTCATCCTGGTTTCGCGGCAAAATGATCTACAAGCCTTTTTTGGTGGCCTGCGCACCCCTATTGCCGCTGGCATTGGGCAAAGCAACAAAACCAAAAATGGGGAAAGTGATCAGTACATTTTGTTGGATACCAGTGTGATTATCGACGGCCGTATCGCCGACATCAGCAAAACCGGGTTCATCCGCGCCACGCTGCTCATCCCCAACTTCATCTTGTCGGAACTGCAACACATTGCCGACAGCGCCGATCCGCTGCGCCGGGGACGCGGCCGTTTGGGGCTGGAAGTGCTCACCCAGTTACAAAATGATTCGCCCGTGCCCACCCAAATTACCGACATGGACGTCAGCGAAGTGCGCGACGCCGACAGCAAGCTGGTCGCCCTGGGGCGTCATCTGCGCTGCCCCATCATGACCAATGATTACAACCTGAACCGCGTGGCCGAACTGCAAGGCGTGAGCGTACTCAACATCAACGACCTGGCCAACGCCGTTAAGATCACCTCCCTGCCCGGTGAGGAACTCAAGGTCAAAATCATCCAGGAAGGACGCGAATCGGACCAGGGTGTGGGCTTTTTGCAGGATGGCACGATGGTGGTGGTGGAAGACGGCCGTAACCTCATCAACAAAACGCTCAACGTCACCGTTACCAAAGTGCTGCAAACCTCGGCTGGCCGCATGATTTTTGCCAAACCCTAATGGTTGCCCGACTTCGTTTTGCTCCCAGTCCTACCGGGCCAGTGCATGTGGGCAATGTGCATACGGCCGTTTTCTGTTGGGCCCTGGCAAGGGCACTCAAAGGCGACTTCATCATCCGCATTGATGACACAGACGCCGAACGCAATACGCCAGAAGCCACCCGGCTTATGTTCGATGCGCTCACCTGGCTGGGGCTGGATTGGGACGAAGGGCCAGACCTGGGTGGCGAATTTGAACCGTATGTGCAGTCGCAAAGACGGCCGTTTCACCAACAAGTCATCGAACAATTATTAGACCAAGGCCACGCCTACTACGGCGACGATCCGGCACATCCGGCGACCGCCAGCGGCAACCCACTGCGCCTAAAAATGCCCAAAACAGGCCAAACCATTTTGCACGATGCCCTTCGCGGGGAGATTAAGTTTGACAACGGCCGTCTCCAAGACCCCGTCATTGTGCGCAGCAATGGCGACCCGCTTTATCATCTGGCCACCGTCGTGGACGACCACGACATGGGCATTAGCCACATTTTACGTGGCGAAGAATGGATTCCTTCGACGCCAATTCACATCCAGCTTTACAAAGCAATGGGCTGGGACGAACCCGTTTGGGTGCACCTGCCGCTCATCCTCAACCGGCGCGGCCAAAAGCTAAAAAAGCGCGATCCCGAAGGCGGCTACCTCATGTCCGACTTTCAGGAAGCAGGCTATCTTCCAACAGCGCTGTTCAACTACCTGCTGCTGCTGGGCTGGACGCCCGACAACGGCCAGGAAATTGTGGACAAGTGGATCGTGCGCCAGCAGTTTCGCCTGGAGCGATTATCCGCCAGTCCGTCCATCTTCGATTGGGACAAGTTGAACTGGCTGAACCGGCAGTACATGCAGCGGCACAGCGATGAGAAGCTGGCAGAGTTGCTACGGCCGTTTCTCGAAGAAGTTTACGATGAATTACCCATGCAAAACGAATGGCTGGTGCGGCTAACGGCCGTACTCCGCGACGGCCTCAACAAGCTAGAAGACGCCGTAGACGCCGCCGAATGGGCCTTCGCCGACAACTTTGAGCCAACAGCCGATGCCCAGGCTGCCCTGCAAAGCGAATCGGCCCACCCCGTGCTGACCCGGCTGGTGGCCGAACTGGCCCACGTGGTGCTGCTGGACGAAGCCACCGCGCAAAGCATTTTGCAGGGAATGCGCCAATCATTCAAAGAAAGCAACGGCTGGAAACCGCCAGCCATTTTCCATCCCATTCGCGCTGCGCTTACCGGGCAAACCGGCGGCCCGCCCCTGGCCGAGATCATGGCTATCCTGGGCAAAAACCGCACTTTGCAACGCATCGCCAATGCGCTACGATTATGAAAAATTTGCCACAGAGAACACAGAGAATGTAGAGATTTACTGCTTTTTGTCAGATTGTGTGCATTGCAATCGCTTTAATCAAACAAAAACGTAACTATTCAAGTTTCTTTGGTAAGACCCTAAGGGTTTAAATTCTGAAAGGTCAGATTGCCCCAGAGAAAACCCTTAGGGTCTGAATAATTACAAAAAACCTCTCTTTTTCCTCTGTGAACTCTGTGGCTAACTTTGGAGTTTGTATGTCACTGAAAATTTACAATGTCCTCACCCGTGAGAAAGAACCGTTTGTGCCGCTGCAAGACGGCCGTATCAACATCTACGTCTGCGGCCCCACCGTGTACGACCATTCCCACATCGGCCACGCCAAAACCTACGTCGGCTTTGATGTGATCGTGCGCTACCTGCGCTACGTCGGCTACAAAGTGCTCTACGTGCAAAACATCACCGACGTGGGCCACATGCTGGCCACCGGCGAAGACCGCATCCTGCGCAAAGCGGAGCAATTGTCCGCCCTGCCCATGCAGGTAGTAGAAACCTACATGCGCGGCTACTTTGCCGACATGGACGCCCTCGGCGTGCAGCGGCCAGACATCAGCCCGCGGGCCAGCGGCCACATTCCTGAGCAAATTGCCATGGTGCAAGAACTCATCGACAAAGGCCACGCCTACGAGGTGGACGGCTCCGTCTATTTTGATGTGATCTCTTATCCTGAGTATGGCAAATTAAGCGGCCGTAAAATTGAAGAACAAGAGGAAGGCGCTCGCGAAGCGGTGCGCAGCGAAAAACGGCATCCGGCCGACTTTGCTCTGTGGAAAAAGGCCGAGCCGGAACATATTTTGCGCTGGCCCAGCCCCTGGGGCGATGGCTTCCCCGGCTGGCATGTGGAATGCTCGGCGATGGCCAACAAATACCTCGGCCCCACATTTGACATTCACGGCGGCGGCATCGACAACATTTTCCCTCACAACGAATGCGAAATCGCCCAAAGTGAAGCCGCGCATGGCGACACGTTCGCCCGCACCTGGATGCTCACCGGCTCGCTGACGCTGGACGGCGTGAAGATGAGCAAGAGCCTGGGCAATACGCTCACCATCAAAGACGCGCTGGCCCGCTGGCGGCCAGAAGCGATTCGCGCCTTCATTTTGTCCAGCCACTACAGCAACCCGATTGACTTTTCTGATGAGGCTGTGGAAGCGGCCACCAAGGGCTGGCAGCGTTTGTGGGGGGCAGTGACCTTGGTAAGAGAGCAGATGAGAACGGCCGTTTCCGGCCCAATCTCCCCCACCGTGCAAGAACTCATCGACAAAACCAAAGCCGCCTTCATCGAAAAAATGAACGACGACTTCAACGCGCCCGCTGCTCTGGCCATCCTGCAAGACTACACCCGCCAGGTCAACAGCCTGCTCAACGAGCAAGGGCCGCATTCACAGGAATCCCTGGCCGCGCTGGATGGCCTCTACCGCGAGCTGGGCGGCACCGTCCTGGGCATCATCCCCGACGAAGCACAGCAAGACAGCGACGCCGAGCGCGAAGCCGGGCTCATCCGCCTGCTCATCGAGCTGCGCGCCCAGGCCCGCGCCAACAAAGATTGGGCCACCGGCGACAAAATCCGCGACCAGCTGCGCGAGCTGGGCGTGGTTTTGGAAGATCGGGCGGATGGCACGATTTGGAAACTTGGTTAGGTCAGTAATCAGTGTGCCAGTGGTCAGTAATCAGTAAAAACAAACTGAATACTGACTTACTGAACACTGAATACTGTTCACTGAATACTGCGAACTAAGGCACAAAGTGACAGAAATCCTCATCCGCCGCAACACCGTTCTCGAAGCCCTGCGCGGCAGCCGCCGGGAGATTTTTACCCTGTGGCTGCAAGATGGGCTGGACAAAAAGCAGGCTCAGCCGGTGCGCGAAGCGGCGCAAAAGCGGGGCGTGCGCATCCAAACGGCCGATAAACAGAAAATCGGCCGTTTGGCTAAAGACCACAGCCACCAGGGCATGGCGCTGGAGGTGGGGCCGTACGTCTACAGCGAGGTGGATGAAATTTTGGGACTGGCAGAGCGGCGCGGCGAAAAGCCCTTTTTGCTGCTGCTGGACTTGCTGCACGGGCCGCAAAACATCGGCAGCCTGCTGCGCACGGCCGAAATTTGCGGCGTGCACGGCGTCATCGTGCAGGACCGCCGCGCCCCGGAGATTACGCCTGCCGTGGTGCAATTTTCTGCCGGTGCCGCCGAGCATCTGCTCATCGCCCAGGTGACGAACCTGGTGCAAACCATTCGCCAACTGCAAGCCAGCAACGTCTGGATTGTGGGCATGGATTTGGCTGACGACGCCCAATCGCTCCAGCAAGTTGACTTGAACATGCCGCTGGGCATTGTGGTGGGGCATGAGGGGCAGGGGATGCGTCGCCTGGTGCGCGAAACCTGCGACATTCGCTTGATGCTGCCGCAAAAGGGCAATGTAGAATCGCTCAATGCGGCCGTTGCTGGCTCGATCCTCATTTACCAGGCATGGCAGGCGCGGGGGTTTGGGTAAACGGCCGTTCCCAACCAGACATGAGGCGTGAGCATTCTCAAATGCGAACGGTTCTGCACGAGGCACATCTGAGAACGCATTCCTCCCCTCTAACAAAACATATTTGCCCCTAACCGGTTTCAATCACAAAGTCACTTAATTTGGGCAATTCATGGCTGAGCGCGTGGCGGATGTCGGCTTTGACGGCTTCGCTATTGGCACCGGGCTTGAGTTGCAGACGCAAGTCGCCCTGAAGTTGATGGCCCAGCCAGCGCAGGCGCAGCTGTTTGATTTCTTGCACCTGAGGATTTTGTGTTACGGCCGTTTCCACCAACGCCACCAACTCTGGCTCCACCCCATCCATCAGCCGGAACCAGATGCGCTTCGTGGCATCCCAGGTAATCAGCAAAATCACCACGCCAATGCCCAGACCGATGATTGGATCGAGCAGCGGCAGGTTTAACCAGGCACCGCCTGCGGCAAACAAAACGGCCAGCGAGGTCAGGCCGTCGGTGCGGGCGTGCAGGCCATCGGCAATGAGCGCCGCGGAACCGATGCGGTTGCCCACGCGAATTTGCAGCCAGGCGACCAGCTCATTGCCCACAAAGCCGATGATGGCCGCCGCTGCCACCCAGCCGATATTTTCCAGCGGCGCTGGGTTTAGCAGGCGTTGAAACGATTCCCAAAAGATAATCCCGGCGCTAACCAAAATGGAAAGCACGATAAAAATACCAGCGATGTCTTCGGAACGGCCGTAACCAAAGGTAAATCGTCGCGTGGGCAGGCGGCGGGCCAGATAAAAAGCGATCAGCAGGGGGATGGAGTTGAGGCCGTCGCCGATGTTGTGCGCGGTGTCGGCCAGCAAGGCCACGCTGCCGCTCAAGGACACAATGGCCAGTTGCAGCAGCGAGGTGAAGAGTAAAATTGCTAACGCAATCCAGACGGTGCGGATGCCCAATTCATTTTCGGCAAAGGCGCGGTCAGCGGCCAAATCGCTGTGGTCGTGGCTGTGCGGATTGAACAAGTGCGCAAACCAGCCAGGCAAACCGGTGTGATGCTCGTGGTCATGATGATGAGATTCATCAGCATGGGCATGATCTTGTATGTGTGAATGGTGACTCATGGTTTCTCCGGGTTTAGTTTTTTGATAGCAACAATCTGTTTGTAAACCGGCAGGCCAAGCGGTACGCGATTAACGGCCGTTCCGCCCAACCGTGCCACTAATTTTTGTAATCGACCTGCAAACGCCACTTCCACAATGACCAGCTTGCCGCCTGGCTTGAGCACGCGCAGCATCTGCCGCACGGCCGTTTTCTGATCCGCGTTGTTCAGATGATGGAGCATCAAGCTGCTGGTGACCACATCGAAACGGCCGTCTTCGAAAGGCAGCTCGCGTGCGTCGGCGTTGTGTACTTCCACCCGATTGGCCACGCCCGCCAGCCGGGCATTGTGCAGCACGGAGTCCCGGCTGTTGTGCGATTCCAGGTTTTCAGCAAAGATGTCTACGCCAACGGCCGTTCCCGTGGTCAACTTTTGCGCCGCACCGATGAGCAGCAGGCCGTTGCCACAGCCCACGTCCAACACCTGCTCGTCACCGCGCAGCTTTAGCCCGGCCATCACCCGGTCGCGCATGTGAAATTTGCCCCGCTTGCTCGACCAGAAGATGAAGCCGGAAACGAGCAAGGCCAAAATGCCCAACACGCTCAAGGCGGTGAGCATGATCAGTTCGCCCAGGGGCAAGTCGGTGAGGCTGCGCAGGGTGAGGAACATGCCGGTGGAAATGAAGCCAACTACGTGAGCAATCACAATTGCGCTGGAGAGGACGCCGAAGACGGCCGTTCCCTTCGCCAATTTGGGCACATCCAGCCCGTAATCTGGCGTTTCTTCCGGTTCAATGCCGTGCAGTTTGGCAATCAATCTAAGCATTTTTTACCCCCAGCGCGTAGGAAAGCTGGTTGAAGGGATGCGCCCCGGCGGTGATGTTGGCAAATCCAGCCGCTGCCAGTTGCTCAACTACCTCGCGGCTCACATAATCCTCCTGCGCCAGCTGATTGTGGCCGGGCAGACGCACTGCCAGGCCGCGCCGGGTGGGGTTAAGATCGACGATGAGGAAACGGCCGTTTGGCTTCAACACCCTTGCCACTTCTTGCAAACCCGCCATTTTCTGCGCCTGGTTCAAATGGTGGTACACCAGCGAGCTGCTCACCACATCGAAGCTGCTGTCTGGGTAGGGGATTTCGGTGATGGAAGCGACGCCAAACGTGGCCCGGCTGTTTACTTTGGCGGCATTGGCTTTGGCTTGCTCGATCATGCCCGGCTCAACATCCAGGCCAACGGCCGTTCCTGCCGAACCAACCACCTTTTCCGCCGCAAAAATCAGCTTCCCCGTGCCGCAGCCGATATCCAAAATCACCTCGCCCGGCCGGAGATTGGCCAGTTGAATCGTGCTCTGGTGCATTTTGCGGGTACGTCCCAGCGTCACCAGCCCCACAATGGTGTCGTAATAGCGCACCCAAAAAGGTGGCCGGTGCGTATGCGGCTGACCATCGTGTGCATGTTCATGTCTGTGCGTTTTTTGAATATGGTTCATTTTGCGTACAAGTTCCTGTATAATTTGTTTTTTACCGAACAAATTGTTCGATATTTTGAGTGTAGATGGTGGAGAAACGGCCGTCAACAAACAATCCCCCATAACCGTTCGATATCGAACAAAACGGCAAAACTGTACGGAAAGTGAACGATGACCAAGAAAATAGATCGGCGGGTAGAACGCACGCGCAAACTGATTCAAGAAGCGTTGGTAAGCCTCATTTTGGAGAAGCGATACGACAAAATCACGGTTCAAGAGATCATCGATAAGGCCAATGTGGGGCGCTCCACCTTCTACGCCCATTTTCAAGACAAGGAAGATTTGCTCGCCAGCAACTTCGCCAACTACACAGCCCAGTGGGACGAGCGGCAAGATGAGCCAGAGCACGCGCCAGGTAACGAATCGCCCCACATTTTGCACAGCCTCGAATTTTTCCTCCACGCTAATGAGGCATATGAATTTCACCAGGCGATGTTTGAAGGTGGCGGGGCTGAAGTCATGATTGAAACGGGCCGACAGCATATGATGGCAGATGTGCAAAATCACCTAATGCAAATGCTGGGTGAGGATGAGAAACTGGCTATCCCGCTGCCGGTCATTACAAACTTCCTGGCTGGGGGACTGCTTTCGGTGATGGTGTGGTGGCTAAAGGAGAAACGGCCGTATCCCCCTGAAAAAATCAATGAGATGTTCCAGCAACTGGCGATGCAAGGGGTCGAATCCTTGTTTGACGAAGCGTGAGAGCAAATTCACCCTGCTATGCACCCTTCTGGGTATCACCCAACTTGCCGCCAGTTCGGTATACTGCCAGCTTACAACAACTTTAAAGACCAAAAGGAGAAACTATGTTGACGCGAAAACTGGGGAAAAGTGGCTTAGAAGTCAGCGCTTTGGGGATGGGCTGCTGGGCCATCGGTGGCCCGTGGCAGATGGGGCCGAAGGATGGCGACACTTATCCGGCGGGCTGGGGCAAAATGGATGACGCAGAGTCGATCCGGGCCATTCATACGGCCGTAGACCTGGGCATCACCCTTTTTGATACGGCCGCCAATTACGGCGCAGGCCACAGCGAAGTTGTGCTGGGCAAAGGACTGGCAGGTCGCCGGGACAAGGTCGTCATTGCCACCAAATTTGGCCACGTCATCAACGAGGCCACAAAAATTGTCTATGGCGACAATGACCAAATCCTGCAAAACGTGCGGCAAGATGTAGAAAACAGCCTGCGCCGCCTGCAAACAGAATATATCGACATTTACCAGCTGCACGAGGCTGGCTACGATCCAGACCTGGCGCTGACGCTGCGCAACGAGCTAGAAACGCTAGTGCAGGAAGGCAAAATTCGCTGGTACGGCTGGAGCACCGATCTGGTCGATCACGCCCGCATCTTTGCCGATGGCCCGCACTGCACCGCCATCCAGTTCCGCCTCAACGCCGTGTACGACAATCCCGAAATGCGCCAGTTGTGCCAGGCGTTTAACCTGGCAGGCCTGAACAAAGACCCACTCAACAAGGGCATTCTCACCGGAAAATACGGCACAGACGCCACCTTTCCCGCCGACGACATCCGCTCACAGGTCAGCTTTGCCGACGCGCCAATTGTGCGTCGTCTGAAAACGGTAGACGCGCTGCGCGAGGTGTTCACTTCTGGCGGGCGCAGCATGGCCCAAGGGGCGATTTGCTACATTTGGGGTTTAGACGAGCGGATGGTGCCGATTCCCGGCTTCAAAAACGTGCAGCAAGTGAAGGATAACGCCAGCGCCTTGCAGTTTGGCCCCATGTCGCCAGATGAGGTGGCGCAGGTACAGGCCATTGTGGCTGAGTATGAACCAAAAGAGGAGAGTGCCTAAACGGCCGTTCCCCGCTCCCCCTTCACTTTTGACTGAACAACCAACCTTGCCTCCCGCCACAGGCCCAGGCGAACCTGCACCAGCTCCTTGAAGGCGCGGGCAATAACGCGCAGGTTGGCCCCGGTGGGGCTGCCCGCCACGCGCGGGCGATGCCCGTTGATAGCCACTTCCGCAATTTTGAAGCCCGCTCGCTTGGCCCGGACTAAAAATTCAGCGCTGAAGGTGGCTCCGCCGGAGGTGATTTCATCTTGCAACCGCTCGACGACGCTGCGGCGCATCAGCTTGAAGGCGCAGTCGATGTCGCGGGCGGTATAGCCGAACAGCAGCGTCACCAGCCAGCTCCACCCCTTGCCATTGAGCCGCCGCATGAACGGATCGCGGCGTGGCGCACGGTAGCCGACGACCAGATCGGCCGTTTCAATTTTAGCTAACAGCTTTTCAATTTCGGATAAATCAAACTGGCGGTCTGCATCGGTAAAAAAGACGAGGTCTTTGCTAGCGTGGGTGAGTCCGGTGAGAACGGCCGTACCGTATCCCTTGTTCACTTCATGCTGCACCAACTTTAATTCTGGGTGCTGCGCGGCAAGGGTTTGGGTGACAACGGCCGTATCGTCCCGGCTGCCATCATCCACCACAATAATCTCAAAATCATCGGCCAATCTGGGCAAAACGCGCAGCACATCGGCCACCATTTCGGGGATATTTTCGGCCTCGTTAAAGGCAGGCATGGAAATAGTTAGACTTCTTCGCACATTTTTCTCCTGTAGGGCACAGGTCTGAGACCTGCCTCTACCTTTTTATACACTAATCGTCCCGCGCCAGGCGCACCAGTTTGCCGCCGCAAACGCGCAGGAGATCATCAAATACGATGGCCAGGGTGGCTGTATTGCGGCCGCTGCCGCAGTAGACAGTGCCCATTTCTAATAATTGCTCATCCAGCAGCACAATCACGTTTGGCCGGAGGGAAAACGGCCCCACGCCGCCCACTTCAAAGCCCAACTCTGCCTCAACTGCCTCCGGCGACATGCTGGCGATGGCTCGCCGGTTCACGCCGCAGTAGGCTGCCAACTGGCGATAATCAATGCGGTCGTGCCCGCGAAGACCTGCCAAAATGAAACGGCCGTCCTTCACCCGAAACGCCACCGTTTTCAGCATCTTGTCTAGCAAAAAGGGTAATTTGGCCTCAACTTCTGCAACTGTTCGCACTGGCTCATGTTCGTGCAGTTGGTAAGCAATGTTGTTGCTATGCAGCAAGTTCATAATTTGGTCGTAAACAATCATAGCTGCCAGGATTTTAGTAGCTTGCCCTTGTTTTGCCGAATTGGTTCGTCATTTGTAAGTTACAATTGCCCCATGAAAGTAACGGAACAGATCACAGCAACCAGCCTGACGTCCCAGGTGCAGCAGTGGCTGCGGCAACCAACGGCCGTTTCCCTGCTGCACCGTTTTGATCACGCCTTAAACCTGATTGATGCCCACGGTCACATTATTTCTGTTGTGCAGCCCAGCATTGGCCCAGGGCCATTTTCCATCGTTGTGGATGAGGAACGGCCGTTTCCCACCACAATCACCCCCGCCACCCCAGTCCAAAAAAGCAGCCACACTTTGCACATCGGCCCGCTGCACATAAATTTGCGCCCTGCCCGGCTGTGGCAGCCCACGCCCCGCTGGGCGCTGCTGCGTGAACAGCAAAATGAGTGGCTGAGCCTGTTACCTGAACTAGAAACGGCCGTTTCCCAAAACCAGGCGCGGCTTACAGAAGGCAGTCCCGCCCCCTTTGCCCGCCAATTTTACACGGCCACGCGGGCGGTGCGTGTGGCTCTGGCCCAACTGGATGCTGCTGGCTTGGAAACGGCCGTTGCTCAACTGGCGGGCCTTGGCCCTGGCTTTACGCCTGCTGGGGACGACTTTTTGCTGGGAATGCTGCTGGGGTTGTGGGCCACGCGATCAGAAGAAGTGACGGTTAGATTAGCAGAACTTGTGCTGGAAACGGCCGTGCCCCGCACCACCCAACTCTCCGCCGCCTGGCTGCAAGCCGCTGGCCGTGGCGAAGCGTGGCAGCCCTGGCACAGTTTGGTCGATGCGCTCAGCGCAGGCCTCGACTGGCAGCTTCCCGTCCAGCGTATTTTGAACCAAGGTGCAACTTCCGGCATCGCAGCTTTGCAGGGTTTTATGACGGCCGTATCTAAAACGTCAACACGATAATTTTGATACAAAGAAACGAAGGAACAAAGAGACAAAGTTTTTTTTCCTTTGTTCCTTCCAAACTTCGTTCCTTTGTGTTAAATTTTCCCTGTACTTTCCCATCAAAACAACGCACAAACGCAGCGCTATTTACTAAAATCTGCGTAATCTGTGTTTTTTTCCTAAGGAGCTTTTTGTGGATCAATTAGACAACACGACTGATCTCATTCGTGCCGAATTTGAACAAGTAAACACTGCCCGTGACCAGGCTTACCAGCGATCCCGTCAGCTTATCAGCTTGTGCGCCCGGTCAATTCGCGCCATTCACCGCGAGGAATGGCAAACGGCCGAATCCCTCATCGCGGAAGCACGGGAAGCAACCAAAATCATGGTTGATGGCGTACGTGACTATCCGAATTTGTATCATGCGGGCTACACGCAAGATGCCGTCAAAGAGTTCGTAGAAGCCAATCTCACCTACGCCCTGGTGCGCAATCGCCCCCTGCCCACCCCCGCCGAGCTGGACACGGAAGGCAACACCTGGCTCAACGGCCTGGCCGAAGCGGCTACCGAACTGCGCCGCCGCATTTTGGACATCATTCGCCACGGCCACAGCGACGAAGCGGAGCGCCTGCTGGACGTGATGGACCAGATTTACAGCCAGCTTGTGACCTTCGACTTCAATGACAGCATCACCGGGGGCCTGCGCCGCCGCACGGATACAGTGCGGGCCGTCCTGGAACGCACACGCGGCGACGTGACCAACAGCCTGCGCCAGGCCCAGCTAGAAGAGGCGTTGAAGAATGTGGAAAATCGATTGAAAGGATAAAAACGTCACGCAAAGGCGCAAAGTAACACAGAAAAATCCCTTTGCACCTTTTATATCTTTGCGCTCTTTGCGTCAAAAATCACTTGCTTCCGGCCCAAATTAATCCTAGTCCCAGACCAATCAGCAGGCAAACGGCCGTCCACAAGGGCAGCATGTTCCACACCCAAGCAATTTCTGCCGGAGTGAATTCGGGGCCATGCGCGTGCAGACCCGTCTTGACAGCCATGAACACAAAGGTGAGCAGACCGCTGCCTGCACCTAAAAGCAGACCGGAAACGGCCGTTAGCAACACCCCCACACCGCGCCCCACCCGCCTGCCGCCCAACCAGCGCTGCCAGCTATACCCCAACAGCAAAATCGTGGTCAACGTGGCCATGAGGGTAACCTGCCACAAACTGCCCTCACGACTGATCCAAACGGCCGTGTACACCGCCCACAACCCAAACAACCAGTTCAAACCCGAAATTTTCTGTGGGAAAACCATGAGGAATCCTTAAGCTTAGCTAAACGGACGGCAGTCAACATCCGCAAAATACGGTATCATTTGTGACATCCATTCTGCAAATTGACAACATTTATTTGGAGGTAACAATGACAAACGTAATTATTGTAGGCGACGGCCCCGGTGGTCTTAGCTGTGCCCTATTTTTAGCAAAAAACGGTGTGGATACAACCGTTTTTGGGCAAGACAACACGGCTATGCATTATGCAGAACTGCATAATTACCTGGGCATCCCCAAAATCTTAGGCAGCGATTTTCAGAAAATTGCCAAAAGACAAGTGACCGATTTTGGGGCCACGCTGCAAAATGCGTTGGTCACTGACGTAAGCAAAACAGACGACGGTTTTAGCGTCACCACAGAAGATGGCTCAATTCATGCCGCCAAATACGTGGTTTTAGCCGAAGGGAAAGGGGTGAAGCTGAATCAAAGTTTGGGCCTGACCAAAGAGGGACGCAGCGTGGAGGTAGATCGCAATGGGCGTACGGCCGTATCTGGTCTTTATGCCGTCGGCCGCAGCACCAAAATGAACCGCAGCCAGGCCATCATCTCCGCTGGAGAAGGCGCTTCTGCCGCCCTGGACATCCTCTCCACTGAAGCTGGCCGCGATGTCCTCGACTATGATTCACCCCCGAAAGAGTGAACAGTATGTCAGTAGTCAGTAATCAGTAAGTCACAATCAACTGAATACTGACTCACTGAATACTGATCACTGGAATTAAGGCAGCGGCGTTGGCGTGACCAAAATATACCCCTTGGGCACTTCCTGTTGGTAAGGCTCCACTGTTGGGGGAGGGCCGTCTGTAAAAATTACCGTTTCAAAACCCAGCCCCTGCATAAACTGCAACATAAACGTTTGGGCATTATAGTTTGCCCTTTCCAGCAGCACCGATGCCAATGCCTCTTCACGCAACTCTTGCTCAGCCTGCTGGCGCACAAACGTTTCCAACTGCGGATCGGCGCGAGTAAACAACCCGGTATCTCTATCTAATACACGCGACTTATCCGTGTCTAATAAAGGCAAATCCTCAAATATGATTGCTTCAGGCACATTTATCATCACGGTTGTGGGATCCGCCACCTGAATGTCGGCCGGGGTCATATTCCCAAAATCAACACCAGCCACGGCCAGGCCATGCGCCTCAAAGATCAGCCGTTCGCCCATCATGCCCCACAGAATTTCATTATTTCTGGTTGCTTCAACATTTTTAGAAACTTCAATGGAAGCAGTTTCTAAGCGGGCCAGGTCGTTAACCTGATTCACAATTGTAACGGGGCTGGGGATGAATTCTGGGGTAGCGGGGATAACCAATTGCTGCATAAATTCGCCAATTGGCTGCGCGGCCGTTTGTGCCTTGTTTACCGTAGCAATAAATGTGTAGAGGGCAATTGCCCCAGTCACAAGAACGACAATTATTAAAAGATAAATAAACTTTTTTACCATAAAGTTGTTCTGCTCCTGCAAAATCAGGCTTGTCCAGCTCATTTTGCATCTTTATAACAGGGCCTATTGTAGCCTGCTTGCTGCGAATGAGTCTACTGTAAAACCTGCAATCTCAACAATCTGTCAACGTGCGGTTTAGCAGTAAAGTCACTTTGTTTAACGAGCAAACGGCCGTATGAGTTGCGCATTCCACTAGTACTTTAATACTAAAACACCTACGTGCTTGACTTGCCACCCGCCTTTCTCCACAATACCCACCATGATTATTGCCTGTTGTCGCATTACCCTTCAGTTAGAAGCTGCTTTTTCGCTAAAAGATAAACGTCGCGTGGTTAAGTCGATTACAAACCGCCTGCCGCAGCAGTTCAACGTGGCTGTTGCCGAGGTGGATCATCAGGATGTGTGGCAAACGGCCGTTATTGGTCTGGTGACGGTGGGCAATGACGCCGCCCACCTGCACAGCCAGTTGCAAAAGGCCGTTAGCTGGCTAGAAACCCAGCGACCCGATGCACCCATTGCCGATTATCAAATTGAGATTTTACCCTGATCCCCGGTACCGTTTTAGCTTAATTCGCCAATGAACAACCGGGCAGCCGCCTAGAAACCGTCATGTGAGCATTGCTCACGTTCGTTATAATCAACAACATGGAACAATTCGCACTGCCCAAACGTATACAAACCATGCCAAAAACCTACAAAATGCGCTACTTTATTCTTATTGCTTTGCTTTTGTTGGCGGCGAGCCTGTCCAGCCCTGTCGCCGCCCAAGAGGAACGCAGCGACCTCAACCTGTCGATGACCGTCGGCTACGACGGCTTGTACAAGAACGAGTATTGGGTGCCAGTTCAGGTAACGGCGGCCAACAATGGCCCGGCCATTGAAGGGTACGTAGAAATTCTGGTGCGCCAGAGCGGCGGACAGGAACCCATTCCCTTTCGCAGCCCCATTAGCCTGCCAACCCAATCAAACAAACGCCTAACACTTTACATAAAAATCCCAGCCGCGGCCAGTAATCTTACCATGCAGCTTTACCAGGATGACCGAACGCTGGTAGCCGAAGTTGAAAGCGGCAGCATCAGCCGGGTAACCCAAAACAGCTTGCTGTACGGCGTGCTTAGCTCCGATGGTGGAGAATTTACTTTTTTGGAACGCATTAGCGGCAGCCATTCAGATGCTTCTGTGGCTTTGCTCACGCTGGACGATTTGCCGGAAACGGCCGTTGCCTGGAATTCCCTAGACATTTTAATTTTTAACGACACCGACACCAGCCAGCTTACAACCAACCAACGCACCGCATTAGAAGCCTGGCTAAACAACGGAGGGCAGCTCATCGTCACCGGGGGAGCTAATTGGCAAAAAACGGCCGCAGAATTAGCAGATTTGCTCCCGGTTACCATAAACAGCAGCCAAACCGTGGACGATCTACCCGGTTTACGGCAGCGCATCGGCATCGCCTTCCGCGATCCGGGGCCATATGTCGTGGCTACCAGCAGCTTGCGCAGCGGCGAAATTATCTTTCGTCAGGACGACCTGCCGCTGCTGGCCCGCCAAAGCGTGGGGCGTGGTTCGGTCTACTTTTTGGCGCTGGATCCGCTGCTGGCCCCCCTGCTGGATTGGGATGGCAGTGAAGTGATTTGGTCCGTGATTGCTGGCCGGGTACCAAATACCAATAATTGGGGCCTGGGCCCACAAAACAGTTATGCAGCCACAACGGCCGTTTCCAGCCTACCTTCCCTTACCTTGCCCAGCATTTTGCAGCTTCTCGCCTTCCTCCTAATCTACACCGTTGTGGTTGGCCCACTCAACTATTGGATTCTCAAGCGGCGCAACAGCCTGGAACGCGCCTGGATAACCATTCCCGCATTGGTGCTAATTTTCATCGCCATCACTTACTTCACAGGCTTCCAGGTGCGCGGCAACGACACCATCATCAACGAAATGTCCGTTGTCTACAGCCAGTCAGATGGCGAACAGGCCAATGTTTACAGCTTGCTGGGCCTTTACTCCCCGCAGCGCAAAACATACAACCTGGTGCTGCCCCAAAATGCCCTGGCCCAGCCATACGACCAAAATTTGGGTGCGCCCTTTAGCACAGATCAACCCAATGTGGGCGCTGTTACCTACGGCAATGAAGTTGTCATCTCCGATGTGCGCGTGGACATTAGCGATGTGTCGGTCTTTTTGGCGGAAAGCGCCAGACCGGCCGTTGACGTCAGCGGTACGGCCACGCTGACGCTGGAAGGCAATAATCTGGCTTTGGCTATGGATGTGCTAAACAACAGCGATGTCCATCTAGAGATGGTCTCGGTGCTGCTGGGCAATACGGCCGTTTACATCGGAGATTTGCCGCCCAATGAGCGAACGGCCGTTTCTGAACTCATTCGCTCCGTTAGCAGCAGCTCTACCGCCCCGGCTTTCGGCGGATTTAGCTCCGGTGCGCCACTTTCTGCCAATGCCGAAACCATCCTCAACTCCTTCGACTTTTACAACAATCGGGAACTTTTCCCGCGCTGGCAGCTGCTGCAAGCCCTAGAAAGCAGCAACTTTGGCGGCACCGGCACCTTCGCCATTCCGCCAGAAAGCGTTGTGCTCATCGCCTGGTCTGCTGAAAAGCAGGTGGATGCCACCCTGGCCGGTGAATCTTTCGACAACCTGAGCACCACCATGTACCTGATCGAAATCCCACTAGAGCAAAACATTGTAAGCGGCCGTAATGTCACCATCCCGCTGTCCCTCATTAACTGGGAGCCACTGGCCAACAACAACGTCTACAACCCCACCATTCAAGATTTATATCTCAATGGCGGCTGGGTTGAATTTTCCTACACTCCCTGGCCTGAATTCCAAAACATGGAAGTGACCAAGCTAGGCTTCTCGCTGACGCAGCAATATGAAGACGCCACCCAACAGCTGCCGGATGTGCTCATCTGGGATTTTGCGCAAGGGCTATGGCAGCCATTGGGCAGCCCCATATGGGGTAAAAACAACATCCAAGAATTTGCGCCTTACCTTGGACCAAACAACGAAGTGCGCCTGCGTTTAGAAGACAACAGCAGCCAATTTGGTCTGGGCATTGGCGAAATTTATCCGGTGCTTACAGGCAATCTGGGCGAGTAAATTTGCTAAGAACCTGACAGGTTTGACAAGACAAACGAGTATTTATGTCAACAATCATCGAAATTCAAGGACTGACTAAAAAATACGGCGACCTGACCGCCCTGCACGACCTCTCGCTCAATATTGAGGAGGGTGAAGTGTTTGGGTTCATCGGCCCCAACGGCGCAGGCAAAACAACAACCATGCGCATCCTAACGACATTGCTAAAGCCAACTGGCGGCAAGGCCTGGGTCGCTGGCGAATCCGTCATCGACAACCCCCGCGCCGTGCGCCGCAACATCGGCTACATGCCCGACTTCTTTGGCGTGTACGACGACATGAAAGTGTGGGAATATCTGGACTTTTTTGCCGCCTGCTACGACATTCCGCCCGCCACCCGCCTGGGCATGATCGATGATTTGCTGGCATTGGTGGATTTGGGGCATAAAAAAGATGCCTTTGTAGACAGCCTGAGCCGAGGAATGAAGCAGCGGCTTTGCCTGGCGCGTACCCTGGCCCACGATCCACAAGTGCTCATTTTAGACGAGCCTGCCAGCGGCCTGGATCCCCGCGCCCGCATCGAGATGCGCGAACTGCTGCGCGAGCTGAAGCTGATGGGCAAAACGATCTTCTTCTCGTCTCATATCTTGTCCGAAGTCGCCGATATTTGCACCAGCATCGCTATTTTAGAAGCAGGCGGGCTGGTAGCCTACGGCGACATGGCCGAAATGAAGCGGCAGCTGCGGGCGCACCGGCTCATGCAGCTGCGGGTGCTGGGCGATCTGACACCGGTACAGGAATTTTTGCTGCGTCACGAGGCGGTAGAAAGCATTACCACTGCTGAGGAGGCCGACATTCCTTCTGACGCGCTGCGCTTTGATTTTACGGGCGACGATGAGAGCTTAAGCAATTTGCTGGCCAGCCTGATTGCCAACAATTTCCGGGTGGTGGCCTTTCAGGAAGAAACGGGTGATTTGGAAGATGTCTTTTTGCAGGTGACGAAAGGTCTTGTGAATTGAGTGGGGTATCTCCGTCACGGTTGCGGGCAGGGTGGCGCTGGGTTCGTTCGCTGAATGAGAACCCAATTTACCTCCGTGAGAAGGGTGACTGGGGAAATCCAAATCCGTTTTATGAGACGTTGCGCCGCTATTCCCCTTTTGTGGTGATGGCTGCCATTTTATTTGGACTATGCGCAGGCACAAACCCGGCTTTGCTCGGCGCTTCTGAAGATGATGAGCTGTTTGCTTTTATTTGCGTGCTTTGTCTGCCTGGGGCGTTGTTGTCTATGTTAACAATTTATGGCTCGTTTATGGCTCCCGCGCTAACGGCTCCAGCCGTCAGCATGGAAAAGGATCGGGGCACCTGGGATATTTTGCGCCTGACGCCCCATTCGACGACATCCATTTTGCTGGCAAAACTGTTTGGCGGGTTATCACGTTTGCGGATATGGCGCGTGATGGCGATTTTGAGCCTGTTCCAGGCATTGATGTTGTTTTGTGTGCTAAGTTTTGCCGGGAGCACAACGGCCGTTTCTGGCTTGTTCATTGGGCTGGGGGCTTTAATACGGCCGTGGGTCGAAGTGCTGTTCGCCGCCTTTGTGGGCATGTATTTGTCCACCTGGGTTCGCTCAGCAACGTATGCCCTGGCGGGCAGCTACGCTCTTCTGGTGCTGATGAAAATTTTTAGCAACAGCGCCATTTGGCTGGGCATTTGGAGCCTGTTTGGCGCGGAAAACAGTGTTATGTTAACTGGCGGTATGCTTTCACCAACAATTCTGTATGGAACGGCCGTGTTGCTCCTTTGGCGGGGCATTGTGCGGCAGGCGAAAAAGCTGAGTAATTGAGTAATTGAAGAGCAAATTGCCAAATTGCTCAATTACCCAATTACAATTCATTTTTGAGGCATTATGACCGAACTTGTACAAGAACCAACCACTAAAAAGAAAAGTTTCATCCAGCGGCTGCGGGAAAATCCCGTGACGGTGAAGGAACTGCGCAGTCGGATGCGTGGTCGGCGGGCCTTTGTGGTGCTCACCGTGCATTTGTTGGTAATGAGCGGTTTTATTACCCTGGTCTACTCCGCTTTTGCCTCGGCCGCCGGAGGGCCTTACGGGCCAGATTCCCGCGATGTGGGCAAAGTGATCTTTAGCTCCGTGCTGGGCTTGCAGGTAATGCTGGTCATCTTTGTGGGGCCATCGTTTACGGCTGGGGCCATCAGCGGCGAAAAAGAGCGGCAGACATATGATCTGCTGCGCACCACGCTGCTTTCTGCCAAATCATTTGTGGCAGGCAAGTTGGTTTCTGCGCTCAGCTATGTGCTGCTGCTCATCTTCGTGGCCATTCCGCTGCAATCTATCGCTTTTTTGATGGGTGGCGTTGCTTTTATTGAACTGTTTTTGTCGCAGGTGATTTTGCTGGTGGGGGCCGTGGCTTTTGCTCTATGGGGATTGTATTCCTCGGCGCGTATGCGCACCACGTTGGCCTCTAGCGTCGTCACCTTTGCCGGATCACTGTTTATTACTGTGGGCATTCCGGTTGTCGTTGGGCTTTTCAGCATGATCCTCAGCCCATTTTTTGCTGGCGCGGCCCTCTTAAGTTGGCAAGCCGAAGCTGTCCTGATGTATGTGCTCATGTTTTTGGCAGCAACCAATCTGCCTGCCACGCTCATTGCCAGTGATATTGTACTGGTTCAAGAAGGTTCGCTCTGGTATTTCAGCACTTCGGTCGGCGGCGCGTCTGGTGCCAGCCACTCAATCTGGCTCTTTTCACCCTGGCCACTTTATTTGATTTTTTACATATTGCTGTCGGTGATTTTGTTTTACGCCTGTGTGCGACGGGTACGAAAGATTGCTACGCAATAATTGCAGAGACTGGAGATTAGAGATTGGAGATTGAAATGCTCTGAATCTCCAGTCTCCAGTCTCCAATCTCTTTGGTAATGAACAAACGGTTTGAGGAATTAAAGCAGCAGTTGAGGCAGTGGAACGGCCGTCGCCGATTGCGGGATGGCTTGTTGTGGCTGCCACGTGGGCTGCTGCTGGGTCTGCTGCTGGGCGTCATCGTGGCCACCGTTGCCCGCTTCCGCCCCCTGCTGACAAACCAGGAAGTTGGGCTGGTGGCGGGTGGTTTGGGGCTGCTGGGGCTGCTGGGGGCCATCATCTGGCTAATCAGCCAGCGACGCGATTTGTTGCAGCAGGCGCGGTTTGCCGACCGGCAGTTTTTGCTGAAAGAGCGGACCAGTACGGCCGTTGAAATCCAAACTCACCAGCTAGACATCACCCCCGCTTTTGCCGATTTGCAGCTGACCGATACGTTAACGGCCGTTCGCCGTGTAGACACCCAGGCGATGCTGCCCTTCAAAGTGAACCGGCAGGATTGGTTGGTGATTTTGCTGGCGCTTGTTTTGTTGGGAACGGCCGTTCTCCTGCCCAACACCCAGGAAGCCGCCCTCCTCAAAAGCCGCGCCATCCAGGAAAGCATCGATGCACAAGTCGAAGCCCTGGAAGCGCTGGAAGAAGAAATTATCCAAAATCCCGAACTGACCGACGAGCAGGAAGAAGAACTGCTGGAGCCAATTCAGAGCGCCCTGGAAGGATTGCAAGAAGGCAGCCTGAGCCAGGAAGAAGCGGTGGCCACGCTGTCTGAGGCGGAAGCGGAGCTGCGCGAACTGGCGGCCAACAACGACCAATCGAATTTGCAACAGTCGCTGCAAGACGCGGGCCAGCCGCTGGCCGAAAACCAGAACAGCCAGTCGCTGGGGCAAAATTTGCAAAATGGCAATTTGTCCCAGGCAGGCGCGGCGGCGGCGCAGTTGGCGGACAGTTTACCGACCTTGTCTGATGAGGAGTTGGCACAGTTGGCGGAGGATTTGCTGGAAACGGCCGCTTCCCTGCAAAACGTAGATAGCGAACTGGCCAACGAACTCGCCGCTGCCGCCGAAGCGCTGCAAAACGGCGATGTCGCCGCCGCGCAGCAAGCCTTGCAGCAGGCCGCAGGCACCCTCCAGCAGCGCGCCCAGAGCAGCACCACTGCCGGGCAGGCCAACGCCGCCGCCAACCAGCTTGGCCAGGGGCGGCAGGAAGTGGCTCAGGCAGGCCAGGGCAATCAATCCGGCCAAGGCCAACAGGCCGAAGGCAGCGGGCAAGGCCAAGGCCAGGGTGAAGGCCAGGGGCAAGGCGAGGGTCAGGGACAAGGTTCCGGGCAAGGTCAGGGCCAGGGGCAAGGACAAGGTTCTGGCGACGGTAGCGGACAAGGGCAAGGTTCCGGGCAAGGTCAGGGCGGCAACCAGGGCGTTGGCCAGGGTGGGCCAGGGCCGGGTGGCGGCCATGCCGAAAATGTCTATGCGCCAGATTTAGTTGATTTAAGCGGCTTTGAGGGTGAAGATGTGGAACTGCCCGCAGAGTGCATTGCCGATCCGGCCTCGTGCGGCGGCCTGCTCAGCGAAAACCCCACCGAGTTTGGCGACGAGCAAAGCATCGTCCCCTACGAGCAGGTCTTTGGCGACTACCGCAACGCCGCCAACGAAGCCCTCGCCGACGACTACATCCCGCTCGGCCTCAAAGGGTACATTCGCGACTATTTCTCATCGCTGGAACCGTAAACTGGAGATTGGCAACCTGCGGTTGCGAGATTGGAGATTGAAAATGGCGACTGGATTTGATGATTTGCGAGTTTTACAAATGGCGGAGACCGTTGCGGATGATTTGTGGAAATTGGTTTCTCCGTGGGATAGATTTGCAAAGGACGTTGTGGGTAAGCAGTTAACAAGAGCGGCTGATTCTATCGGCGCAAATATTGCGGAATCGTACGGCCGTTTTCATTTTGGCGATAAGATAAATTTTCTTTACTATGCACGCGGAAGTCTGTTTGAAACAAAGTATTGGCTAAATCGTTGTTTAGCCAGGAATCTCATTTCCGAAAACCAATTGGGGGCTTATGCAAACACCCTAACACGGATTGGTCGCCAGATAAACGCTTTTACCAAAAACTTAAAAGCACAGCGCAAAAATAGCTCCTATAAATTAAAAGAGAGTTCAACCAATTACATAGTTGATACAGAGTTTAGCTTTCCATTGTTTTCGCCTCTGATCTCGATTGGCTCACTTCAACTAGCAATGGAGACGAAAAATCTCAATCTCCAATCTCCAATCTCCTCAGGAAAAATTCATGATTGAAACAATTGACCTTACCGTAGAACAATTTCGAGAAACGGCCGCTTCGATCGAGTCCGAAGTTGGCAAGTAATCGTTGGGCAGGCGGACGTGGTGCGGACGGTGCTGGTGGGCATTCTCAGCGGCGGCACGTGCTGCTGGAAGGTGTGCCGGGCTGGGCAAGACGATGCTCATCCGCACGCTGGGGCAGGTGCTCAAGCTCGATTTCAGCCGCATCCAGTTCACGCCAGACCTGATGCCCGCCGACATCACCGGCACGGAAATCATGGAAGAGGCGGATGGACACCGCGCCTTTCGCTTTCAGCAGGGCCGGTCTTTGCCAACCTGATCCTGGCCGACGAAATCAATCGGGCCACGCCCAAACCCAATCCGCCATGCTGGAAGCGATGCAGGAAAAGACGGTGACGGTAGCTAACCACACCTACCAACTGCCGGTGCCGTTCTTCGTCCTGGCGACGCAAAACCCCATCGAGCAGGAAGGCACCTACCCGCTGCCGGAAGCGCAGCTAGACCGCTTCCTCTTCAAAATCAACGTCGCCTTCCCTACGGCCGATGAGCTGACGGAGATTTTGGCGCGCACCACGGGCAAAAAGCACGCCCGCGCCGGAAGTAGCCGCCGACGGGCGCGGCTCACCGCCATGCAGGCGCTGGCGCGGCAGGTGCCGATTCCCAGCCACGTGAGCCAGTACATCAGCCAGCTGGTGGTGGCGACGCATCCGGCAGCAGTCCGGCGGGGTTGGTGAACCAGTACGTGCGCTACGGTTCCAGCCCGCGCGGGGCGCAGGCGTTGGTGTTAGCGAAGATTACGGCGTTGAAACGGCCGTCTCAACGTCAGCTTCGATGATGTGGCCAGTAGCCCCAGCCGCCCTGCGCCACCGCCTCCTGCTCAACTTCGAAGGCCAGGCGGAAGGCATCCGCACGGATGATTAGTGGGGGATTTGCTGGCTTCTGTTCCCAAAGAATGATTTTGAGACTGGAGATTAGAGACTGGAGATTGTATTCAGTCTCTAATCTCCAGTCTCCAATCTCCTCATGACCATTTTTGACGAAACCACCCTGCGCAAACTGGAACAGCTCACCCTCGTGGCGGAGCGGGTGCGCGTGGGGTGATGAAAGGCGACCGGCGCAGCAGCAAGCGCGGCACCTCCATCGAGTTTGCCGACTACCGCAACTACACCAAAGGGGACGATTGCGGCGGCTGGATTGGAATGTGTATGCCCGGCTGGAACGGCCGTTTATCAAGCTCCTTGAAGAAGAAGAAGATTTAGCTGTCCACCTCCTCGTGGACGCCAGCGCCAGCATGAATTGGCCGGATGACGGTGATCGGTTATCGGTAAACGGTAATCAGTCGGAGAACAAGCTATTGTATGCGCTGCGGCTGGCGGGGCGTTGGGGCAATTGGGCTGGTGGCTGGGATTTAACGGCCGTTACCTCCTCAGCAGCACGGGCGACCACACCTGGGGCCTTTCGCGGGCAGCAAAATTCGCTGCGATTGCTGCAATTTTGGAAACCGGCAGCGGCAGCGGCATCACCGATTTGAATCAATCGCTGAAAATTACGCGCTGCGCGGACGGCGGCCTGGCCTGCTCTTTGTCCTCAGCGACCTGCTCTCCCCAACGGCTACCAGGACGGCCTGCACGCCCTGCAAGCCCGCGGCTGCGAAGTGGGCCTCATTCACCTGCTCAGCCCGGACGAGGTGGAACCGCCCGTCAGCGGCGATTTGAAGCTGGTGATGAAACCAGGGCCGACGCCGAAATCACCTGGACAACGCTGGATTACCCGTTAAGAACCATTGAGAATAAGCAGAAGCGCGTAGGCAGGACGGCCGTTTTTGTGTATCCTTTTGCCGTGAAATTCGACGACTTTTAAACATACAAGAACGCAAAGATTTACAAGGCACAAAGGCTTTTTCACTTTGCCCCTTCGCGCCTTTGCGTCAAATTTTTGATCAGGAACGTATTTGTCCTTTCTAACTCCTCTCTTCCTTTTGCTTGGCCTGCTGGCTGGGCCAATCATCATCCTCTACATGCTGCGGCTGCGGCGGCGCGAGGTGATGGTGAGCAGCACCCTGCTGTGGCAAAAGCTGCTGCGCGACCGCGAGGCCAACGCCCCCTGGCAAAAGCTGCGCCGCAACCTGCTGCTCATCTTGCAACTGATTATTTTGGCCGCGCTGGTGTTTGCCTTGGCACGGCCGTTTCTACCCACACCGTCCATCATCAGCGGCAGTGTCGTTGTTTTGCTCGATGCCTCCGCCTCCATGCAAGCCACCGACGTGGAACCCAGCCGCTTTGCCGCCGCCAAAGCCGAAGTCGGCCAGCTGATCAACGACCTGAGCGGCGACAGCCAGATGACGCTCATCAAAGTAGGGCAGACGCCCACCGTATTGGCCGCCGCCAGCAGCGACCGCACCCAGCTGCAACGCGCCCTGGAAGCGGTGCAGCCAGATCCGGCGGCGGCGGCCTGGAACGCTGCCTTTGCTCTGGCCACCGGAGCCGCGCAGGGCTTTCGCGATGCGCGCATCGTCATCGTTTCCGATGGCGGCCTGCCGGACGATTTGCCGCCGCTGCCGGTGGAATTCATTTACGTACCCATCGGCGAGAGCGGTGAAAATTTAGCCATCACTGCCCTGGCGACACGCGAGACCGAATCAGGCATTCAGCTTTTTGCCAGCGTGCAAAACGAGGGGCTGATTGACCGGGAAACGCTGCTGAGCATTGATCTGGACGGCACGCTGTTCGATTCACGTCGCCTGACGGTGCCCGCAGGCAGCAGCGTCAACGCCACCTGGGATTTGCCGCCCGGCACGGCCACCATCCGCGCCTACCTGGGCGACAACGAAGGCGACTTTTTGCCGCTGGACGACGTCGCCTGGGCGGTGCATGAGGGCGGCGTGAGCAATCGCACGCTGCTGGTGACAGAGGGCAATCTCTTTTTGGAGCAGGTGTTCACCGTTCTGCCCGGCATCGAGGCATTTAAAGCGCCGCCCGGCAGCGATTTGCTCGACCCGGAAACGTTTGATTACGACTTGGTCATCTTCGATGGCGTGGCGCTGCCTGACCCACCACCACCCGCCGACATGCTGATCATTAATCCGCAGGCGGGCAGCGAAGCAGGACTGTTTACCGTTAGCGGCGCATTTTCCAATACCATTACAACACGCCTGGAAGAATCCCCCTTGCTGCAATTTGTGGATTGGAACGAGGTGGATGTGCGTGAGGCCAGGCTCGTTTCTGCGCCGTGGGCACAAACGTTGGTGCAGGCCGAAGGGGGG
>JACKBR010000056.1 GCA_020634495.1 Ardenticatenaceae bacterium | reverse complement strand
ATTGGCTATTTAAGCGGGCTTATTTTTCTGGGGCTGGCCTTATTTAGCGATTTACTGGTGATGAACCCCATTCCCAACCCGCTGTCTCGCATTCCTCATCCAGAAGCGGGGCCAATTTTCCCCATTTTTGCCGCCTATTTTTGGCTGGTAACGGCTTTGAGTATTTATAACGTATGGCGGGCGCGGCAGCGCTGCATTACGCGCACGACCCGCCAGCGCATGACCTCGACCCTGCTGACTTACCTGGCAGCGCCGCTTGGGGTGTTTCCTTATTTGCTCATCATTAGCAGTGAGGGGCAAGAGGTTATTCCGTTTTGGCTGTGGCCTATCATTATTTTGGGCAATTTGGTGGTGGGATTGATGTTCGGCGTGCTCACGGCGCATCTGGCCTATTTTGGCACGACCTCGCCGGATCGTGTGGTGCGGGTTCGTTTGTTTAAGTTCATGGCGCGGGTGCCGCTGGCGGGCAGTATTGTGCTGCTGGTGTACGTGTTGGTCAGCCGCAACAGCCCGGTGCTGGGCTTGCCAGCAGAGACGGCGCTGGGCTTTAGCCTGGTAGCGACGATTATGCTGGTGGAGTGGGCAATTCATGCGTATAAACGGCCGTTAGAGCGGCTCTTCCAGCTAAACAATGATCCAGATGTGCGCACCATCCAGCGGTTAAGCGAACGCCTGCTGACCACCCGCGACTTGCAGCAATTTTTAGAGAGCATCCTGGCCGCCACCTGCGAGGCGCTGCGTACGCCCACTTCTTTTGTGGCCGCCATAACGCCCGACGGCCCCACACTTGAGGCAGTGGTTGGCCCGCTGGCTGAATCTGGCGAGATTTTGCACGATGCCGATTTGCGTAAGCTGACCCAGACCAACGGAAACGGCCATCGTGACGGAGGAGATACGCTGGAAGCGATTGGGGACTTTTTTGTCTGGCAAAATTTTTGGATACGGCCGTTGCACAGTCGGCAGCACGATGTTGTCTTGGGCATTCTTGGCATTCGCGCCCGTGGGCCACAGCCAGACCTGACCGAAGACGAAGAAGCGATTTTTGATCGATTGCTGAAACAGGCGGCTCAGTCGCTGGAAGACCGCATTTTACAGCAAGAAGTGTTTGCTACCGTTGAAGGGCTGCTGCCCCAAATTACGGCCATCCAGCAGCGGCGCAGCGAGGCAACCTTTGGCGGATTGCCCGTACTGGCACAAGACACACAAACTGCGGCCGTTCTAAACGACCCGGAATTTAACACAATGGTTCGTGACGCCCTCACGCATTATTGGGGTGGGCCTAAACTCACCACAAGCCCCCTGATGCGGCTGCAAATTGTGCAAGAGGCAATGGCTGAACACGAGAACAATCCCACCAAAGCGCTGCGGGCCATCCTGAACAACGCCATTGAGCTGCAAAAGCCAGAAGGCGAGCGCAACATGACAACGGCCGAATGGATTTTGTACAACATTTTGGAGCTAAAGTTTGTTCAGGGGCAGCGGGTGCGGGACGTGGCCCGGCGGCTGGCCATGAGCGAGTCAGATTTGTACCGGAAGCAGCGGGTGGCTATTGAAAATGTGGCCCGCACCATTGGCACCTTGGAGCTGGCCAGTCAGGATGGGGAGGAATCGGTTAGCGGGGAGAAGTGAATAGTGAG
The DNA here is from genome assembly GCA_020634495.1 of Ardenticatenaceae bacterium. Next base: position 27,547 of record JACKBR010000056.1, on the reverse strand, counting down.
AAGTGAATAGTGAAAAGTGGGAAGTTTGTTCTTTGTTATTTAACTTTCTTCTCCCAGGGCAATTGGTCGTTCTGGATAGCTGCTCCACTCGCTCCAGGAGCCTACGTACAAACGGCCGTTTCCCAAACCCACATGCGCCATTGCCAGCAAATTCACACAGGCGCTGACCCCCGACCCACAGTAAAAAGTTGCTGTTTCGCCAGATTTATCGCCCAGAACGGCCGTTAATTCTGCTTTCAGTTCATTGGCCGGGCGAAAACGGCCGTCTGCGGTAAGCTGATTGCCGTAGGGCAAATTGTGTGCGCCGGGAATATGGCCTGGCTGAGGATCAAGCGGCTCAATCTCGCCGCGATACCGCTCTGGCGCACGGGAATCAACCAGCAGCGGCTGGTCATTCACCTCGTCGAGCGTTACCAGCCATTTGATTTGCGGACGCCCGGCAAACTGCGCCGCCTGGTTGCGCTCATCGCCAGATTTTGTTGGCAACCTGGCAGCTTGCCAGGCAGGCCAACCGCCATCCAGCACGGCGACTGCGTTGTGGCCCATGTAGCGCAGCATCCACCACAGCCGGGAAGCAATCATGCCCCCGGCATCGTCGTAAGCCACTACCTGGCACATCTCATCGATTCCCAAACGGCTAAACAGTTGGGCCAAACGCTGTGGCGTGGGCAGCGGGTGGCGGCCATGATCGCTGGTGGGTGGTCCACTCAAATCATGATCCAGATGGGCATACACCGCGCCGGGGATGTGGGCCGCGTGGTAGTTTTGCTGACCAACGGCCGTATCCGCCAGACTAAAGCGACAATCCACCAACACCCAATCAGGCTTCCCCAAATTTTGGGCCAGGGTTTCAACATCGATCAGCGTTTTGTACATGGGAAGTTCCTTTTCGTAACAGATGAAAAGTGAAAAGCAAATCGCTTCTCTCACTTATCACTTTTCACTATTTACTCAGCCATTGGGCGTTGCCGTCATCAGCGGCGGGGGAGATGTCGGCGTGGGTGGGCCAGGAGTATTTTGGGGCGGAACGGCCGTTGGCGTGGCGGTGGGTGATGGGGTGATGGTGGGCAGAACGGCCGTTGGCGACGGGGTGGGCGTCGGTGCGTTGGGGTCCGCTGTGAAGGTAATGGGACGGGCATCGCTTTGCACCACCGTGCTGCCATTTTCTAGCCGCACATGCCAGCTGTAATTACCCGGATTCACCTGCAAGCGGGCATTGCCGCTGCTAAACGCATTGGCGGCCAACTGCACGCTGTACCGCGTGCCTAAAGTTGGTTTGGTCACTGTAGCAACGGGGAATTCGCCCCGGTTGGTGTGCAAATAAAGCACAAACTGCTCCTCTGCGGCCAGCGGTGTGGGCCAGTTCCAGCTAAATGTCACCAAACTGGTCACCATCGCCTCTAGCTCAGCGGCTGGCTCCTGCACCCGCAAAAGCGGCGCGTCGGCCAGGGCAAATTGGTTGCCAAATTCGGCCGTCCAATACCAGACGCTGGGCGCATTAAAATTGAGGGAATAGCCCACGCCCACATCGCTGGCGTTTGCATTCAGGATGATGCGGCGATGGGCCGGGCTGTTTACCCAAAACTCGACGGCCTGATGGGGATATTCAAAGCCCCAGGCGGTTGCTTCGCCAGCATACCCCTGGGCATAGCCAAATTGCAGGAGCCGCTCGGCGGGGGTAGAGCCATCGGAGCCAGTGTGGGCGGTGTAGGCGAAGCGGGCCATGTCGTTGGTGTGTTCCTGGGCGGCGGCGCTCAGTTGTGGCACCAAATTGAGCGGAGCCAGATCAAACTGGCGGCGGGCTTCGTTGATGTAAAGCAAAAGCTGCTCGGCTGGGGTGCTGCCAGGTGGCGTGGGCATGGGCCGCAGCACAAACGGCTGCTCCAAGGCCACATCGGGCAGATTGGCCTCTGCAGAACCTTCTGCAACCGGGGGCGCTGCCTGCCCCAGCAAGCTAGAGATAAAGGGAATGTAAAAGTTCACAATGCCGGGGTCAACGGTTAGCCAACGGCCGATTTGGGTGCTGCCAAACTCATTGCTGGCCACCAACGTCACGTACAGTTCGCCAAGACGGCCGTAACTGTGTTCCACCAATGGCCCCTCCAGCGATTGGCCATCCCCCATGCTCCACTCAAATCGGCTAATGGAAGCGTCGCCAAAGCCCTGTGCCTGGAACGCCTGCCCCGCTGGAACGCGATCAGGCACGATCATATCTACCGTGGGCGGCAGGCCCACAGACACCGGCCAATACGCTTCTGATTGGCCAAAGGCGTTTTGCACAATGAGGTGAACCAGGTAGGTGCCGGGGGCGCTGTAGGTGTGGTTGGGCGTGGCCTCAACGGCCGTTCCGCCATCGCCAAAATCCCATGAATAGGTCAGGGGGCCAGCGCCACCGCTCTGGTTGATGAAGGTGATGGTTTGCCCTACGCCAGCCGTGGCGTCGCTAACGCTAAATTGGGCGGCTGGATGGGGCACCACGGAGATGGTGTGCCGCTGCACGGCCGTTCCCAGCGGATTGCTGACTTCGACCTGCACTTCATAAATGCCAGCGGCGGAAAATAGCACAACGGGATCAGTGGTTTCCACGCGACGGCCGTCGCCCAGATGCCACACCTGGGTAAAGGGGCCAGACCCCGCAGCCACAGCCCGCAGTTGGAACGGCTGCCCCACGGCTACCTGCGGCGGGCTAATGACGCTGCTCACCTGCGGCGGCACGCCAATCCACAGGGACGCGGCAGCCGTTTCTTCTAAATCGTTGTGGCGCAGAACGGCCGTAATTTGTTGGGTTGGCTGGCTAATTTCGGCCGTTTCCAGGCGCAGCGGCAGCGTAAAGCTGTTGCTGCCGCCGTTGGCCAGGGTCACGGGCAGCCAATCCAGCGTGCCCGCCTGCAAATTGAGGGAAAGGCCAGCGGGAAAAAGCATGGTGGCCGGGCGCACGCCTGGCGGCAGTTGTAAACCAATGGTGGGGGTTTCCGTGGCCTGGCTGTGGTTGGTGAGGGTAATGGTGAGGTCGATGATGTCGCCGGGCTGCCCGGCGCTGCGCGAGAGGGTGAGATCAAGCTGCAAATTGCCGTAGATGTGGGCTTCCCCTTCCCCGGAGACGGTTTGGCTGAAAACGGCCGTTGGCCGCCCCGCACCAAACAGGGCAAGCAGCAGAACGCCCACCAGCAGTAAAAAGACCCAACGCCACCGTCTCATCATGATGGCAGGCAGTGTATCAAACTTGCCATAACTGAACAAGTATCAGCATTTCGATTGTTGGTTGGTTAACGGCCGTTTCAGCCGCGCCTCGCGTCGGCAGCAGGCCATGTTGGGCGGCGTTGGCCAACTATCGACGTTTTACCGTTCTACCTGGCATTCTCTGGCTTCCGTGCCACAAATACTGCCAACCAATAATCTCGCCACAGACAATCCACATCCTCAAACCCACTTGATGTCAAATACTGCTGGTACTGGGCAACGGTTTCGCATCTGTTCCCCTCTTCTTTTTGTCTCTCTTCATCAAAGCGTATCACCTCCAAGACCTGGGCCTGGTTCTCTTTTGCCTCTTGCCCCAATCTTATCAATGCTCGTTCTCTGCCTATCAAATACTCAGTAAAAGCTGTTGTACCCGCCATATGATCAGCCAGCACAAAGACCCCTTGTGGCTTGAGCACTTCAAAGATTTGTCGAAAGAGTTTCTGCTTATCAGTTGCGTGATGTAATGCCATCGTACTGGCAACGGCATCAATGCTAATATCCTTAAAACGAGGCACCCACTCAGTAGTGAAATCAAGATGGGAAAAACGCAGTTGATCCGCTTTTGCATCCAGCGATTGCTTAGCTTTCGACAACATTGCCTCTGAGCCATCTGTCGCGTAGATCTCTTGAAAGTGCTTGGCGAATAACATTTTCTCGGTGAAGAGGCCTGTCCCACATCCAAGTTCCAAGACAGTTGATTGAGATGGGGCCAATGTGGTTAATAAGTCCAGAGTGACTTCATACATTCTTACCTTACGTTCGAAGCCAAACCCCTTACTTTGGGCATAACGTTCAGCACGCATTTTGTCATTATAAGCGTTCAGCGAATTGTACTCAGACATGTTTTCCTCAAGGGTAACGATCTTGGAGGCTAATGCCTTGTTCAGCTGCGGGCGAGCAGAATCCAACTTCTCGGTGGGCGCGGAACCTTTAACTATCACCAACTCAAAGGGCGAATCGGTACAGTGCTCGCCGGTCCGTTACAAAAATTGCTGAGTGGCTTCGATCTATTCATGAGAGTTCTTTTCACACACATATTTATCTTGATTGCTCCAATTCTCCATGTTATCGTACTGCCATCCTGTATTTTTGGCCCAGCATTCTGCTGCTTCCCATATAATTTCAAACAAGGGATCCTTGATGGAATAGTAATATGTGCGGTCCTCCGGATGCTTTTCTGCTAATCGCTGCTTCAACATCCCATACGCAAAAACAGAAGAAGGATGCGATCGCAAATAGTCCCGAAACAACAATGCCTGCCTCATATTGGCTGCTCCCGAAAGACGTACATGGATATTAAATCGCCGTTTACCCTCCGGTTCTGTAAAGACTTGTTTCTGCCATTGTGAGGCGTCAGCTTCAGGAGGTGCATTATCTTTCAACTGAGGATGATAACGATAGCCTTGGTGAGTCATCGTCTCCACGAATTTCTGGGTCAATTCAGGCACAGCTATTTGGACATCGATAATATCTTTTGCGGCCATACCAGGTATTGAAGTAGACCCTATATGATCGATGCGTGCAATTTGATTGTGAATTGCCGGAAGCAATTGCTCCACAAGCTCTGCATACTCGTCAGGCCAAGAAATTTGATAAGGAATCACCTTAACTTGTGACATGGTTTACTCCCTTATGTAAACGTGTAGGATATTGCCACATAACGCCAGCTTTGGCAGCATGAGCTAGCAGTTGAAATGCCCGATTAGGTCGGTTTGAAGCCAATAGGAATGCGATTTTCAGGAATCATTTTTCGCTATCCTCTAATAATGATCTTGGGGACTAACGCTACCTAACCAACGCGGCGCGATTAGAACAACACTTTGCTCTAACCGCGCCGCTGGAATTACCAATTACTCGCCGCGTCTGGTTCATTCCTTGTTAGTAAAAGCAAGGTTTCTCTTGACGGCAACATGAAAATGATCAAATCATGCCTGTTCAATAAATCGATTCTTGGAAATCGACCAGGAATGACTATATCAGTAATGAGGCAAGTGCCTCGCTTCGTCAGCGTGCTCTGGATGAGCCCATGTTCCCAAGGCGGCTCTTCCAAGAAATACGGAAATGGACAGCATCTACAAACGCTTTGCCCGCTGGTGCGACCAATGCAACGTTGAGGGAAGGAGCATGGCCCATCTGAAGACCCCATCATGGAACGTCTGATTACAGGCAACCTGGGAAGACATTGCAACAGGGTAATAAAGCGGTGATAGGCGCGCTGCGTATCGTAGGTGGGCGTTTTGTCTTTTTTTGAATCAGCGCTTTTGCACCTTGTCTGACTTCAAACCGTACCTTTAATTGAGTTGTTCGCTTGAACTTGCCCAGCTGTATCCCTTCACAGCGTGCAAACATTGAACCGGATCGCGAGCATCAAAAGGTGAAGACACCTTGATAATGCTTCGTGAATTCGTTTTCCAGTGGTTTTTATTCAAAGCTATCGCGACGTGATCTTTTTTTTATGAGCGAAGACCTGATAACCGCTTCTCCAATTTTGATAAAGATTCGTTCATTTTATGGCGCATTGAAGGTCAAGTCCCAATAAAACACAGCGCCTGATTTTGTTATTGATGGCATTTGCTGGCCGATACCAATTCTTCTCCCGCGTCTATCCAGAACGCTTGGAAATCCAAGTCCTATGGCTTTTTGTTCCACATCGTCAATTCTAGTATTGACTTTAGCGACTTCAGTCGTTGCATTAATTACATCACCAAATTTGGATTGTTGACGAAGTCCTTCAAAGCGAAATGCAAAGCTTCTTTGCACTCTCTCCATAATAGATATTTGAGGATCAAATAGCCATGCTGATATCGCTGATGCTTCTAAAACAGAGCGAGTACACGACCAAGGGGCAATAGTTTGAGCTGGCTCAGACAAAGCCTTTCTTAACGCCATAAGGTGATCTGCTGCAACTTCGATTTGAATACTACCTTGAGCAAATACTGTTCTAACTGATTCTTGATCGGCAAAGGCTTCAAATTCTGTTGCGGCTTGCGAATTATTCAAGAACGTATTCTCATAACTGTTCATAAATCTGCCGGTTTCATCATGTAAATCAACAAGCGCGGCAATCATCTTTTGAACATTTTCATAGGTTAATTCTGTCATATTTTATTCCTTACAAAGCTCGTTTCATTTGGCATGTCGGCTGCAAGCCCCGTTAGGCGGCTATTGTGTGATTTGTATACAAAACTCTATATTTTCTCGCTTGATTCGTCAGATTGTATTTTCTTTTTTATTTGTTCAATTAAGGATTCTTTGCCAATTCTTCGACTACCTATTAAAAATTGTGGGGGATCATCCGCAAGCGTCTTAAGTATATTTGCGAACTCTTTTTTCCCTCCACTAAATATTGGGCTGGGCATTGGCTCACACATGGTTAAAAGGTTTCTGGCATTTCTCCGGGTCAACCGATGGGATTTCAGTAACTCAATGTCGATTTGTAACGAGCGACGATCTAAAGAAAATAATACACTTGGAGTTGATACGTTAAATTTCTTTCTCACGATTTCTGAGTCTTTTGCATTTAAAACAACTTCCATCTCTCTTTGAAAGGGATCGATAATCAGATCCATTAACGCACTGCTTATTGACCTAAGAGAATTACACGTTTCTCTGAGGGAATTTCCAAGTTTTGCACTAATATAAGGTTCCTCAGTGATCTGAATATCCTTCTGAGTCAATTCTAGAACTAAATTGAACATTGTCTTATCGGTCGAACGCAGGCGATTGATTGCTTCTACAAATAACTTGCGAATCCGAGGATCATATCCATGTAATTCCGCATAGGCTGTTTCAATATTTTCATCAAGTATTTGTTGTGAATACTTTGCTCTTGCTTCTACTAGACTACGCCAGAGATCGTCCCGTACTGCTTCAAGAGTTTCTCCTTTGGAAAGCATAACATCAGCGTCTGTAAGAAATGGCTGAATGTTTTCAAAAAAACTGATTGAAATTTCCTTCCATCTCTCTAATTTTGCAGCAATAATTCCAATTGATTGTCTTATGGGAGTAGCATATTCTTTTTGACGGAGTCTTCGATCTTTCCCCCAAGATATTAGAATGGAGATCATAGATATTAATATTGTGCCAACAGTAAGAATATTACCAACAGTAATTTCAGGATTTATTGTAAAATTCCCCATTTTATGCCTCCATTACTCATTGCATTCTCCGAGAATTAAATGGCCGCCATTCAGTTGCTTAAGCTGCGCGCTCGTTTGCTTTGGCGCGTCAGCTATAAGTTGTTGTTAGGACGGCCGTTTTAGTTTGCAGAACGAATTCATTTACCAAGATTCCCCAGTTCGGCAGAACAAAACTTTGCCTAAGCCGCTCTGCCTGTTCATAAACCTGCATCGATACTGGATAAATCCTCTATTCTGACAATATCAGGAAATTTATTACCGGAATATTTTGAGTTGGCCACAAGTTAAAACAGTATACTTGTCTATTCAGCAAGGTTCAACACGCAAAATCAGGTGGACAAGGCGGATTCCAATACGGCCGTTATCCTCTCCCTAGTCCCTTCCTTAATATCGGCTGTTTTCACCGCCGCCAACAAATCAGCCAGGGCTACCTGCGATTTTTCGCCCGCCCACACCCGGTGGGCCAGCGGCAGCCAGACGTCCAGAAAAGCTCCCCGGTCGGTGCGGTAAATGTCGCTGAGATCAACTTTGGGTAGGAATTCCAAATCGGGGGCCAGGATGGAACGGCCGTAAATTCCCAAATTCTGCGCAAACCCGGCATCAATATCAGTTTGTGGTGTGTACGGCCGTTCCGGGTCGGCTAAGTTGACGTGGCTGATGTGGAAACGGCCGTCGCGCAGCACAAACAACAGCGCCACCGTTTGAATCACCTGCTGCTGGTACGGGTTGCCAGACGCAATCGCCCCGGCATTCACCGCCACGATCCCCTCATGCTCAAACAGCAGCGGCAGATGCCAATGCCCAAAATGCACCAGCCGCGCCCCGGCCGATTTGGCCCGGGCGATGTTGCGCAGCAGCCCCTCGCGCAGGTTGCCGCCGCGCCGCGAATGCAGCTCATCCACCCGGTTGGGGTAATGGCTGTGCCAGATGAGCAAGCGCTGCCCCGCCACCGTCACGACTTGCTGGTAGGGCAGCTCCCGCTCGGCGTCTTCCGTTTCATCATTGCCATGCACGGCAATGACCGGGGCAATCTGGCTCAGTTCATCCAGCACCCACAGCTCACCCACGTCGCCCGCGTGGAAAATCATCTCGACGTTGGCAAAAATGTGGCCAAGCACAGGCGGCAAGGCTGCCCAGCGCTGCGGCATGTGCGTATCAGACATCAGGCCAATGGTGGCAATTACATCTTTGGGATCAATGGAGGCAGGCAAATATTTATTCATGCGGCCAATTTTAGGGAATATTCAAAATTACCCAAAATTGCTTATTCTGCCTGTCGATCTGGCCGCCGATTATTCGTCGTTTGATCAGAACGGTGCAATTCCGCACCAAATTACCGAAAAGGAGAATTGATCATGACCGAATTTGTATTAGTTTACACTGGCGGAAGCTATCCAGAAACAGAAGAAGAAGGGGCTAAAGTGATGGAAGCATGGGGTGCCTGGATGGGCGGCCTGGGTGACGCCCTTGTCAACGGCGGCAACCCGTTTGCCCAACAAGCCAAATCCATCAACAGCGACGGCAGCGTGGCCGAGGGCGCAGTGGGCACGCCAGCCACAGGCTATTCCATCCTAAATGCGGGTTCGCTGGATGAGGCCGTTTCCCTGGCCAAGGGATGCCCGCACTGGCAGCACGGTGGCCAAATTTCTGTGTACGAAACGTTCCAGATGTAGGGCGTTGTGTAGAGACGCGGCGTTTGGTCATTACCCTGGCAAAACGTGCCGACATCTGCCAAACGCCGCGCCCATTTGCCGGATGCTTTTCTAACCATTCACCAACGTCAGCACATCGTGAAGCAGATGCTTGTTGGTGGCAATACATTCCTCATGATGAATGGTCGCCTCGCCTTGCCAATCGGTGAGCGTACCGCCTGCCTCTTCCATAATCACTTGCAGTGGAGCAATATCCCACAGCGCCATGACGGGATCGAGCATGACGTCGGCCCGGCCTGTGGCCACGAGGGAGTAGCCGTAGGCATCGCCCCAGGTGCGCTGCACGTAGCTGGCTGCCACCAATTTTTGCCACGCTTCCTGACGGCCGTATCGTTCCGGGTTCTCCAACTCGCTGCGCAACACCACCGCATCAGCCAAATTTTGGGTGCCAGAAACATGAGCAGGACGGCCGTTCCAAAAACAGCCCCCGCCGCGCACGGCGTACACCATCTCGTTCAGCGCAGGCAGATTGATCACGCCTAAAATCGGCTCATTTTCATACAGCAGCGCCACTAAATTAGCATACAGCGGCACGCCACACATAAATGATTTGGTACCGTCGATGGGATCGCACACCCAGGTGTAGGGGGAGTTGTGTTGGGTACGGCCGTACTCTTCCCCCAAAATGTTATGTTCCGGCCAATACTGCTCAATGAGCTGGCGCAGTTTTTGCTCTGCCTGCTGGTCAGCAATGGTCAGCGGCGTGTTGTCTGCCTTGCGCCGCACGGCCACGCCAGTTTGGAAGTAGCCCAGCGTTACACGCCCGGCCTGCCAGGCGGCATCGAGGGCGAAGTTGAGGAAGTTTGAGTAATTTGTCATAGAAAATTTTCAAGACTGGAGATTGGAGATTGGAGATTTTCAGCCTCTAATCTCCAGTCTCCAATCTCCATTTTATTCATATTGAAAACGCCAGACGCCAATGAACAAAAAGATGACGGTAAAGGCCAACAAGACACCCGCCTCTGGCAAAACGGCCGTCATGCCCAGACCGCGCGTGATAATATCCTGAAAACCATCCATTGCCCACGACATGGGTGAAAAACGGCCGATGGTTTGCATCCAGCCAGGCACAATGTCCAGCGGCCACCACGCCCCGCCCAAGGCCGAAATGGACAGGACAATCACCGTGCCCAGCGCGTTAGCCTGGGCCAGCGTTTTGGTTAGCGCCGCCATCATCATGCTCAGGCTGGTGATGGCTAGGGCAAAGGCAAACACAATAACGGCCAGGGCAGCAGGGCTGTTGCCCCAGGGCACATCAAAAAAGAGCGCGGCCACTACGATGAGCAGCGTCATTTGCAGCAGCCCCGTGAGCAAAATCCCCAGCAGCTTGCCCAGCAAAATGCTGCCTTTGCTGATGGGCATCACCAGCAGGCGGCGCAGCGTGCCAGACTGCCGCTCTTGAATCATCACCGCCGCGCCACCAATCATGCCAAAGGTGGCAAACATGGCCATCATGCCGGGGGAGGATTGGTTGAGACCTTGGGGAATGATCTCGTTGCTGTCCACAATAATCTCGTCTTCGTTTACCTGAATGACAACGGGGGGTGTTTGCCATTGGGTTTGGGCGGTGGAAACGGCCGTTTCATAATAATCCGCCTCCGCCACGCCCAGCTCAAACAGGCCCAATTCCGCCGCCACATTTTGTGAAACGGAAGCGGCCGTTACCGAGCCACTCAGACGGCTCATTGCCCCCAGCACAGCCTGCTCCACTGGCTGCACCTGCTGCACGTTTTCCGGATCGCTGTAAAAGTCGAGCGACGGGCTACGGCCGTCTTGCAGCTCCTGGCTAAAGTTGGCTGGAATGTGCAATCCAGCCTCGGCTTCTTCATTTTCGACGGTGTTTGGTAGGGAAACGGCCGTTACCGCCAAAACTTCCAGGGTGGGGTCAGCCGCTAAATTTTCCAGCAACGCTTCACCCAGACTGCCCTCATCTTCGTTGGCGACGGCCAGCGTCCAGGTTACCGTGGTGCTGCTGCTGCCGCCAGGCCCAAAGCCGCCAATCGCCTGCCCAATCAAAAAGGTAAACACCAACGGCATAATCAATTGAAAAATCAAAACACTGCGTTCGCTGTAGGTTGTTTTAAGATAAAGTTTGGTTATATCTAGTGCATTTTTAAACATGAGATTCTCCGAAAATCAGTGAAAAGTAATAAGTAAAAAGTAAAAAGTTTTCGCTTTCTTTTCACTTATCACTTTTCACTTATTACTGTTTTACCTGGCAAGCCGCCGCTGAAACTGCCACAGCGCCAGACCAATCAGCACCACGCTTAGCCCCAGCAAAACGCCTGCTTCCAACAGCACATCGTTTAGCCCCAGACCAAACAGCGTCAGGTCAGAAAAGCCATCCAGCGCCCAGCGGTTGATGCTGATCTTGCTCAACTGCTCCAAAAAGGGCGGGAAGTTTTGGGCTGGGACGAAGTTGCCGCCTAATGCCGCAAACACCAGCGTCACCACGGAGCCAATAATGTTGGCCTGATTGGCGTCCCTGGCAAAGGCGGCGATGAGCGCCCCCAGGCTGGTAAACGCCAGCACCACCACCAGCACCATCAGCGCCAGGCCCAGCGGGGAGCTGCCCCAGCTCAGGCCAAAAATGAGCGAGGAAGCGATGACAAAAACGATAAATTGCAATGCGCCAGTGAGAAAAACCCCGCCAATTTTGCCCAGCAAGATTTCAATGTGGCTGGTGGGCGTGCTCACCAAACGATCCAACGTGCCGCCGCGCTGCTCATCTAAAATAGAGCGGGTGCCATCGACCATGGAAAACATGAGGAATAGAATGCCCATGCTGGGGGCAAAGAAAGCAAATGGACTGATGTCGTTGGTGGTTTCTTCTTCACCAACAGAGACTGCGTTGAGGCGGATGCTGGTTTGGCTGGGGCCAATTTGGTTGTCTAGCTCGCTGTTCAGCGCCGGGCCAAGGCCAGCCATTGCAGGGCCAAGGGTTGTGGCTGCCTCTGTGAGTTGGTTCACGGTTACATCTACAGAAATGGCGGCGGTGTTAAAGCCATTCACAATTTGGGTCACCACGCCGCGCACGATGTTGGGGGTAAGGGTAGAGCCAGGATCGGCGTAGAATTGAATTTGGGATACGGCCGTATCCACCTCCGCGCCACCTTCCACCGCCTCGCTAAACGATTCAGGAATATAAATGGCGGCCCGCGCCTCGCCAGCCTGCACCTGCTCACGCGCAGCCTCCAGGTCTTCCAGTTCTGTTACCGCCAGTAAATCGGCCAGGTCATCGCTGGTTAAAATTTCTAAAAATTGATCGCCCTGTGCGCCGTTGTCCTCGTTGATAACCAGCACGGGGATGGCGTCAAAGGGCACTGGGTCGCTGCCGCTGATAAAGCCGCCAAAGGCAGAGCCAATGATGGCTGACAACACGAGTGGGGCCAGCAGCATCAAAATCAGCGCATTGCGATCCCGAAAACGAATCAGGGTATCTTTCCAGGCAATTGTCCAAATTTTCATGATATTTCCTGTGGGGTGTGCGAGTGGCGAGTAGGCGAGTGGCGAGTATTAAATTCACTCGCACACGCGCAGACTGGCAAACTCGCAAACTCGTTAATCTCTTAAAGCGCGTCCAGTCAGGTGCAAAAAGACGGCTTCCAGGTTGGGTTCTTGAATTTCCAGGCGACGGGTGGAACGGCCGTGTGCAGTCACTGTTTGCAAGATACTTGGCAGCACGGCATTGGCGTCTTCTGCCTGCACAATCACGTTTTCCCCTTCGCCATCTACCTGGTGTACGCCATCCAGCCTGGCAAGATCATCCACCAGGGTGCCGTTAAGTTCGGCCGTTGCGCCAATGTTTAAGCGCACCGTGTCGTACTGGCCAACGGTCGCCGTTAGTTCATCCTGCGTACCCACGGCAATCAATTTACCGTGGTCGATGATGCCGATGCGGTCGCTGAGTTCTTCGGCTTCTTCCATGTAGTGGGTGGTGTAGAGCACGGTCAGCCCTTGCTCATTTAGGGTTTTCACCGTGTCTAAAATGCGGCGGCGGCTTTGCGGATCAATGCCCACCGTTGGCTCGTCCATGTAGAGCACTTTGGGGCTGTGCAGCAGGCCCACGGCAATGTTGATGCGTCGCTTCATGCCGCCGGAGTATGTTTCCACTTTGTCCTTGGCCCGGTCGGTGAGGCCAGCTATTTCCAGTACGGCCGTTACCCGTTCTTTCAACTTTTCCCCAGACAGGCCATACATTTTGCCCCAAAACTCCAGGTTTTCGCGGGCGCTGATGGTGTCGTACAGGGCAATCTCCTGGGGCACCACGCCAATTAGCTGCTTTACCTGTTTGGCATCCTGGGAAATGGAACGGCCGTCAATGAGGGCATCGCCGCTGGTGGGGGCCAGCAAGCCGCTGAGCATGGAAATGGTTGTGCTTTTGCCCGCGCCATTTGGCCCCAGCAAACTAAAAATTTCTCCCTGCCGGATGGCAAAGGAAACGCCGTCAACGGCCGTTACGCCTTCCGGGGGATTGTATTGTTTACGTAAATCTTTTACCTCAACAATGGGTGACATGAGTTTCTCCTAATAACTATTTAACGCAGGGTCGCGGAGTTGTGTTCGGTTCAATCTTTGCATAGTGTAGCGGCAAACGGCCGTTGCCAGATGTGCCACAAGTCATGCGCAGGGTCATGCTCTCACCATGACCTTTCTTTGATTGTAGGTGCATCACGGGGGAAACAAATCAACCGATCAGTTGATAATCAAACACCAACCGACCACTCTTTCTTTTCACTTTTCACTTTTTACTATTCACTTGCTTGGGGGCTTAAGCCAGTTCGGGGATCGGGTAAACCAGCAGCAAATTCTCCAGCGCCAAGCGGGTGTTGGCATTGCGTTCAAGCTGCCACAGGGCCTGGTTGGTTTGGTTGAGGCTGGCCAAAATTTGCTGTTCGCGCCAGGTGGCGGCCAACGGCTCCATGCGGCTCACTTCATCAACATTGGTCAGAGTCAGGCTAATTGCCTGACCGCGCCGTTGGCTGAGCAGGGTCAGGTCACGCCACCAGCTGAGCCAGGTTTTTAGCAAATCGGGCAGTGCCTCTGGCTTGCGAGCCAGCCTGTCTGCCAGGGCAAAACGCTCGGAGCGCCTGCCTGCCAGGGCGCTATGCAGGATTTCCAACTGCTCGGCACGCATCTGCAAAATAGTTTCGTCTTCGGCCGCCTGCACCGCCCAGCCCAAACGGCCGTCTGCCAGATGAGCCAGCAACGTCGCTTTTTCTGCTGGAACTTGCCAGCGTACTGCCAAACTTTGCTCGATGAGATCGGGGGATAACGGCCGTAAATTCAGCGTGCGGCAGCGGGATGAAATTGTGGGGAGCAGCATGTCGGCGTCGGTGGCGGTGAGCAACAAAATCACTTTGCCCGGCGGCTCCTCCAGGGTTTTCAGGAAGGCGTTAGCCGCGCCCAAAGTGGCGGCATCAAATCGCTCTAAAATGGCCACTTTGTACCGCGCTTCGTAGGCAGAGAGGGTCAAATCTTGCTGTAACTGGCGAATGGCTTCAATTTTGAGCGTCAGCTTGCCCCGCCCGCTCACCTCTGGAGAAACAAACTTCACGTCAGGATGCCGGTCGGTGGCGATGAGTTTGCAGGGGCGGCATTGGCCACACGGCCGTTCTGCTTCTGGCGCTTCACAGTTTAATGCCTGGGCAAAGGTGCGGGCCAGCGTGGTTTTGCCCACCTGCTCTGGCCCGGTAATGAGATAGGCATGGCCTAAACGGCCGTTGGCCAACCCACTGGCCAACATATCCACCGCCCACGCATGCCCGACAATCGCTTCCCAGGTACTCATGCCCCAATTCTAAGGCGAAACCTGGGAATTACCAATGCGCCGCCAGCCAATCCACAGCCGAAGAAATATCGACCGCCTCCGCCAAAGCCACCAACCGATCTGCTTTATCAGCCTCATCCACATCAATCGATTCAGCCAACACAGGCGCAAACCGGAAATATTGCCTATCCCCCAAAATGGCCCGGCACTGATAATCAGCTACCCCCATCAAACCATCCAACATAATTGGCAGCAACCGGGGTGCCCACTGCAAAAAGCCCCAATCCAGCTTCCTACCCGGCACATAGCGAGGCACCAGCCCCGTCCCCAAAGAAAGCAAGCTGATTTCTTCCTGGGGAATGCCCTCATGAAGCGCCTGGGCCAGCGCCGCCATGCTTGGATTATTCGCCACTACCCCACCATCCGCGTATCCCTGGTAAGTGGGAAAATAAGTTGGGGCGGCGCTGCTGCGCAAAGCCACATCCACAATCCGCTCCCGCTCATCAGAGTCCGGGCCGACAAAATTATGGAAAAACTTAGGCTTCCAACTGCGCACATCATCCTTCATTGCATCAAGATCAAACGTGGGAACCAGAACATGTTTGCCACGCTCGCGCAAATCGCCCAGCGTGGCCGCCTGGAACTTTTGCAGCAGCACGCCTTTCAGTTGGTCGCTGTCGTACTCTGCGCCGATCAGGGTGAATAAATCCAATAAATCGTCTAAAAAGGTGTCCTGGAAGGCTACCATGCCCATCTCGCGATAAAGGTCAATGCCTTCTGTAGGCGTAAAACCATAAGCCAAACCCATCGCAATAATGCTGCCGGTTGAGGTTCCGGCAAAAAAGTCTACCTTGTCTAAGAAGCCTGGCTGGGCCTGCCGCAATCGCTCCAGCAAGACAAGAGTGAACAGCCCACGTATACCCCCACCATCAATGGTTAAGATTCGAAATTGAGTCATAGAAGCCTCCGGCACGCTCTGGACAACATCTTTTGTTTTCTAGGCACAGGATGTTACTCTTTATCTTATCAAAAAAGTTCGATAGGTTATAATTGGCAATTCCAATTCAAATTGGGGCTTTGCATTTTTAGGATTGCTGTTTACTGCACTTGCTGTACTTATGGAGATGGTTCGATGAATGATGTTGTTATTGTGAATGCGGTACGGACGCCAATTGGCCGTCATGCTGGGGCTTTAGCTGAGGTACGTCCAGATGATATGGCGGCGTTGGTTATTCGGGAGGTTGTGGAACGAAGTGGCATTGATCCGGCTGAGGTTGAAGAGGTCTATTTTGGCTGCGCCAACCAGGCGGGGGAAGATAACCGCAATGTGGCTCGGATGGCGACGCTGCTGGCTGGATTGCCAGACTCGGTTGCGGCCGTTTCGTTTAATCGTCTTTGTGCCAGCGGTTTAAATGCCGTCAACCAGGCGGCGCGGGCCATAAAATGTGGCGAAGGAGAGGTCTTTATTGCTGGCGGTGTTGAAAGCATGAGCCGCGCCCCTTACTCATTTCCAAAAAATTCCCGTGCCTGGGGGCCATCGGGCAACATCACCGGCTACGACACCACCCTGGGCTGGCGCTACCCCAACCCAAAGATGGAGGCGCTATTTCCGCTGGAAGCAATGGGCGAAACGGCCGAAAACATCTTTGAGATGAGCTGTGCCGGGCAAATTCAGGGCGGCGAGATCAGCCGGGAGGCCCAGGATGCCTTTGCCTTTGAGAGTCAGCGGCGGGCGTGTGATGCAATTAATAACGGCCGTTTCCAGGCAGAAATCGTCCCCGTCACCATCCCCCAACGGCGCGGCGATCCCATCGTGGTTGATACAGATGAACATCCCCGCATCAAAAAAACCGACAGCGGCTATGAACTAGAAACCAGCCCAGAAGTTTTGGCCAGGCTGCGTCCCGCCTTCCGCAAAGGCGGCACCGTCACAGCCGGTAACGCCAGCGGCCTCAACGATGGCGCTTGTGCCCTACTGCTCATGTCTGCCAGCAAAGCAGAAGCGCTCGGCCTAAAGCCAATGGCCCGCTGGGTGGCTTCAGCGGCAGCTGGCGTCGATCCGCGAGTCATGGGCCTGGGGCCAATCAATGCCACCCGCAAAGCGCTGCAACGGGCCGGCATTACGCTAGACCAAATTGACCTGGCCGAGCTAAACGAGGCGTTTGCTGTGCAATCGTTAGCCGTGCTAAACGAACTGGGGCTTAGTCAAGAAATTACCAACGTAAACGGCGGCGCAATTGCCCTGGGGCATCCCTTAGGCTGTTCAGGCGCACGGATTCTCACAACCCTGCTGCATGAAATGCGCCGCCGCAGCCAGGCTGGCCAGGCAATGCAATATGGTTTAGCAACGCTGTGTGTCGGTGTAGGTCAAGGAGAGGCCACGATTATTGAGTTCCTTGCCTGAGAAAAGTGTATGTATTGACTTACAACCATACTTCACTTAAAGTTCAGCAATCTCATTTTGAATTATCATTGGAATACGTTATGTCAAGAATGAATCTCAACTTACAAGTCGAGCGCCCGTTGGTACTGGCCTGGGGTGTTCACCTTTTTACCGCCACAGGCGCACTGTGGGGGCTGCTGGCCATAATGGCGACCGTGCAGCATCAGTGGCAAGCCGCTTTTTTCTGGTTGGGCCTGGCTGCGCTGGTGGACAGTTTTGACGGCACGCTTGCCCGGCGCTTTCAGGTAAAAGGGGTGCTTCCAGGCTTTGATGGCGCGTTGCTAGACAACATCATCGATTATCAGACTTACGTCATCGTACCCGCCATATTTCTTTATGAAGCGAATTTGCTCCCTGCATCTGGCACGATTGCTGGTATTGCAATGGTTGTATTGGCCTCGGCATTTCAATTTTGTCAATCAGATGCCAAAACAGACGATCACACCTTCAAAGGATTCCCCTCCTATTGGAATGTGGTCGTTTTTTATTTGTTTGTCTTTGATGCCAATCCCTGGATAAATTTCTGGGTTATTGCCACCCTCGCCGTGCTGGTTTTTGTGCCAATAAAATATATTTATCCGTCACGCATGGTGCATTACCAGAAGCTAACCTTGGGGCTCACAACGGTATGGGGACTTTTGTGCCTGACGGTCTGGCTGCAATATCCAGCCTACCAACCCTGGATGCTTTGGGCTTCGTTGTTGTACATTGTCTATTACATTGGCTTGAGTCTTTATTTGATGGTTCGTTAACTTCATACGTTTGTCAATTCTTCAGCGGATTTGGGAAGCAGAATCTGACCTGAATGGTTAGCAAAACGCATATCGGCTTCATTCAAGAATTTTTTAGACGAGCACGCAGCAGATCACTGAAAAACCTTTGAAATAGAACCCTCGGTTTTTCGTGATTTGCTCAGTATTTGGGAAAACTCGTCATAAAATCATTGCGAAAGCGGGGCAGATATGATAAAAATTGCGTTAAGGATTGAGAGATTACCCCGCTACTTATTGTGAAAATTTGTTAATGGATTAGATGGCATTTTCCGGGCAGCAGGCTGCCTTGCGATAATTGCCAGGAAACGTCTATCTAGTCAGCAGATGTCTTGAAAACCAAAGGAGGCATTCGATGACGGACACTATTCTCCACCGGCTGCACGAAAACGGCCGTATTCGCCCCAATGCACCAGCCTACTATGAAAAAATAGGGAATGCGTGGGTACCAACTTCCTGGAAAGAATACACCAACCAAGTAAGGCAAGCCGCACGCGCCCTGGTTGCCCTCGGCGTTGACGTTGGCCAAAATGTAACAATCTTAGGGTTTAACCGGCCTGAATGGGTGATTTTTGACCTCGCCTGCATGATGATTGGCGGTGCCCCAGCCGGTATCTACACCACCAACTCCCCCTCAGAATGCAAATATATCGTTGAAAACTCCGAATCCAGCGTGATTTTGGTAGAAAATGAGAGCCAATGGGACAAAATCCAGCAGGTACGTGAAGACCTTGCTTGCCTGAAGCACATTGTTCTCATGAAGGGCACCGAAATTGACGACAACATGACCCTGAGTTGGGATGGATTCATGGCCAAAGGGGATAGCGTAGACGAGGCCGAAGTTGACGCCCGCATGAACGCCCTGCAAGACGATCAGCTGGCGACGCTCATTTACACCTCCGGCACAACCGGCCCGCCCAAAGGCGTGATGCTGTCACACCGCAACCTGGCCAGCACTGCCAAAAATGCTCAGGGCCTCATTGACCTGGTGTCTTCCGACAGAACCATTTCCTATTTGCCGCTATCGCACATTGCCGAGCAAATGTTTACGATTCATGCCGCCATTACGGCCGCTTACCAGGTGTATTACGCTGAATATTCACCCCAAGAGCATCTTAATAAAAATCTAAAAGAGGTTAAACCAACCGTCTTTTTTGGCGTACCCCGCATCTTTGAACGGTTCCAGGCTGGCGTCGCAGCCCAACTTTCCCAGGCAACTGGCGTCAAAGCGAAAATTGCAGCGTGGGCCAGGAGCGTGGGCACAAAAGCCACAACCCTGCACAACAGAGGCCAGTCACCCGGCGGTTTACTGGCGCTTCAATACAAACTGGCAGAAAAACTTGTGTTTTCTACAGTAAAAGAAGGACTGGGGCTTTCAGAAGCTCGTGTCTTGATTGTTTCTGCTGCGCCAATCTCACCAGACATCCTGCATTATTTTGCCAGCCTGGACATGCCAATTTTGGAACTTTATGGCCAGTCTGAAGATTGTGGGCCTACCACAACCAATCGCCTCGGCGCGATCAAAATTGGAACGGTTGGCCAGGCGTGGCCAGGGTCAGAAGTAAAACTGGCCCCAGATGGCGAAATTCTGGTGAAAGGGCCCAATGTATTTTTGGGTTATTTTAAGAATGAAGCGGCCACCGAAAATGACCTGATTGATGGTTGGCTGCATTCTGGCGATCTGGGCCAATTTGATGAGGAAGGTTATCTGAGCATTGTAGGCCGCAAGAAGGAAATTATTATTACCTCTGGCGGCAAAAATATTGCACCCAAAAATATTGAAGCCGCGTTAAAGAATCTTGATTTGGTGTCGCAGGCGGTAGTGATTGGGGAACAACGGCGCTTCTTGACAGCCTTAATTACGCTTGATCCAGAGGCGGCCACCCACTTTGCTCAACAAAACAGTTTAGAAGGCAAAACCCTGCACGAACATCCAACCTTAATTGGACATTTGCAAAAAGAGATTGATGAGAAAGTCAATGCTTTGTTTGCTCGGGTTGAACATGTACGGGCCTTCCGCGTGCTGCCGCGTGATTTTACGGTAGAAGATGGCGAATTAACGCCGACGCTCAAAATTAAACGGCGCAATATCAACAAGAATTTCTCAAATCAGATCGAATCAATGTATGAAGATTAACCGTTTTTTCTGCTTTTGATTTGTTTTGTGGCCCCTGGCAAACGTCAGGGGCTTTTTTTGTTGGGGCTGGCAGGCGTTAGGGTTTGGTTAATTTTGGGGTTGTTTTCATCATCAGGAATTTGGTTACGGCCGTTCCCATTGATATAGTTCTGGCATGTATAAAAAATCCATCATCGGCCTTCTCATCGGCCTCTTTTTAGTTGTGGGGCAGGTAACGGCCGTTCAGGCCCAATCCGCCTCAGCCATATTCCAGGAAGTCAACCAATTTCGGCTGAACAACGGCTTGACCCCCTTTCAATACAGCAACGCCCTGGCCGCAGCCGCCCAAAACCAGGCCAATTACATGGCAGCCAACACCGTCTTTACCAGCCATATTGGCGCAGGTGGCTCTACCCCCCAAAGCCGGGCAAACGCCGCAGGCTACGTGGGGCGCGTCAGCGAAAACATTGTGGGCGGCACCGGCATGACCGCTGCCAGAGGACTCACCTGGTGGGTCAACAGCCCGGTGCATTACAACACCCTCATCACCAGCCGCTACCAGGAGGCTGGCACCGGCTTTGCCACCAATGGCAATGAAAACTTTTATGTGCTGGTGGTGGGACAGCCATCAGACGCCCCACCGCCCCCCGCTGCTGACGACAGCCCAGAGCCGCTTTTTATCACCCCAATCACGTTGGCCCAGCCAGGCGAGGATGGCTCGATTGTGCATGTCGTTTTAGAAGGACAGGCGCTCTGGTCGCTGGCAGCCCATTACGAAGTGCCCTTATCCGATTTGCTGCTGTTTAACAGCTTGCCCGCCAATGCCATTGTGCAGCCAGGCGACCGGATTACAATTCGGCTGGCCGAGGGGCAAGCGCCGCCACCAACCCCCACCCCGCCCACCATGCACACCGTGCTAGAAGGACAGTCGCTGTGGTCGATTGCCGTGCAGTACAACGTGAAGCTGGGTGATATTTTGTGGCTTAACCAGCTGCCGGAAGACGCCATTTTGCAGCCGGGTGAACTGGTTCGGGTGCGGCTGGCTCCTGATGAAGCGCCGCCCCCCACGCCAACGCCCATTTTGTACCATTCGGTACGCAGTGGGCAAACGCTGTGGGAAATTGCCATCACTTACGGGCTCTCTTTGGATGAATTGCTGGCTCTGAATCAAATTGATCAGGATGCCATTTTACAATTGGGAGATCGGCTGCTGGTGCGGCCACTTGAGCCGACGCCGCTGCCAACCGAACCACCTACCGCAACGCCACAGCCAGCCACGGCCACTGCGATTCCTACAGAAACAGCTACGGCCGTATCCTCAACCGTCTCTGCCCAAACCAGCCAGGCGCTGGCCCAGGCCACCACCCCAGAACCACAAACGGAAACGGCCGTAGCCCAAACAGGTGAAGATCAGCCAGCCATTGTCAGCATTGTAACTGGTTTGGTGGTTGGTTTGCTGGTGATTGGCTTGCTGGCGGTGGCGGTGCTGCGCAGTGAGCTAATTTAATGGAGCCACTGGCGACCATTGCGGTTCAAAGTCACGGGCTGGATGGTTGGTCAGGTTCTGCAAATTCACGCCGGAAACATCCATCACGTAAATTTCATCATTGCCGTCCCGGTCAGTTACAAAAGCAATCTGGCTGTCATCGGGAGACCAGGTTGGGTGTGAATCTTTGGCCGGATGGTTGGTCAAATTGATCGCCTCACCGCTGGCCAAATCCAACAAAATAATTTCGCTGTTGCCCTCACGGAAAGAATGGTAAGCCAGGAAACGGCCGTCATGCGAAAACGCTGGCCCGGCATTGATATATTCATCCCGCGTGAGCTGCCTCACGGAATCATCTGCCGCCTGCCATAAAAAGAGCTGTAAATTTACCGCCGTTCCCCCGCAAGACTTTGAACTAAAGGCCAGCGTTTCACCATCGGGCGACCAGGCCAGCGTCTCTTGATTGCCAATTTGCGCCTGGAGCGGTGCCATGCCCGCCGTGCCGCCAGTGAGCGGCATAAACCCCACGCGGTGCACCGCGCAACTGTAGCCCTGGTTGTTAAAGCGATTGCTGAAAAAGGCGATTGATTGGCCATCTGGATGCCAGCGGGTGTAAAACTCTTCTACCCCATTTTCTTTAGGGTCGGGAGCAATGTTGGTGGGATCGCTGCCGTCTGCGCCCATCACAAAAATATCGGCATTGCCATCTCGCCGTGACCAGAATGCCAGGGAACGGCCGTCTGGCGACCAGGAAGCGCCGCCTTCAGAAATATCCGTGTCTGTTAGCCGCACCACGTTTCCCCCATCCACATCCATCCGATAAATTTCCCAATTGCCATCCCGCTCAGAGGTGAACACCAGACCAGGGATTGGCTCTGGTGCGGCGGGTAGATTGATTTCGGTTGGATCAACCGCGCTGGCTGTGCAGCCACCGGCAATAAACCAAAGAAGGAGTAAAAGGCTCAAATAACGCATGGGAATCCTTAGGGAACGGGTGACCAGGCTGGCTCAAAATCCTTTGAAGGATGATTGGTAATGTTGATTGGATTGGCGCTGCTGGCAAATGGCTCCAAAATCACATCCATCACATAAATTTCATCATTGCCGTCCCGGTTAGAAACAAAAGCAATCTGGCTGTCGTCGGGCGACCAGGTAGGATGAGAATCCTTGAATTCTGGATTATTGGTCAGGTTGGCCAATTCACCACTCTCCAAATCGAGCAAAAAAACATCGGCGCTAGAATTGGGGTGTACAGATTGGTAAGCCAGGAAACGGCCGTCGTGCGAATAGGCAGGTGATGCGTTGATGTTGCCATCATCGGTTAGCTGAATAACCTCCCCGGTGTCAATATCCAACTGAAACAGCTCAACTGCCTGCTCCCGTTGCATATCGCAGCGGGAACTAAATGCCAGGTGACGGCCGTCTGGCGCCCAACCCAATGTCTCCTGCTCCGTTAATGGATCTTCCAACACTTCCATTTCATCGACCCCGCCAGCCACAGGCATGATAGCCAAACGATGCCAGGCACAGCCCACATCTGGCGAGTAAAACCGATCCGTGTACAATGCAATCAAATCCCTTTGGGGGTTCCACCGAGGATAGAACTCATCAAAAATGGAATCTTCGGGATCGTTGATAAGATTGCGCCAATTTTCGCCGTTGGCATCCATCACAAAAATATCAGCGCTGCCGTCCACCCGCGACCGAAAGACAATCTGACGGCCGTCTGGCGACCAGGACGGACTTGTATCTACCCGGTCATTTTCAGTGAGGCGCGTCAGCCCAGTGCCATCTGGCTGCACCAGATACAGCTCCCAGTTTTGGTGCAAGCCAATCTCGCGCTCCACATGCCGAAGCGTCACAAACAGAATGCCTGAAGTTGGTTCGGCCGTTACCGGTTTAATAGGGTCTGGCAGCAAACTCGGTGCGCCATCCTCTGGCAAACAGGCTGCCAGCAGCACCAGAAGCACGCTAAATACGGCCGCTAACCGAAGCTGAAGTTTAATTTTCATCATTGCAACCTCACCAAAGTCTTTGTTTTGCCACTCTATTGTCTCTCAATATCCACGTTCAGGCCACTAGAAAGATAAACAAAAGCAACGGTTTCGCGTCTTTTGCGTATGGTTGATTACCAAGGCGGACAAATAATCAGAGGGAAATGAATTACCGTTAAAATTTCAGCCTTGTACTGTACAATTCTCTAAACGCTCATTTGGACAAAAGGCAAAACGAGATGGAAGAAAGGTCTCCACAAACAGATTTATGGGCCCAATTACAAATACCTCTAATCGTTTTAGGCAGCTTTGTTTTGCTGTTATGGGCCATCGAAATCGTTGATCAACTCATTTTTCATGGTGCGCTAGACAGCTTTGGGGTGCGGCCGCGCACGCTGCTTGGCCTCTGGGGCATTTTATGGGCTCCATTTTTACACGGTGGTTTTCGTCACCTATTGGCAAATACCGGCCCCATCCTCATCCTGGGCAGTATTGTGATGCTGTCACGGCCGTTAAAAGAATTTTTTACGATTTCCTTCATTGTGATCATTATTGGCGGGCTGGGAACCTGGCTCATCGGGCCACGATTTTCGGTGCATTTAGGAGCCAGCGGGCTCATTTTTGGCTACTTTGGCTTTTTACTGCTCTCGGCCTATTTTGAACGAAGCTGCCGGGCCACGGTAATTGCCTTGGTGGTGCTGTTGCTATACAGCGGCATTATTTGGGGGGTCTTGCCACAAAGCGGCAGCATTTCCTGGCAAACGCATCTTTTTGGCTTTGTGGGAGGCGGGGTTGCGGCTTATTTGTTAAGCCACAAGCGGGATGGGCACGTTACCGTTACCGTGCTAGATGAGTATTGAAAGCGGGCTACTCAATAGCGACAGACCGCTCAAATTGGCGCTGTCCCACAATGGCTAAGCCAATACTTAGCACATATAAAACCAGCAGGGGAGCCATTGTGAGCAGCATGGTAACTGGGTCAATGGAGGGGGTAATAATTGCGGCTAACACGGCAATGCCAACAATAGCAAAGCGCCACTGTTCGCGTAAAGATTGGGCGGTAACTACCCCCACCCGGGCTATAAAATAAACGATCACCGGCATCTCAAAGGCAATACCAATCCAAAACAGCATCCGCAGGACAAAACCAATGTAGCCGCTTGGGGTCCAATCTGTTTTGAAGATGGTGCCTAGAAAGTTGGCCAAAAAGTAAACGGCCGCAGGAATCAACACAAACCAGGCAAACAAAATCCCCAGGGCAAACAGCAACAAAGCGCTGGGCAAAAAGATGTAAATGTAGCGTCTCTCAGATGAGGTAAGTCCTGGAACCACAAACTGCCAAAACTGATACAAAATAATCGGCATCGAAAGAAAAGCCCCAGACAAAAGCGACATTTTGAAAAAGGTTTCAATCCCCTCCGTTGGCTCCAAAGTTTGCAGCTCCACAACCCCGCCGATACTCTTCGCATAAGGGCCAAGCAAAAATTGCAGCATCGGTTCAGCAAAGATGAAGCTAAATGCTGTCGTGACAAGCAAAGCTACCGCGATGTATGTCAAACGAATGCGCAGTTCGTTGAGGTGGCCCAACAGGGTATCTTGCCCACTTTCAAGTTCAGCGTCGGGGCTAGTCACAGATGCAGGGGGGGATTTCAGTTTGGCCATTATTCAGGATCGTCAGGAATTTCAAGGGGGGTCGGTAATTTGGGAACGGCCGTTGCGTCCGCAGCGCCGTTTTGTTCCTCTGGCAATTTTGGTGATTTTAACGCCGGTGGCTGAATGCTGTTTTGCACATCAGCAAATGCTTGCTGGCCCGCCTGGGTGGCGCCTCTGGTGGCCTGGTTCACCTCACCCCGCAAATCGGACAGCTCTTTGCGCAATTCCCGCACTTCTTGCATTGCATCTTTAATCGCCTGGCCATCCCCAGAACCATCCAACTCCTGGTTTAGCTGGCGCACAAAGTCCCGTGAAATCTTGCGCATCTGTGCCGTAAAGCGCCCCAGCCATCGAGCCGTTTGCCCAATGCGCTCTGGCCCCATCACAATGCCAGCCACAATTAAGATAAGAACCAGCTCTGGAAAACCAATGCCAAAAAAGCTATCCATAACAACTTAAACTTGCGCTCAAGCCTCAATATCGTTTGTTGCCGTGTCGTCCTCTTCCTTGCTGCCCTCGCGAACGCCCTCACGGAAAGCGCTAATGCCCTTCCCTAATTCGGAACCAATACGGCTAATTCGCCCAACACCAAACACTAACAACACAACTGCCAAAATTATTAAAAGTTCGGGTACACCTAAACCTGCCATTTTATTCTCCTTTTTCAGGGTTTAAGCCTAATTTTCTGCCTAAAGACGCATTCTAAAATAACGAATAAAATTATACCAGACAAAAGTCAAAAGAGAGAAAACGTGGGGAAATCTTCATTTCCTGATAAGCGAAACTAATTATGTTAAAATTTTCTTGGGTGGTCGAAAAGAAGGTTCTCTGTTTTAATTAGCAATGGGTAGCCATATCTATTTACCAATTCTAGTAATTGAAATTTTGAAGGGGAAATCCACATGCAAATGCAAGATGTTCTCGGATTAATTCTAGGCGGTGGCGCTGGCACACGACTTTATCCGTTAACCAAAGAGCGAGCAAAACCAGCTGTACCCTTGGCTGGCAAATATCGCCTGATTGACATTCCCATGAGCAACTGCCTTCATGCAGGGATAGAAAAAATTGCCATCCTGACACAATTTAATTCAGTGTCGCTCCATCGCCACATCCACCGTACCTACAACCGAGACGTTTTCTCGCCAGGCTGGGTACAAATTTTGGCGGCAGAACAAAAACCAACCAGCGTTGATTGGTACCAGGGCACGGCCGATGCCGTCCGCAAGCAATCGATTGAAATTCGGCAGGCAGGGTCTAAATATACGCTGGTCCTGGCGGGTGATCATCTGTACCGCATGGATTATCGTCAATTTTTGCAGCAGCATATTGACTCTGAAGCGGATGTCACGGTGGCGGTTCAGCCGGTGGCTCGCGATGTCGCTCCTGGATTGGGAATCTTAAAGCTAGACAGCCAGAACAACATTGTGGAGTTTAAGGAAAAGCCAAAGACGGATGCGGATTTAGATGTGATGGCAAGCTGGCCAGGCGAGGAACGGCCGTTCATGGCATCAATGGGCATCTATGTGTTCAATACCGATGTCCTTTTTGAACTTCTTGAAGGCAAAGGGAATGATTTTGGCCGAGACATTTTGCCGCAGGCAATGGCGTCTCACCGTTTACAAGGCTTCATTTACGAAGGGTATTGGGAAGATATTGGAACCATTCAGCGGTTTTATCAGGTAAATCTGGACATGGCCCAGCCAGATGCAAAATTTGATTTTTACAGCGCCCATACCCCCATCTACACACGCCCCCGCTTCATGCCAGCTTCAGAACTCAATGGCACAACCCTGGACAATGTCCTGCTCACAGACGGCTGTCGCATCTCTAAATCTGTTGTCAACAATGCGGTCATTGGCCTGCGCAGCATTATCAAAGCCAACGCCAACATCGATTCAACCATCATCATGGGGGCAGATTATTATGAATCGGCCGAGATGCTGGCGGAAAATGCGAGGAAAGGCATTCCCGATGTTGGCATTGGGGAAGGGAGTTCGATTGCTAAAGCCATCATTGACAAAAATGCCCGCATTGGCCGGGGGGTAACCATTCAGGATATGCCAAACCGGCCAGACGGAGAAGGGCCAAATTGGGTTGCCAGAGATGGCATTATCATTGTGCCCAAAAATGCCATCATTCCTGATGGCACTGTCATCTAAACGCTAAAAACAAGCAATGAGAAGCGGGTATTCTCATTGCATTGAGCACTATTTTTTATTGTTGG
>JACKBR010000055.1 GCA_020634495.1 Ardenticatenaceae bacterium | reverse complement strand
AGCCAGCTGTATGCCAGCTGGCCCCTGGCGGCAGCGGCTTGTCCAGCAGTTCAGCTTCAAACGGCCAGGGGTTGGAGTAAAAGTATGGGGCTGTGCCTTCGCTGCCAGGGTAAAAGCCCAGGTTGAGCTGTGAAGGGAATTCTTGCACCTCGCCATGTTCCTCGCCCCGTTCCACGCGAGTGCCAAACCATTCAAAGGCAATATCAAAGCCGTGGGGCCAAACCTGCACGGGACTTACGGGGCCTTCCAGGCTGGCGCGGTGGGTCTCAAAGGTGCGGGCGACGTTGGTAAGCACGCTAAAGTAACGCTGGGCCAGTTCAGGGTCGTAGTGGCGTGGCGCGTCGTTGCTGAATTTTTCGTGGGGATATTTGCCCTGAAGACCAAATTGGGAGACGGCCGTAATCACCCATTCCCCCATCTCGCTGCCCGTCAACCCATCCTGCAAATCGGCCGTTTTTGTCTCGCCGCTGCTGTTGGCCACCACCAGCTGATGCTGATGAAAATCCAGACGCAGGGCCAAAACGCCACCATCCGGCAGGGGAATATTGTCTGTGATCAGCCCATCGGGCCGCAGCTTCAGGCTGATGTGCCACCACTTCGGGTGGGCAATGCCATGTACCCGCGGCACCACGCCCACGGCCTGGCTGTACCAGTGCAGGGTTTGCCGGGTTGGTTCAAAATTAGCCAACGAAGGGAAAAAGGACATGGGAAACGCCTCCAAAAAGCAACGGAACAAAAAAGAGATTCAAGATAGTTTGAACCTAAACTTAAAAACCTCTGTGAACTCTGTGGCTAATAGGCGGACAGGTATTTAATCATCTGGCAGCTTCATGGTGGCTACCAGTTCCGGTTCGCGCTCTTGCAGCAAATTGCCTGCCAACCGGCAGCCAGCATACAAAATGCCAGCCCCGTACACCAGGCTAAACACGGCCCCTACAGCGCCCAGCCAGGGAAGATTAAAGTAGTAGGCCAACCCCAGCAGCGCTCCGGCTGGCAGATTCACTACTGCAATGCTGATGGGAACGATGGTTACCACCGCACAGCCTGTTTTTAGGTTTCCGCCGGACTGGAAAGAGCCGCGAGTGCGTTTGGCTTCCAGGTTTATGGGGGAGGGGAAGAGGACGGAGCCAACGGCCGTTACCGCAATAGAGGCGGCTCCCATCCCCAAACCAATGAACATGCCATACGTGGTAACCCAGCTTTTCAAAGCCGCTATCGCCAGCCCGCTCACAATCAGGAACGGCGTTCCGGCAATGAGCAAAAAGACCAATCCCTTGGCCAGGAATATGCGCCAGCGCGGCAGCGGCGTCAGCAGCAGCGACGGCAGCCCGCGCCCTTCCCAGGCCAGCATATTTTGTGAATTTACCCAAAACAAAAAGAGGGCATACACGGGCAGCGACAGGCCAAACCAGCTGGGGATGGCCGAAACGCCGCCGGTAATATTGCCGCCAGTAAACAAAAAAGGCCCCATCATAAAAAATGGGATAAGCACACCTTGCAGCATACCCACCCGTCGCTGCGGCACGCGCCACACCGAGCGCAGTTCCTTGCCTACCAGCATGGCCAAATCTTCTGGCAGCCAATTCAACACGCTGCGCCGGGCGGCTTTTTGCACCACTGGCTTCTCTTTTTCTGCCTGCGGCCGTCCGCCAACGAGAAAGCCACCCCCAGTCGCCAGCCGCGTCATGAGCTGGAACCAGACCCAGGTGATAGCTGCCAGCAAAACGGCCGAATAAAGCAACCACAGCAGCGCAGGCAGCCAGGCCCCAGCCAACGCCTGCTCTACCGCCCGTGCCGGTGCCCCCGTCGGAAACCATTGCAGCGTGTCGAGCGGCTGCCAGTTAGCAAAAGTCTCAACAAAAGCTTCTTCTTCTTGTAAAGAAAGTGAATCGGTAAAGCGCTCTAGCCCGCTTTGAAAGGCAAGGTTGATAAAGTAGCAAGAACTGCCCAACAGCGAAAAGAAAATAATGGCAATATCGCGGAAGCGGCGGCTTTGCAAAATGCCGCCAATGGCAATGGTGATAAATTGCCCAATGAGCACCATGTGGCCGTAGCTCAACAGAATGGCCAAAATAACAATGGGAAAGATGCTGCTAAAGCCAAAACCAATAAAAATGGCGATGAACAGGGGGAGCACCAAATAAGTGGGATAATCAAACAATGTGCCCAGCAGCGTGCTTAGAATCAGGTCGCGGCGGGAGATGGGGAAGATGAGCAGGCGGGTGATGTCGGCGCTTTCGTTGACGGCCGTTGCAATAATGGGAAAGCCCAGCCAAATAAACCACATCGCCACCAGCACGCCTCCCAGCAGTGCGGTGGGCCAATGATCTTCTAAGGCGCGGTAGCCCGTTGCCGTGCCTACGGCGGCGGCAATAATCATGGGGCCAAAGACCAAAGCGACGATAATTGCCCCAATGATGCGCCCTTTCTCCCGGCTAAACTGGCGCACCGTCAGCTTGCCGCGCAGCCGGAACAGCGTTCCCAGCAAAGAGCGATTTGCCCCTGGTTTGCTTAGCGGAGCCATGACAATCTGCCTTCGGCTTCCAGGTCGTTGCTGGCTCCCACGGCCCGCAAGAACAGCTCTTCCAGCGTGGTTTCATCGCCGGTTTCTGCCTGCTGCCGCAGCTCTGCCATACTGCCCTGGGCTACCAAACGGCCGTCGGCAATCACCGCCACCCGCGTACACAACCGCTCTACCACCTCCAAAATATGGGACGAGAAAAAGATCGTCGTGCCGTGCTCGCGCAGCCGCCCCAGCACATCGCGGATGATCCGGCCAGAAATGGCATCGATGCCCTCAAAAGGCTCATCCAAAAAGAGTACGCGGGGTGCGTGAATGATCGCCGCCGCCAGCGCCGTCTTCTTCCGCATCCCGTGCGAATAATCCACAATCAGCTTGTCTGCATCGTCAGTGAGGGTGAGCAAATCCAGCAGTTCTTCGGTGCGCTGTTCTACTTCAGCCTTGGACACGCCGTACATTGTTCCGGCAAAGCGAATGTATTCTCGCGCCGTGAGCCGTTGATACAGCTGCATCCCTTCTGGCAGCACGCCAATACGGGCTTTGGCTTTCAGCGGGTCTTCCCAAATGTCGATGCCGTCGATAACGGCCGTTCCGCTGGTGGGCCGCAGCAAACCGACCAGCATGTTGATGGTGGTGCTTTTGCCCGCGCCATTCGGCCCCAAAAAGCCAAAAAACTCCCCGGCGGACACGGCAAGGTCAAGATTGTCTACCGCAATTTTCTTGTCAAATTGGCGGGTGAGTCCCCGTGTTTCAATGGCCCAACTGGTCATCTGTTTACTCCGTTTGAACGGTTGTTTGTAAATAAAGGGGATTTCAGTGAGAAGTGAAAAGTAATAAGTGAAAAGTGAGGAAAACCCTTTTTACTTTTCCCTTATTACTTATTTCTGTCGTGTTCCCCACGCGGCATAATCATACCATATTTTAGAACGTCTACTGGTTAAGTGTGATGATTTGGCGTTCTAGAGCAACCGTTACGGCCGCAGTCCGATCAGCCACCCCC
Organism: Ardenticatenaceae bacterium; assembly: GCA_020634495.1. Next base: position 25,736 of record JACKBR010000055.1, on the reverse strand, counting down.
AGCTTGTTGAAAATGTGGATGAGGTGGGTCTTGACGGTGGCGGTGCTAATGTGCAAACTCTTGCCGATTTCCCGATTGCTGGCACCCTTGGACACAAGCTGCAACACTTCAATTTCACGAGCGCTCAGGTTTTCTTCGGCGGGGGCGCGCATCCGGGTCATGAGGCGGGCGGCCACGGCCGGGGCCAGCACCGATTCACCGTTGGCGGCGGCGCGAATGGCGCGGTACAGCTCTTCGCGGGGGGTGTCCTTGAGCAGGTAGCCCGTGGCTCCCGCTTCGATGGCCCGCAGAATGTCGGCGTCGCTGTCGTAAGTGGTCAGGACGAGGATGTTGGCAGACGGCCGTTTCCCCTTAATCTCCCCAATCGCCGTCACCCCATCCATCCCTGGCATCCGCAAATCCATCAAAATGACGTCCGGCTTGTGCTCGGCATCCAGCCGCAGCGCCTCAGAGCCATCGGTTGCTGTCGCTACCACGTCAAAATCTGGCTGTCCGGCCAGCATCCCCGCCAGCCCTTCCCGCACCACCGGATGGTCGTCTACTAAAATTAAGCGTATCGTATCCATAATCTTCCTTAAGATCGAGATTGGGGACTGGAGATTAGAGATTGATTTAGTCTCCAATCTCCAATCTCTAATCTCCAACAGGTATTGACACCACCAGCGTCGTTCCGCCCTCCGGCTCGCTTTCCAGCAGCAGGTCGCCGCCAAACTGGGCTGCCCGTTCGCGCATTGCTTGCAGGCCAAAGCCGCCGCCAAACGGCGAAGGTTTTGCCCCGTTCAGCCCCACGCCGTCATCCTGCACGTCTAGCAGCACCGAATCGCCCATGTAAGAGAGGGTGACGCTGACGTTTTGTGCCTGGGCGTGTTTGTGAATGTTGGCCAGCGCTTCTTGCGTGGCCCGCAGCAGCGTCACGTCCACATCGGGGTGCAGCGGCAGCGGCGAGCCGGTGGTTTGCATGGTGGCGGCAACATTGTGCTGCAAACTCCAACGCTGCACGGTGCGCTCGATGGCAGCGGGCAGCGATTGGTTTTCTAATGGCTCTGGGCGTAAATCGGCCACGACGCGGCGAGCGGCCTGTAAATTGTGGCGGGCGGTTTCTTTGGCAAGCTGAACTTGTCGGGCCGCTTCGCTATCGGCGGGTGGAATGGATTGTTCGGCCGTTTCCAGGTGCATGATGATGCTGATGAAGCCCTGCGCCAGCGTGTCGTGAATTTCGTGGGCCAGCCGCTGCCGCTCGGCCAAAATGCCAGCCTTTCGTTCCGCCTCGGCCAGCTCTGCCTGGGTGGCCTGGAGCTGGTTGAGCAGTTCGCGCCGCTCCTCACTCTTTTGAATGATGGCGTGAATCCAGGCACCCAGCACCACGCTGGCAGCGCCCATCAGCAGGTAAATCAGGCCAATCTGCCAGGAGAAAGCGTCTCCCGAATCAATCGTCTGGTTGTAGGCCATCAGAGCGGCAACGACGATGGCCGCAGCGGAGGCGTAGCGCAGCGGCAGGGAAACATAAATCTGGCTAAATAGACCAAACAGCACCAGGTAATAAATGGGGCTGATGCGAATAAGCAAAAACCAGGCGACGATGCTGAAAATAATGTAGGGTAGGCTGACGCGCAGCGAAGCGCGGCCATGTTTCGAGCTAGAGGCAATCCACTGCTGTCCCAGATGGATGCCAATCAGCAGCAGGCACAGTGCCAGCCCCAGCAGCCGCTGGCTGGACGTTTGCGCTTCCACCTGCCAGCCTAGCGCGGCGGAAACGGCCGTTGCCACCACAAACATCCCCGACCACAACAACTGAAACCGCTGCCAGAAACGATTGTTTTGCTCCCCATCCGCCTGTACCCTGGCCAAAATATCGCTCATTAGCTTGCTGCTCCATTTTCCAAAGGCAATGATATCGACAGTGTTGTTCCTTCACCCGGTTCACTTTCCACAAACAGTTCGCCGCCCAGTTGAGCCACCCGCTCGCGCATGGCCACCAGACCAAAGCCGCCGCTGGTCAGTCCATCGGGCGTTGATGCCGCAGTCACCAGACCTTTGCCATTATCTTCCACATCCAAAATCACCGTGTCGCCCAAATAAGAAAGCGTGACGCAGGCGCTGCTGGCCTGGGCGTGCTTGCGAATGTTGGCCAATGCTTCCTGGCTGCTGCGCAGCAGGGTCACTTCTACCTGGGGATGGAGCGGCCGTATTTCTCCCGTCACCTTAAATTCGGCCGCCACGCCGCTGTGAGCCGCCCATTGTTCCACCACCCGGCCAATCGCCTGGTCGAACGGGGTGCTTTCCAGCAGCTCCGGGCGCAAATCGTCCACCACGCGGCGGGCCTGGGCCAGGCTGTCGCGGGCGGTGCTGCGTGCCTGGTTCAGATGGCGCTCCGTCACTTCCTGGTCGGTGGGCAGCGCCTGCTCGGCGGCTTCCAGGTGCATCACAATGCTGGTGAAGCCTTGGGCCAGCGTGTCGTGAATTTCTCTGGCCAATCGCTGCCGCTCACGGAGAACGGCCGTTTCCTGCGCCTGGGCCACCAACCGTAAATTATCTAAAACCAGCGCTACCTGGGCGGCAATCGTTACAAAATCTTGCTCGCTGCTGCGCGAAAGCCCACTGTTGGCGGGTGAGGTGATGGTAAGCAGCCCAACCCAGTTGCCCAGGGGCGTCACCAACGGAATGAGCAAAGCAGAGCGCGCGCCCAATGATTCCCAGCTTGCCTTTTCCGCTGCGGGCAAGTCAATGGCTTTAATTTGCAGGCTGTTTTCGCTGGACAATTGGTTGAGTGAGTGGGTTGTGTCGGCGGTGAGCTGTAGCCCAGGCTGCCAGCTTTCGTTGTTTTGGCCAGACCAGGCGGCCAGCAGGGATACGGCCGTTGGCCGACCCCCTTCCCCTTGCAGCAATATTTCCCACAGACCAATCTGGTTAACGTTGGCCTTGGCCAGGTGGGTGCCAATGGCGTTGACAATTGTGAGTGGGGTGTGGGCGTGGGCAATGGCCTGGCTGGCCCGGTAAAGTCTCTCTTGCCCGGCCAGCGCTACCTGGCTGCGCCGTGCGCCAATCCAGCCAGCCAGCATGGGAGCCGGGAAAAAGGTCAGCAACGTCGCGTCCAGCAAAATCTCGCGGGGAATTCCGGCAAAAAACGCCACTTGAAGAGCCGCTGCCAGGCCGCTCATGGCTCCGATAAGCAGACCGTACCAGGCAACGGCCGTTCCCTGCCGTTTGCAAACGAGGTAGGCCACCCAAATGGTGGTGAGGAACTGCACCGGGGGCGACAGGTACGTGGCGATCAGGGCCGCCCCTTCGGCAACAGCATCGGCCGTAGCCTCTGGAGATTGAAACTCAATAGAGAGAATTGAGGCGTAAATGGAGATGACGGTGCCAACGATGATGATGTTGATAACCCCAACGGCCAGGCCCGGAAAAACGACCCAGGGCCATTTCACGTCGCGCAGTTCAGCCAGCCATGTTTTAAGGCGGTGGCTTTTTGGGGGGGATTGGTTGGAAACGGCCGTTTCTCGCGTCATGATGCCCATCATTATAACCTACGCTTTCCTAATAACGATGATTGCAAAAAAGGAACACAGAGCGGTGCAGAAGAGACACGGAGTTTCACAGAGAAATCTCCGTGTAGCTCCGTTCATCTCCGTGCAGCTCTGTGTTCCGGTCTTTTATTCCCAGCGGAAGGTGCGCACGGAAACCGCTCCCGCCACCAGCATCATGCCAATCACCACAGCTACGGCCGTCAGATTCCAGGTGTTGCTGTACCAGACATCTTTAAGCAAATCCACCACGTGCGTTAGCGGCAGGAAGTTGCCGACGGTTACCAGGTTATCCGGCAAAATTTCGCGGGGCAGCCCAGCACCAGATAAAAACAACATCGGGTAGAGCAGGGCCATGCCAACGGCCGTTGCCGTGTTGGCATTAGGCAAAACGCTGGCCAGCAAAAAGCCAACCGCCAAAAAGCTAACGTTACCCAGCAAGAAGGCCGCAATGAGCGCGGGAATGTTCACCGGCAGCACCATGTCGTACACCAGCACACCCGCAGCAATTAAAACGGCCGAACCAATCACCGAAATCAGCGTATGCACAATGATGCGCGCCCCCAACAGCGTTTGCGGGCGCAGCGGCGTGGCGCGATAGCGGCGCAGCACGCCCAGCTCGCGGTAGGTGGCCAGGCCAATGGGCAGGCTCATCATGCCCGTGGTGGCAATCACCATGGCGATGTAGCCGGGCACAGAATTATCAACATTGCCCCGCCCACCTAAAAATTCAGATGGCTCGTTGCCGTAAATGCTGCCAAACAGAAACAAGATCAAAACCGGGAAAACCAGCGTAAAAAAGGTAGCAATCGGTTCCCGAAGAGCGAGTTTAAATTCAACCCAGGTCATTTTTCGTAAAGCGTTCATCATTTTTTCCTTGATAAATCCAGATTGCACAGAGCGCAACAATCTGCGCTAATCTGTGAAATCTGCGGATGATATATTTAATTTCTAATGCTGCGGCCGGTGAGGGCCAGGAACACATCTTCTAGATTGGCCTGCTCCACGCGCAGGTCGCTGGGGGTCACGTTGTGCTCGGCCAGCGCGGTGGCCACGTGGGCCAGCAGTGCGCCATTGCCTTGCACAATCACCTGCTTACCGCGCTGCTCTACCTCGGTGACGCCAGAAACATTATGCAGAAGCTGCGGATCGTACCCGTTGCCGTTGGTAAAACGAACGCGTACCCCGGCCTGCAAATTCTGGATCAGCGCCTGGGGCGTATCCAGCGCCACAATATTGCCCTGATCGATGATGGCGATGCGGTCGGCCAGCTCTTCAGCTTCGTCCATGAAGTGGGTGACCAGCACCACCGTTTTGCCCTGGTCGCGGATGGCGCGAACGGCGTCCCAGGTGGCGCGGCGCGCCTGCGGGTCTAGCCCGGTGGTTAGCTCATCCAAAAACACCAGTTCTGGATCGTTGAGCAGGGCCAGGGCGATAAACAAACGCTGTTTTTGCCCGCCAGACAGGTTTTTGAAGTTGGTGCTGCGCTTTTCGGCCAGGCCCCAATCTTCCAGCAGTTTTTCCCAGGGGACGGTTTTGTTGTAGAAGGCGCTGTACAAATTGAGCGCTTCCCACACTTTGAGCCGCTCCGGCAGGGCAGCTTGCTGTAGCTGGATGCCAATGCGTTGGCGCAGCGTGTGCTCTTCTTTTTGCGGGTTCATGTTTAGCACGCGGATGGTGCCGCTGTCTGGCTGGCGCAAGCCCATGACGGACTCAACGGTGGTGGTTTTGCCTGCACCGTTGGGGCCAACAATGCAGAAGATTTCGCCTTGCTGCACGTTAAATGAGATGTTGTCTACGGCAACGGTGGTGCCGTATGCTTTGTGTAAGTTTTGTACTTCAATTACGTTCATGATTTTCCTCAGGTTGGCTCTTTTGGATTTTGTGGGGGGATGAGTGAAACGTGAAACGTGATGTGTGACCAGAGGTCAATCACGTTTCACGAACTTTTTAGTTCCCTGAATTCCCCAAGAGCGCTATCTTTTAAGACCGGTTGCCCAGGAAGATGGCAAGGCCAGCGAAGATGAGGCCGACGGGCCAGATCATGCCCCAGGTGAGGGCTTCAAAGATGAAAACGGCCGCAGAAGCGAGGATGGCCAGGGTGACCATGATGAAGCCGGTGCTGTGTTGGGTGAGACGGCCGTTTGCCTGGTAATCCCGGTAGATGCCTTGAACAAAAAAGCCAACCGGAATCAGCATAAACAATACCCACCAGTTATCGAAGGTAAGTCCCGTAACGTTGCCAAAAATTAAAACCACACCTACGATGATAAAAACAATGGCCATGACGACGTTGCCATTTTGACCGCTGCGGATTTCTTTATTTTTCAACTCATTGATTTCGTTGCTCATGATTCCACTCCTTGCGCTGTGCGCTTGTTCTTTTTCGAATATGGCACCATCGTACAATTTGGGCGCGACAAAGTAACCCATCGGGGGATGGAATTTCGGTTTACGATGGATGGATTGTGGAATCGGTGGAATGGATACGGCCGTATCAACCGATCGGTTGATTGGGGAGATTGGAGATTAGAGATTGGAGACTGGTAAATCTCTAATCTCCAGTCTCCAATCTCCTTGGAAGTTAGTAGTTTTCTTCGTCTAACGCTTCGTGTTCTTCGCGCAGGCGCAGGTAGCTTTGGTAGCGGGCGGGGTGGATACGGCCGTCTTGCAACGCCGCCTTTACCGCACAGCCTGGCTCATGACGATGGCTGCAATCGCTAAACTGGCAATCCTCCACCAGCGGGGCAATCTCGCGGAAGTAAGCGTCCAGCTCCGTTGGTTCCAGGTCAAACAAGGCCAGGCCGCGAATGCCCGGCGTGTCGGCCACGTAGCCACCTTCGTTCAGCGGAAACAGTTCGGCGTAGCGTGTGGTGTGCAGCCCTTTGCCCGTTGCCTGGCTTACCTGGTTTACCTTCAGACCAAGCCCTGGCTGGATGGCATTCAGCAGGCTCGATTTGCCCACCCCAGAAGACCCCGCCAGTACCGAAATCTTGTTATGCAGCAGCTCCTTGAGGGCGACAACGCCTTCACCCGTTTGGGTGCTGGTGTGCAAAACGGGGTAGCCAATGTCGGCGTACAGTTGAAACTGCGCCTGCACCTTGCCCTTTTTGTCCAGGTCGATTTTGTTGAGGCAGATGATGGCGGGCAGCTCGTTCATCTCAGCCACCACCAGAAAGCGATCCAGCTTGCGCAGGTTAGAGGTGGGGTCTTTCACGGAGAAAACAAAAATCACCTGATCCAGGTTGGCCACCAGCACCTGCTCCTGGTCGGCGGACATTTTGCGGGTGGGCGCGGCCGTGGGGCGGCTGCGCGACAGCACCGAGCTGCGCTCGGCGACGGCTTCCACCGTGCCGGTGCCGTCGGCATTTAGCGAAATGGTGACCCAATCCCCGGCGGCAACAAGCGTGGTGGTTTGCCAATCCTGCTTTAGCCGCCCGGCAATCTGGGCCACAACTGGTTCGCGCCCTGCAACTTCTACCGTGTAAAAGCCGCTGATTGCTTTGATGACCCGACCTTGAAGTTTTTCTGCCATGCGGGGATTATAGCGCAGGGTAGGAAACGCCAGCTAAATTTCCAGGAAAATAGCGGATGAGCTTTTGCTGAAAATCAGCCTACGGTTGGAGGATGGCATCTTGTTTAGGCGGCAAATTGCTTTAGGATCGTCCCGTTACGTTTGTTTCCTGAAGCTACCTGGAGGTTGGAAAATGCGTAAATTGGCTTTGGTTGGTTTACTAATTTTGTTGATTGCCTGCCGAGAGGCTGCGTCTGTTGGGGGTGAAACGGCCGTTCCCCCCACAGCCATCTCCGCCGCGCCCACCCATTTACCTGCCCCTGCCGTTGAAGAGCGTGTTGTGGTGCCTACGGCCGTACCGCCCACAGACACCCCCATCGATCCCCATTCAATTAGCAGCATCATTGCTCAAGTCGAAGCGCTGTCTGCTAAATTTGAAACGTCCAAACCTTACCGGACGGGCTGGTTTTACCATCGTGAAGAATCTTATGAACGGCTTCAAGCGGGCGTCATCCCAGCCACCTATCGCGGTTTGGCCGATAGCTGGCTGATTGAAGTGTGGACGGAGGTGAGCCAGGAAAACACCATTGCCCAACAGGTCTTACTGGTTTATGACAGGGAAGGTGGGCTTTGGGAGCGGAGCGCGATTATTGGGAACCAAAATGTGCGGGTTCTGCCGGAAAAAACGGTAGACGGCCGTATCAATTTGCTAGATGCCCCGCTGCTTTTTCAGACGCCGCACCAAAGTTTAATCGCTATTTTGGGCGACATTGACGCCGGGTCAGTTGATGATCACACCATCACCGCCTGGGAGGAAAACGGCCGTTATCACATTCAAATTGAGACGCTTTACCAGCAGATAATCCCAGCGGAAAGCAACACAACCGGCCAATCGCTAAGCGGGGGGAAGATACTGTTTGTGCTGGATTTGGCAACGGGTGAACTGCTGCAACAGCAAAATTGGACGGTGAACGGGGCGGGTGAAGAAACGCTGCAACTGGATGTGAATTGGTTGGAAACGGCCGTAGTCACCGAACTTCCACCCCTTGCCGCCCAAACCTTGCGCGATGCCCAGAACTTGTTAAACCAAACGCCCTAAATACCATTCCGAATATTAGCCACAGAGTTCACAGAGATTTTTGAGGTTAGGTTCAAAGCCGCTTGATTCTCTGTTTCCTCTGTGGCTTTTTCGGATAGATTCTGAGCGCGCCGCACCCTCAGGGTGGCAGGTAATTGTTTAAGTAGCTAATCAGTTGGGCAGAATTGAGCGCGGCTTTGCTGTATTGGCAGGTTACGCCGCTGGTAGCGGTGGTGCGGCTGCCCTTGAGCCAGGTGTTGCCCACGTGCCTGCCTTGCCAAAAGACGCCCCCGCCGGAAGCGCCAAACAGTGGCTGGTTGGCCAGTTCCAGGCAGGGGGGATTGTGTTGGGGATACACGGCCGTTACTTCTGTCCATACCACCTGGCTGCTGCTGCCATCCCAATCAATCTGGGCAATTTGGCTACCTGGCTCAAACGGAACGGCCGTTCCCTCCTGCACCTGTGCCACACTCAAACCATCTGTGCCAAAGGGCGTGTCGCTTTTTTCGCCCTCATAAGCCAGCAGCAGCGTTTGCGGCTCTCGCAGAGCAATCTGAAAATCGGTAAGCGGCAAAATATTGACCAGCTCACCGGCCGTATCAAAAACAAAGAGTCGGCTGTAAATATCGGGATCGACGCCTGTTTCGGATAGCGAGAGGGGAATGGTGTGGTGGTTGTGGGTGATGAGGAAACGGCCGTTGACCACCGTGCCGTGCCCTTCAGATTTTAGAATGGTGTAGCCCTTCTCCCCATCATTGACCAGCCAGGTTTCCACCGCCAATCGCACGGTCGCCTCTAGCATTAGCTGTTCCGCAGGCTGGTGCCCATCATTTGCCGGGGGAGTTGGCGATTCAGCTGCCTGTTTGGGGAGGGCGGAACAGGCTGCGGCTGCCCACAGCCACACGCTTGCCAAAAGCCAGGCCCACCACTTGTTTCCCATCTTACGCCTCACAACCCCCAGGAGGAAACTGGCGCAATGAAGGTGCGTTTTGCTAACCGATACTGCCTATACCATAACGCTTTTGCGGCAGAGGGCGCAATTGACAAAGATCATATTTGGGGTAAATGTCGGCTATAGAGCGATGAGAATCAGGGCTGCCAGGGCAACCGCTACGCCCAGCCATTGGCGCGGCCCCAGCGTTTCTTTAAGAACAAGCCGGGCCAGCAGCACGGTTGATGCCGGATAAAGCGAGGCCAAAACGGCCGCAATATCCAACCTGCCTGACTGTGTGGCCAGGGCAAAAAAGTAGTTGCCACCACTGTCTAAAATGCCAGACAATGCAACAATGGGCAGCACGCTTCGCGCAGGCATCTTCCACACAGCCGCGGGCCAGCGGCGGCTGAACAAGAAAATAAACAGCAGCGGCACCGAGGCGCTGCGCGCCGCCGTGAGCGGCCAAAAAACAACGCCTGCGCTGATCTGGTCAATAAACACAAAAAAGAGGGCGAAGCCAAAACCGGCCAGCAGCGCCAGCCCCAGCTCGTCCCGCCGGATACCGTCGGCTTTGCCACCGCCAGACAGCAGCCAAACGGCCGTTACCGCCAACACAAAGCCCACCAACACCAAAATCGGAGGAACGCCCTCGGTAACAATGCCCACAATCACAGGAATCGAGGCGGAGAAAACGGCCGTCATGGGGGCCACCACGCCCATGCGCCCACGGGCCAGCCCGGCGTACAGGGCCAAAATGCCAATGACCCCGGCCAGCCCGGCCAGTGCGCCAAAAAGTAAATCGCGGGCGGAAGGCAGCGCCCCTTCCAGCAGCAGCGCCAGCGTCAGCAGGCAAAGCAGCCCCACAATCTGCGACAGCAGCACAACGACGTACACGTTGCCCCGCTTGCTGGCCAATCCCCCGCTAAAATCGCCTGCCCCCCAAACGGCCGCAGACGCCAAACCGTAAGCCACGGCCAATAGTTCAGGATTGTTCAAAAATAGATTCATAACTGGTTAACCATCTCTTGCCAAAAGCATCAGGGTGATGTCGTCAAACTGCGGTGCGTCGCCAACAAAATCGAGAACGGCCGTAACCACCTTGCTCTCAATGATGTCAACCGAGCGCCCCAGGTTGGCTGTAGCCACCGCCTTAAGCCGCTCCTCACCAAAAAATACGGCAAATTCATCTTCCGCTTCCGTCACGCCGTCGGTGTACATGACCAGCAAGTCGCCGGGCTGCATGGCAACCGAGCCTTGCTCCCAGACGGTTTCAGGCAGCACGCCAACGGGAATGGCCGTGCGGGTGAGCGTTTTCATTCCGCCGCCGTTGGCCGAATATAAAAAAGGCGGATTATGGCCCGCGTTGCAGTAAGTTAACAGTCCGCTTGCTGGGTCCAAAATGGCGTAGAAGACCGTCACAAACAAATCGCTGCTGGTTTCTGACAGCACCCGTTGGTTGGCCGCCTGCAAAACCTGTTCTGGTGCCGTGTCAAAGGTGGGGGCAAAGGTGCGAATGAGCGTGCGGCTGAGGGCCATGTACAGCGCCGCCCCCATGCCCTTGTCGGCCACGTCGGCAATGACCAGACCGATACGGCCGTTGGGCAGCGCAATAAAATCATAAAAATCGCCAGACATCTCCCGCGCCGGTTCCAGCGTCACTGCCAGCTGCCAGCCCGCAATCTCTGGCAGGTCTGCCGGTAAAAACGTTGTTTGCACCTTCTTGGCAATGGCCAATTCCTGAGACACCTTCTCATATTCGGCCATCATGGCCGTCATTTCAGTCTGGTAAGCCTGCTCGTAAATCTCCTTTTCGTAAGCTTCTGCCTGAGCCGCCAGCGCCTCTTCGATTTGCTGCGCCCGCAGCAGATCGGCCGTAACCAAGGCGGCCAATGACTGTGCGCTTGTTTCCCACTCCCAAACATCGTCTGTTCCGTTTCGCATCAGGTAAATGCCGCCCACATTTTCTGCCTGCTTGCCCTGAATGGGAATGACCAACGCCCGCTTGCCAAAGCCAGATTCCACCGCTTCCGGCAGCCCCGGCACCGTCCAGGGAAACCCTTCTCTCGCCAGTAACGATTCCCATTGGTCATTGTCCAGCGGTATCCAGCTTTCCCCCTGGGCATAGAGAACGGAATCTGGCAGCAAACGGATTTCCACCCAGCCTTTGGGGAAGATGTGCGGCACATGGCGGTTTAGCAGCGCGGGTAAATCGCCGTTTTCCACAGGCTCGCGCAGGATGGCCTGGGCCAGCTGCTCTAATTGGTACAGGGCGGTGGCGTGACGCTGCCCGCTGGCTGCTTTTTTGTGCAGCAGGCGAGCCAGCAGCAGCGCTGCCGACAGCCCACCCAAGGCCAGAATGAGCAGCCCCCACCAGCCAGCAGCGGGTTGAACGGCCGTTAGCCAGACCAAAGCCACCGCAGCAGGCAGCAACAAAAGTAATAACAGCCAAAAGGTTTTTTGGGTTTCTTGGGTCAGCCAGTCATCGAACACAACTGAATGATAGATGAGTTTTGGGGATGGGCAATGTTTTTTGACAGGGTAGAGGGTGACAAGGTGAGGGGGTGACAGGGTGAAGGGGTGATGAAAAGCACGTTGGATAACGACAAACGATACTTGGGAACGGCCGTTTCTTCCACTATTCTGGCATTATGTCCTTGTGGGTTTTGGGGCAAGGGGAGCAGCTTGTCGCCTGGCACATGATTGCCTAAAATCCCCACAGCACCCGTAAACCACTGGTGTCATCGTTAGGAGCCTCGTTTGGAACATTGCATCTGCAATTTCTGGAGGGAAGCACGATGAAACAAACCGATAAACTTCTTTTAGGCATTGTGGCTGGCATTCTCATTTTAGTTGCCGCAGCCTTTGTCCTCGTTTTGTCCCGACCTGCCCCCGAATATCAGCCCGAAGATAGCCCGGAACACATTGCCCATAACTACCTGTTGGCTTTGCGGCAGCAGGAGTATGAACGGGCCTATTCGTATTTGTCGCCCAACTTAATCAACTATCCCCCAACCCTCAACCAATTTATTCAGGAGATTGAAGATAATTCATGGTCGTTTCGCCGGGACACTGACGTGACGCTGGCTGTGGAATCTGTTCGCGTCGTGGCTAATCGGGCCACGGTCACCATTGAGGAAACGCGCTTTTACAGCTCCGGTTTATTCGACAGCTATCAATCTGTGACGACTTTTGCGATGGTGCTTAACCAGGAAAATGGCGCTTGGAAAATCACCCAGGCAGACGCCTATTGGGAAAATTGCTGGCACAACGATGCAGCTTATTGTCCATGATAAAAACGGACAGCGGAGGGTATCATGAAGGGTATACGACGTTGGTATATCTATTTGGTCAGTTTTATCAGTTTGCAGGCGCTTGCCTGGGCTATCATTTCTCTGCTGCAAAATTTGCTTGTTTACGGCCGTCTGGCTGGGGCAGCGTTTGAAACAGATTCCCTGTCGTGGCAAATCGCCATCATCATCGTTACCCTGCCACTCTTTTTGGTCCACTGGCTGTGGGCGCAGCGATTGGCCCTGCAAGATAGCGAGGAACATACCTCATGGGTACGTGGCTTTTATCTGTATGGCGTCATGGTCAGCTTCCTGATTCCAATTGTGTTTAACGGGTATGAGCTGCTGCAACACCTGTTTCAACTGCTGATAAAAACAGAACCACGATTCACTAACTCCCGGCTCACACCCACACAGGCTGCTCTTACACAGCTTCTGCCCATCGTCGTTTTGGCCGTGTTGTGGTTTTATCATTACCGGCTGGTCGGAACGGATTCCCAAGCGGCTGGCCCGCTAAAAACTGCGCGGCGCTGGTACATGTTTGGCTTCTCGGCGGCTGGTTTGACCATGACGGCCGTTGGCACCATTACCCTGCTGCGTTGGATTTTGCTGCCAGTGGGTGATGATGCGGCTATCGTGAATTCCTACTTTCGCCTTTCTGCGGAGCTGGCCCGCCTGGCAGTTGGCATCCCTTTGTGGCTGCTCTTTTGGCGTCAGGCTCAGCACCGCTTTGCTCAGGCCGACCAAGGAGAGCCGCAGTCAACGCTGCGCAAGTTTTATCTCTATGCGATCATTTTTGTAACTGCGCTAACGGCCGTTGGCGCAGCCACAGGCATTCTTGCCGGGATTCTTCGCGAACTTTTCGGCCTCTCGCCCCAAGGAGACATCCGAGACCCCATCGCCATCATCGTAATCATGGGCACCTTGTGGTTCTACCATGCTCGCGTCTTGCAGCAAGATATTCAGGCCAGCGACGAACAGCCTAAGCAAGCGACTATCCGCCGGCTTTACTGGTATCTCATCGCGGCCATTGGGTTGGCGGCTTTTCTGCTTGGGCTGGGTGGGGACATCAGCGTGCTTATTCGTTCCTTTAGCACCGCGTTTATTACTGAACTTCGTGAACAGCTTGCCTGGTTCACTGCGGCCCTGGTTGCCGGTTTGCCCGTCTGGCTGTGGCCCTGGCGGCAGGCACAGGCGGCTGCTGCCGAGCCGGGTGACGCTGGCAGCAACGAGCGCGAGGCCATCGTTCGCAAAATCTATCTCTACTTCTACATTTTTGTGGCCACAATGACCGTTCTTGCCAGCGCCGTTTACCTTGTTTACCGGCTGGTTAGCCTCATTTTGGGGGCAAGCACTTCTCTAAACCTGGGCGCTGAACTGGCCCAGGCCATTGCTTATGCGCTGATCGCGATTGCCGTTTGGCTCTATCATGGGGCAACCTTGCGCAGCGACACGCGCCTGGCAGATGTCCCGGTTTTGCCTGAGTCGCTGCGGGTGGCGGTGGTGGCTGGGCCAGACGGCCGTTTGGCCCCACGTCTCCTAACGGCTCTGCAACAGGCGCTCCCCTTTGCCACTGTAGAGGCTGTTGGCGTCCCGGCAGAAATCGAGAATGGGCACACGCCTGAAACGGTCCTGGCCGAAGCTGAATTAATCATTAGCCCCTGGCCGATGGGGGAGCGTGAAGAAGTTTTGGCAACGGCCGTATCCCACAGCCCCGCCCGCAAACTCCTCATTCCCATCCGCCAGGCAGGCTGGGAATGGGTTGGCGTGGAGCCCTGGAATCTGGATGAGATCGTCAGCGAAACCGTTGAGGCGTCGCGGCAAATGGCCATTGGCGGGGCCGTCACCCGGTCACGCTCGCGCAGCATCAGCACCGTGCTAAGCATCATCGGCGGCGTGTTGGGCCTGCTAATTATCATGTCTATCTTGCTCAGCATCTTTTTAGAATATCTATTTTAATCCAGCAGATTGACGTGCTTTTTTGCAGAAATGATGAGGCGCTTTGGGGTGGGGAACGGCCGTTTCTTGACAAGGTGAAGGGGTGACAAGGTGACCGGGTGAGGGGACGCAGGCTAAATCCTGCAAAAGTAGCGCAAATTTACGCCCGAAAGGCAGGGTAGTAGGGGAGCAGCTCCGTTTCTGGCCATTTGGCTTGGAGAGTGGTTTGTAGCTGAACGGCCGTTTCCCGCATGGCTGGCAGTTTATCTGCTGAGTCAGTCAATTGAATAAACGTGTGCAAATACGTCAGCAACCGGCTGCAGACGGAGGCAATACCCCAGTCAACAGCCTGTTCATGCGTATACGCCAACAACCTGTCAAACCGATTCCATACCCAAAAGGCACAAATCAGCAAACATTGCTCGTTAAAAAGGGCGTCGTCGTTGATGATGGGGAGCTTTGCCCTCAACTGCTGTCGGTAAGCGGCTTCACATGCCTCGATGACGGCCGTTGGCACCCGATTGGCACACCAGCACGTGGGGAAACTCATCCGCAAGTACATCGCATCACGCAGCGCATGGCCAAAGTTGCCCTGCTCAAAGTCGATGATTTTTAGACGGCCGTTGTGCATAAACAGATTATCAGGGCAGGGGTCCAGGTGAACGTAGGTGGTAAATGGGCCTGGGTTGGAAACGGCCGTTTTCACCTGTGCCAACTCCTGCTCAAATCCAGCAACCGCAACCCCCAAATCGGCTAATTTAGCTGGCAAGTCGGCAAAATCTGGCAGGGATTGCTGCACGCGCTCGGCCGCTTGCCCATCCAGCGTATGCAAAATATCGTCAAACGCCTGCGCCTGGCCAATAGTCGCCGCGTGCATTTGCCCCAGCCGGGTCATCATCTGCTGCAAAGCCGCCTCGGCCGATTGGGCATCCCCCTCCAGCAGGGGTTCGACCAGACTGCTGCCCGTGCCCAAATCTTCCAAAATGATGAAAGACAGGGCGGTGTCGCCGCCATAAAATTTGGGGGAGATGGCGGTGTCGGAAACGGCCGTTAACAGCGCCGCCCCTGCCCAATCCTGCCAAAAACGCAGCTGATCCTGCGCCAGCATCTCATCACTTTGGTCATCAATGGGCAGCGTTTGCTTGATGACAACCGAATAAGGCGGCTGCCCCAGCGTACAACGCAGCAGCAAATTGCGGCGACCGTCATCACTAAACTGCTCTATTTCTGTGATTGGTTGGCCTAAAATGGCTTCGGCTCGTTGGGTAACGGCCGTCCAGTCAGGTTGGTTGCTCATTCGCACGCTCACTTTTCTAACACATTAGAATGATAGAGGAGAATTGGGGATGGGCAACGGCCGTTCCCTCACAAAAATCCCAAACCACCCCCAAACAAAAAAAGCTGGCAAGTTCCGCGATTTTCACCGCCAACCTGCCAGCTCCACTGTTCACTGACCTACTGAATACTGCTTACTGCCTACAGCCGCTTCTTAAACTCCGCCGTCAGCGCGGGCAGCACCTTAAACAGGTCGCCCACAATGCCGTACTGCGCCAGCTTGAAGATGGGCGCTTCGGGGTCTTTGTTGATGGCCACGATAATTTTGGAGGTACGCATACCGGCCTGGTGCTGGATGGCCCCGCTGATGCCGGACGCGATGTACAAATCAGGGCTAACCACTTTACCCGTCTGCCCAACCTGGTGCTCATACGGAATCCAGCCTGCGTCAACGGCCGCACGAGAAGCGCCAAGCGCCGCGCCCAGCGTATCTGCCAGTTCTTTCACCGGGGCAAACCCTTCGGGGCCACCCACACCGCGCCCGCCAGAAACGATGATGCTGGCGTCGGTCAGGCTCACCGTGCCTTCCTTGCCTTCAAAGCCAACGATTTTGGTGGGGATGTCGTCTTCGCCCACAGCGGCGTCCACCCAGGTGGCCGAACCGCTCTTGCCGGTTGATTCTGCCTGGGGGAAGGCCCGGCTGCGCAAGGTGATCACCTGCGTGCTGCTGGTGGCAAAGACATCGCTCATTAGCTTGCCCGCGTAAACAGGGCGCGTCACCTTTACATTGCTGCCATCCACGGCCAAACTAACGCCATCAGACACCAGACCCACTTCCAGGTCGGCGGCTACCCAGGCGGCCAGGTCACGGCCCCGGCTGGAGGCGCTGGCCAGAATGACGCTGGGATTGTGTTCTTGCGCCAGTTTGGTAACCAGCGGGCCAACCGCTTCTACGCGGAACTGGCCCAACGTGGCGTCATCGGCACCCAACACAGCGTCAACGCCCAAATCAAAGGCGGCATCGGCCACGCCAGAGACGCTTTGGCCAAAAGCCAACCCGGTGAGCTGCTGGCCAAGCCCATCGGCCACGGCGCGAGCGGCGCTGATGGCCTCACGCGAACCGGTAACAATCTTGCCATCTTTATTTTCTAAAAATACCCAGACGCCGCTCATATTACCTTCTCCTCAAACAGTTTGTCGGCCAGGATTTTGGCTTGCTCTTCCACCGAATCTGCTTCAATAATTTCTACGCTGCCTTCGCGCGGCGGGATGGCGTAGACGTTTGACCAATCCACGTTGCTTGCGCCCGCGCCGCCGTCCAGCCCTAAATCGGCGGCAGACCAGGTGGGGATGGTGGCCCGGTTGGCCTTGCGGATGCCCATGAGGGAGGGGTAGCGTGGCTCATTGATCTCTTTCACGGTGCTGACGACCACGGGCAGGCTGGCCGTGACGGTTTCTTTGCCGTCGTCCAACAGCCGCTCAACGGTAATTTTGCCATCGCTAATTTCTTTAATGGCGGAAACAAAAGTTAGCGGTGTCCAGCCCAGCTTTCGGGCAACCTGGACGGGGGTCTGGCCTGTGTCGCCGTCAATGGCCTGACGGCCGAATATGGCTACCTGGACATCGCCTGCTTTTTCAATGGCAGCGGCCAAAGTGCGGGCCGTGCCCAGGCTGTCTAATCCTTGCAGGGCGGGATCGGTCACCAAAATTGCTTCGGTGCAGCCCATGGCCAGGCAGGTTTTGAGGGCGTCCTGGCTTTCTTCGCTGCCCACGGTGAGGGCAATGACGTCGGTGGCTCCGTGATTTTCTTTGAGCCGAACGCCTTCTTCTACGGTGTATTCATCCCACGGGTTAAGGATGTTGGGCTTGCCGCCTGGATCGTCCCAGCTGACGTTGCCGCTGCCATCCACAACGAGTACGGCCGTTGTGCTGGGCGTTTGTTTTATGCTTACAACAACTTTCATGCAAAACCTCCATTTTTTTAACGCAGAGACGCTGAGGCGCAGAGTGGGTTTAACTGCGGTTCAGGGGAATAACCTGCGTTTTATTTTCAAGATAGCCACAGAGGGCACAGAGAAAACAGAGATTTTTTCTCTGTGTTCTCTATGGCAAAAAAGTTTGTAAAGTATGCGAAAGACACCGTAGGCGGTTTGGCTTACGGGCTAAATTTCCATCAGGCGAGCTGTATTTAGCTCGCTAAAACGGTCGGCAAATAGATCGTTTTCAAAGGCAAAGGTGGTGGCCCGCCAGCTAAAATCGTCGATGATTACGGATTGGCGGATAGCTTGCTTTTCTGGTAAGGCGGCGTTGGCAATCGGTTTGCAGAAGCTCCACAATACGGCCGTTACCAAGCCACCCCCAACGAGCAAAGCAATAAGCAGCCGCAGCCCAAATGAGAGGGCCGCTGGCGTGAGCAGCAGCGTGATAGCTAATCCCAACAAAAACAAAACGCCGCTGAGCAGCCAGCTAATTTTTTGCAACCGTTCTTCTTCGGCGGAGCGGCGGTTGAGTTCGCCAGCGCAGCGGCTGCACAGGGGCACGTCGATGATGCGGGTGATACGGCCGTACCGCTGCCGGAGTGTCATCGTTTCCGGGGCAGGCTGGCTGCATTGGACGCAAATGCCGGGGAAGGATATTGTTTGTTGGGGGCGAACCTTGATTTTGATTCGTCTGCTCATAGGAACATTCTTGCCGCAGACGCCGTTAAAGGCAATCCAATAAATTTTGTTTTGCGTATCATTACCATACGATGGTTACCAAGCTATGGTTTAGCAGATTATAGCGGCGGTAGCCTGGTTAATAAAGTGACATTTTGCAGGTGTGGCTTTGTTGAAAAGCAGGAACACACCGGGTTTATGCCGCACCGCGTTACAGGATAGCACAAATATAGGTGGAAGCACAATTGAAAAAATTAAGAAGACATTGGCTGTGGCTGGCAGTTGGCTGGGGAACGGCCGTACTCCTTTTCTACTTCTGGCTGCGGCAAGTGTGGCAAATTGAAGCCGCCAACCGTTGGCTGGCGCTTACCCTGCCGCCGCTGCTCTACTGTTTGTGGGTGGTGGGCAGCAATTTGGCTGAAAATAGGCGCAGGGGAGAAACGGCCGTGCTGCCCACATTTGGCTGGGGCAACCGGCTGACTTTGCTGCGCGGGCTGGCCATCAGCATGGTGGCGGGCTTTTTGTTTAGCCCCTGGCCCGCTGGCTGGCTGGCCTGGCTGCCCATGCTGCTCTACACCGCCGCCGACGTGGCCGATTATCTGGATGGCTACCTGGCGCGCATCACCAACCACGCCACCCGGCTGGGCGAGCGGCTGGACATGGAATACGACGGCCTGGGGATGCTCATCGTGAGCCTGCTGGCGGTGTGGTATGGGCAGCTGCCCTGGTGGTATTTGGTTCTGGGCCTGGCGCGCTACCTGTTTGTCTTTGGCCTCTGGCTGCGGGCGCGACGGGGCCTGCCCAGCCACAATTTGCCCCACAGCGTGCATCGTCGCGTTTTTGCCGGGTTCCAAATGGGCTTTATGAGCGCCGTGCTCTGGCCGATTATGCCCCCCGAATTTGCCACCATTGCCGGAACGATGTTTGCCATCCCCACTGCCCTGGGCTTTTTGCGCGACTGGTTTCTGGTGACTGGCCGATTAGATGCGCAGAGTGTGCGTTACCGGCAGGTGCAGCAATGGCTCTACCAGACCACAACACGCTGGTTGCCGCCGCTTTTTCGGCTGGCGCTGGGCAGCTGTGTCTCGGCAATTTTTCTAGCGCTGCCGCAGGCGTGGCCACCGCCCGCCTGGGTGGCGCTGTTCACGGGCTGGGGGCTGCCTCTGCCCGCCTTTTTAGCAATGGTGGCGCTGGTGTTGCTGCTGCTGGGCGGTGGTCTTGTCTTGTTGGGTACCATGGGGCGGCTGGCGGCGTTCTGGCTGGTTTTCCCGCTGGGGTTCGACATGGTGACGCGGGGATTGAGTTGGGCCAACGGGCTTGGTTTGGCAACGGCCGTTTGCCTCATGCTGCTGGGTACGGGGCCGCTCTCCCATTGGAAGCCAGAGGAGCGGTTTTTGCTGCGGCGGGCGGGTGAGGGGTGACAGGGTGACAGGGTGACAAGGTGACAGGGTGAAGGGGTGACAAGGTGACAGGGTGACAGGGTGAGTAATAAGTGAAAAGTAAAAAGTGGGTTTGGTCAGTTGGCGTGTGGGGCGCGGCGCTGTTTTTGTTGTGGCTGGTGGTGCGCTCGGTGCCTTTGGAGGCGGTGGTGGAGATGTTGGCCGGGCTGCGTGGCTGGCATCTGGTTGTGTTGGTGGCGCTGAATGGCTGGGTGCTGCTGGCTTTGAACGGCCGTTGGTGGCTGCTTTTGCGGGGGTTGGGGCATGAACTGTCTTTTTGGCCGCTGCTGGGGCACCGGTTGGCGGCGTTTGGCGTGAGCTACTTTACGCCGGGGCCGCAGTTTGGCGGCGAGCCGGTGCAGGTGCTGTTGGTTGAACGGCAGCATGGCGTGCCGCGCCCGGTGGCAATTGCCGCCGTTTCGCTGGACAAAACGGTAGAACTGCTGCTCAATTTTGGTATTTTGGCTTTAGGCGTGCTGCTGGTGGTGCAAACTGGCTTGCTGGGGGAAGCGGTGGGCGGCCGCACGGCCGTTTGGATTTTGCTGCTTTTATGGCCCCCTGCATTTTATTTGGCGCTGATTTGGCGTGGAAAACAGCCGGTTAGCTGGCTGCTGCACGGGCTGAAGTGGGATCGTTGGGAAACGGCCGTGCGCCACAGCGAAGCTCAAATGAATGCCCTTTGCCAGCAAAACCCCAGGGTATTGTTGGGCGCAATTGGTCTGGCTGGTTTTGCCTGGGCGCTCATGATTGCCGAATTTTACCTGATGGTGCGGTTTTTGGGCGGGCCGGTAACGCTGGCGCAGGTCATCACCCTGCTGACGGCGGCGCGGGTGGCCTATTTGCTGCCGCTGCCAGGCGGGCTGGGCACGCTGGAAGCCAGCCAGGTGTGGGCCTTGAGCATGATGGGCTTAAATCCGGCAGTGGGCCTTAGCCTGAGCCTGCTCATTCGTTTGCGAGATGTGGCGCTGGGGCTGCTGGGCTTGTGGTGGATGGGACAGCGTTTGAAGATGGCGTGGATACGGCCGTAACCCAACGGCCCTAATTGGGGTTTTGAACAGTGAGAAAAATCCAAACAGAGCATTGCTGCGTATCTTTGCACAACCCGGGACAACATTCTCAACTGTAGGAAGAGGGAATTCCCACATCTATCTATTTTTAAGCAAGAGGAGGTTTTTTGGTATGGATATGGTTGCAAAATTATCAGGTCGGCAAAAAGGAATTGTGGGGTTGACGGTGGCAACGGCCGTTATTCACCTGATTTTAGGCATTCAATTTGGTAATGTGCTGTTTATCCTGAATTTTTTGGGTTATCTAGCCCTGGTAGCTGGCCTTTACTTTTTGCCGCAGCTTGCCTCTCAGCAAGCCATGCTCCGCTGGGCACTGGTAGGGTACACTGCCCTGACGATTATTCTTTATTTTGTTATGAATCCTGATGCGTTTACAAGTGGATTAGGGCTTGTTACCAAAGCCATTGAGGTAATTTTGATCATTTTGCTTGTTATGGATAAATAAGGGTATGGTCAAAAACTAGTTACACAGAGGTACGCAGAGAAGGTGCAGAGTTTCACAGAGAGATTTAGGAGAAATCTTCGCGCCCTCTGCGGTCTTTGCGGTAAAAAGTTTTTTCAAGAAGTGCTTGACCATTACAGTGATGGACAAATAAAGACAGTTCATAAAATCAAATAATTTGGACGCTGGTTGCTTGGTGGTTAGAATTAGGCAACCAGCGTTTTGTTTTTATTCAAGCTTTACCAGAGCATTGGCAAAAACCATGTTCAGCCGTTTACGAAAAATCCTCGGGACGATTTGGTTCTTTTTTACCTTTGGCAGCATCATTGTGGTGGGCTTTGCCTTGTTTCGCGGGTATCTGTGGTTGATGCAGCAGCCTACGTTTGTGGCCCTGTCGCAGGACGCCGGTTCTACGGCCGATGTGATGAGCCGGGTGGATACGGCCGTAAAAATTATCGCGGGTCTCTTCTTCACCACCTTTGGCTTACGCTTTCTGGATCAATTTTTCTTCAAGGGCGGGCTGACCAATCGTCTCGGCTTTCTCACCGGCAGCTCCTTTAGCCTCATCCGCATGTTTACCTACCCATTTGTGCATGGCGATTTTGGCCATCTCATGGGCAACACCTGGCTCTTGCTTATTTTTGCGGGGGTGGCCGTCTTTATTTTGCCCACGCTGTCCATTTTGCTGCCGGTGGCTCTGTTTCTGTTTGTAATTCAGGGGATTGGCGTCTGGCTGTTTGGGGCCAAGGGGCTACAGCTTGGGGCCAGCGGTCTGGTGCTGGGCTTATTTAGCTTTGATGTGTCTCATGGGTTATTTGCCGGTAGCTGGAAAACGGCCGTAGCCGTCATCCTGTTTGTGTTCTTTCGCAAGCGCATTTATTACACGCTCACCAGCCGCGGCACGCTGCCCAACGGTGCCAAAATTTCTGTGGCTGGTCACTTGTGGGGCTTTCTCAGCGGGATTTTTGCCGCCTACCTCATCTCCCCGTTCAGTCCACTATCTCTTTACTAAGCGTTTATCAAAAAAAGCCACAGAGGAAAAAGAGAAATCTGAGAAGGAAACAATCACCTCTCAATTCTCTGTGAACTCTGTGGCAAAATTTAGACAGATACTGAACTTATCCAGGCCAGCGGCCCAAAAAGTCTAGCTGGTGAGCAATGTACACCAACTCCCCCGTTTCAATTTGGGCCTGCCGTCGGGCAATCCATTGGGCAAACTGCTGTTGATCTAGCGCTGGATGATTCTGCAAGGCGCGACGCATCGTTTCCACAATGAACTGCAAAAAATATTTTTCGTCCGCCGGATACCCGTTTTCCCCGGCAAACACCACCCAGTCGGAGCCGCCCGCAGCCAAAATGTGCGCCCCCGCCTGCCGCAAATGGCCAAACAGGTGCCGCCCGCTGCGGCTGTCGCCAGAGCGTTTCCCATCGGTCACGCGCTTGTCCATTGTTTGGTGGTAAAGCTGCTCGATTTTGGCGTCCAGCGCCGGGTCGATGGCCGGTTCCAGCGTTGTCACGCCATCGAAGTTGATGCTGAAGTAGAACAGCCCGCCCGGCTTGAGCAGGCTAAAAAGCCGGGGCAGCGTGGCGGGAATGTCCATCAAATCCAAAAAGGCGTGGGCGATGAGCACGTCCCAGTGACGATTGCCCCGCTCTCGCGCTATGAACGCGAACAGATCAGTTGCTTCCAGCGTGAGCTGAATGCCTGCGGGCAGGTGGGCCAGCCGCTGCCGGGCGGTGGCGATGTTCTCTGGCTGGTTGTCCAGGGCGGTGTAATTTGCCGATGAAATGAACTTTTGTTCAGCCAGCCGTTCAACCATTGTGCCGATGCCTGCGCCAACTTCCAGGATGTGGGGATGGGGTGGCAAATGTTGGTGCAGCATTTGCCAGACGTGGGCGTTGAGGGCGCGGTCATCGACCGTTTTTTTAGCGGCGAGGTAGCGAGGGAAGTCATATGTGATCATAATGAATTGTGAATAGTGAATGGTGAATTTTTAATTGTGAAGTGGAGGAAGTCTCGAATTTGGGACATGGAATCGGTCCAGGTAGGGTGCGCGGTGAAGCGGGTTTGGGCGGCGTGGCTCATTTGGCTGAGCTGGGCGCGGTTGTGGTGCAGGGTGTGCAAATGGCGGCGCAGCGTGGCGGCGTCATCGGCCAGAAAGCCGTCCACGCCGTGGGTGATGATTTCGTGGGCTGCGCCGCCGCGCCCGGCGATGGCGGGCAGGCCAAAGCCCATGCCTTCCAGGTAGACGATGCCAAAGCCTTCGTAGCTGGAGGGGACGACGAGCAGGTGGCTTTGGGCCATCTTGGCGGCAAGTTCGGCGTCGCTAAGCGGGCCATGCAGGATGACATTTGGGCTGAGTTTTTGCTGGATTTGGTGGGTGTAGCGGGGGGATACGGCCGTATCCCCCACCACATCCAGCGTCCAGTCCGACGGAGACAAACCCGCCACCGCTTCCAATAAAATGTGCAATCCTTTGCGCTCAATCAAATTGCCCACAAACAGCAGCCGCAGCGGCCCCGGCTGCTGGGCACGCGCTTCAATTTGCTGTGGTGTGAGCGCTGGCTGGAAGCGGTCGCCAGCGGGCAGGGCCACGACGTGCGGCTGGCCATCCCCCACCAGCGACTGCACCACCTGCCGCGTGGTCTGGCTGTTGAAGACGAAGCCATCCACCGGGGCCAGGTAGCGCCGCTCGATTTGGCGGTAGAGCCAGTTTTGCCAATTTGGGCGCAGTTCGCTGCTGCGCAGGTGGTGGACGATGCTGATGATTGGGTAAGGAACCTGGCCACGGAGACGGCCGTTTAGCCAAAACAGCGACGGATGGTTTAGCTCGTCTTGCAGCAGCAGGTCAAATTCAGCCTGGCGCAGCTGCTCGGCCAGGGCAAACCAAAAGTTGTGCAGGAGGGAACGGCCGTATCCTTCCCAGGGCAGCGAGATGATTTCCACCTCGTCCCCAGCCGCTTCCAAATGCTCAACCAGCTGGCGGTCGTACAGGTAGCCGCCGGAGATTGTTTGGAGACGGCCGTAGATGATGAGTCCTATTTTCATAGTTTGCAGTATTCAGTGTTCAGTAGGTCAGTAATCAGTAAATACACAGGGCAAACTGAATACTGGTCTACTGATTACTGACTCACTGATAACCGAAACGACGCCCAGGCAATCTCATTCTCCCAAATCTTCACGGTGAGTTCGCTTAGCGTGCTGGCCTGGATGCGCTCGGCGAGCTGGGTGGCCAGGATGCGGGCGAAATGCTCGATGCTGGGGTTGAGCCCGGCAAATGCGGGCAGGTCATTGAGCGTTTTGTCTTTGTAGGTGGCTACCAGCGCGTCCAGATTGGCCTCGATGTCTACGATGTCTACCAGGTAGCCATGCTGGTCCAGCGTGGGGCCACTAAGCTGAAGCTCGACGACGTAATGGTGGGAGTGCCACTCGTTTTCTGGCCCCCAATCCCCGCCGATGAGGAAGTGCTGGGCGACAAAATCACGTTTAACGGCAACGGTGTACATGAATAATTCCTCCGAATGCTGTCATGCTGAACGAAGTGAAGCATCCCTACGGAGGGCATCATTCGCGGGCGTGGCGTTTACAGGATGCTCCTCAAAGGGATTCTTCCCTCCGGTCAGAATGACAATTGGTGGTTGGTAATTAAAAGGTGGCTAATCATAAATGAAAATGAGTTGCACGGCCGTTTCCGGCTTTTGATCAATCAATTCATAAGCGTCAGCCGCTTGCGCCAGCGGGAAGCGGTGGGTGATGAGCCGCTGCGGCTGCACTTTGGCCAACATCTGCCAGGCGACGGCCATGCGCCGTTTTTTGCTCCAGCGCCCCTGCCAGCGCGGGGCAAGGTGGCTCACCTGGCTGCTAATGAGCTGAATCTGGCTGCGATGAAACTTGCCGCCCAGGTTCAAATTAGCTCGCTTGCTGCCGTACCAGGAGCCGATGAGAATACGGCCGTTAAACCCCATCAGCTCAATTGCCCCATCCAAAGCCGCCGGATTGCCGGACAGTTCAAAAGCTAAATCCAGGCCGGGATGGTGGCTGGCATGGGGCAATGCTGCCAGAATTTGGTTTGCTAAATCGGGGGCCGTTGAGTCCAGGCTGGTGCTGGCACCGAGCTTTTGCGACCAGTCGCGGCGCAGCGGATAGCTATCCAGCGTGAGCAGGCAGGTGAGCGGCAGCTGGGCCAGCAAGCTGGTGGTGAGCAAGCCCACAATGCCCTGGCCAAACACGGCCACCTGCTCGCCAATCCCCGGCTGCGCGTCCATGACGAAGGAGACGGCCGTTTCCATGTTCGGTAGGAAGACGGCCGTTTCCGGCAGCATTGCAGCGGGCAGGGGCAAGACCTCCTCTGGCCGGGCGATGAAGTGGCTCTGGTGCGGCTGAAAGGCAAAAACCAGCCGGTCGCGCCACGAGTTTTCGACCGATTTGCCAATTTCCACCACCCGCCCCACGGCCGCATAGCCGTATTTTTGTGGATACCCCCCCTCGCCCAGCGCGGCAATCGTGGCGTCGGCCATCAGCTGGGCGGGCATTTGGCCGCGATAGAGCAGCATCTCCGTGCCGGGGCTGATGGCTGAGAC
>JACKBR010000054.1 GCA_020634495.1 Ardenticatenaceae bacterium | reverse complement strand
GGCTTGTTGCAATAAACCTATTGACTCTAACAACCAATTATCTATTTGTTGGGCTGCCAGTTGGGTTATGGCTAAACGTTCTTCCAGAATGCGCTCGCCGCTTTCTTCCAGGGCACGTTCGCTGAGTAAAGTAAAGGCAGTAAACAAGGTCAAAAAACCGAGGCTAATTGCCAAGGCAATACGTGGCCATAAACCAACATTTGCTATCCAAGTTCGTGAAAAATTCATTGGTGTTCCTTGGATTTTTCCTTATTTGTACTTCGGTTGATTGCCTGACTTTAGAAAATGATACGCCTACAGAATGGTTTTTAGGACACAGTAGTGTTTATAGTATAAATAGAGCATAAAGGAAATCTAATGAATGGTCTTAAGACCCAAGGGCTAAAAAAGGTTGATTTTAGTTGATAGCAAGTTTTTTGTAGCGAATGTTCAAACTAAACAGCTTAATACCTATCCAATTATTAGCCACTGCGTGCCCAGAAGATTTTGTGTTTAGGTTCACAGCCTCTTGATTTTCTTTTTCCTACTTTGACTGCGCTCACTGCAAGCCTGTGGCTTTGCGGATGGATTCTTAAATATTGTAGCGGCGTGCCAGATCAGCTGCTTCTAGCCGGTTGTCGATATCCAGTTTTTTAAAAATATTACCCACGTGGGCTTTGACTGTTTTTTCGCTAATGGCTAGTTTTTGGGCAATATTTTTGTTGGTCATACCAACAGCTAGTTCTCTGAGTACATCTACTTCGCGTGGGGTTAGCTTGTTTATACTTGCTGTAAGTGGGGGGGCAGAATGGGAAAATTGCTTCAGCATTCGCGTGACCATGCGGCGGGTTAAAGCTGCTTCGCCCCGCTCTACGCCGCGTAAAAACGCCAATAATTCTTGAAAAGAAATGCTTTTGGGCAAATAGCCAATGGCACCACAGCGCAAAGCGGCAAACAGGTGTTCATCATCTTCATGCACAGAAAGAAACACAATTTTGCTATTTGGCTGCTGGCTTAAAATGGCTTTTGTTGCCTCCACACCTGTTCCGTCAGGTAGGATATAGTCCATCAAAATCAAATCTGGCTTGTGGGTTTGTACCAGGTCTATGGCCTGAGAAACTGTGCTTGCTATGCCGACAACCTGAATTCCGGGTTGACTATGCAACAGACCTGCCACCCCCTCTCGGAATATAAGATGGTCATCTACCAGCACTATTTTCATTCTGCAAACTGCCAAAAAATTATTAGGATACCCAAGGACAGTTCCTATAGGTTACAGCATAAAAATTACGATTTAGCTTATGGCTTCTGGAAAATGGGAAGGTGCAGGTGAACAATTGTTCCTTGCCCTGGCGCGGACTCTATTTGAAGACGGCCGTTTATTTCCTTGGCACGTTCCTGGATGATCAGGAGTCCATAATGGCCCTCCGCTGGAATCGAATTGATGTCAAACCCAATGCCATCATCTGCCACAACAAGCTCTAATATTTCTGGGGTCCATTGAAGCGTGACGGAGATTTGCTGGGCCTGAGCATGTTTGCCTACGTTCAGCAGCAGTTCGCGCATGATGCTCAGCACATCGTGGCTGATGTATGGCGCAAGTGGCACGGCTTTTCCCGTTTGCTTAAAGTCAACTTCAACATCGGCCATCTCGCCTATAGAAATTGTTTGCTCTTTGATGGAGGCCACTAAATCGGTTGGCGTTTGTAATGTTTGCAGCACCGAGCGAATTTGCTTGTAGGCCAGATCGGCAATCTCGTTCATGTGGGACAGCTCTTCGCGAACGGCCGTAACCTCTGCCAACACCTTTTCTCCCTTGAGTCCTTGCAATTTCATGCGCAGCAAATTGAGGTGCTGGGCAATGGTGTCGTGGAGTTGTCGGGCCATTCGTTGGCGTTCTGCTAACGTAGCCGCGTGCCACACAGGCTGCGCTGCAAGGGGATGAAAATTATTGATCGTCAAAGCCAGCGTAGAAGTGGTGTCATTTAGCACACGAATTTGTTCTGCTTTTAACTTATCCGGCGGCCGAATGAAAAGCATAACAAGCGCCGTTGTTACATTGGCCACGCCCAGTGGCAAACAGTAACCGGCATATTGATTAATTGGCGGTAATTCAGGATAAATTTTTCTATCAATAGGATGCAGCTCAGAGGGAATTGGCGTGGAAGGGCTGTCTATGGTTAAGAAAGCAGGTATGTTGAGGGGTTTTTCGTGGGGATGGTGCCATTCAACGGCCGTTTCAAAATGATCGTGGTTCTGATCATGAATAAAGATAATGATAGCCTTAAAAGGAGCCACATCGCAAAGCAGTTCGGGCAGCAAAGTTTGCAACGCTTGCCAATCTGGCACTTGCCCCAATTTTTGGGTGAAACGTTTTTCAAGATATTGAAAATGGGCCAGTTCAATTAAAGTTTTGTCCCATCGCCACAAAAGCGTCAGCGTCCAGCCCGCCAGCAGCGGGTAAAAAAGCCCAAACAAAAAAACTTCCCAACTAAAACGGGCTTCCAAACTGTTGGCTTGAGTATGTTCCACCCATTCAAAAGAAATATTGGCCAGCCCAATAACAATGACCAAAGGCCATCGATAGGTCAAAACAAAATGACGAATTGCTAAAATACGGTCTGGGTTTGCCATTAGCCTAACTTGGCGAAACAGTTAAACTGAAGCAAATCTTCGCATAAATTCTCCGTCAAATGAAGTTTGCTTCAGTACTATGTACAAACAAGCAAGGTGTGTTGGGTGCGTAGCCGCGAATTCTTGCCGCGCTGCCTGGGCACAGTAAGGTGTTACGGCTACAAGCATTAATTTATTGTTGTTTGTACTTAGATCCCAATCAACTGAAAAAACGAGTTAGGGACATTCTATCATACATATGAGAGAATATGCGATTACCCAACAGCGAGATTGCCTTCTAAAAAGATAAAACGTTACTTTCGTTCCGGTTCAATCACTTACTCCACAAGGACTGTGAACCTCCAAAATACGGGCCGCCACCTTGTTTTTGATAACGGAGCGATTATGAGTCTTAAACGAATTCTGTTAGTCAGCAGGAAAAATTTATTTACAAGTGGGCTGGAAAAACTCCTGAAAAAGAGATTTGCTCATCGCGTCTGGCGGATTGACCCGGCTGAGCCCCAAACGTTGGCTGCCCAAATTTGGCAATACCGGCCGTGCTTAGTAATTATGAACACGCTTGATTTAAGGCAACCTGTAGCTTTGCTTGCCCATTTGCAGACCTTTCCAGCGTTTCAGTTAATTGTTGTAAATGAATATGACAACGAGATTATTATCTATCCCCATAGCGGCTCATCCTTAACTAAACCGCCAACATCCCACATTTACCAACAATCTGGCTTCCTGCAAATGATGGTCGAGGATTTTTGATCCAGGATTGGCACAAATTGCTGCTCGTCGCGCAAAATTCCTCCGCACACATTTTGTAGCCAATCACGTCACGCCGTGATCTTGACACTTGGTACTGCATCCATAGCCGGAATGGTACCTTGAACCATACGGCCGTTCCCCGCTATACTCCATTCATTCTGCAATGTAAAGGAATGATGGCCATCTTATGCCAAGAAAAGCACAGCTTCTACAAAAAATTGATTCGCGACAGGCCAAAATCGGTATCGTTGGCCTGGGTTACGTAGGTCTGCCCCTGGCGGTGGCCTTTGCTCAGGCTGGATTTCTTGTTGTGGGTGTGGATGTAGCAACGGCAAAAATTGAGGCATTACAGCAGGGTAAAAGCTACATTGATGATGTGCCTGCGGACCAAGTTGCCCCGCTGGTGGCCAACGGCCGTCTCCAACCCACAACCGACTACCACCAACTGGCTGACACCGACGCCATCTCCATCTGCGTGCCCACACCGCTGCGCAAAACCAAAGACCCAGACATCTCTTTTATCATCGACGCCGCGGAAAACATCTCTCGTGTGGGGGCAACCGGTAAGCTCGTGGTGTTAGAGTCCACCACGTACCCTGGAACCACCGAAGAAGTGATTTTGCCCCGGCTTATTCACAACGGCGACCGCGTCGGAAAAGAATTTTTCCTTGCTTTTTCACCTGAGCGCATCGATCCGGGCCGCACCGATTACACCGTTTACAACACGCCAAAAGTGATTGGGGGGATGACGCCAGCTTGCCAGGAAACGGCCGTTGCCCTCTACAGCACCATTGTGGCCCAGCCCGTGCCCGTTTCCAGTACGGCCGCTGCCGAAATGGTGAAACTGCTAGAAAACACCTTCCGCGCCGTCAACATTGGCCTGGTCAACGAGGTGGCGCTCATGTGCGACCGCCTGGGGCTGAACGTGTGGGAAGTGGTCGAGGCCGCCGCCACCAAGCCCTATGGCTTCATGCCTTTTTATCCCGGCCCCGGCCTGGGCGGCCACTGCATCCCCGTCGATCCGCACTACCTCAGCTGGAAATTGCGCACGCTTAACTACACCGCCCGCTTCATTGAGCTGGCCGCCGAGGTAAATAGCTCAATGCCCGCCTACACCGTCAGCAAAATTGCCACCGGGTTAAACGAGTTTCGCAAAGCGGTGAACGGCAGCCGGGTGCTGCTGCTGGGGGTGGCCTACAAGCCAAATGTGGCCGACATGCGCGAAAGCCCGGCGCTGGACATTATCCATTTGCTTCATGCCCAGGGTGCAGAAATTCGCTACCATGATCCGCATGTGCCTTTTTTACAGCTGGATGATTTTGCTGGCGAATCTGTGCCGCTTACGGCCGTTTCCCTGCAAGCGGCCGATTGTGTGGTCATTGTCACCAACCACGCCGCCTTCGACTACGATCTCATTGCCCAACACGCCTCCCTTATTGTGGACACTCGCAACGCGCTGAAAAGTGGGGATGTGAACGGCCGTTTGCTCACCCTTTAACCGCAGAGGACGCGGAGAACGCAGAGGCATCAAAAAATCTCTGTGCCCTCCGCGCTCTTCGCGGTTAGCTAATCTCCACTCTCCAATCTCTATTTCTTCTTAAGCCACGCGGATAATGATTTTTGAGACGGCCGTTCACTCGCTTGCCCCAGCCCAGTGCAAACCCATCCACCAACACCAGCAGCCAGCCGTCTGGCCCGGCGCTGGGAAAGTCCAGCCCCTGCCAGTAAGCGGCAATTTCGTCAGAGTCAGCGGCAAAGTTA
The DNA here is from genome assembly GCA_020634495.1 of Ardenticatenaceae bacterium. The sequence goes on along the minus strand of JACKBR010000054.1, from coordinate 24,540 downwards.
ACACAGTCGGCAGCCTCTTCCAGCTGGAGCGCCAGGGCCAGGGCATGGTCTGGCCGAAAATAGCTTTTGCGAATTTCGCCCAGCAGCAGTCCGTAGCGAATGAGGTGTAATTTTCCAGTTTCCAAAGCGAGTTCGGGCAGCAGGTAGAGACGGCCGTTCGCCAACAACAATCGCTCTTCGTCAAACTTTGCCTGCAAAACCTCATCGGCAAACGCCCGCCAGACGGCCAATTCCTTCTTGCCCGGAGGCGTAAACCCCAAGGGTTTCCAAAACCCTTGGGGTTTGTCATGCTCGATTTGCTGCATCACCGCCACAAAATGCCCCTCACCGGGGAACTGGTGCGGCCAGAGGCGCACGCACTTTTGCAAATTGTCATCGGCCAAATCTGCTTCTACCCAAGACGGCCGTCCCGCAGCAAAACCGGCAAAGCGCGGCGGATCAATCAGCTCAAATTGGGAAAACTCGCGCAAAAAGTGGGCAATCACCGCCTCATCTTCCTCTGGGGAGAAGGTGCAGGTGGCATACACCAGCCGTCCACCGGGTTTGACTAAGTGAGCGGCGGTGTGCAGAACGGCCGTTTGCCGCCGCGAACAGGCCAGCACCATCCCCTCGCTCCAATCAAAAGGCCCGCTCTTGCGGAACATACCCTCGCCTGAACACGGCGCATCCACCAGCACCCGGTCAAAAATCGGGCCAAATTGCGCCACCAGATGCTCCGGTTCGGCGCTGGTGATGAGGCTGTTGGTTGCGCCCCAGCGGGTCAAATTTTCCGCCAGCAGGCGCGCCCGACCGGTGTGTACATCGTTAGCCACCAGCAGCCCGCTGCCCCGCATTTGCGCTGCCAAATGGGTTGCCTTGCCGCCCGGCGCGGCTGCCAAATCCAGCACCAGTTCGCCCGGATTGGCTGCCGCCAGGCCACCAACCACCATCGCCGAAGGTTCTTGCAAATAATACAAACCCGCGGCGTGGTAGGGATGGCTGCCTGGCCTGCTGCCGTCTGTCACCAAAAAGCCAGCGGGTTCGTGCCGTCCAGCCGCTTTCAGCGCAAACGGCGAAAGGGTGCTAAAATCAGCCGCGCTCAGCTTGAGCGTGTTGACCCGCAGCCCCACGGCTGGCACAGCGTTGTAGCTTTGCTCAAATTGGGCAAATTCGTCCCCCAGCAGATTGGCCATCTTGGTCATGAAATCGGGTGGGGGGGATTGAGGATTTGTTGACATAAAAATTACTGTAATTGAGTAATTGGGTAACTAGTAATTGACATAATTACCCAATTACCAATTACCCAATTACTAACATGCTTTCCGAACTAACCTTCCCACACGGCACGCTCCAGCTGCCCGTTTTCCTGCCCGACGGCACCCAGGGCGTGGTGCGCACGCTGGATGCCCGTGATTTAGAAGAGGCCCAAATTCAGGCGGTGCAGATGAACGTGTTCCACCTGATGCAGCGGCCCGGCTCCTCAACCATTCAGGCGCTGGGCGGGCTGCACCGCATGGCGGGCTGGAACCGGCCCATTTTCACCGATTCCGGCGGCTTTCAAGTCTATTCACTTTTGCGCCAAAACGCGAAAAGCGGCTCGATTAACGACAAGGGCGCTACTTTTCGCCCGGAAGGCTCCGACCGCAAATTTAACCTGACGCCAGAGAAGAGCGTGCAGCTTCAGCTCAGCTACGGTTCCGATGTGGTGATTTGCTTCGACGACTGCACCCACGTAGACGATCCGCTGGCTGAGCAGGAAAAATCGGTGGCGCGCACGGTGCAGTGGGCGGCCCGCTGCAAGGCGGAGTTTGAGAAGATTGTGGGGCAGCGGCGGCTTGGTGAAGGGGAACGGCCGTATCTCATCGCCGTGGTGCAGGGTGGAGCCGAGAAAAATCTGCGCCAACAGTGTGCCGAACAGCTCCTAGAAATTGGCTTCGATGGCTACGGCTACGGCGGCTGGCCCCTCGATGCCGACGGCAATTTGCTCACGGACATCCTGGCTTACACTCGCGAACTGATCCCGGCCCAGTTTACGCTGCACGCGCTGGGCGTGGGGCATCCGGCCAACGTGGTGGTCAGCGCCCGGCTGGGCTACAACATTTTTGATAGCACCATGCCCACACGGGACGCCCGACACGGCCGTCTCATGATTTTCACCACCGACCCAGGCAGCAGCCACCTCGACGCTGAGGGCAATTTCTTCCGCTACATTTACATCAAAGACAAAAAGCACGTCAAAACCAAACGGCCGCTCTCCGAATTTTGCGACTGCCTGGCCTGCACTCGCTACAGTTTGGGCTATCTGCACCATCTCTACAACCTCAACGACGTGCTCTACCAGCGGCTGGCCACGCTGCACAATTTGCGCTTCATGACCAGGCTCATGGAAAATTTACGTCGAGAGAATACAAAAAGTTAGTGTCATACCCGCGTAGGCGGGTATCCATTCTGTTTGCCAAAGTGGATTCCCGCATTCGCGGGAATGACAATATGAGAAAATGTCTGAAGAACTGCTTGATCAATTAACGGAACAGGTGCAACAAGGGGCGAAGTACCGCGAGATTGCCCCGGAGTTGGTGCGGCGCATTGGGGCGCAGGAGCTGGCCAAGCGGCGCTCGCTCAAAGAGGCGGTGAAGGCGACCAAAAATAAGCTGCATCAGGTGGGCGGGGCGTACCAGCAAACCCGGCTAAATTATGAAAAGAGTTTGGTTTTGCTGCGAGAAACGGCCGTATCCTCCCCACAATTCCGCGCCACTTGCCACCAACTCATGGAGAGCCACGCCTCCACCCGTGAGCGCCTGCCCATCCTCGACGACTTTTACCAGACCATCCTGGCCGACCTGCCGCCAATCAACACGGTGCTGGACCTCGCCTGCGGGCTAAATCCGCTGGCTTACCCCTGGCTGCCGCTGCCGCCAACCGTGCAATTTACGGCCGTAGACATTTACGGTGACATGCTGGCTTTCATTCAGGAATTTTTTGCAGTTGCGGGGCTGAACGGCCGTACCCAACAGCGCGACATCATTGGCAACCCACCCACGGAACCTTATGATCTTATCTTGCTGCTAAAAACGCTGCCCTGCCTGGAGCAGGTAGACAAAACGGCCGCTGCCAACCTGATCGATGCGCTGAACGGCCGTTATCTTCTTGTCAGCTATCCTGCCCAGAGTTTAGGCGGGCGCGGCAAGGGGATGGTTGAAAATTACAGTCGGCAGTTTGAGCAGTTGGTAGACGGCCGTTCCTGGCGAGTAAAACGGTATGAATTTGCCACTGAACTGGCCTTTTTAGTAGAGACAGACAAACGCTAAACCGCACCACGACCCACATTGATACAGCCCGCATCTTCTGGCGAGAAACCATCGGGCCAAACCGTATGCTCGTTATAACGCGCCCCTGTCAAGGTTGCCCCCTCCAGCCGGGCGTCGGTTAGCCTGGCCCAGCCCAGGCGAGCCAACTGTAAATTGGCATTGCGTAAATCCGCCTGTGAGAAATCAACCCAGTTTAGATCCGCCTTCTCTAAATTCGCCTCGAACAAATTGGCGTTTTGCAACACAGCGCCATTCAGCGTAGCTTCTGCCAAATTGGCCCCCTGCAAATTTGCCTCGATCATAATTGAGCCAATCAAATTAGCCTGAAATAAATTAGCTCCCTGCATTTGACTGTGGCTTAAATCTGCCCATTCCAAATGAGAGGCTTCCATATTTGTTTCCACCAAATTTGTAGATTGCAGCTCCGCCTGTTGTAAATCAGCCTGGGAGAGATCTTCATGGGAAAGGTCTGTAAAGCTTAAAACCGTGTTTGTAAGGGCCAACTGACCTTCGCTGTGATGCGCTACCAGTTGCCCCCGAATTTCTTGAGCCCAGGCGCGTATGGCTGCCCAATCGCGATAATCCCCTTGAGGCCCATCGCCAGGCATTATTGCCAGGCGAACCGGGTCCAAGGAGCCAGCAAACAAGCCCAGGCCTACCGGCTTCACATCGGGAGCCATCTTTAACAATGGTTCCATGTAAGTTAAAACTGTTTCCCGGTTCTCTTGCGTATCATCAGCCATGATCAGGCAAGTGGTGAAGTAAGCAGCTGGTTTGCTCACCAATTCTGCCTTGATACGATCTAAACAAGCCACTGCATCCGGCAACCAGCGCCCAATACGAATGGAACTGCCAATGACCACACCGCTGTAAACCGCAACATTTTCAATTTCATCGACGTGTTTTACAACTGTGGTGAACGGATCACCGTCAATTTCAGCGGCAATAGCCTCAGCAACTTCGCGAGTAGAGCCGCTGCCGCTGGCGTAGGCGATTAATATTTGTGCGCTCATATACTTTTCCTTGTTGGCAGGGTGGCTGACTGTATTGCATTGTGATTTCAATAGTCAAACTATACATGTCCCTGCTCGGTTCATCAACCAAATCAGTCTGCCAGAGCGGTAATTTTTATAATTGTTGCAAGAATCGGGTGCTATTCTATTAGCTGGGAAGAAGAGTGCATTCTCAGATGGACTATTGCTTTTTTTTAACAATGTCATCTGAGAATGCAAAAGCAGGTATCTTGTGTCTTTTAACATGAAGTGGTTACTATATAATAGAAAATGGCAGAAATGAAGTTAGGACGATATGATCTTAACAAGTATTGTTAGTTTGCTCCGTCATGTTATGGGGATAGGTTCATCAAACTTTGCTAGGCGGATGTGATAAAGTCGCAGAATAATAGCATTTTCCTGGAAACTTATGTCGCAACAAAATCTAAAAAAACAAACTGAGCTTTTACCAGATCAAGCGTTGGAACAGATCATTACTGAGGAGCTTTTTTACCGGTCCGTTCCCTATGTAAAAGTAGATGAAAGCAAATTGCCTGTTTGGCGGGTGCGTTTTTGCCTGACAATGGACGAGCGGCAGCAGTTTGGTTTGGAAATTAATGATGAAATTCATTTAGGGCGGGGTAAGAATGAAAGTGATCTCATTGACCTGACGCCGTATGACGCGGAGAAGTTGGGTGTTTCTAGACGGCATGTGGCCTTGCGCCCCACGGCTTCAAATTTATTTGTGGTTGATTTGGGCAGCACCAACGGCACGCGGCGTAACGGCCGTTCCATTGGCCTTAATACCCCCTACGCTTTAGCCGATGGGGATGTGCTCACCCTGGGCAACTTGCAGCTGACGGTTCACATTGTTAAACGGCCGTATCTGCAAACAACACCCCTCAAGCAGCGCCCCGATCTGGTTGACGCCCTGGCCCAAATTGGCAAAGCCATTACCTCCCAACTGAACCTGGACGAAGTACTCCACCAGGTGGTAACCACCGCCATGACCCTCACCGCCGCTGGTGAAACCTCCATTTGGCTGGTAGATGAAGCCAGCGGCGAGCTCTTCCTGGAAGCCCGCCGGGGCATTGATGACGCCAGACTGCGCCGTACCCGAATGCCCATCAATGAAGACACGCCCGCTGGCCGGGTGATTAAAACGGGCAAGCCAATCCGCACCCGTTCTGAACCGGGCGAAGCCTCCCAGCAAATTATGACAGGCTACCTGGTAGAAGCGTTAGCCTACGTGCCTATTTCGCTTGGCGGGGTGACGTTTGGCGTGTTGGCCTCTGCGCACCGCGAGCCGGGAAAATCGTTTGACGATCAGGATGAACGCTTGCTGGGAGCCATTGCCGACTACGCCGCTATCGCCATTCAAAATGCCCGGCTGTACCGGGCAACCGACCAGGCGTTGGGCGAGCGGGTGCGTGAGCTGGCTGCCTTGAACGAGCTGTCGCGCACGGTTTCGGCCTCGCTGGATATGAATGAAGTGTACCAGGTGCTGGTAGAGCAGGTGAAGCGCCACATGCCGGTAGCGGAGGTGCATGTTTATTTGCGAGATGAGGTGCAGCCGGTTTTACGGCCGTTTGGCCAGGCCCCAGAACTACCCATTTATCCGCTAGGGCGAGGCATTTTAGGGAGAGTTGTAACGCAGGGTGAGTCCATCATAACCAACAATATCGCGGCATTTCCTGACTTTGATGAACAGCTAGACGCCATTGCGCCCCAGGCGGAAGTGCCGATGGCCGCAGTGCCGCTGAAGGTAAAAGGGGACGTGGTAGGGGTGCTGGTGCTGCACAGCCAACCAGATTCGCTCTTTTCTGAAGAGGATGCGGCTTTGCTGCGTGCCTTTGCCAATCCGGTGGCAACGGCCGTAGAAAATGCTCGACTCTACGCCAATGCTGCCCGGCAGCGAGGCGCTATTTTGGCAATGGGCAATACCCTGTCTGAGCCGCTCACCATTTTAGATGACATCGGCAATGTGCTGGTTTCTAATGAGGCGGCACAGCGGTTGCTGCATACCAACATGTCGCAATTTTTTGAAGCGATTACCAGCAGTGTGGGGCGGACAATTGAAGTGCAAATTGGCGAAGAAACCTTTTTGTCTACCACCGAGCATGTGGATGGCATTGGCACCATTGCCATGATGCAAGACATTACTTATGTAAAGCAACTAGAGAAAGATCGCTCTGAGTTTATGCACATGCTGTCTCATGATCTGAAAAACCCACTGATGGCCGTGACCGGCTACGCCAACTTGTTGGAACGTACCGAAACCTTTGGTGAAAAAGGGCAGCGATTCCTGGGAGAAATTAACATTGCGGCAGACCGTATGCTAGACATGATTACCCAGCTGCTAGACACGGTAGCTCAGGATGAAGCGATTCAACTGGTGAATGAGGAAGTTGACCTGGAAACAACGGTGGAGCAGGTGATTCGAGATACAGAAGGCGCTGCTTTGCCAAAATCAATCCGGGTAACGGCCGTTACCGACGGCACCCCTTACAAAATCAATGGCGATGGCTTGCGCCTTTACCACATGGTGCTCAACCTGGTAGACAACGCCATCAAATATTCCCCCGACTTTACCGAAGTAGAAGTTGCCACCCGCTATGGCCCAGATAAACTGGTAATTCAGGTGACTGACCAGGGATCGGGCATCCCGGAAAAAGATTTGCCGAACGTGTTTGATAAATTCTTTCGGGGGATTCAAGAAGGTTTGTCTACCAAGGGCTCTGGTGTTGGCCTTTCGGCCGTCAAGGGGATTGTCACCGCCCATCGTGGCCAAATCAGCGTGAAGAACTTGCCAGAACGTGGCGCTCAATTCACCATTGAACTCCCCGCTTCCCTCCGCAGTGAGAAGCCGCCAGCCAGTGAACAGTAGGTCAGTAATCAGTAGGTCAGTAATCAGTAGGTCAGTAATCAGTGGGTCAGTAATCAGTAAAGTAGATGTTGCTGCTGAAGACCTGAATACTGAATACGGTTCCCATTAAGGTGGCGTCATGGCGCAGCGGAAGCCCAAATTGGCTCGCGCCACGCTGGGATCAAACGAGCTGCGGGTCACCACTTGAAGTTCTTCAACCGATGAAAGCCAGGAGCCTCCCCGAAGTGTCTTAAATTCGCCCTCTGGTGGGCCAAGTGGATTGGTATCGGTTGAGCTGGCGTAGTAGCGCGGATCGTACCAGTCGCTGACCCATTCCATCACGTTGCCAGCCATGTCGTATGCGCCAATGGGGGAACGGCCGTCTAAATAGCTACCCACAGGCGCAGTGTCCTGATGCCCATCATCCACGCTGCTATCGCGCACCTCTCGCGTACAGCCCGCATCACAATAGTTCACCTTTAGCCCGTCAAAGGCATCCCCCCAGGGATAGCGCAAAATAATCGACTGGGTTGGATCAAAACCCGCCGCCATTTCCCACTCCGCTTCAGACGGCAGTCGCCCGCCGCGCCAGTCGCAAAACGTGTCGGCATCGTACCAGGAGACAAAGATGACCGGGTAATCGTCGTAAGCCGGGTCGCCATAGTAAGCGGGATGATAAGTGGCGCTGCTGCGCTGTGGCGCATCACACACACCTGCCGCCACACATTGGGCATACTGCCCGTTGGTCACTTCGGTTTCATCAATGAAAAAGGGAGCCATTCGCACAAGATGAGACGGCCGTTCATCTGCCTCACCTTCATCCGTTCCCATGCGGAACAGCCCGCCAGGCATAAAAATCATGCGTGCGCCCGTGTCGGTAATGAATGGCTCTGGGCTGGGCGTAGGCGGTAGGGTTGGCGCGGGCAGCGGCGATGGGGTTGGGGCAATGGAGGTCAGGGCCGCCACAATGGCTGATTCCAGCGTGACGGTCGCTTCAGCTTGCTCCGCCTCATCTGGCTGCCACAAGCTGGGCACGGTAAAAATTGCGCCAATCAGCAGCACGAAAACCAGCAGCACAGCAAGGCCAACAATGGTACGTTGCTCTATTTGTCGGCGGGTGCGCGGCGAAAGCCGAGGTGGGGGCGGGCTGCCCAACGTGCGCCCAGGGCTGCGGCGCGGTTCGGCAGGGGGGGGGGTGGGCTGGCTGTTTGGTCTGGTTAGCGCGTTGGCAAAGGATTCGGCCGTTTCGTACCGGGCGTCTGGGCGCAGAGACAAGGCCCGATTGGCCACCAAAGAAAGATAAGGCGGCACATCGGTGTTAATCTCACGAGCGGGGGTCAGGTCAGCCAGGCCACTTTCGCGGCTGAGGGCGTTGGGGGGAATCTGGTTAGTTAGCAGGGTGTACAGCGTTGCGCCCAGGCTGTAAATGTCGCTGGCTGGCGACACATCTAGCTGGGCCTGCTGTTCTGGCGAACCGTATCCGGTGTCATGTAGATGGACACCAAGTCCTGGCAAGCCGCTGTCTACCAAAAAAACGTCGCCATTGGGGGTGAGGCGGATGTTTGCGGGCTTGATGTTGAGATGCAGCTGTCCCTTTTGGTGCAGGTAAGTGAGGGGTTGGCAAGCAGCTTGCAGCCATTCGATGAGGGGGTCGTGGGGGAGACGGCCGTATTGGTTCAACAAAGTCTGTAAATCAACGCCATCCACAAAGCTGCTAACTAAATATTGCCCGCTCGATTCAATGGCAAAATGGTCCAGCACTTCTGGCAATTGTGGATGAGATAGCTCGCTCAGGCGGCGAGCCTCTTGCCGGAATCGCTTCTGCATTTCTACCGAGCTATCGTGATACTCTTTCACCGCCACATCGCGGTTGTCAACCACATCTCGCGCCCGGTACACATTGCCGTACTGCCCTTCGGCCAGCAAATGAATGATGCGATACCGCTTATTGAGAAGCTCACCAGGATATAGAGGCATAATTATCCGTCTAAACGCAGCATCACTTCTTCCAGGCTGTTGGGCTTACCAATAATCGTTACGCGGTCGCCTAGCTCTAGCTGCGTGTAGCCATGCGAAATGATTGTGTGGCCTTTACGATGCACCGAAAGCACCAAAATGTCCAGGGGAAGCTGCAATTCGCGCAGCGCCACGCCATGCAGCGCCGGATTGCGCAGTTCAATATCGACAATATCTTGGCCTTCGTCCATGCCCAGCAGCAGCGAGGCGGCTGAAGGCGACCGAACAAATTGCTCTAACAGGCCAACCATTGCCGTTGCCGGATCGACGATAAGCGCTCCCAGGGCCACGAAGCGCTCAAAATTGGCCCGGTCGTTGAGCCGAACCACGATGGTTTCTGTGCCAAAATGTTCATAGAGCAGCTCGCAAATGGCATAATTTTCTTCGTCAGAGAGCATCAAAACGGCCGCATCGGCATGGGCCGTGTCTAGCTTATGCAAACTGCCGAGCTGGTAATCCTTTATAGGAATCAGGCTGACGCTATTCTCTTCAGGGTCAGTCGCCCCCTCAATAAGATTTGGTTCCAGGCAGGCAACTTTCACATCCCAATTGTGCCGTTGCAGCTTGCGAGCCAGCAGCATGGAGGGCCCCTCTACGCCAAAGATGATCACATCGCGCAGGCCGTCGAACTCTGGCGTTTTGGCCCGGGTGCGGGCTTCTTTTACATGATTAATGGCCCACTTAAAGAAAAGCGGGCCAACCATCTCATTTAGCACCACCACGGCAATGATGAGGGTAGAAAATTCAGCGCCGAGAGCCGGAAACTCAACGGCCGTTTCCTTTGCCAGACCCAGCGCCACTCCAGCCTGGGTAATAAACGCCATCCACTTAATGCGGTTATAGCGCAGCGGATCGCCAGCCAGCACGCCACCAGTAAACGAGCCAATCATGACCGCCACCAGGCGCACCAGGAACAGCCCCAGCGCAATTTGCCACGCATTGGCCAGCACGCCCAACTCCAACGATTCGCCCGTCAGGGTAAAAAAGGCAATATAAATGTAAGGGGCAATATCGTGCAGCCGCTGGGCATATTCGGCGCGTAAGGGACTGTAATTGTTTACCAGGAAGCTGGCAATCATGCAGATAAGCAGCGGCTCTACCAACAGCTCAAAGGGCAAGTTGGCATGAGAATATTCTCGCAGCCAGCCAGAAAACAAGAAGGTGCTGTAACCGACCAGCAAAATCAGGGCTGTTTTGAGTGAACCGTCAAAGCGTTGGCTTAAAATCCAGCGCAAAACCAGGGAGAGGGTAAAACCAAGCAGCGCCACCAGCAGCAGCTCGATGAGCACCAAAAAGATAAAGCTAATATTTAAGGGAACGTTGGCAAAGAGGGCATCGGCCACGGAGGAGCTAAGGGCAAACAGAACAATCACCAGGAAATCCATGATGACGGTGACGCCCAGGGCCATTTGGGTATAGGGGCCGCGTGCTCGCAGCTCAGTGACAATGGCAATGGCCGAAGAAGGAGAACGGGCGGTTAAAATGGCACCCGCAAGTAGAGCAACGGCAAAACGGCCGTTCCCCCCCAACGCCTCCATAAAGGGAATATACTCGGCCAACAGCAGAACGGCCGTTGTCACCAAAATGAGCGTGGACAAAATCAAACCGGCCGTGACCAAACCAATGCTGCGCAGCCGCCCCCGCAGTTCCGGCAAATAAAGCTCTCGCCCGGCAGCAAAGGCAATAAACGCTAACGAAATTTCATCAACAAAACGCAGTTGCTCCAGCGATTCTTCACTGGCAAAACCCAGCACAAACGGCCCCACGAGCAAACCCGTGAAAAGGTATCCCGTAATGAGCGGCAGACGCAGCCGGGTAAAAAATTCACCAATTTGACGAGCCGCCAGGGCAATGACGCCAAAGGCAACCAAAATAAAAAAGAGATCGGGTAATTGGTCCATAAAGTATCAATCTAGCCACTGCTAAGTAAATCACGAAAAGTTGCTTAATAAGCTGAGCGCAACCTGTGATTTACTTTCAGGAGAACAAAAAGCTCAAATAAGACGATTGTTTTTACAGGACTTTTTGTTCTCCACTTAAGGGGTTTTCTGATTTTCGAAGCGCAGCATGACTTCATCTAGCTGCTCGGCCATGCCAAACAGGGTGATTTTGTCGCCAAGCTTTAGCTGGGTGTGCCCATGCGAAACCAAACGCTGCTGGCCCCGCTGCACCGACAAAATAAGCACGTCTAGCGGCAGGCGCAGGTCGCGCAAGGCCACACCATCTATATCCGCATTGCGCATTTCTATGTCTACAATTTCTTGTGGATGTTTTTTGCCTAGCAGCAGAGAAGCCGCAGAAGGGGAACGGACAAATTGTTCAAGTAAGGAAACAACGGCCGTATCCGAATCAACAATCAACGCCCCCAACTTTTGCAGCGCCGGGCGCATTTCACGCTCACGGACATACGCCACCACAGTTTCCGTGCCAAACTGCTCATAAATCAGTTCGCACACCTGCAAATTATCCTCATCAGACAGCATCAAGACAAAGCTGTCTGCCTGGGCCGCTTCCAGCGATTGCAAAGACGCCAACGAAAAGTCAGGCAGCAGCCGCACGTCCAGCGAATTACCTTCCAATTGATCCAGACGCGCTTGCATCTTCTCATTGTCCAAAGCCGCCAGCCGCACCTGCCAATGATGCGCCTGTAGCTGCCGGGCCAGCGTCACCGCCTGAGGAGTAAGCCCCAGAATAATCGCATCCCGCACGCCGTCAAACGGAGCAGCTTCGGCCTGTGGATGCGATTCGCCCATGCGGTTCAGCGCCAGCTTAAATAAAATCGGGCCAACAATTTCGTTCAGAACCACCATAGCAATGATGGTCGTGGCAAAGGCATCGCCCCAGCCAGGAAACTCCACGGCAACTTCTTTGGCCAGCCCCAGCGCCACCCCCGCCTGAGTAACAAAAACCATCCATTTGTGGCGGTTGCTCCGGGCAGAATCCCCAGCCAAAATACCGCCACCAAAAGAACCAATTAAAATAACCACCCCACGAATCAGCGCCAATCCCAGGGCAATGGGCCAAACCTGGGCCAAAATGTCTAGCTTGAGTCCGGTGCCCACCAGGGTAAAAAAGGCCACGTACACCAAAGGCCCCACACCGTGCAAAATTTCAGAGAATTCCAGGCGGCATTGGCTGTAATTATTAATGATGAAGCTGGCTACCATACAAATGAGCAGCGGCTCCAATAAAATTTCGACGGGGAAATTATCGTGCGTATATTCACGCACCCAGCTAGAGAGTAGAAAAATACCAAAACCGAGGGCAAGGATAACGGCCGTTTTCAGCCAAAGCTGCCAACGCTGACGAATAACCAGCAGCAGCAACCGGCTCAGCACAAACCCCAGGCCAACTGACAACAGCAGCTCAACAGCCAGCAATAACAACAATCCCAGGTTAATAGACACCCCAGTTAAAACGGCATCGGCAATATCCGCGCTAATGGCAAAAAGCACAATCACCAGCACATCAGAGATGACCGTAACGCCGAGCGCCAGCTGCGTAAAAGGCCCTCGCGCCCGCATCTCATTAATCAGCGCAATGGCCACCGAAGGAGAACGCGCCACCATGATGGTTGCCGCCATGAGGGCAATAGCAATCTGGCCACTTACCGGGAATTCCTGCATGAAGGGAATAAAATCGGCCAGCAAAAACACCGCCAGCGTGCCGCCCAGAATGGTCACAAACACAATGGTGGCTGTGACCAGACCAATGCTGCGCAGCCGCCCGCGAATTTCAGGCAGGTACAGCTCGCTGCCTGCGGCAAAAGCAATGTAGGCCAACGCTATTTCATCAATAAAGCGCAGCGCTTCTATGCCTTCGCTGCTGACAAAATCAAGCACAAACGGCCCGGCCATTAACCCGGCAAACAGGTAGCCGCTAATTTTTGGCAGGTTGATGTACGCAAAGAAACGGCCGATTTGCCAGGCCGCCAGAGCAATGAGTGTAAAACTAAGAAGATAAATTGGGAGCTGTTGGTATATTTCTATCATATTTTTTTATAAGGTATTTTTTCCAGGCAACACGGTGATTGCCCGCTCAATCGTCTCGCTTGGTGTTTAATTATCAGAACTGGGGAAATGGGCTGTTGGTAAGCAGAAAATCAGCCGAACGCTGATTTTGCCACTGGGGCAAGCACAAGCGAATGGCCATTTGTTTATTTCAAATTTCTGGTTCGCTTCCGCAAAATAATAGAGTCAAAGTACTTTTCCTGAAAATCTGTCTGGTTTTGAATTTGCTGATCGGTGAGTGTTTGTCCCGGTGGAACCAACACAAGTTTATCATCATTATCGTTCAGGCGGTGAATAACGGCAATACATTCCCCCGTAAATTGCGGTAAAGGGTCGCTAATATTCAGGATGTACACATCTAAATCCTCGCCGTCTGGCGCGGGCACGCCGGGTAAATAGCCGTAGTTGACGGGGTAGGCAAAGCCCCAATCGGGATGTTTTGAATGCAGCGGACGATCAATTACGGCCGTTACAATCCTACCTATAAACGTGGTTGCCTCTGTGAATGGTGTTTCTGTCATTGCTTATTGGCCGTTTCCCTAAAATAATCTAGCAGCAGCAAATGGACAAACATGTAGCCACCACCCACTTTGCGCAGCAAGTTGCGCTCGGCGGCGTAATCTAAAAAGTGAATGTAATCGGTGGGGGCCAGCTGCTGCTGCACCAAAATGCGGTTGAGCTGCCGCTGCTGCATAGCGGCCAGGCCGCCATAAGCCAGCCCGGCAGAGGTGCCCAAATAAAGGGCAATGCCCACCATAACGGGCAAAAAAGTTTGCCAGGCCAGCGGCATGTTGAGCCAGTTGGCAACCGCCCAGCCTAAAGTCAAAATAACGGCCGTTCCCACCCCGGTAGCAATGCCCACAAGACGGCCGTTTTGGGCCGAGCGATCAAAGCCTTGACCCGGCGTCGTACGCATCTTCATCTCATCTTTTTCCAGCGCGTGGGCCACCATCTGGCTAACAAAGCCAACCAGCGCCAACAAGAGAACCCAACCGCCAGAAACGGCCGTTTCCCCACCTCGCCCCAAAAACCAGATAATGCCACCCACAACAGCCCCGCCAATTGCGCCTAAGCCCCCGCCCAACAGCGCCCGCAGCCAATGCCAGTTCAGCGTCTCCACCGTTTCTATGCGGAACCACGACACCCTGGCCCACACCAGCAGCAGTCGGAAAAAGGCCAGCAGTCCGCCCGTGACTAGCCCCGCCGCAGCGCCAAAAAGCAGCGCCCGCCAATTCCCCAGAGCCAGCCCCACCAGCCCGGCCAGCAGCCCAATTAGCAAAAACAGCCCGGCAAGCTGAATGCGCAGCCCCCCGGCAAACTGACGCTGTAGCTCACGCGGCAGCCAGTTTGGCTGCCGCCCCTCCAAAAAAAAGATCGTCAGGTTGAACTGAGACATCTTTTGCGCCAGCCAACCCAGCCACTGCACCGTTTGCTCCGGCTCGTACAGCGATTCGCCGCCCCGGTAACGGGCCATGCGCTCCACGTACACATCAAACAGCAGCGTGCGCCCCATTTTGCGGTTGCCCAGCGACAGCGCCACATCTTCTGGCATCCGGTAATAAGCCAGCGTCATCATGCTCAGCATCAGGGGAGATTCGGCCAGTTCGCGCAGGGTCATGTCTGTTTGCAGCGCAGTGCGCAGCCCCGCCAGACGCGCCCCCATGCTGGCCAGGTATTGGTCAATTTGCTCTAATGACAGCGGTTGCAGCACGATGGCCTGAGCCAAATTCAGGCGAATGGCCAGGGCATCGTAATCTTTGATGCGGCAGGTGACGACGGTGGGCATACTCATGTATCGCTGGCGGAACTGGTTGATCGCCTGGGCGCAGGCCACACGTTGTTCTTGCTCCACTTCGTCCAGACCATCCAGCAGGGGCAGCAGCTCGCCATTTTTTAGCCAGGTTTGCCCCAGGCGACGCGGCACTTCGTAGCGGCCTGCCAGTTCATTCACCATCCAGTCGCCCAAGGGGATATTGCCCGACCAACTGGCCAGGCTAAAGACAACGGGGATGGGATGACGGCCGTTCATCTCGGCCCGCAGTAGTAAATCACTCACCAACTGGAGCAGCACGGTGGTTTTACCTGCGCCCGGTTCCCCCATAATCAGCAATGTGCCTTCGGCTTCGTCGTACACATCGGTGATGTTGGTGCCCAGCGGCAAGGGGGTGTCGAACAGCTCATCGGGCAGCAAATTGTCTGGCTGCTGCCAGTCTGCTAAGGCCCGATTGGCAATGGCGTTGCTGCGGTAGGTCATCGCCAGGTCAATAAGCTCCGCCCCGTGCAGCGACTCTTGCAGGACGCCGACAAGCCAATAGGTTTTCACGCGCTGGAGCATTACCTGGCGGTTGTGGTTTACTTGAACTTCCATAAATTAAGCGTTGCAGGTAGCAAGTTGCAGGTGGCAGGTGTTGTTACTTGCAACTTGCTGCCTGCAACTTGCCATTTCTTACATCATATTTTTCACAATACGGCCGTCTTTCATCACCAGCCGAATATTATCCACATCTTCCAAACTGCGTATGTCGGCAATTGGGTCCGTTTGGGTGACGATGACGTCGGCCAGCTTGCCAGCTTCCAGTGTGCCCACCTGGTCTTCCCAGCCCAGGCATTCAGCCGCGACCTTGGTGGTGGCCACAATCGTGTCCATCGGCGACATGCCCACATTGCGCATTAGCCCCAGCTCACGCAAGTTGGTGCCGTGTTTCATCACCCCGGCGTCCGTACCCATCGCCACCTTGACCCCCGCCTTAAAAGCCCGGCCAATGTTTTCACTATGAATTTCGATCACTTCGCGGGATTTGCGTATGCCCCATTCCGGCATTGAACCGCCCGCTTCGGCCGCTTCTAGCACCGCCAGCGGAGCCAGCAGCGTTGGCACCAAATAGGTGCCCCGTTCCAGCATCAGCTCAATCGCCTCATCGTCCACAAAAATGCCGTGTTCAATCGAGTGGATTCCGGCCCGCACGGCGTTTTTGATGCCTTCAGCGCCTTGGGCGTGGGCCATCACCTTCACGCCGCGCCGGTAAGCCGCTTCTTGCACCATCACTTCCAGCTCCGCCGGGCTGAACTGGGTGAATTCTGGATGGTCGGTGGGGCTGAGCACGCCGCCTGTGGAGCAGACTTTGATCACTTCAGCGCCAGCGCGCAGCACTTCGCGTACTTTTTTGCGCACTTCTTCGATGCCATCGCACAAACCGCTGGGACGGCCGGGCGTGGCGGCAAACAGCTCCATGTTGGCTCCAGAAGGCAGCCAGCTATCGCCGTGCCCTCCGGTGATGGAGAGAACCGTGATGCTAATTTGCATTCGTGGCCCGGCAATCAGTCCTTGCTCCACAGCTTGCTTCATGCCCAGATCCGCGCCACCGGCATCGCGTACGGAGGTGATGCCCGCGTCCAGCGTGCGTTGCATTGGCTCGATGGCCTGGTAATAGTTGAGCGAGTACGGGGTGTTCATGCCTTCGACAAAGTTGATGCCATCGAAGAGGAAATGGACATGGGTATCGATGAGGCCAGGAAGAATATAGCCACCCTGGGCATCGATCATGTGCAGGCCGCTAGTGGGCAGGCGGATGTCGCTTTTGAGGCCGACTTGCTCAATTTTGTTATCGCGGATGAGCAGTGCGCCGTTTTTCAGGGGGGAACGGCCGTTGCCATCAATAATTGTGCCGTTGTGAATGAGGGAATAGGTCATGAGTATCCTGCTTTTGGATTTTGGGATATTGGGTCAACAATATCAAGGCTTTGTAAAAAAGGGAACAAAGACTAATTTTGGTGGGACTGCTGAGACGTTGGTCAAGTGTAATACGGCCGTTGGCCCATTGCCAACAGGAACTTTTTGCAACACGGTGTCTGTGGCTGTGTCCACGTAGGCAATCTCGCCAGAATCATATAAGGGTACCAGCAAACGGCCGTCTTCCGTAAAAGACATCGCCCATTGTGTGGACTGCATGTCGATATGAGCCACCACCTTAAACGTAGACAAATCCACCACCGATAGGAACGGAAGCTGCGCGTTGCCAATGTATGCTTTGCTGCCGTCCGGGGTCAGCGTCAACCGGTGCGGCAGGCCGGGAATGGCTAAAACCTCTAATATTTGATGGGTCGCGGTACTTACCCGGTAAAAAGCGCTGCCCGCAAAATCGAGCACGTATAAGGTTTGTTCATTGGGGCTGAGGGCCACGGCGTGCGGCATATTACCAAGATGGTACCAATCCGTCACGCTGTTAGAACTGGTGTTGAGCTGGCTAATTCGGCCTGGCGAATTGGAAACCACATAGGCAGAAGCCGACGTGGGCGACAAAATAATTTGCTCAGGATTCGAGATGGTGCCAACAGTGGCCACAACCTGTTCGTTGCTCAAATTGATAACCGACACGTCCTTGGTGCCATTATTGGAAACGTACAAAAAGGTGCCGCTGGCATCCACCGCCAGGGAGCGCGGGTCGTCGCCAACCGGGATGGTATTGTGTAGGGCCAGCGTGGTGCTATCAATGATTGAAACGGTGTCTGAGGCTTCGTTAGCTGCCAAAACATAGCCATTACTGGCATCTTTAATGAGCCAGACGGGAAAAGCCCCGCTGTTCACGGCTGGAAACGCCGGGCTGCCGCTGGTCATATCCAAAAAGGAGATGGTTCCGGTGGTGCCTTGGGCCACTGCCAGTACGTCGCTGCTGCCCGCGCCGTCAGCTGTGTTTGGGGGAAGATTGTTTGGGAGCGCGGGGGTGGAAACGGCCGTTGCCACCGGAATTGTGTTGGCAAAAGTGATGGGAATCACCGGCAGGCGTTCGCCCTGCCAATAGGGCAAATTGAACTGCGTCACGTCAATAATTTGAATGCCAACCGTCCCCGCCGCCGTTACTTTAACGAGCGCAATGCCGTTGCTGTAGCCATACGTATGCACAATGTTGCCATTGCTGCTAAACGGCGAACTGTCCAGCAGAACCTGCCCGGCGCTGTCGCTTGAAAGCACAAGGTCCGGCACATTGTCAAACTGCCGGGCGTACCAAACACCGGGGTAAGCGTCGGCAAAATAAATTTCTACGGCCGCATTGGCAATGGGTGAGCCATTTTCCCAGGACAGGTCTAAGATGTTCTGGGGGGCTATTTCATCCATAAACTCACCAACGTTGCAGGGTGCGTTGTAATTGCCGCAGCGCGCTCTGTGTTTGGCAATGCGATTCCACGCCGCTGCCGAATATTCCCCGTAGCCAGGCCCGCTGTCCATAATGTCCTCAAAGAAATAGGGCTCTATGTACAGCAGCTCTCCGCTGGAATTTGGCACCGGGAGGGCGCTGCTGCCCAGCAGCGCATTGCCCGCGCCGTCCTGCACGCGAATGGTGGCCACGTAGGCCACGGCTCCGGCATCATGGGCGGCAATGTTGGTGCTGTCTGCGCCACGTTGGCAGCTGGTGAAGGTATTGTCTGTTCGGCCGGTGCAGTATAAAAGCTCGCCTTCGATGGCAAAGTAGACGGGCGGGGTGAACTCTACAAAGTCGGGCGGGTCTACAAGTTCTACGGATGTGGCTGTGCTATTGATGTTGGCAGCTAACGGCCGTGCGTGAATAAACATGTTTAGGCCGTACAGGTCAATATGATACCGGGCATGGTTGAGTTCATGGATGAGCGCCATGTCCCGATCCCAGGTGTTGGGGTCATCCCGGTAACGAGCTGTCCAGCCACAGTTGGCTGGTGAACTGACCCCAACCATTTCCGACATAAAGCCCCACATTAAATCGACAGAGGCATCCACAACGGGCCGGTTGCTGTTGCACAGCAGGTCACCGTCTGGCACAACGATGATTTTTTCTACCGTTACCCGGTCTTCAAAGCCTGCGGCCACGAACATGTCGTTCCAGATGGTGGCGTGTCGCTGAATCCAATCATCAAACGAGTTGCCACCCCACCCGGAGGTTAAGACATTATCGTTGAAAAAGTCGTAAAAGCTTTGCTCAACCCAAACGCCCCACATAATGGCGTCCGTTTTGTTTGGTTCTGGCGCATTGTTGGTTTCGCTGAATACCGGCAAGTTACGACTGGGTGGAATCTGAGTGTCAGGGGTGCATGGCAATTCCAGTCAGGGTGAGGCTGTCTGTGGCGCTGGCAGCCAGACCTGCGTGGAGGCGTTTTAACCTGGCCATCCGCGCGCCATTTTACAAATGCTTACGCCGAAGCATCTGATCACGATGGCAATGTGGAAAAATGACCAGATCGCTTGGGGTCGACTTTTGGTCTTCGTCGTAGTTATAGCCAGAGTTGCGCTGGATGTAGGCCACATCAGATCGTCGACATACAAGGCCGGTGGTTCTGGAATTAGGCTCAGCTGATTAGATGATTGGTTAATTGGGGCATTGCGAGGACTGCCGGGGCAACAGATGCGTTAATAATTGAACAACGATCTAGCAGTTCCCGGGTGGTCTGGGTAGTGCAGCTGGCTGACTGCTGGTCACTGAGAACTGTGTTGGGAAAGTGATGGTAAAAATTAGCTTTACAAGCTGAATCAAGAAACAGATTTTCAGTAACTTTTGTTCTCTTTTTTTTCCATTAAGGAGGACCTCGTTGATGACATGCGTAAGCAGATTGCAAACGGCTTTCTTATTTTCAAATTCCCCGCTTGTTCGGTGTGTGTTGTAAGTGGAGTTTTTCAGAACACGTGAAGAGGTAAGCCATTACAACTATGTGGGAATTATGCAGGATAAATTAATCTGAACAATTAAAAAAGCTGTTGATACATCATCAACCAGCGGTTTTGCAGGGGAGATAACGGTTGGTTTTGCGGCTAAGTTAGCCCAAAGGCAAAAATGTGGCTACGGTCGCCTGAAACGACCATTGGTCAGAGTGTCTTGGTGGCGGCGTGAACGTGGTCGCCGGGGTTTTTGTGCCAGCACAGGCGGCTCTTCTAACGCTCCAACCGTTGATGTAGGGTGATGGTTTGGGGTTGGGCAGTTGGTCGTATTCGGTAGGTGATGTGGCGGAAACAGCCGTTCCGTTCTCCCCCTGGCGTGTTCCCCGGCTAAAAAGAAATGGGGCAAACGGCAGCGATTGTTCGTCTGGCGCTGGCTTAAAATTTAGCGATCCTGGTTGAGAATCGCTTCCCCGGCCTTTCCAGCTCATTTCAATTTGGCCCAAATGGCGGTGGATGGTCGGTTGGGTGAAAGTCCGGTTTCTTCGGTGGCTTCCGCGGAGAACGGCCGTTTGCCAATCTTCCCCCAGCATCCTACGTGCTGCGAATCTGCACGCCGCCTGGGAGGATGCTGAAACAACCATGACCCACCTGCCTGCGGGTGTCTGTACTACAATCATGCAAAATGTAAATAAGTGCGTACTGCAAAGCGCGTCGCACCGTTTACATCTGGAAAGATGGGGAAAAATTTAGTTTTAAGCGTGACGACGTGGCTGAATATATCATTCCACTGGCAGCGCTTTAGAATTTGAAGAGCAGCCGCCTTGGCCCGTGCCGCGTGCTCTGGAAGGTGGCATCGTCAATGCCAGCAGCCGCCGCTGGGTGAGCTCGATGGTGTGGTGTGGGCGCACCGTCACCTGGCCAATATGGACTTTGGCCGAAGTGTTTATAGTTAGGCACATGGTGCATCGGCAGAAAGAGATGGCTGGAAGACATGGGTGCCGGCCAGCGTGGGCTGCGCCAATCAGTTCTTCGGGGTTGGTGCCATCTCCTTCGGCAAACAGGAGGCGTGGGTGAAGGCCTTAGTAACAGCCTTCCCAAACAATGTGCCTTTTTCCTTCCTTCAAATTTCCTTCCAGTTGGTTGCATTTTCTTTGAGCACAAAATCTCACTGGTTTCAGTGGTTCTGGGTCGATTATACATCGGAAAAGGTGTTGCTCAGAAAGGAATTGTGCGTCTTCAGGGTATTCCTGTTACCTCAATCGCCGGGCGTTCACACCTCCTGACATGGCAGAAAAACCAAGTATGCGATTCAGGTTCTGCGCTGGAAAATTGACACGATGCGTTACGTGCGCCTGAATTAGTGGTTTCTAATGTTTACTAAGCAAACGGACCCAGTACCAGACCAAGCCCCTCGGAAGCGCGACGCCGGGCACAAACCAGGCAGGCTATCTTTGCAAAATGCCCCCTTGAATGATCATTGGCCCAAGGCGGCGATGGTCTATCTATCCAGTGCCCACAGACCGGCATCTGATGACACACCGGGCGCTTTACAAGCGCATGTTCAGCAGCAAAGCCCTGGTAGACGCTGTGCGGGCTGACTGTTTTGACGAATGGTTTTCTTCATTATGACGCATTCAAACGGCACTCGTCTGGCTGAGATGCTGCTGCTGGGCGGCGCTAACATTGAATATGCTGGGCAGTATCCGCAGAAACCTATCTCATGATTTTAACATCTGGAACTTCTTAATTTCTCTCTGAAGAACAGCAGCAGGTGCCATGCCTTCTGCGTCGGTAGGGATTTAAAGGTGCCAGGCACAGATTGTGGCGCAAACGCCGTATGACGCCAGAACAATTACATTGCTGGGCTACCGTCACGGAATTGCCCTCGCCGGGCCACCGTTTTTACTGGAATGAACAAGCTGATTTGTTGTGCAAATTACCGCCTGATTTAAAACTGATTGATGGCTTTAGGGCCTGATGACGAAAACAGATGATACCCTGGATGTCAATGACTATTGAAATACCCGTTTACCCCGAAATTTGCCCAGCCGATGAGCTGTGGGCTATGGGCAGGCTCTGGCGAACCGTTTGTGATGGTTCATGGCAATCCGTCCTGGTCGTTTGAATACCGGCAGCTGATCAAACATTTTTCTAAAACACATCGCTGCATTGCGCCCGACCACATTGGCTTTGGCCTGTCGGACAAGCCTTCAGAGTGGACTTATTTGCCGGAGCAGCACGCCGAGAATCTGGAGCGGCTGCTAGAATCACTCGATTTAAGCAATATCACGCTCATTTTTGATGATTGGGGTGGGCCGCTGGGTATGTCGTACGCCATTAACCATCCAGAAAAGATCAAAAGTATCATTGTAACCAACACCTGGCTGTGGCCAGTCAACGACGATTGGTATTATCGAGCCTTTAGCGGCTTCATGGGTGGGCCGATCGGCCGTTGGCTTATCCGGCGCTATAACTTTTTTGCCCGGTCTGTGGTTAAACAGGCTTACGGAGACAAAAGTAAGCTTACTCCAGAAGTGCATCGCCATTTTCTCCAGGCGCTGCCGACGCCTGAACAGCGCAAGGGCAGCTATGTGTTTCCCCGGCAGATTATTGGTTCATCGGAGTGGTTGGCAGGCTTGTGGGGGCAGCGGGCAAAGCTGGCTGGCAAGGTAAAGCTCATTGCCTGGGGCATGAAGGATATTGCGTTTCGGGAGAAGGAGCTAACCCGATGGGCGATGGCATTTCCTACGGCCGTTGTCGTGCGGTATGACAATGCGGGTCACTTTGTAGCCGAAGAAGAAGCCTCTCAACTGATACGCGATATTACACGGTTTCAGATTTTGGCTTAGGGTTACGGCCGTTTCCCCTCCCAGTCATCAGCAATTCTAAATTTGAAATTGTCTCGCCCATTTGCGCTGAGCGAAGTCGTTATGAGACAAGCTGTCGCCCTCAAAAATCAAGGAGACCCGCACGAACAGAGTCAGCCTGGAAACTGATAGGGCTGGATGGTGCTAAGTGATGACGCTTCAGATTTCTGGGCATGATACAAATCCCAACGAAGTTGGAGATTCATCCAGAAACCAGGAGAAGTACCAAAATATTTAGCCAGCCGGAGAGCTGTGCCGGGAGTTACACCGCGACGGCCGTTCACAATCTCGTTAATTCTTTGATAAGGCACATGAATCCCATCCGCTAAATCACGCTGGCTGAGTCCCATCGGCTTGAGGAACTCTTCCAAGAGCATTTCACCAGGATGAGTTGGCACTCGATTGGTAGGTATGCGAACCATGTCTCTCTCCAATTTAGACCTATGGCCTAATGATAATCTACGATTTCCACCTGATCTGGTTGACTGTCTTGCCAGGTGAAACAGATGCGGTATTGATTGTTAATGCGAATACTGTGTTGTCCAGAACGATCGCCACGGAGCGTTTCCAATTGATTACCTGGGGGTAACCGCAGTTCTGCCATTGATTCAACAGAATCGAGCTGATCCAGTTTGCGTGAAGCAATGCGCCAGATAGATTTAGGGCAAGTTCGCCGGGCAAACTTGGAGTTTACACCGTTAAAAATGTCCTCAGTACCTTGATTTTTGAATGACCGGATCATGAAGAGATGATAGCATGGAACTCATGTTACTACCAGAGGGAAAATTTGACATTCAGCGGCGTGCAACTAGGGAATTATTGTTCTGGGGTAATGAGGATTCGGCCGTTTCCAATACCAGCCACACAGCCCCTTGCCACTCCAACCGCAACCCAGGCCAGTGACCCGTCCAGGGCGAGGTCTTGCTTAGCAAAAGTTTCTGGGAAAACGGTAAGTAGAATTAGTTTGCTGGGCGAATTCGGATTTTTGTTGGGGTTACGACGGTAAAAGCGTGACGAAGTTCTTGATCGTGGTCCTGAGCGGTCTTTAGAACGATTTCAGCTTTTTCCTCTGGAGATAAACCGTGCAGACGAAACAGCACAATGCCATGTACTGCTTGATTCTGACGAAAAACCAGCTCGCCAAAATCTTTGTCAAAGGTCAACAGAATTGCCTGCTGGTCATTGGCCAGTTGCAAGACTTCTTCATCAGAAATACTTGGTGACATTTCGGCGATGTACCAAACCGCATGACCTTCCTGGCGGAGGCGTTTAACAATGGGCTGGTCAATCCCTTCATCGGCAACGAAGTTCATGCCACGACTGGATAGTTGGTGGGATAAACAATATCAGAGCGCAAGGTTTGGGCAGCGTAGGCCAAGGCGGCCTGAATGCCTTCCCGTGTTAAGCGAGGATGAGCTTCCAATAATTGGTCAACTGTTTCTCCAGCGGCTAGTTTCTCCAGAATCAACTCAACTGTCAGGCGTGTGCCCTTAATTACCGGTTTGCCCATCATTATTTTAGGATCAGAAGTAATCAGATTGCTGTTCATCATTTTCACCAAATTTAAAAAGATAGTTGGCATTATAGCAGATGTTTTGGAGATAGAGCCGTTTCCCCCAAAATTTAGCCACAAAAATTAGACCAATCTCAAGGGCAGCAAGCGGAATTGAGAGCCACCAAGATTGGACCAATCTGGCGCGGCCAGCCTCTAAATTTCCCCGGAAACTGCGCCTGACGGGATTTGCCTGGTAAAAAGTTTCCGGGGAAATGGCAAGCTAGCGGCACTGCCAGAGCCTGCACTGAGCCAAGCCCAAGTGAGACAAGCCACAGCCCTCAAAAATAAAGAAGACCCGCTCAGAGCAGAGGTTTAAAGATTGGTC
>JACKBR010000053.1 GCA_020634495.1 Ardenticatenaceae bacterium | reverse complement strand
GCGATGGGGATTTAATGTGTATGTGGGAGAACGGCCGTTGCTCTGCGAATGGTTCAATTTGCTGGATAGCTGTACGCCAGGGCTGATCTCATTGCATGTTGGGCATCTCATTCTGGCCCTGCTTGCCGCCAAATTTGGCCCTGCCCTGTTTGACCGGGCCTCCGACTGGTACAAAAACAACCTGGAATCGATACAAAGCTGGTTAGAAACCCCTTAAAGAGTTTCTGCCGTAATTCTGGCAAGTATGATAAGATGATGCAGAAATTGCACAATATTTGGGAGGCTTCATCTTCATGTTAGCGCAAAACATTTTTATTCCCGAAGAGGCCATTAAAGCTTTTTGCCAGCGTCACAAGATAATAAATCTTGCTTTTTTTGGTTCCATTTTAGGCCCAGACTTCAAGCCTGAAAGTGATGTCGATGTTTTGGTGGAATTTGAATCTGGGCACATTCCCGGATTTGAGTTTTTTTCCATGCAGGATGAACTAACCGAAATCCTTGGTCGCCCAGTTGAGCTGCACACACCTAACTTTCTCAGCCCACATTTTCGCGAAAACGTGATCAAAGAAGCGCAGGTTCTGTATGTCACCTCGTGAACGAACCCGGCTGCTTCACATGCTTGAAGCAGCAGAAAAAGCCATTGCCTTCTCCGCAAATCGCACACGCCAAGATTTATACACCAACGAAGAATTTTCCTTAGCAATTGTTCGCCTACTAGAAATCATTGGCGAGGCAGCGAAATCTATTTCCGAAGAAACACGAGAGCAGCATTCAGAAATTCCCTGGCGTGCGATTGCAGGCACAAGGGATCGGCTAATTCATGCTTATTTTTCGGTTGATTTAGATATTGTCTGGGCCATCGTTCGCAATGATTTACCATCACTTGTGCAGAACCTCAAAAAAATGTTGGACTAAGAACAAATCCCATCCATTTCTCAAAATCTTACAAATCATTTTTATCCAAAAGGAAGAATCATGGAAGCGAAAATTACATTACTTCCCGGCGACGGGATTGGCCCAGAAGTTGTGGCTGAGGCAGAAAAGGTCATGGCCGCCATTGCCAACAAATTTGGCCACACGTTCAGCACCCAATCTGCGCTGGCGGGCGGCATCGCCATCGACGAGACGGGCAACCCGCTGCCGGAAGAGACGCTGGGCATGTGTCTGGAAGGCAGCGCCGTACTGCTAGGGGCAGTTGGCGGGCCAAAATGGAGCGATCCGACGGCCAGCGTGCGGCCGGAGCAAGGGTTGCTCAAGCTGCGCAAATCGCTGGGCGCATTTGCCAACATACGCCCCGTGCGCGTGTTCCCGGCACTGGCTGAAGCCAGTCCACTAAAGGCCAATCGCGGTGCAGGATGTGGACATTTGTGTTGTGCGCGAACTGACGGGCGGCATTTACTTTTTGGACAGCCGCAGGGGCGCGAAATGGTGGCGGAAAGGTCGCAGCAGCCACGACACAATGCCTTCCACAACGAGGACTAAAATCAAGCGGGTGCTGCGCGTGAGCGCGCCCTGGCAGAGCAGCGGAAAGCGAAGCGGGTGGTCAGGGCAAAGTAACCTCAGTGGACAAAGGCGAACGTGCTGGCCTCGTCCACGTCTGGCGTGAAGTG
Organism: Ardenticatenaceae bacterium; assembly: GCA_020634495.1. The sequence continues at coordinate 30,381 of JACKBR010000053.1, read as the reverse complement.
GCGCATGAAGTGGCGGCGGAATATCCAAGCCATAAGTACAGAACGCGTGTTGGTGAAGACGCGATGGCGATGTACCATCAATCGCCCGCAGCGATTTGGCGTGGTGGTGACAGGCGTATGTTTGGCGACATTTTTGTCTGACGAGGCGTCGATGCGCCGGCTCTTTAGGGGATGCTGCCCTCGGCTTCGACGGGCAGGTTCCGGTGGGGCTGAACCGATTTGGCTGTTGAACGTGCAGGGGAAGGGCATTGCCAATCCGCGCTACATCTTGAGCCTGGCGATGATGCTGCGGCAGTCGGATTTGGGGCTGGAAGAAGAGGCGGGCGTGGTGGAAACGGCAGATTTCTCAAATCCTCGCCATGAAGTCATCGCACCGCCGATATTACCAAGCCGGGCGAGACAAAGGTTGGCACGCAGGAAATGGGCGATTTGGTGGTGGCTAATTTGGGAGTTTAACGCAGAGGCGCTGAGACGCAGAGGTTTCTTTGCCTCTTTGCGCCTTTACGTCAAAATGCTGCCTCGCCACGAAAAAGCAGCCCGGGAAATCAGCAGAAAATCCAAAGTGGAGTTTAATGGTGAATTCAGGAAAGCGATTCAATTTACATTGCAGCAAAATGGCAGCGACGTTGAACTGGCGCAGCTGCGCTATCTGCTACTTTGAGACGGCAAATCCACAACCATCATCCACCAGCTTTTTAGCGGCCAGCGCGACGACGGCGGCTTTGCCCCATTCTGGGCACCGGGTGGCCCTGGTTTACAGTGCACCATTATAAAAGCAGCCCAAGCGGAACTGCCAATTGGGTCTGGATTTGGCCAGCCAGCCGTTGACAAAGCAGGTTCGCTTTTTACTGGGGCGGCAGGGGAGAAGCAACCATTTCGCCGAAGACCCATCGCGTGATGACCAAACAGCGCTTACCTCCCTTGGGCTGCGCCGGGCGATCTGGCCGCAGAGCTGCGCCTGACATCTTAAGTTCTGGCTGGCTCGCTTTGGTTTTGCCGATGCTGCACGACAGTCTGCCGATTTTTAGCAGCGCATCTTGATGCCAAGCCACAAGCTGCCTTCTTTTGGGCAGGCTCCGGTGGCGCAACGTGGTGTCTGGCCTGGAAACTGGGTCTGGACGGATGGTGGATCATCTAGCCTCACACCTTTGCTGGCTGCCGAACGCGCGGGCGAATTGGCACCAGGATGCTGGTGATGCTGCGGCGTTGATTTTTCAGCCGATCGGGGGCGTGATTGTCCAGGAGTTCGTTGCGGTTGGCAGGGTTGCAGGTTAGGGGACGGCCGTTTCCCCAGTGATGTTAAAGGCGGATCACACACTGTACTTAAGGAAGCATTGCGTGTTTTGAAATAGGACGCGGATCTGCCTAATTTGCCTGATTTTTTTGAATCGGTAAAATTAGGGCAATCGTAAATCAGCGTCTATAAAATCGAAAAAGAGCTTCGGTGACGAAACAAAAGTTTGAATCAAAAGCACTGTTTAACGGCGTAGTACGGTTTTTCGCAAATTGTGGTAGCTGAGGCAAGCGTACGGTGCATTTTTCACAAGATCCAAGTCGCCTGGGACGAACAGCAGAAACATCGTCAGCAGAGAATGATTTGCGGGCGCAGGTGTGGCAAAGTTTGCAGATATGAAACAACCGTAACCACCGCCAGACGCTCAACGGCATCAGCATCACCCTGCGCATACATCATTGCAGCTGGATGGACAAACGGCCCCGTCAGCGAAGGGCTCAAAGATTTCCCGGAAAACCCATAAGCTACCACCTGGATTAGCGTCTATGGTTTAGCCAGACAGCAAATTTTTAATTGAGATTGAAGGAACGGCATGTTGGATTGTGTCATATATTCTCTCTCAGTATAACTTTCTTGTAAGACATGTTAGAATGTAGGAAGAAAGCAAAGCGGAGGAAAAGAACGAAACTAATGTTGCAAACAATTGGAATAATTTTCCAGGGAATCAGGCAATGCAATAAAAGACGGTATCATTGGCTAAAGGACAGCAAGCCGAGGGCAAAGCACTTCAGAGACGAAGCGCTGAACTCCCTGGAAAGGCGATGGCTTCTGAACAAAAAGATGCAGTTCCACGATCATTTGCAACGTTTCAGCAACCCGACACGCTTTCTCCTCAATATGGAAATCGTTTAATTGCAAGCGCTGATGACCCAATTTCAAAATTCAATCAATCCGATGATGCTTTTACGCTTGAAGACAAAAGCTGAATTAGAGAATTAGTTGAGCCCGGAATGGAGTTGCAGCAATTGCTCGTGGCGCCATTTGGCACAAGCCAATTGAGCTAAAGCAAATGGCTTAAAAAAGTGCTGATGAATCCGTATTATCCGCTTCGTTGCCGGACGCACCGCTTGCGCGATAGCGAATGTTAATATGCACCTGAACTGATTTTCAACGTGCCATTTGGGGGATCGCATTATTCCGATTAGCAAAAGATGGTACCGACGATCAAAATCTCAAATCAACCCCTCTCACCAGCCGCGCTTGTAATCGCGAGAATAGATGTGGTAACGACCTTGGGTCAATCCACCGAGCACTTAACCGCCCGCTCTTCAGCGTCAGCATGAGTGGGAAGACCATTTCAACCTCAACGCTAGAATCGCACCAGCAATTGGTAAAAATATGAAATCGAAGCCGGGCCACCGTTGAACAACTGCATGAATGCGCTGCTACAATTAGTGGCCCGTTCACGAGTGGAGTAATGCTGGGCTTTCCATAAGATAAACAGCTTTTTGGATAGAGGTTGAGGGAACGGCCGTATTCAATTAAATTGAATTTTTCAATCGACTTATGATAGGAAACAGGCCTGAAACAGTTTTCAAAAGAAGGCTGCTATTTTGGGGAAGCCAACAACAATAGAGAACACGCACCACCAAAGCTGATGTTTGAGTCAGTTTGGGTGCGATGAATCACTAATGCCCTCTTAATGAGCTACATACAAACAGTTAAGGAAAACAAAGATCGAAGGCAGTTGTCTTGGCTCTTAAGCGCTAATCTAAGAACCAGTCGAAGCCGGAAACACTATGAGATGACTGAAAATGTCGCAATCACCACAAAGAGATTCAATAAAATTTATCGCGAAGCCGTTAATGAAATTAATAGCAAATACTTTTTCAAATAATCAAAATTGATTTTGAGTTTACCATTTCGGTATAACTCAATGGTTGCATCAACTTTCTGCAACAATTGTTTGAATAAAGTGGTCTGTGATCCTACGATAGACTGGGAAGATTCTTACGTCTAGGCCCCTTCTTCATGGGAGCTGAAACGCTTTAAATGTCCTCAAGCTGGAAATAGATGATACAGGTCGATTTTCGGATTGGTACCTTCGAAACTTCAGTTGGCAACAGCCTGAGTCTGCATAGCCAAAACCATATCAAATGATATTTTTGACTTCTTCATATGTACATCAAATCACTCTGACACACCAAAGTGGTTGGAGATCAGATTCGTCATTTATTTTTAATAAATTTACAGCATTGGTAGCAGCATGGTTTAGAACTCACACCGAACTACTAAAATTAATTGAAGAAGAAATGTTCCAAAACGACCTCAAAGGGGTAGAAATAATCTCAGCTCAATAAATACAGTTCACGCATCACCCAGCCTAAATCACCAAAGACGTCATAAAGGCGATGTTGTACTCACTGGCTGGCCTCGGCATGGACAAAGCGCAGATGGGCACATTGCCAGCGTCTGGTACCGGGAGTGGCTCTGCAACATGCACCTGTTGGACCTGGCCGCAAAGTCAAAGAAGGCGTCGCCGCAGCTTCGTCTGGTGAGATGGCTTTGACACCGTCAATCAGCGACAGCATCAGCATGGTACGGAAGCAGCGCCAGGCTTTCGCTGCAATCACGCGGCCGCCATTTGCCGACTCCATCGAGACGATCATGGGGGGCGCAGTGGTGCGACGGCCTGATCGCCTCTTGGCTGCGACAAAAACATGCCAGCTGCATCGCCAGGCGCCAGGGGCGGCTGAGACCCATCCCGCAATCATGGTGTACATATGGCGAATATCTGGCGGGCAGCATCAGCGACGAAGAGCGCGGGAAGTTGTGCGCTTCACACGCTTGCGGGCCAGGCGCGTGTGTGGCGAGCATGTAACACCGCCAACTGCCGGCTTCCGGCCATCAAGCGCTGGGGATGAGCCTGCCCCTACTCCGCCTCCCTACCCGCAATACTCCTGAAAGGCGAATGAAAGCGTGGGCTGGTCGTGCCATCCACCCTGCTGGAAAAAGACGCCGTAAGCCGCGCGACATCATGACGCGCGAGGCGTTTGAGAATGCGATGGTCGTCACGATGGCCCTGGGCGGCTCGACCAACGCCGTGCTGCCTACTCATCGCGCATTTGCCGTGGACGTAAGCGACGATGATGATTTCCGTTGGTGGTGATCAGGTGCCGTTTTGGTTGAAGCCAAGCGGCCGTTTCGTGATGGAAGATTTGCACGCAGTGGGCGGCACGCCCGCCGTGATGAAGTATCTATACGAAAACGGACTCATCAATGGTGACTGTCTGACAGTAACGGGTAAAACCGTAGCGGAAAATTTGGCCAACGTACCGGGATTGAGTGAGGGACAGGAAGTGTTACGCCCGCTGGACAACCCCATCAAAGAAACCGGCCACATCCAAATCCTGCGCGGCAATCTGGCCCCGGAGGGCGCGGTGGCCAAAATCACGGGCAAGGAAGGGCTGGTCTTCAGCGGCACCGCCCGCGTTTACGACTCAGAAGAAGACATGCTGGCCGGGCTGGAAAATGGCGAAATTCAAAAGGGGGACGTGATTGTCATCCGTTTTGAAGGCCCCAAGGGCGGCCCTGGAATGCCGGAAATGCTGACGCCGACGAGCGCCATTATGGGGGCTGGCTTGGGTAAGGATGTGGCGCTGATGACAGACGGCCGTTTCTCTGGCGGCAGTCATGGATTCATTGTGGGGCACATCACCCCGGAAGCGCAGGATGGCGGCCCCATCGCCCTGGTGCAAACCGGCGACAAAATCACGATTGATGCCAAAAACCGCACGATTGACATGGACGTGAGTGATGAGGAAATTGCACAGCGCCGCGCCGCCTGGACGGCCCCGCCCTACAAAGCCACGCGGGGCACGCTGTACAAATACATCAAAAACGTGAGGTCGGCGTCTGAGGGGTGTGTGACGGATGAGTAGTTCATCTGCAAATGAACAGCCATCAAGAAAGGAGAATGCACCATGACAAAATACGTAGGTATCTTAACTGCTGGTGGCGATAGTCCTGGCCTAAATGCGGCCATTCGCGGCGTGGGCAAAGCTGCATTGGGACTAGGCATGAACATTATTGGCTTTCACGATGGCTTTCGCGGGTTGATGAACAATCGTACGATCCGATTAGACAGCGAACGATTATCTGGCATTCTCACTGTGGGTGGCACTATCCTGGGCACAAGCCGAGACAAGCCACATAAAATGCCCATTGGCGACCGGGTCATGGATATGACCGACGTGATGGTTGACACATACGAACGCCATCATCTGGACGCATTGGTGTGTTTGGGTGGCGGTGGCACACAGAAAAACGCCTATCGTTTAATGCAAAAGGGTTTGAATATCATTACCCTGCCCAAAACTATTGACAATGACGTGGCTATGACGGACGCGACCTTTGGTTTTGACACGGCGCTGGGCATTGCCACCGAAGCAATTGACCGGCTGCACAGCACAGCCCACAGTCATCATCGCATCATCGTGGTAGAAATTATGGGCCACAACACGGGCTGGCTGGCGCTGGGTGCAGGCGTCGCTGGCGGGGCAGACGTTATCCTCATTCCAGAGATTCCTTATGATGTGGAAATCGTGGCGAAGGCAATCCGCCAGCGCAGCCGAAGAGGGCATCGCTTCAGCATTGTCGCTGTCTCCGAAGGAGCCATCTCCAGACCCATATCCGAAAAAATCGAAACGTTGCTGACATTGAAGGCCACAGCCGAAAGTAGTGATGAAAAAAGCGAGGCCAAAGCAGCCTTAAAGGCCGTTCGTGGTGAACAGGCAGGAAGTACCTGGAAATTATCAAGGGAATTGGAATCGTTGACCGGCTTGGAGTCACGGGTGACCATTTTAGGACATGTGCAGCGGGGCGGTATGCCGTCTGCCGTGGATCGCTTATTGGGCACCCGGCTGGGTACGGCTTGTGCTGAGCTAATCCAAGAAGGTGTTTATGGTGTGATGGTTGCTTCACAGGGGGCAAAAGCTGTTCCGGTACCGCTAGACCAGGTGGTAGGACATCGCAAATCGGTGCCACTGGATCATCCGTGGGTCAAAACTGCTCGTTTTGTTGGCACCTGTTTGGGGGATGAGGTATAAGCTGCCTGCCTATAGTTGATTGACCATTTTTTTTGACAGGACTTACGCAGTCGCTGTGGCCGGTTTCTGACCATGCCCACCGATGGTGGTAAGGACACCGGCCACAGCAAAGGCCGCTTGCGCTCATTCTTCCAACAAAGTTAACAAAAACGCTTCGACTTCATCATGACTTTGAGTGCGTGCATGATCCAATGCCGCATCTCCACCATTGTTTTTTGCATCCGTTCTTGCACCAAACTCAACCAGCTTTTGCACGATTTCTAAATGACCGCTCCAAGAAGCGAGATTGAGCGCCGTATCGCCATATTTATCGCGCGCTTCGAGATCAGCGCCATGCGCCGCAAGCAACTCAACCATTTCTAAATTACCTTCAAATGCCGCCAGTTGCAAAGGTGTAGGGTTGCCGGTTATATCGCTTTTATGCTCTATATCAACGCCATCCAGCGTGAGCAAAATGGTGGCAATCTCGACCCCATTCGTAAGCGCCGCATGATGCAGCAAATTGTTGTTGCGGTCATCTATAACAGTTGCATCTGCACCTGCTTCCAGGAGCAGCGTGAATATTTCCAAATTGTTGCGAATAGTAGCCACTGTAATTGGGGTAAATCCACCGACTCGTTCAACTGCGTTGACATCTGTTCCAATAGCAAGCAATTCGCTAACGGTAACTGAATCTTTATCACGAATGGCGTCGAAGAGCGCATCGACACGCTCCTCATTGGATAAAGACTCAAATTCACTGACAGGCTCTGCAGTTGGTTCAGGTGTTGCAGTTGGTTTGGTTGTCGCAGTTGGTTCAGGTATTGTTGTCGGTTCATTCGTTGCCGTCGGCGGAATGGTGACAGTTGGATCAGTGGAACCATCAGTTGCACAGCCCATAATCAGTATGCTTACTGTCATCATTAACAAGGTCACTTTGAAAATTTTTGTCATTGTTCCTCCATGCAGAGTCAGTTGTTCAATACACCCAGCCAGCAGTCTAAGTTATGTCATTTTGGGAATCAACCCAAAACGGCCGTTTATATCACTTTTGTATCGCTAACGGCCGTCTCAGAATGGCGATACAAAAACGATATAAAAATGGTAAACCGCTTGAACTCAGCACCGCATCTGCCTAAGATGAAATGACTCGTGTTCAGGTTGCCTCCCATTCAACTATGACCATCAGACCCAGAGGCCAGACAAAGCGGCAGTTAAGGAGATGCCGCCACAGCTTTTATCATTTGTCAGATTTTAGAATAAGGAGAACATCTTATGAGCTTTCATGTAACGGTAAACAAAAACGAGGAATCTGGCCGCTCTAGCATGTGGTTTGTGCTGCCGCTTTTGCTTTTGAGCCTACTCGCCTTCTTTGTTTTTGCCAGTACGGCCAGCGCCGCAGAGACGTCCAGACGGATTACGGCCGTAAATTATATTGACGGCGCTGAACAGTGTGACGCAGAAATCACCAATTCCGCTGGTGTAGAACCCGCGTTTCGTTCAGATATGGTTGGGGACTTGGATGGCTGCCTGTATGTCTTCCCTGAAACCTATTCCTGCTCGGCAAACGGGATTTACGTAGAAGATGGCGGAGAAATTTATGTGGGTAGTGGACGTGAGGGGGATGATGGCACGTTTGAAACAACCTACCGCTTTGTGGCTCACTTTGCCAGCGAAGAGGAATGTAACACGTTCACCAACCAGATTCGTGGGCGCTGCCAACATCCCATTGTTGCAGGCAGCGGCACAGGCGATTATCGTGGCGTCACCGGCAAATTCCAGATGACAGACAACGTGGAAGAGGGAACGGCCGACCTGGTTGGGCTGCTTCACTTCTTTGGGCAGTAGCTGCGTATTGGTACGAGTGGCTTATGTTGGAACCAACATAAGCCACTCAATTATTGCAAGATTACCTCCCTAGCTTGATAGATTGTTTGCTTATTCCTATGGCAAGAAATCATAAATCAATTGAACATGTGTTACCCGGCTAAAATCGCCTGAATAGGCGCCATACGTTTGCCCATCGCTGTGATAAGCCAGGGCAATTTCATAGATGATTTCATCTGTGGCTGGTGGAAAGGCATCCATCTCCAGCACAATTGCCCCATTCCCATTCTCGTCGGCCACAAACATATTGTCCGAACCATCTGGTGCACCGCATGGCAGTTCGGCAAGCGGCTCAAACTCTGGAAATGTGAGGGTGACACACCACAACGTATAAACGCCGTTGGGTACCAGATTTTCAAATTGGACGTCAAGTTCGGCTATGGCTCCTTTTTGGGTGTAGGTACCTGTACCATAGGCAGAAAGCCACTCACTTAAAGAAAAACCGAGTGGCTGACCAGATCCATAGGGGCCTTGGTCAAAAGGTGGCTCAATATAATCATTGGGAATGGCATCTGCCGTTGAAAACAATGCTTCTGCCAATGTTTCTGGTTCCAGGTTATCGGGGCGAATAACCATGCCGTTTGCGTCTTGGATGTAAATATTTTGCATAGGCACCCCCATCTCAATGTAAGTAGGGTCAATGTGAATGAACTCCAACTCAACTACGGTCTGGACAGCATCAACGGGCTGCGGGGTAGTGGCAATGGGCGTCCAGACAGGTTCGGCTTGGGCCAAGGCAGCGCCAGTCTCTGCACAAGTGTCGCTGTCATCCAGGTTATAGAATTCGCGCTCTTCACTGGTTAAATCGCGGCCCAGCTGTTGGCAGGCAAAATTAATTGTGTCCGCCAGAGAGGTGCGCCAGATGTAAGCAAAAGTAGATGTGCCAGTATAAAGATGCTGCCCATCTTCGGAAAAGGCAACCAAAAATAGTGAAGAATTATGATTGCCAAAGCGACGTAATTCCTCACCGGTTGCCAAATCCCACACCCGTGCCGTTTGGTCTTCGCTGCCGGTGAGCAGCAGCGTGGCGTCTGGGGAAATGGCCAGTTGGCTGACATCATTTGTATGCCCGCTGAATGTTTGTACCTTTTGCCCGGTTGCCAAATTCCACTGGTGAGCCATGTGGTCATCACCGGCAAGGATGATTTGGTCGCCGTCTGGTAAGTAGTGTGCGGCGAAGACGGCCGTTTCGCCCACCTCAATCTGCCGCTGTACTTCTCCAGTAGCAATCTCCCATTCAATCACCTGCCCAGCTGTGCCCGCAACAAGCACAGCCTGCCCATTTGGCGAAAACACAACGCTTTGCACAGAGCCGTTGAAACCGTCATAACGGCTAATTTCCTCACCGTTTGCTGCATTCCACAGACGCACAACCCCATCGTCGCCACCTGAAAGAACCTGGGTTCCATCAGCAGAAAAGGCAACAGACCGAACAAAGCCATCATGACCTGAAATTTCCCAAACGGCCGTTTCTGTTGTTCTATCCCATAGCGAAACAAGACCCTCACTGGAACCAATCACCACATACCGGTTATCTGCGGCAAGAGCGCCTGTACTTACCTCGCCCGCAGGGAGTCGAAATGTTTGCAAAATGCTCCCCTGCTCGATGTCCCAAACATTAAATTCTCCCTGCGTTCGGCCAATCAGCAAAAATTGCCTGTCAGCAGAAATTTGCAATAACGACAAGCTAATAGAGTGTATACCGCCACTCAACGGCCCAATTGTTTGCGGTTCATTCTCGGCCCAAATATCCCAGAGTCGTCCAGTGGTGTCGCTGCTGCCTGTTACCAATAATTTACCATCCGGTGAGAAGCTTAACTCCCCAAGAGAATTTGTGTGCCCTCGGAAAAGTCGTAATTCCTCACCAGAAGCTACATCCCAAATGCGGACAGTTCGGTCATAGCCGCTCGTTGCCACGTAACGGCCGTCTGGCGAAAATCGCCCATCAAAAATTTCTGAGGTATGCCCAACCATCCGACGTATTTCTAGCCCAGTCGCAATATCCCAAATACGGGCTATCCCATCCTCACCCGTTGTTAAAAGGTAACGATCGTCTGGCGAAAAGTCGGCACCGCCAACCCAGCCGGTGTGCCCCACAAACTGGCGAATTTCCTCGCCCGTGGCCACATCCCACAGACGCGCCGTTGCGTCACCGCTCACCGAAACCAGATACCGTCCATCTGAAGAAAAGACAGTAAAGGTGCTTTCAGCAGTATGACCGACAAATTCGCGCACCAATTCTCCTGTAGCAACATCCCACATCTTGATGGTTTGGGAATCAGGTATTGCCACTCTCTGCCCATCTGGCGAGAATTCCGCACTCCAACCAGCACCACTAAGCCCTGTGATACGCCGTAGTTCCGCACCGGTTGCAATATCCCAAATACGCGCCGTTCCATCTGAACTAGCGCTAACAATCAAACGGCCGTCTGAGGACACATTTGCATTATTTACGTTCGCTTCGTGGCCAATAAACCGTCTAAATTCTTCACCTGTTTGCGCATTCCAAAGACGAACTGTGCCATCTTCACTGGCAGTTAAAATAGAACGGCCGTCTGGTGTGAATTTAGTCCCCCAAATGGCACCTTCATGCCCAATGTAATGCTGCTTAGAAAAACCATCTTGCAGAGCGCTTTGCAGCGCCGCGTCTGCTTCTGGTGAGTAACCCAACTGCAAGCTGCGAATCGCCAGCAACGCCGCCACCTCGCCACCCTCGCCCCGCTCCAGCGCATTTTGCGCCTGCGACGCCAGCCGAATCCGCTCCGACGTAACGAAATTGTCCTGTGCTTGAAGGCGCTGTGTATTGGCAAACCAGGCAAGACCCGCAGCCGCTAACAGCAGTAAGGCCAGGCCAAATGCAAATAAACGAAGCCTATGGGCAGACCGTGTCTGTTCTTCGGCTCGCCGGGTCTGCTCATGGGCCAGGTTCCGGGCCGTTTCTAGCTCGCGCTGCCGACGGGCTTTTTCCACTGCATTGCGCTGATCCCGGGCCGCAAGGCTAGTACGCAAAAAGTGATGCTCGCCCTCAGTCAATACCACCGTAGTTTTTTCAGTCCACGCCTCAAAACCGGTCAGGCGGCTGCCACGCAACAGGTAGCTGTCGTCCTGGTTATTTGCCTGCCACTGGTGCGCCGCCTGAGCCAGCAGACGCTGCCGCCGGATGTCTATACGGCCGTAGCGCAGCCAATCGCGCAGGCGCGGCCACTCTCGCAGCAGGGCTTCATGAGCCACTTCTACGGTAGGGCTTCTTGTTACTGGATCATGGTCAAAGGTGAGTAAGCGGTATTTTCCGTATTCGGTAATCAGTGCAAGGTAATCGGTGTCTCGCTCATCCTCTATTGACAACGCTTCTAATTCGGAGAGCAGCACCCTGCGCCGGGTGTCTTCCACACCTTCGCCCAGGGTAATCAAACGGAGAAAAAGCTGCCGGGTTGCCTCCTGGCTGGCTGAATCCAAATTATCAAATATCTCGTCAGCGCGTCGGGCCAAAGCACCAGCTACGCCGCCAGTTTGCTGATAGTTGTCTAAGGTCAGGATGTGCCCTTGGCGCTGCTCGAAAAGCTCAGTGAGGGCATATTGCAGTAGGGGCAGCATACCGGGCTGGTTACCGACGTCCTGAATCATGGTGGCGATCAAATCCGGTGTCATTGTCAGCCCCAATTTTTCAACCGGTCGGGTAATAGCTTGCGTTAGCTCATCCGGTGTCAGCGGCAGTACCAGCAGCAGGCGCTGCTGCATCAACTCGCCAAAATCCACGTACTGCAACGGCCGATCCGTAAAATCCGCCCGTAATGTAATCACAATGCGCAGGCGAGACCCGGGATCGAGAACGGCCGTTACCAAACTCTGCAAAAAGTGCCCCCGAACCGCCTCATCTTCCACCAGTGTAAACAGCTCCTCAAACTGATCAATCAGCAGCAGCAGCTCCGTCTCACCATCATCAGGCAGGCAGCGCTGCACGGCACGCAGCAAGCCGCGATCATCATCCGTTAGTTGGCCAAGCAACGATTCTGGCGGATTGACAGCGACGCGCAGCAAGGCAGCTTCCACCTCCTCCCACGGGTTTACACCTGGGGCAAAAGCCACCACAAACCATTTATCGGAATCCGGTAGCCCGCCGTGGCGCAATGCTGGCAGCAGGCCCGCCTTCACCAGCGACGACTTGCCGCTGCCGCTGGGGCCAACTACCGCCACAAATCGCTCCAGGTCGCTGCCGTCGGACAGCTTGCTCAACAGCTCCTGCACCAACGTTTCGCGCCCAAAAAAGTTGTCAGCATCGGCCTCGGTGAAAGACCGTAAACCGCAAAAGGGATTTTTTAGAGCGGCTATTTGTTGTGGGGTGAGTGGGGGAACGGCCGTTTCTTCGCCAGGTTTTATCGTTGCCAGTTCAAGCGTAGCCTGAACCAGAACAGTTTCTAAGCTTTCCAGCAACTCTTTCATGTTCGGGAAGCGCGCCTGAGGGTCTTTGGCACTAGCTCGTTGCAGAACGTCATCTATTGCTGGCGGCAAATCAGGCATTATTTCCAACACGGAAGGCGTTGGTTCGTTTAGATGCTGCTGTAGATACGCCAGCGGCGTGGGGCCAGGAAATGCTTTTCGCCCAGTCAGCATTTCAAAGAGCAACAAACCGAAACAATAAACATCGCTAGACGGCCGTACTGGTTCATTTTGAATCTGCTCCGGAGAAATATACGCTGGTGAACCAACCAGTGTGCCGTTGTCGGTTAAATTTGAATCGGCCACGATAGCCAGATTTTTAGCAATCCCAAAATCGCCTAAATACGCATTTTGCGCATCATCAAGCAAAATATTGGCCGGTTTAATATCCCGATGCACCACATTGCTGGCATGGGCCACGGAAAGCGCACTCCCAACTTGCCTAACAATCCGGCGAAAGGCAGACAAATCAAGGGGGCCTTCCTTCAACACGCTGTCCAGGCTGCCAGCGCGTAACAGGCGCATAATCAGGTAAGCCGCGCCCGGTTCTCGCCAATAATCATACAAAGGGACGATATGAGGATGTTCTAACCGGGCAACCAGGTGCGCTTCAGCTTCAAAACGGCGAATAAAGGTAGGATGGTTGGCAAAACGAGGCAAAATAATCTTAACTGCCACATCACGCTGCACAGAAGGCTGTATGGCCCGATACACCACGCCAAAACCGCCAGAGCCTATCAGCTCCGCCAGTTGGAATCCCTTAACCGCCCGGCCGGTGAGATCATCCATCCCAATTTCCCCAGGGGACGGTGTGGGGCGCGGAATGGGGGATGGCGCTTTTTCCTGGCGGGCCAACCGAACAAACCCTAGCTGCTCTGCTTCAGGAATGTTGAGGGCCAGGGCTAACAATTCGGCCAACTGCACAGACGGCCGTAACGCATCCCCCTCCATTTTGCGAATCGTGATTGGGGCACAACCAGCACGCCGCGCCAACTCAGCCTGAGTCAGACCAAGCAGAGATCTGCGCTCACGCAATATCTCCCCGAAAGTGGGTGTTTGCTCCATCAGTTGTATCCTTTGAATTTAGCCGGGTAGAGTTGTTGTTTAGCGAAAGTCTTTGTAACTATACAGACCCTAAGGGTTTGCTCTGGGGCAATCTGACCTTTCAGAAGTTAAACCCTTAGGGTCTTACCAAAGAAACCTGAATAGTTACAAATCTTTTATGATTTTCATTCTATAATATGAGCAAAGGGAAACTCAAGCAAAATTGCTTTTTGTATCTATTTTGTATCTGAAAACGTGATGAATAATCTCTTTGGGCTGCACGACTTGTGAGAAGGTGGCAAAGAAAAACGGCCGTTCCTGGGCAGGAACGGCCGTTAAATTTAGCGCCATTGATAAAATGCTAATCAGCCTTATTTACGGCAGCATATAACCTGGCACCGGCCGGGGCACCACAAGAAGCTGCCCAACCCGCAAGTAATAGCCATTTGGATACGGAATACCATTAACACGGCGCAATTCAGCTTCTGAAATCCCGTATGCGGCCGCGATAGAGGCCGTTGTGTCGCCAAACTTCACAAAATACCGATGCACACAAGGCGGGCCAGTAAAGATCCCTTGGCTGTTTACATGAGGGATGACCAAGACCTGACCTGGGCGTAAATAGTGAGGATTGTACAGATGGTTTCTGTAACGAATGGCATGAACAGAGGTACCATAACAGCGAGCTATCTGTATGAGCCAATCCCCTTGTTCAACCGTGTGCAGCAAGGTGTCCGGCGGCGCTCCTACTTCTACGGTCACCAACGCCTGATCACAAATCCCATTGCTGTCACAAACTTCATATGTGAACTCATCGGAACCCGTGAAGCCCAAATTGGGTTGGTAAATGAGGGTTCCGTCCGTCTGAAATTCTGCGGTGCCGGAAATTGGGCCATTGCTAGGCGACACGGTTAGATTAACAGCTAAACCATCCCCAACATCATTGATGAGCACATTGTCTACGGCCGCATTATTCAGGTAGGTAATGAAGACATCATTTTCCGCAATTGGGCCATCGGTCACATCAATGCTCACGTCGGCACTTTGACAAACCGACGACACACAAACTCGATAGGTAAAATTATCTAACCCAACATAGTCAGTATTGGGGGTATAGGTAAAAACGCCACCAGCTTCAATTGTTACTGTGCCGTTTGTTGGACTGGTAACGGGCGTTGTGTCTACAGGCAGCGCAGTTGGCGAATCATTGTCATGCACATTGCCAACTAGCGGCGTATTTTTGGGTGTGGAATAGCTATCTGGCACCACTTCCCAATCGACTATCTGGATGGTCACAGTCCCGGTAGCACACGTCAGTGCGGCGTCACACACTTCATAAGTAAATGTTTCGGGAGCCATTGAATCGGGCGCTGGTGTGTAGGTAAAATCGCCATTGGGCTGCAACACCAGGTTGGCTGTTGATTGCGGGGTTGCCTCCAGCGATGTCCCCTTGTCATTCACCAAAACGTTGCCAGAAACGGCCGTATTCTTCGATGTATTGAACACATCAGCAACCGCCACCGGCCTCACTGTAATTACCACGTTGGCCTGATCACACTTATTCCCAGAATCACAAACCCGATAGCGGAATAGATCCACCCCAGAGAAACCAGCGTTAGGTGTGTAAGTCATCATCCCCGTGGCCACAAGCTGCACGGTGCCATTCATGGGCCGAACAACTGGCGTTGTGTCCAGTGTGAGCGGTTCCATTTCTGGGTCGTTATCATCTGCGATAATATTTTCAGAAACGGCCGTTTCCGCCACAGTGGTAATAATGTTTTCAAATGCTTCTGGTGGCTGATTCCGTATAAAAAACCACCAAAGCAGAAAAATGAGTAAAATGATCAATAAGAATACAATGATCCAAAGAAACACATTGCGCATGTGAAATCCCTCCTCTCAACATGGGAAATTTTAGATTGACTGCGACCCAAAACTAATTTCTATACTACACATGATGGTACGATCCAAGGACAACGTGTACACCATACTAACACTCCCCAGTGTAAATGGTCAAGAAGTTAAAGGAAAATGAGTAAATTTGGATGTCGATCCGTCCCAGTTTCGTGCCTATTTGGATCAATATGCCATTTCCTCCCTTTTCAACCCACTTATGGCTCAACGGCTCAGGCAAAGAAGTAAGGCGCAGGAGCGGCCCTTCATTTAAATGAAGAGCAATTGATAGCAGAGCTGCCCGATTTGCTAAAAACAGCAGAATTATGCAGGGAAATGAACGAAAGAAACCATAAGACATCCTGTAAGGATGGCATCCTAAGATAATGGAAGTATAGGGAAAAAAGATAACACGTTGTAGATTAATTGGGAAATAGCAATGACACCTGTAGCCACCAAGACCACACTAAAGCAAGCCACTACCAAAAGTGCAACTGTTACCCGGTTGCCCCAAACACAACGTAATGCCCAACAAGCAAATCGTCGCTTAAAAGCGTTGCTTGATTACGCAATTGTTATCCCCACGCTTTTGCTCATTTGGCCCCTCTTTTTGGTACTAGCCATTGCCGTAAAACTGGATTCACCAGGGCCAGTCATTCACCGGCGGCGGGTTTTGGGGCGAGACGGCCGTATCTTCGACGCCTTCAAGTTCCGCACCATGTATGTTAATGGCGATGAAATTTTGGCAAGATACCCCAAGCTGAAGGCAGAGCTAAACCAAAATTACAAGCTCAAATGCGACCCCCGCGTTACGCGCGTTGGCACATTCTTACGCAAATTCAGCCTGGATGAGCTGCCCCAACTGTTTAATGTTCTGGCACAAGACATGTCCGTTATTGGCCCGCGTATCATCGCTCCCGATGAAATTACGAAATATGGTCAGTGGGGGCCAACATTGCTCACCGTTATGCCCGGCCTTACAGGTTTATGGCAGGTAAGCGGCCGTTCCAACACCTCCTACGACGACCGTGTTAAGTTGGACATGCAATACATCGACAATTGGTCCATCCTCCTGGACATTCAAATTCTGTTCAAAACCATCCCAGCCGTTATGAAAGGTGATGGCGCTTACTAAATAATTCAAGAATTCCCTGATTCCTCCCCCCAAAACCAGAAAACCCCTGCTAGCAGGGGTTTTCGCTTATATGGCCAAAATAACAAAAAGCTCTCTGGAAAATACCAGAGAGCTTTTTTTACTAACCTTGGGGGTAATTTCGTCTAGCGCTGGCGCTGGGCCTTGCGCTGCCGCCGAATCGCTTTTTTCTTTTCGATGCGTTCTAGCTCGCTTTTAGAAACGAACCATCGCTTACGACGCACATCGGCTAAAACTTTGCTTTTAATAACCGCCTTGTTAAAGCGGCGCAGCAGTTGCTCTTGCGATTCGTTAGAACGTAATTCAACTTTTGGCAGTGTTCTCACCCCCTTTTGGGTTTATTTCATCTTACTAATGATTTAGTTGGTTAACAATCGTTACACCATCCACAAGTTTACCGCCAAGATCAAATTAAGCAAACCAAAACACGAAATTTGGACACAGCGCCGCTACAGCGCCAAAAAATCTCGGCCCTGGAGCCTTTCGTTAATTTTTTGCCAAATCTGGTCGAGGTGCGCTTCATACTGCACATAGTTAAGGTTATTCGTGTCGATGGTTAGCACAGCGCTGCGGGTAAAGTTGGCAGCCCATTCATCGTAAAGTTCATTTAGCTGATGCAAATACGCATTGGCCACGGTTTGTTCATATTCCCGGCCACGGTGCTGAATGCGCTGGCGCAAGGTTGGTACAGACGCTTTCAGGTAAATGACTAAATGGGGCGGCGTCAGTACAGTGGCTAAGGTTTGATACAGATCAAAATAGCTCAGCCAATCACGTTCGCTCATGTTGCCCTGGATATACAAGTTGCGGGCAAAGATTTCGGCATCTTCATAAACGCTGCGGTCTTGAATGATGGCATTTTGGCGCTGGAGCAAATAGTGGTGCTGCCGCAGACGACGCGATAAGAAGAACACCTGGGAATGAAAACTCCAGCGGGTCATATCCTGATAAAAGTCTGCCAGGTAGGGATTTTCTGCAACTGCCTCATAGACAGGCTCCCAACCTGTGCGTTCTGACAACAGCTTAACCAGCGTCGATTTGCCAACGCCAATGTTGCCCGCAACGGTTATAAAATATTTTGGCATTTATTCCTCTCTGCTTTTTAGTTGCACGGCCGTTTTCATTCGTCGTCGTTTGTGGGCCGAAACAGCAGCCGATAGTTGCTCATCGTATACTTCTTTTGGAAGCCAACCGATTCATACAGCTTTAGCGCAGGCTTATTATCTGCTGAGGTAAACAGTGAGACAAACTGGACATTACGCATGTGCAGCCGCTGGAGTGCAGTGGCTAAGATTGCCTTGCCCAGGCCCATCCGCTGAAAGTCTGGATGCACACCCAACGGTTCAATCTGAGCCAATGGCTGCTGTGGATGGAGCCAACTAATACAGAATGCAGCCAAACGGCCGTCTCCAGCTTCAGCCACCAAATCCAATTCTGGCCGATACTGGGGCATTTGCAAGGTCCGCATACGCCAACCTTGCCGCATCACTGTTGAGCCAAAAGCTGCCTGATGCAATTCGACGTAAGCCGCCACTTCTGCCTGACCGCGTAACGGCCGTATCTTAAACCCAGCTGGCACGACAGCCAACATCTCATCCAAAGAGCCAACTTGACCCAGGTCACACTGCATGGTGACATCCTCATTAACGCCAGGCAGTAATCCATGCGCCTCTAACAATGCCACACGATCCAACTGTAGATGATCATTGCGCAACCAGACATTGATGGGAAATGTTGTCGCCTGTTCGTTGGCCACCATTTGTCCTCTTTGCAACCCCCACCGTAGTATTTCTGGCTCCAACACAGCCCGATCTCCCCAGGGATGAATAATATATTCAAGCGTAAGAAACGCTTCTTGCACAATGGCCACAGCCAGTAACGTCCCTGCCTCATCATGCCAAAACTGGAAGTTTTGCGGCTTGTCTAATGTCCATGAAGCCAGACGATACGGCAAATCAATCACATGCAAAAAGTTAGGACTTGCACCATAAGCCAGATCGGCAATGGTCTGTAAATCGTGCCAATTTTGATAAGGTCGGGTTGTGTACATATAAAACTTCCCAGGCTCAGACTGTTCTCTTGAAATTAAGCCGTTGAATAGAATTTAGGTAAAAGCGGGAAAGTCCGTTAAATAAAACGAAGCCATTTCTCCCGCTTTTATTTGAGCACACCACAGAAATACCGCTCCTCGGTTTTTAATGAGTTTACTAATTTTGGAAGAGCAAAAAGTAAAAGAAAATAACGCCTGTATACAGAAAGCCAGCCGTGGTAGAGAGCAGCACCAACCGCTCCGAGCGGGGTGTTTCTGGATTGCGCCAGAAGCGGTGCAGCAGCGCGGGCAGGCCAATAAGGCCAAAGGGCAGTAGGAACCAGGGGATGGTGCCGTTTAGGACAGAAATTAGAGCAATAAGCAGGCAAACGGCCGTTGCCCAACGCAAGCCCCACACCACCCGCTCATGCCCCAACCAGGTGGCAAACGTGCCACCAGCGTGCAAATCAACCGCAAAATCACGCGCTTGCTGCTCTAGCTGCGCCGTGAGCGAACTCAAAAAGAGAATCGCCAACAGCACCCAATCCAGCAAAGTCCAGCTTGCCTGAATAAGTGTCAGGGAAACATAGTAAGGAAATGTTTGCACAAACAGCGCATGGGTCAATAAATCAAGGCCAGGACGCACTTTCAGGCGCAAAGGAGGAGCTGAGTAAGCCCAGGCAATAAAGCAGCCCACTGCCCACAGCAGCCAGCCACGTATGCCAAACTGAAAAAACGCAGATGCACTGGCAGCAAGCCAAACAGCAGAAAATCCGGCAGCCCACCACCATTTAATTGGACGCTGCACAAAAAAATTGCGCCACGCCTTGCGCTTATCCAGCCTATCGAAGGGCGCGTCCCAATAATCATTTAGCGCAAAGGCAAACCAATAGCCCGCGCCAAGAGCCAAAACAAGCACGGCCGTTTCCCAGCGAATTGCCTCATGGATCAATAAGGGCAGCGCAGCAACCACCATAGCCACCTGCCAGGCATCCATATGATTGCCAATCAATTTTAGATAGATTCGTTTACGGGGATGTTGTAAGCGATTTTGTACCATAGCTGACATGAAGGCGTGAATGATGATGAATCTGCCCGCCAGGTACAACCATCACAAACTAACTCTCGATACCTGGCAAAAGCTCGTTAACCGTTTTGATTAATTTATCAGGCATTACGGGCTGGGACAAATAACGGTTTGCCCCCGCAGCCAATCCTTCGCGGATGCTGCTGCTATCGGCGCGTGCGCTCACCATGATGATGGGCAATTCGGCCGTTTTGGGATTTTGGCGCACCCGCTCACACACGGTAAAACCATCCATTTGCGGCATCATCACATCTAAAGTCATTAAATCTGGTATGCTGCTATCCAAGGCCAGCAGAGCCTCTGTGCCATCAGCTGCTTCCGCCACGCCAAATCCGGCGCGTTCCAAAATCAAACGCAAAAGCTGCCGCTTCATTGGATCATCGTCCACTACCAACACTGAATATCCCATGTTCTTGCCTCTTGAAAACCATTATCCCTGCAAAAGGTCTTGAAAAGTCTAAGAAATAAAAATAACAAATAATCTATATGGTGTTGGTTTGGTGATAATAGGTTTGGCTGGCAGCGAGTGTGTTACGCATATTTCTTAACGAATGGCTTATTATATAGGAGATTGCAGCAACCGGAGAAGGTGAAAAGCAGGTCGTAGGCAGCTCTTCACCCAACACTCATCTATCAAACCGCGCGTCTCGGATTAGCTGAGGGCAATTTGGGAACCAGAGGACGTTTTCTGCACCTCAATGCGGTTGGGAAAGGCGTCGCGCAGTTCATCGATGTGGGTGATGACCAGGATGCGCTTAAAATCTCCCTGGATGGTGTTAATTGCTTCGATGAGGCGCTGACGGCCGTTTGGGTCCTGGCTGCCAAATCCTTCATCAATCACCAGGGTTTGCAGCCGCGCTCCGGCCCGTTTGGCCAGCAGCTGAGACAGCGCCAGCCGGATGGCAAAATTGACCCGAAACTGTTCGCCACCGCTGTAATTGTCATACGGCCGTTCCCCAGCATGATCCCGAATGTGAATGTCCAACGTTTCCGCCAGAGCATCCCGGCTTTTGAGCTTGCGCTGCGTCTCAAACGAAACCCGCATCTCGCCCCCCGTCAGCCGATCCAGCAGTTCGTTGGCCCGTTCCTCAATTTCTGGCAGCGCCTGCTCAATAAGCAATGCCTGCACGCCGCTTCTGCCGCACGCCTTTTCTAGCAATTTCAGCCGCTGAATTTGCTGGGAAACGGCCGTACGCTGTTCTGCCAACTGCTGCTGCCGCTGACGTTGATCCCCCAGCACCTCCAGCCGGTTCTGAGCCACAGCCAGCTTTTGATTGGCCTCAATTTGCTCCTCACGCAAGGCAAACGCCTCTTGCTCCACGCCGCGCAAATCGCCCCCGTCGGCCGTCATTTTGGCCAGGTCGGCAACGGCCGTTTCGTGCTGCTGCGTCAATTCTGCTAAAGACGCCTCCTGCTCTGCCATGCGCTTGCTGCCTTCAGCCAGGGCATCTTCCAGCGGCTTAACGGCCGCTTCCGCCTGCCGCAGCTTTTGGAATTGCTCCGGCACCTCGGCCAGTTCCTGGCGTGCCGCGCGAGCTTGGCTGTGAGCCTGGGCATCGTAGCCCAGCTCGGCCAGCTCAACATTCAGGCCAGCCAGGGCCGCTCTGGCTTCAGCAGAAAAATCGTCGCTTGCTAACTGCGTTTGCACAGCAGCCAATTGTTCCTGACCCGTTTCGACCCAATCGGCCATAAACCGGCTGAGTTCAGCCAGGCGCGCTTCATCGTTGGCCAGACGCTGCTCCTGTTGGCGACGTTGGGTTTCCAGGCTGGATTTTGTTTGAACGGCCGTACCCAAAACCACCACCTGCGCCCGCAATTCCGCCAGCGGATCATCGGCTAACAGCGCTTCTAGCTCAGTCAGACTGGCTGCCTCACCAGCTTCCCAATCAGCCAACTGCTGGCTAATTTCATCCAGGCGGGCCTGGGCTTGCGCCAACCTGGTTTGCTGGGTTTGCAGCGATTTTTCCAACTGGGGCCGGTTTGCTACCAGGCGGCCAAGCTCGGTAATTTGGCTGGCCAATGTTTCAATGGTCTGGCTGTTGCTGCGGAAACGGTCACCCATGCCTTTGCCTTCGGCCGTCAGCTCAGCCACCACCTGCGCCCGATGCTCGTTGGTAAGCTCTTGCCCACACAAGGGGCAGTTTCCACCGGTTTCTGCTTCCAGCTGGCCAATGCGGGCTTTGAGCCGGTTCATCTGCTCTTTCAGCGCTGGCTGGCTGCTTTCCAGGCCCACTTTTTCGGCCTGGGCAGCCCGATGAGCCTGTTCTTTTTGGCTCAGCTCGGCAAGCTGTTCGGTCAGTTCATCGATTTGCTGCTGCGCGATTTGCCGGTTTTGGGAAACGGCCGTTTCCTCTTCACGCAGCGCAGCCATCCGTTTGGCCTGATTTTGCAACCGGTTCAGCTCACGGGTTTGCGCCTCGCGCTCGCTTTCTTGCTTTTGCAGCGCAGTGCGCAGCTCATGCCACTCCGTTTCTTGCTGGGCGAGCGTTTCTAACTCGCTCTCCAAATCAGCCAGCGCAGCTTTGGCCGAAGCCAGTTCTGTTTCTAAATTTTTCTGCTCGTCGGCAGCGGCCGCGGCTCGTTTGGCCTGGTTTTCTAGCGCCTCTAGCTGCTGGGCCAGGCGGGATTTTTCTTCGGCAATGGTGACTTCGTACGGCCGTTTGCTTTGCTCCAGCTTATTAAATTGCTCGGCCTTTTCCTGCCAGCTTTGGAAGGTGGCGTCGGCGGCTTGCCACGCTTCGTGCTTTTTGGTAATGGCCGCCGCCTCGGCCAGGATCGCCGAATAGCTGTCCCGCTCCTGCTGGCGCTGGGTTTGGCTGCGCTGCAAGCTTTCTAGCTGGGCCTTGCCCCGGTTCAAATTGGTAGCCAGCGTCTCGACCAACTGCTTATGCTGCTGCACGGCCGTTTCTGCCCGGCGCAGCTGCTGCAACAATGCTTCTTTATCGGCCAGCCGTTCGGAGATAATTTTCAGGGCAGACTGGGCTTCGGCAACGGCCGTTTGCCGCACTTCTTCCTGGGTTAGCTCCTCCTCAATCTCGGCAATTTGGGCATCCAACACGCTTAACTGCGTTTCCTCTTGCTTGCGGCGGTTGGCCGCCAGCTCCCGGTACTGCTCCCACACGCTCACGCCTAGCAAATCGGCCAGAATCTCCTTGCGTCGATTCGGCGTCTTGGTGGTGAACTCATCCGCCTTGCCTTGCAGCAAAAAGCTGGCGTTGATGAATGTGTCGTAATTCATGCGCAGCAGCGCCTCGATAGCCTCTTGGGTCTCGCGCAGTTTGCCTTCGGTAAGCGTCTTCCAGGCATTCTCCCCAGCCGAAATTTGCAGGTCGAGCTGGGTTGTTTTGCTACGCCGTTTGCTGCGAGTCACTTTGTACAGCGTGCCTTCCAACTCAAACTCCAGGCTAACTTCGGCCGTTTTGTCATCAATGGCGGAGAGCCGGTTCACCAAATCATCATCGCTGCGGCTGCGGCTTTGGCCAAACAGCGCCCAGGTGATGCCATCCAAAATGGAAGATTTGCCCGCCCCGTTGGCCCCAGAAATGCAGGCTAAATGAATGTTGTCTAATTGGAGAACGGCCGTATCCCGGTAAGATAAAAAGTTGGAAAGCGCAAGTTTTGTAGGAATCATAAATTTTTTGTCATTGAGTAACTGGGTAATTGAGTCATTGATCCGTTCACGATGTCACCGCTTCACCGGCGTTCGCAAAACGCCGCCACCGTTTCATTTTACCTCGTCTGCCAGCACCTCTTTGGCCAGACTAAGCATCATTTCAATCTCCTCACCTTCAAACTCCTCGCTGAGCCAATACGTTTCCAGCAGCTCCAGCGGCGTCATCGCCTCTACGCCTGCCGCGTCGCCCAGGCGTGAGCGTTTGTTGGTCAAATAATGCTTTTGAATTTTCACATCAAACGCATCTTTGAAATGTTCCAGAATGACTCGCTCATCTAGCAGCGGCTCATCATCACGAGGAAAGCTAAGGCGCACCCGGCAAATGGCATCGGCTACTTTTTCGGCCGCTGGCAGCTGGCTCAAGATGTCTGCCATGAAATTTTCAGTTGTTGGCGTGATGGGGTCTGGGTCGATGAAGCGGCGGGTGTTTAACATGCGGAACTCCCAATGGGTGTCTCCTTTGCCCACCTCAGCCAGAACGAAGCGTTTGTCTTCTTTTTCGCCAAAATCGATCCGCTCGATAGAGCCAGGGTAAATAATGGGCGGATGGCTGTCCTTGGCAGACAGCACCTGCGGTTTGTGGATGTGCCCCAGCGCCACGTAATCCAATTTGGGATCATTGACCAAACCGCCGCTGAGAACCAATTCATGCCCCAGCATCACGGTGCGTTCGCTGCCAAATTTGGCTCCAGAAACGCTGGCGTGGGCAGTGAGGATGAGGGGAATGTCGGGAACGGCCGTTTCAATAAAATGCGCCACCCGCTGCGCCACCAATTCTTCAATGCGCTGGTAAATATCCTCAACGGTTCTGCCCAGCGTCTCCTCGCGGCCCACCAACATGCTGCGCGACACCCAGGGCACAGAAATGATTTGCACCGGCAGACCCAACTGCTCTGGTGTCCACAGCGCCAACCTGTCTGCCACGTGAATATGCGGCACGCCCAGCGTGCTAAATTCATGCAGCGTGTGGGCCCGCCCCGCTGCGGGAGAAACATCATGGTTGCCTACCAGCAGCAGCGTCGGAATCCCCGCCTCAGACAGACGCATCATGCGTTTACCCCAGGCGCGTTGGAACGTCGGCTGCGGATTGCGATCTTTGTAGGCGTCCCCGGCAAAGATGACCAGGTCTACCTTTTCCTCAATGGCAGCATCAACAATCTGGTCCAGCGCGTGCAAAAAGTCCATGACACGAATGGGCAAACCAGTCTCGGAATTGTGACGGCCGTAGTTGGCAATATCAATATGGGCATCGGCAAAATGTAGCAGACGAATAGGTTTGGCTGTAGGCATGGCTTTCCTGAGAAACTTGTTAGCCACAGAGGACACAGCGATTTTTGAGGGCTTTCTCTCTACCTTCTGTGATCTCTGTGGCGAGATTTATTTTTCAACAATGATGCGGTAATTGGAGCTATCTGCCTGGCCAAAGATACGCTCCACCATAATGTAGTAGCGGCCTGCTGGCAGCAGCAGCGTCACCGCTTCGCTCTGGTTACCCGCCAGCGTACTGCTGCCTCGGACGCTCTTGTTAGCATCATACACCGTGATGTTGTAGTCACTGCCAGACGGAATCTGGCTGAGGCGCACGGTGACGGTGCTGGTGTTGGGTTGGTCAAAGTAGTAGGCATCAAAGAAATCAAACGTGTCATAAAATTGATGGATTTGGGCCGCGTTAAAAACAAGTGGTCTGGCAGAACTGAAATTATTATTCAGGGAATCGCTGTCCCCATTTAGCACAACTGGCAGATCGAGCATATTGCCCAAAACCAACAGGCGCTGCACCAAGGGCGTTACAAAAAAGTCTGTGGTATTGTGGCCGCCAATTGCATACAAATAGTTGCCAATAAATTCCCCTTCGGGAAACGCTCTTGCCCGAATAACGCTGCTGCCGCCCAGATCATAGGTAATATCCAGGATTTTCCAGCCTTTCCCTGGATTGGCTGGATCGTAAACTTCTACTTCGGGGATGTTTTGGTAGGTTTCATCCAGCCCGCCAAACACATACCATTTGCCATCTCGCCCCACGGCGCTTTTGGCCCCGATTCGCTCAATGTTCATACTGGCAATGGGCGTCCACACGGCCGGAAAAGCGCCCGGCTCGTAACATTCTGCCACGCGCAAAGGCACATTGTTATTATCAATGCCCCCGGCAACGCAAATCTTATTGTTAATCCACACGGCCGTATGCCCATAACGCGCCACCGTCATGTCGGGCGTGCCTGTGTTCCATGTTTTCGTATTCACATTAAAAAAGGAGACATCGTTTTGCACAACGGCCGTATTGGTAAAAATATCCGTGTTGCTGATGCCGCCGATCAGGTAATAGCCTCCCTGGTCCGCGGGCGTTACCGCCTGCGCCCAACCTACTGCGGTAAGTTGATTGGTAGGATCAGGAATGTCCGGCTCCCACAAGCCAGTGGCGATGTTGTACACATGATGGGTGTCTACCATGCTGTTGCCATCAAAGCCGCCTGGCACGTAAATTTTGCCATTCACGGAAGCGGCCGTTAGGTCAGTCAAAGGTGCGCCGGGCATAGGAGCCAACGTCGTCCAGCTGTCGCTGCCAGGATTGTAGAGGTAGAGGTTGCTGTTCAACAACGGCGTACCGAGGGCATTGGTTTGCCCGCCCAACATGTAAATTAAACCCGCGCTTTTAACCGTCGCGTGGTGCGTCAGCGCGGGTGCAGGGACTGGCCGCGATTCCCAGCGCGTTTGGATGGGATTTAGCACAAAAAAGATGTCTAGCTCCAACGGCCCTGGCTCGGCGGCATTCCAATCGGCTACCTCAACGTAATACGCTACTCCCTTAGATACATTAAAGGAAACCCGCGAAGCAAATCCCTGGTAATCATCATTGCAGGCAACCATATTTAGAGCAGCACACGTTCCCGTATAAACGGCCAAAATTGTATCGTAGCTGTTGGGGTTGAAGTTATTGGCGGTGTCGATGGTCACACGGCCGTTGCTGTCTGGCGTAAATGTGTACCAAACAGTGCGATACCCCTCTGGACGGCTGGGGCTTCCCCAGGCGCAGCTCAATTCCGGGTCATCCTCGCTTTCTGTCATGCTGTTTACTGTCGTTGTCTCACCCACCCCGGAACCGGTTAAGGTGATGGCGGTTGCATTTGAACAGCTATCAGTAGCGGCATCCGCAATTTGCGGCGCTTCCGGCAAAGGCTGCAAGGTAAATCTTTGAACTTGCAGCGATTCCAGACCCAGCTCAGCGCCAGGTAAAGCCGCCACGGCTGGCGCACGTGAAACTTCACCCAAGACAATGCCCAGGCACAGCAACAAAAACAAACTCAAAAGTGTGAGTTGACGCATAATCAAAGCCTTCCCAACGTACAAACGCTTTTCAATGCCAAGACTCGGCAACAGGGCGATTGTACCAAACAGCCCACCGAATTGGCTATTTTACACATAAAATGGTTAGAGGAAGAAGGCTCCCACCTCAGCAATTTCCACATTATTCTCTTAAGATTCATAAGTCTCCGAGGAAATTCCGGGCGCGTAGCCAATCCGTAAGCAGATCATAGTTGCGCCAAATTCGGGGCGTGGCAAAATCAGGCGGATGAATGGTGCAAAAAATTCGCAACGTGCCCGTTGGCTAACCCTTTTTTGGCTGATTTTGGCGCTGGTGGCCCTGCTGGCCACTGGCGCGCTCCAGTTTCAGCACAATTTCCTCACGCGGGGCATCCCCGATGGCCTGCCAGAACCGCTTAACTTTGGCGGGGTGCAGCCCGGCCTCAATGTGTATCTGACCCAGTACGATGATGCGGCTCTGGCCGACAACTTGCAGCAGATTGCCGATTTGGGCGTGCAGTTTGTGAAGCAGCCGTTTTATTTCAGCGAGGAGTTTGATTGGGCAGAGGCAGACCGGTTGGTTACGGCCGTATCCCAACAAAACCTCACCCTCGTCCCCCTGCTCGATGGCAATCCTGACGATGCGTTTGCCCCGGTGGAAACGGCCGTTTTCGCCCAATGGGCCGCTGAATTTGCCACCCGCTACGGAGATAATATCCAATTCTACATCATTTGGGATGAACCGAACCTGGCCAGCCATTGGGGCAACCAGCCGGTAAACCCCGACGACTACGGAGCCCTTTTAAGCGCCGCCGCCAGCGCCATCCGCACAGCCGATAGCGACGCAGCGATTGTGGCCGCGCCGCTGGCTCCCACCGTGGAAACCGGCCCCGATAACCTGGCTGACCACCTTTTCCTGCAGCAGCTTTACGAAACCGACGCGGCCACTGCCTTCGATATTGCCGCCGCCAAGCCGTACGGCTTCGACAGCCCGCCAGATGACCGCACCGTAGCCAACGAATCGCTCAACTTTAGCCGCCTGATTTTGCTGCGCGAGGTGATGGTGCGTAACGGCGACGCCCACAAAGCAATTTGGGCAGGCAACTGGGGCTGGAACAGCCTGCCCGCCAGCTGGCCCGGTGAGCCATCTATTTGGGGCGACGTGACGGCCGTGCAAAAAGCAGAATACACGGTCGCTGCCCTGGAGCGTGCTCGGCGGGAATGGCCCTGGCTCGGCGTTGCCTTTTTGGAGAACTGGCAGCCAGACGCCCCCGCAAACGATCCACGCTGGGGATTTAGCATTGCCGGAACAGAAACGGCCGTATCCCTGCAAACCACCCTGGCTGCACAAAATACGGCCGTGGCCCAACCCGGCTTCCATCTGGCCCAGCCTAACAATCCTGCCCAAATTTTTGAAGGCAACTGGGAATTTTCGCCCGAATTTGGAGCCGACATCGGCCAGCAGCCAGACGACGTCCTGCTCGGTGACAAGGTGACCTTCACCTTCTACGGCACCGACCTGGGTCTGCGGGTGCGCCGGGCCAACTTCCGCGCCCGGTTCTACATCACCATCGACGGCCAGCCGGCCAACGCCCTACCCCGCGACGAAAACGGCACGATGCTCATCCTCACCTCGGCTGTCAAAAGCGACGACACTATCGCCACGGAGCCAGTAGCCCACAACCTGACGCCCGGCGTCCACACGGCGAGCATTGTTGCCTCACGCGGCTGGGATCAGTGGGCGCTAAACGGTTTTAGCGTTGGCTACCAGCCTGCTGACCGTTGGTATCGTTGGGGAATGTGGCTTTTGGTGGGAACGGCCGTCCTCTCATTCATACTGGCTATGCGAATAAGCAAACAGGCAAATTGGGCCGACTGGTTCCGCCAGCAGCGGCAGCGGTTTATGGCGTTGAACGCGAGCTGGCAGTTGGGGGTAACGGCCGTTACCGCCATGCTTGTCTTCCTGGCGGGCTGGTTCACCTGGGCCGAGCAGCTTGGCGGCCTCTACCGCCGCCTGGGGGATGGCAGCCAATTGGCCCTCACCGCCGCCGTCGCCTCCATTTATTACGTCACCCCCACCTTCTTCATTTACGCCGCCGCGCTGGCCATTTTATTTGTGCTGCTTTATTGGCGGCCGGTTTGGGGACTGGTGCTCATTGCCTTCTGCTTCCCGTTTTATGTGCCTCCTCTGCCCAAACCAATATTCAACTACCGCTTCTCGCCCATCGAGGTGTTTACCCTCGTCACCTTCGCCGCCTACGCCACATCACGCCTCACCGCCTGGCTAAAACGCTTCAAAAACCGATTACCGATTACCCATTACCCATTACTGCCCATCGATTACGGAATACTGCTCCTCACCGTCCTCGCCACCGCCTCCCTCTTCTTCACCAGCCGGGTAGACGTGGCCAGCAACGAGTGGCGCGTGGTGATTTTGGAACCGGCGCTGTTTTATTGGGTGCTGCGCGGCACCCGGCCCAAAGCCAGCGAATTATGGCGCATTCTCGATGGTTTTATTCTGGGCGGGCTGATTGTGGCGCTTTATGGTTTGTGGCAAATCGGTTTTGCCCGTGATGAACTGATCACCGCCGAGGGTGGGCTGCTGCGCCTGCGCTCGATTTATGGCTCGCCCAACAACGTGGCCCTCTACCTGGGCCGCATCGTGCCGCTTTTGGGGGCGATGGCTGTGCTGGGCAGCAGGCAATTGCACGGTAAACGGTGGTGGCTGTATACGGCCGTTCTCCTTCCCACCCTCCTCGCCGTTTTGCTTACCTTTAGCAAGGGGGGGCTGTTTCTAGGGTTGCCCGCCGCCTTTGTGATTATTTTTTGGCAGTGGCAGGTGGTGAACGGCCGTAAAACCTGGCCCTGGCTGCTGGTTTTTGGGGCAATGGGCGCGGCTGGTCTGCTGGCCATTGAGCAAATTCCTGCGCTGGCCGGGCGACTCAGCCTCACCGGGGAAACAGGCGTCTTCCGCCTGAGCCTGTGGCAGGCCAGCCTGAACATGGTGCGCGACCATCCCTGGTTTGGTGTCGGCATGGACAACTTTTTGTATGAATATCGCGGACGCTACATCCTAGAAGCCGCCTGGCGCGACCCGAATTTGAGCCATCCGCACAACCTGTTCCTGGACTTCGCCACACGCATCGGCTTACCAGGCTTGCTTGCCGGCCTATTTCTTATTGGCTCGGCGGCACGTACGCTCTGGCGGGTACGTCCTCAGATTGCCCCAGAGTGGCTGCCGGTGGTCGTTGGGCTCGGTGCGGCTTTGGCCGATATGGTTGTTCACGGTTTGGTTGATCACAGTTTCTTTTTGGTCGATCTGGCATTCACTTTTTACCTGCTGCTGGGAACGGCCGTTTGGCTGCAAGAAAATGGGGCAAAAGGGCCTGTCAGTCATTCAGCCTGACAACGCCAAAAATCATCATCTTTTTGCGTAACTTACTGAATTTAACGGTGTTTTCTAATTTGGCGCGGGCAATCCGTCAAAATGCAAGCTGCCGCGGGTAGATTGCTTGACAATCTGATGGTTACTTCTACAATTGCCCGCCATACACAAA
>JACKBR010000052.1 GCA_020634495.1 Ardenticatenaceae bacterium | reverse complement strand
ATTTCGTGGGCAAGTATCATTTTTCGTTGCCGGAGGAGGTGAAGCGGGGGGAATTACGGCCGTTTTACAATCCTAACGACCCGGCGAACATCATCTAGCGAGTTATGTCAATGCGACCGGAAATTTTCCGACGCATACGACACAGACCCCTGATAAGCAGATTCTCGTCCTGGATGAACTGTCTTACGCTTCGGCCTCCGACCCGGCTTTGCTCTCAGCTCTGCAACACGCCTGGGATCACCATTTGCAAGAATCCAACGTCATTCTGGTGCTGTGCGGCTCACAGGTGACGACGATGGAAGCGATCATGCAGCATCAATCGCCGCTGTTCGGCCGTTTTACCGGCCAGTGGCATTTGCAACCGCTGCCGTTTTCCAGTTTGCGCGAATTCTTTCCCGATTGGCCGGCCGAGGAACGGGTGGCGCTGTATGGGGTCGTGGGCGGCATCCCCGCCTACCTGCGCTGGTTGGACAAAGACCTTAACCTCGTTGACAACATCCGGCAGGTCATTCTGGAGCCGGGTAACATCTTCCTGGCCGAACCGGAACTGCTGCTCCATGATGAACTGCGCGACCTGTCTACTTACCAGGCTATTCTGCGAGCCATCAGCAAGGGACACCATACGTTGAAGATGATCAGCGACGATTGCCTCATCGGTTCATCAGGACTCACTTTCCATCTGAACAAGCTGCAGGAGCTGCGCCTGGTGGAACGCCGCCTGCCGGTGACGTTGACGACGGCCCAACAACGTAAATCCAAGCAAGGGCGCTATCACCTGAGCGATCCCTTCTTCCGCTTCTACTTTCGCTTCCTCTTTCCCCATCTCAGCAAACTGATGTCCCCGGAAGAGACCACGGCCCACATCAAAAACGAATTGCGGGCTTTTGTCGGCCTATCCTTTGAGAAGCTAGCCCAGCAATGGGTGGTGGCCCAAGCCCGCGCCGGCGAGCTACCCTTTGCCCCGGAAGCGGTGGGCAGCCATTGGAGCCGCCGGGTGCAGGTAGATGTGGTGGCCATCAACCATCAGAGCCGAGAGATTTTGCTGAGCGAGTGTAAATGGGGGGAGGGGAAGGTTAATCGCCAGGTCGTGCGGGAACTGATCGAGCAAAAGGGGCCAAAGGTGCGTCAAGATCTACCGCACGGCGAAGATTGGACTTTCCATTACGCGGTCTTTGCCCGGGCCGGCTTTACCGAAGCGGCCGCAGCCGAACTGATGGCTCGTGAGGGGTTGGTGGTAGACCTGCCGGCGCTGGATGAAGTGTTGTCTGTCTGATTCAGAATAATAGATTATTCTCAACTAACTTTGAGGTAAGCTCTGGCTAGATCACACGCGCTGGAATACCAACCATTTTTGCGGCACAACTAGGAGATAGTTATGCAAGCGACAGAGAATCCAAACCACACAAGCCAGGGTTTTCGCTTAAATTTGCAGACCTGGCCTGCGGCAAGCGATTGGCCAGAGTGGACCAATCGCTACCAGCGCGAAAAGTGGGAGAAAAAGGGCCTGATTCTATGGGACGGTGAGATACAGCAAGTAACCAGGTTAAGTGGTCAGCAGGCCCTGGGCCTTCTCGACCAGTTACGCCGTGCTGTGGATTGGCAAGCACAGGGGTGTGTCGTCGGGGAGCCTGCCTGGCAACTCTCCATCAACAACCCTGAGGATAAGGGAGAACTTGTACTCACGAACACAATTAACTTGGCTCCAAAGCAAACACAGGTGCTTTTCGATTTCCTGGTGGGTGAAGAAGAACGGTTACAGCAGCTGAAGAATGCCGAAGAAGCTGAACGGAACCGTATCCTGGGTCAGGTGTATACTATCCTCATCAAAGCCAGCGAGCGGGGGAAACATACCATCTACGACGAAACCCTCTCGTGGACAGAAAACAAACGTATCATGCGTCACCGTTGGCAGTCGGGAGAGTGGCCGGAGAAGTTAACCTGGACGGAGAGAGAGTTGTTCAACGAGGTCCTGGAGGAAATCAACGCAGAGTACGAGCGCGAAAAACGGCGGGCGCAGGAGCGGGCGCTGCGGGTGAAAAAGAATCTGTTGACGCATCACTTCTTCTGGGAGCGTGTCAAGCCGTTGTGGCTCTACCTGAAGGCCAATGAACGGCTTCACATTCTACAACGCCTACAGGATGCTGACTGGAACCAGAGCATCGTGACTGAGATAAAACAAATCATTGAAAACGCACGGTTTTTTGAGGACATAACGGCCAAGACCGGCTCGACACAGGGCGTTGACAAAATGACCAGCGATGAGCTTGATTTGCTTTTCGACCTGGATGACAATGATCTTCGGAACGAACTACTCGCCCTGTACGAGCAGAAACCAACCACACCACCACAAGAATAAGCCACTTATCCCGTGGCCAGCGCCAGTTCAATTTGGATGAAGTCCCCGGCCGTTACCTGCAAGCTGCGCATCGGCTCCAGGTAACGTTCGGTGGTGGTGATGCTGGCGTGGCCCAACATCTGCTGGATTTGCCGCAGGTCGGCGCCGCCTTTCAAGGCCAACGCCGCCGCCGTCCGCCGCAGGTCGTGGGCAGCAAGGGCTGCTTCTCCTTTCCTATTATAGTGGCCTGCTGCCAGCACATGTTCCTTAACCACATTGTAGATCGCCTGCGGCGTCAAAAACCCATCGGTGCGGGTGCCGCCTTTCGTGCGCACGGAACCGGCCAAGCTGCCGTCTTTGTTCAGGGCGAGGAAGATACGGCCGTCTCGCTCCCCAGCCGTCTGCGCCCATCTATCCAGCGCCACCTTCACCCAGGGTGGGATGCCCACCGAACGCACCCGGCCGCGCTTGCCCACCAGGTCGATGATCGCCCAACGGCCGTCCCGCTGCTGGATCATCGCCCAGGTCAGCCCGGCCACTTCGGCGCGCCTTAGCCCGGTGCCGATCATTACCGCCAGGATTGCCTGGTCGCGGATCGCCTTGCGCAGCGGAATCTCTTCCTGTCGCCAGCGCGTGACCGGGGTGTTAATCAGCTGCTCTGCTTCTTCCTTCGTCAGCCAGTTGCCAGCGCGGACCCCTTCCTGCTTGACACCCTTGACCCGTTCGACACCATAGGCGAGGGTGGGGGGAACCAGGCCATTGTCAGCCGCCTCTGCCGCAAGCTTGCGGATGGCCGACAGCGCCTGGTTGATGCTTGAGCGACTCTTGCCAGATTGCAGCATTTCCTCGCGGTAGGCGTTGATGGTTGCTTTGGTGAAGCCGGGACGGCCGTTGCCATCATACCAATCCAGGAAATCAATGAGGGCGCGGCTGTAAGCCCGCTTGCTGTGCGGGCTGTCCACACTTTGCGTCACCAGATCAATGATGGCGTACCAGTCATCCTGGGGAATGAGTGATGTGTGTTGAGGTTCCATGTGTGAATATTATGTCAATTTATGCTTCGTGTCAATAACTTTTGTTAAATGTCATTATCATAAGATAAATCTACGGGGGGTAGTTAACATAAAATGCAGCTTGCAAACAAATTCGGCCAGGAGTGCTATCAAACGTGTAGGATTCGCTAAATAATGAGACTCATCGGTAAATAATGAGACTGAATCGGTAAATAATGAGACTGGCTCCGTAAGTTGCTCTCACTATCAACTTCATAAAAGACGTAGATCGCTGCGGCTTACCCACATCGAATATAGGCCTCCCCAAAACCAAACAGCCGTCACCTCTCCTGCCAATATCCGTCGCAAAACTCGTACCAGGTCATGTCCACCCTCAACCAGCTCCCATAAAGGTCACTGGTCTGCCAAAACAAAGAGGAATGTCTGGATAGCGGCTCAGGCTCCGGAAGAAAGTGTTCACAGAGATCGTATCCAGTCGCCACAGACCGCTTTCTTCGGAATCTGCTTGGCAGCATGTTTTCAGCAAGTCGGCACTGACCAACTTTTCGACGACCTGCGGTTCTACGGCAAGGAGACGCGCCACATCAACTAATGGAATGCCTGTTTGCCAGTGTCGTTGGAGATCAACGAACTCCTTTCGGCGCACAATGCGCAAACGCCGGTATTCATATCGCTGTTGGCCTTCGCTTCGTTCGTAGTCTAAGAGCATTTGCACATCAACCAGGCGCTGTACAATCTCAAGCTCAATTCCCAATCGTTCGGCAGCTTCCATTTGGGTTAGGTAAGGGAACCGGTCCCGAAATAACTGGCTGCGCTGGTAACGGCACAGGTGTGTTTTTGACAAGAGCAAAGTGGTTCTTCCGCGTTTTGCGTGAAAACGGCCGTTTAACAGTGAGGCAAGGGATAATTCAATCATTTTCAAATAGGAGTACGAAAAAAATGATTGAATCACTCTTTCCCCCAGAAACTCAGTTATTGGTAGATGACATTCAGGTGCAAACAAATAAGATTGATATCTACGCCAGACGTCGTATTGCCAAAGGGCGATGCCCAGACTGCCAGCAAATAAGTGAGAAAATACATTCACACTATCAACGCCATCCACATGATTTACCCTGCATGGGCTTTAGGGTGCAATTGCATCTCAAGGTGCGACGTTTCTTTTGCCATCATCCGGGCTGCTCGCGCCGCACTTTTGCCGAACCATTCCCAGAGTTAGTGTGCTATAAAGCTCGGCGAACGCAACGGCTAAGCCAGCAACAACTGATCGTCGCCTTTGCTGTCAGTGGGGAGGCAGGACAACGATTGCTGCCGTCTTTGTGTATGCCATTAAGTGGCGACACCCTCATTCGAGACATTAGAAGATCACCAGAGGGGAAAATAACCACACCGCGGGTATTAGGAATTGATGATTGGGCGAAGAAACGAGGACATACCTACGGCACGATCCTGGTCGACTTGGAATCCAGAAGACCAGTCGAACTACTTAATTCCAGAGAAGCAGATGAAGTGATAACCTGGCTGAAACAGCATCCGGACGTCGAGATCGTCAGCCGAGACCGAGGACATGATTATGCTAAAGCGGTAAGTGAAGGTGCGCCAAAGGCAAAACAGATAGCGGATCGCTGGCATCTGCTAAAGAATCTGAGAGACGCTGTGGAAACAATGCTCAGCCACAAGCCAATCGTATTGGCCGCTGCCGGCAAAGTTAATGCCGGCAAAGATGCAAAAAAACAGATAGCGAACACAAAAGATGAGGCACAAACGGCCGTTACAGTTGAGGCCACCCTTGAAGAAACAGCATCAACACCTGTTAGGCTACCACTGACAAAGGCACAAAAGGACAAAGCAGTGCGTCATGCGCGACGGCAAGCACGTTTTGAGTTGGTCAAGCAACTGCACAAAGAAGGCTATTCAAAACGAGCGATTCAGCGACATCTCAAGATATCCTTCCGAACGGTGCGAAAATATCTGGAGGCAGATGTCTGTCCTCAATATACAATGGGGCGTATCCGTCCCAGCAAATTAACCCCCTGGCTGCCCTATTTGGAAGAACGCTGGCAAGCTGGGTATACTAACGGCACCCAATTATGGCGAGAAATCAAAGACAAAGGGTTTACAGGCAGTCGTGGCATCGTCTCTCGTTGGGCGGCCAAGGAAAGGAAACTGCTACCCCGATCAACACGATATAGTCGCAAGCAACCGCGAGAAGTGCGCCCCAAACTAACTAAGCAGACCCGACCTGTTCCCTGGTCATCTCCACGAGCATCC
This sequence comes from Ardenticatenaceae bacterium, assembly GCA_020634495.1. The sequence continues at coordinate 27,128 of JACKBR010000052.1, read as the reverse complement.
TGGATTCTAGTCAAAGATCGTTCCCAGCTTGATGGGAAAGAAAAAGCAGCCTTAGAACGAATGATGGCTGCTGATAAACAGGTCGAAGTGACGGCTAAATTGGCCGAAAGATTTGTCAAAATGGTCAAGCTGAGGAAACCGGAAAAACTGGAGTCATGGCTCAAGGATGCTGTGGCCTCTGGTGTGCGGTCTCTCATCAGTTTTGCCAATGGGATTCGCAAAGATTTTTCGGCGGTTCATAATGCTTTATCGTCGATTTGGAGCAATGGACAAGTTGAAGGCCAGGTGAATCGCTTGAAATTTTTAAAGAGGCTCATGTATGGTCGGGCTAACTTTGACCTACTACGTAAACGAGTTCTGTATCGGCCATTGACTACTTGATTTCACGCAAAACGCGGAAGAACCACTTTGGGTCTTGCGCAAGATAGAATTTAAACACGTCTCCCAAACCAGATGTATCCGCCGAACGCAAACAACAAATTTTTGAGGCCGCAATCATTTGTTTTGGTCGCAAAGGGTACCACTTGACCAAAATGGACGACATCGCCGCCGAAGCCGGGTTAAGTAAAGGTTTGCTTTACTGGTACTTCAAAGGCAAAAAGGAGCTTTTTATTTCCTTGTTTCGGGAAATCATGGGGCAGTTTGAGTTAGCCTGGGAAGCGATTGTCAACGATAACAACAGCAGCGCTACCGAAAAGATATTAACCACATTATCTCTGTTTCGCAGTGAGTTTAAGGAGTTTACTTCATTTTTTGGCGTCATGATGGAAGCATGGGTGCAAACGCTGCATGACGAAGATGTTATTGAGTTATTGGATGAATTTTATCAACCCTACGTGCGTATGATGACGCAAGTCATTGAACAAGGCCTAGCCAACGGCGAGTTCCAGGTGACGGATGTGGAAGGGACGACGCTGGTTTTGTTGAGCATGTTCGATGGCGTGACGCTGGCGTTGGGAATGGGAATTTTCAAGTATGATTGGGACAAATTGTTTGATGCGGTGAGCGAGGTGACGCTGCGCGCTCTGGGTGTGTTGTGTAATTGATGAGAACGGATTGGGCGATTAAGATTTAGGATTTGACGCAGGAGTTTCGGGTAAGAATTTTTGGGAAAATATGAAGATTGAACCACTCCCCAGTCAGCGCGTGAAGCTTCAAGGGGAATCTAATTTCCGCGATCTTGGCGGCTATCAGACGGCAGACGGCCGTTCCGTCAAATGGGGTTTGCTGTATCGTTCCGGCAGTTTGAACCGGCTTACAGATGATGATCTCGCCCAATTGGAGAAACGCCGCATCCAAACGGTGATAGATTTCCGATCAGCCGCTGAGGTAGAAAGTTTGGGTCAAGATCGCTATTTGAACGGGGCGCAAAGCGTGGCTTTGCCTATCAATCCCGGTCAGTTAACGAGTACGCTAACAGACGCTCTCCAAAACGGCAATTTATCCAGCATCACGCCAGATGTGATGGTGCAAATGTATCGCGGTTTTGTGCGCGAGTGCAAGGAGCAATATAGCAGGCTTGTCCAGTTGGCTACCAACCCCGCCAAGCGGCCGTTAGTAGCCCATTGTACTCATGGCAAAGACCGTACCGGCGTGGGAACGGCCGTTATCCTTTCCATCTTGGGCGTCCCCTGGGAGACGATTACCAATGACTACATGCTTTCCAATCACTATCTCAAAGATGAACAGGAAGCGCAAAAAGCAGAAATGCGAAGGCTAATGACCAAACCCGGCGGCACCCCGCTTAATGATGCGGACATGACCTATATTGCCCCCTTGTTCACCGTCGCCCCAGCCTACCTTGATGGCGCCCGTCTGGAGATGGTGGATGATTACGGCTCCGTAGAGAACTACATCCGTGAGGGACTTGGTATTTCAGATGAGATGCGTGACCGGCTTCGGGGTGAACTACTTGATTAAAAACCATTATTAAGGGAATCCGTTATGAGAAACATACAACATCAAATCGGAACGTTTCAAGGATATGCGGGGATTACAATGGTTTATCAAAATTGTCGCCCTGTGAACGCACCACCCAAATCCTTGTTCATCATTGTGCATGGCGGCTCAGATTATGCCGACGGAATGGGATACCGCTGGCTGGCGGAGTACATGGCCCAGGCGGGACATGCAGCTTACAGCTATGACCAAAGAGGACACGGCCGTTCCCAGGGCAAACGCATGCACGCCGACGACTGGCGCGAACTGGTCGCCGATCTGAATGCTTTTATCCACTTTGCCCGCATTCAGGAACCCAATCTACCTATTTTCCTGTTCGGCATCAGCCTCGGCGCGATTATCGTTCTGGAACAAGCCATTGAATTCCCCTCAATCATAGACGGCGTTATCGCCGCCTCCGCGCCGGTCGGCGAGATAGAGATGCCGGGGGCTATGGTGGCGCTGGCGCGTGTTTTTTCCCGCATCGCGCCGCGCTTCAAGATCAAAATGCCGCCCAATCCGGCCACCGAAAGTCGCGATCAAGAATTGGCCGCCATTCATGTCGCCGATCCACTCAAAGGCAGCGTGGCCACTATTGGCTTCTTCGGCCAACTACTCAAGGTCTTTGAGCAGTTACCGGCGCAAGCAGGCCAGATTAAGACGCCGCTTTTGGTATTACAAGGGAGCAAAGACCCGGTCGCCAAACCGGACGACAGTTTCATCAAAAATGTAACCTCGTCCGACAAAACCTACAAATTGTATGATGGCGCCCGCCACAATCTGCTTATTGAAACCAACCGGGAGGAAGTGTATGGCGACATCGAATCCTGGGTGATCAAACGTATAAAGAAGTGAAAATATGACAAGCGTATCATGCGGTAAGGATGAAGGAGATCAGGATTAAATAATGGCCGAATACCTACAGAGCATCAAAGGAATCCTTTTTGTATCCGACTTGATCATTCATTATGTCTTGTTGTTTGGCATTGGGTGGTCAGTGGCATTGCCCAATAAACGCATTTGGCCGCCACCAAAAAAATGGTCGTGGCAGTATACAACCACTTGGATACTCTTTTACCTTGCTTTCATCTTGAACGCCTTATTTATCTTTTTAGATTGGAATAGTGGGTTATTTACACACCATGCTCGTTTCTTCCTTGGCGTTCCAATTGCGATGATAGGTTCACTGCTTGTTTCGTGGGGCATCATTACACTTGGAACAAAGAACACGTCTGGCCTAAAAGATAGATTCGTCACCAATGGCCCATACAAGTTTATGCGTAACCCTCAATATCTAGGCGATATGCTGTTATTTGTCGGCGTTATTTTGATATCCAATTCGCTCTATCTGTTGATAACGCATTTGCTTTTGATACTTGTATTTGCCATTACCTCTTTGGCCGAAGAAGTTTGGTTGGAAGAAATGTATGGAGATGAATACAAAACGTATAAGATGATCACAACAAGGTTTTTGTGAGACAAGGCGGCTGAAATGGAATACCTGATCATCTGCACAGTGGCTGTTGCTGTGTCAGCGCTCACCTTTTTCTCCGGTTTTGGTTTGGGAACGATGTTGATGCCCGCTTTTGCGCTTTTCTTTCCCGTACCTGTGGCGGTGGCGGCAACGGCCGTTGTTCATCTGGCAAACAACATCTTCAAGGTCGCACTCATCGGGCGGCAAGCAAAATGGCCTGTTGTGTGGCGTTTTGCTGCCCCAGCCACAGTCACCGCCATGATTGGAACGGCCTCGCTCACCTTCTTTGATCGCTTTCTCCCTTTGGAGACCTACCATCTTGGCGGTCGCACGCATGAAATTACGGTTCTCAAACTGGTGATTGGCACCATCATTATTATTTTTGCGCTGTTTGACCTGCTGCCAAAACTGAGTAAGTTGTCCTTTGATCGTAAATATCTGCCTCTGGGTGGCGCGTTATCAGGTTTTTTTGGTGGTTTGTCTGGCAATCAGGGGGCGCTTCGCTCTGCTTTTTTGATTAAACTGGGGCTAGACAAGGAAGCCTTTGTAGGCACAGGCGTTGTAGCGGCCATTATTGTGGATATTGCCCGACTGCTGGTTTACGGGGCTGCTTTTTATGCCGCCCGCTTTGAAATGCTGAATTCCAACATCACGGGGATGGTTGTGGCCGCCATGTTAGCCGCTTTTGTCGGCGCTTTTATTGGCAGGCGTTTGTTGAAAAATGTCACCTTGCGGTCAGTTCAACCATCGTGGGCGCGCTGCTCATTCTGGTAGGCGTGGGGATGGGGACGGGCTTGTTTTAAGCTCAATTTCACCCCTCATCCATCTGTCGCCAACCGAGAACCTATCTAATGGGGAATAAGTTTCGTCAACAAGTCACTTAACTGCGTCTGTTCTTCAGGGGTTAAAACGCTAAATCTATCGATAATGATCTGAAAATGTTGGCTGGCATAGGCGTGTACACGGGAACGTCCGTCTTCAGTTAAGCTAATGTTAAATCGGCGGCGATCTTTTTTGTCCAGATGGCGCTCAATCAACCCTTTTGCCTCCAAATCACGGATAAGAGAGCTGATCGTACTACGGCTAACGCCTTGCATCTCACTAATCTCAGAAGGATTCAGTTCAGATCGCCCTTCAAACTCTTCACAAAACCACAACCTCATTAACAAGCGAAAACGGGCATAGGAAAGGTCGGTATCAGCCAGGCTAACCGCCCCTAATTGGTGTAAGGTATGAGATACAGTCCCCAATTTGTCCATTAACCGCAGCGCGTCGGGATTAATCTCTGCGTCCAACCCTTGAACAAACGCCAGCCAATTTTCTTGTTTCTCCTGGCCAAAGGGGTGCTTTGACATGCGCGCCTCTCCATTTGCCGCTGATATTGCCGACAGGTTCTATACGACACCAAATTTTTCTGCCGCCGCTAGTTGTGTGCAAAGTACACGCAAATTTTGACAAAACCTTTCAATTTTGTTAACCTATTTTAGGAATTTTAGGATATTTTTCCATAAAAGGAAAGCGCATGAAACTCACCCGACGCCAACAGACAGTTCTCAGCAAGTTCCTCGATCTGTACCGCCAAAATGAGGAAGCTTTGCACTACACGGACGTTGCCGAACACCTCGGCGTCAATCCTGTTACCGCTTACGACATGTTGCGCTTACTGGAAGAGCGGGGGCTGCTCACTTCCGAGTTTGTACCCCCATCGCAACGAGAGGGCAGCGGTCGCGCCAGAGTTGTTTTTCGTCCTACAGCCGCCGCACAGGCATTGTTAGATAAATTGGCTGGTGAAGAATGGCAGCAAGAGGAGTGGAACATTGTAAAAGAACGCATCCTGCGAGCGCTGCGTGTAGGAAAGGGATCTGATTACCAGGATTTACTCGATGATTTGCTGATCCGCATCGCTGAACAGCGGTCGCCATTACTATACATGGCCGAAATGATAACGGCCGTTATCCTGCAAGCGTACCAACTCAAAGAGGATATTGCCGATTCAACGTTTTTTGAAAGATTGCACAATCTGGGTTTGCCCAATGAATTAGGCCTAAACGCCTTTGGCGGTATGGCTGTGGGGCTTTCCTTTGTGGAACGGGCCAACCGGCGCACCACCAATGCATTATTGGCGCAAACCGGCCGTTACCAAGAAATGATCGGCCGCTTGAATGTCAAAAGCCGCCGTCGTCTAGCCGATTTTGTCAACCAGGTCATGGAAATCGTCGGATCCTAAATTTTTTACTCGGTATTTTAGGCTTTTTAGGTTATTTTGTCTTACAAGGTTTCCTACACAAGAATTGTTTTTCAGGAAGGAGGTTTGAACCCATGACTCAGTACAGCGTCAAGCTGCCCTCATTTAAGAATCGAAAAGTTGTTTTTTTGAGTATTGGTGATGCGGTACCAAAACGCGGCAATCGCTTTACCCAAACCATAGCCAGAAGCATATTGGCTCTGTTTGGCTGGCAGCTTGTAGGCGAATTTCCCAATCAATCCAAAATGATTCTTATAGGCGCGCCCCATACATCCAATTGGGACATGGTCTTGGGCATGGTTGTTATTTGGGCATTGAAACTTCGGGCATTTTGGTGGGCCAAGCAATCACTATTTCGCTGGCCTCATGGCGGTTTTATGCGTTGGTTAGGCGGTCTTCCGGTGAACCGGCGCATTTCCCAGGGTCTCGTCCCGCAGACGATAAAGGAGTTCGAGCGCCGCCAGGAATACGTATTGGTTATTCTGCCTCAAGGAACGCGAGCAAGAGGCGCGCAATGGAAAACAGGATTTTATCATATTGCTCAAGGGGCTGAGGCACCGATTGTGCCCATTTTGTTCGATTACGGCCGTAAGATCATGACGTTCAAGCCGGCATTTCACGCCACCGACAACGTAGCGGCTGACCTGGAGTACCTCCAGTCCCTCTTTGTAGGTGTTCGGGGTAAAAACCAGTGAAAGGGAATGCCAAGTGCAAACAAGTCATTTTTTGATGGCGAACCCAGGGATTATCGGATTAGGCACAACGGTTTTCGTGCTTCTGGGCTACCTGGCTCACGCTAAAGCCCAGGGGAAGTGGCCCTTTGGCCCCAAGCCGCCCTGGGAATAGGTAACCTGAGAATGGCACGCATGTCACAAACAGACTCGACACTTGTTTACCAAGTAATGGCACACCTGACTGTTATTGTTGTTGTTTGGTACCTGGCGCACGCCTGGCTCCATCGTAAATGGCCTTTTGACTCTAAGTAACACGCTGTGGCAACAGAATTACAGAAGTACACCAAAACAACCCTTCACTTGAAGAGGTAGGAGCTTTATTGAACTAAAAGGAGTTTGATATGCTCGAATTTATGACCAACCCATTAGTTATTATCGTCGGCATCATTGTCATAGCGGCAGGTGTCTACGGGGCTTTCGCCTGGTCACAGAATGTATGGCCCTTTAGCTCTACCCCACCTTGGGAGTAAATGGTACCACGATAATGATCGGTTCCTGCCCAGAGAGTAAGACAGTGACCAATCATCGTACATAACTGAGGGGTGTGCATAGATTTTGAGAAAAGAGTTGGCATAGTCGATCAAAGTGGATTCACTTGTAATAAAGACCAATTCGTTACAGGAGAACCCAATGGATCAACCAACTCTAACCGACTATGCTCACCTAATCATCACCTTATTTGATAAATTTGTCCAAACAAACCCGGTCGTGTTGAAGTATCAAAACCTCTGCACCTACAAATACCGGGAAATGATTCTCTTTTTCATGATCATGCAATTCCGGCGTATCCATCAATTCAAGACCCAGCATGACTGGCTGGTTGCTCATCCCGAAATGCAGGAGCTGCTTGGCTTTGAAACGGTGCCGCATCGCACCACGATTTCACGCCAATTTAAGAAGTTGGGTGACATCGTCGGCAATTTCGTTGCCTTTGTCGGTGGTCAAGTCGCTGACTTGGATGAAGCATTTGCCAATAATCATCTGGCTGAGGACAAAAGCCTGTTCAAAGCCGATGGTCCTGTCTGGCACCAGTCTGATCGCCAAGAAGGGCGTATCCCGCCTAAATTGCGTCGTCTGGATACCGATGCCACCTGGGGCAAAAGCGGCTATCAGGGATGGGTCTATGGCTATGGGCTACACATCACCTGTACGGAAGCCGCTTTTCCTAAAGCAGTTTGTGTGACAACAGCCGCTGTTGCTGATGGCGCTATTCTCGACCGGAAAGCTGATTTCATCCTCAACCAATTGCAGCCAGCCAGTTTGACAGCTGATGACCGCTACACCAAGGCCATGCGTATCCGTAACTGGATCAAACAAGGCACATTGCTCATCACGCCGGCATTGCGTTGGGTCAACGGCCGTTATGCCCAAGCTTATCATCAGCTCTTGGCTGAACCGGATGTCCAGGAACGCTTCAAGAAGCGCAGTACCAGTGTCGAACCGCTTTTTGACTTGATTGCCAAAGTGATTGGTGTTTCCGGTAGACAAAAGCAATTGCCTGTACCGAAATTTGTTAATGTCCGAACGGTTTTGGCTCTGGGAGCCTTGACCGTGCAAATTGCTATGATAATGAACAGTATTTTGGGGTTGCCCTTGAGAAAAATCACGCCTATTAGGACTGCGTTTTCTTAAGAGGCTGCACACCCCTCACATAACTATCTATCATAAACATGATCACCATTTGTCCGGCAGTCATCGTTGCTAACAATTTCACTATGGCGCTTTTGGGTTACTTGACTTACGCCTGGTTTCAACGCAAATGGCCGTTTGATCGCCGGTAAACCCTACTAGTAGGAGAAAAACTTGCAACAGGAAAACATCATGTCCCAACCCACTATCTCTATTGTTGTCCCTGCCTACAATGAAGAACGAACTTTGCCAACTTGTCTGGATTCATTGTGCGGGCAAAACTGTTCCTTTCCTTATGAAATCATCGTTGTAGATAATGCTTCTACCGACCGTACCGCCGACATTGCCATGCAGGCTGGCGTGCGCCTAATCCATGAACCGCGTAAAGGAGTTGGCCTGGCAAGGCGCGCCGGCTTTGCCGCTGCCCGGGCCAATATCATCGCCTCTACTGATGCTGATTGCATCGTGCCGGCGAATTGGCTGGCTCATATCCAGCAGGTTTTCACTGAACGGCCGTCGTTCATTGCCATAGGCGGATATGCACTTTACCATGATGCACCGCCCTACTTGCATTTCCTTACTCATATCACAAATCGGCTTAACCTCTTCCAAGCAGTCGGGAAAATTGCCCGGCGGCAACCTTTATCCACACAAAATCTGGCTGTGCGGAAAAGCGCTTACGAACAAGTAGGCGGGTTTGATCCCGCTATCACCAGTCCCTTGGGTCTGGATGATGTAGACCTGACGCTGCGTTTATCTACCATCGGCTCTGTGAGCGTCATACCAGACCTGGTTGTTTGGGCATCTGCCCGCCGTTTCCGTAAGGAACCAGTCAAGACTGTAGGCTACCGGTGGAGCAATTACGCCTCTTACGCACTGCAAAAACGTGGTGTATTTCGCCAGAAAACGGCTGACGTCCGACTGTAAAGAGACGAACATCACAAAACGTTTCAACAAGTAAATCGATCAATCCAAATAGGAGTTTTAAATGACAAAATTTAATATCATATCCCCCGAATTTCAGGAAGACCCGTACGCTTTGTTTGCCCAACTGCGTCAAACGGCAGCGGCTGTACCTGTAGCGCCGCTGGGATTTTATGCCATCAGTCGATATGACGATGTGCTATATGTGCTAAAAAATCCGCAGCTTTTTTCCTCATCCGCGTTACAAAAAGCCTTCACGATGATGGCTGGCTCCATGATGCAAGGTGAAATTACCGGTCTTTTGCAACACAATATGCTTGGCATGGATCCTCCGGATCATACCCGACTACGTCGTCTTATCAATCGTGCCTTTACCGCCAAAGCTATTGAAGACATGGCTCCTCGAATTCGCGCCATCACGAATGAATGTATTGACACGATTCTACAGAAAGGCGAATTCGATATGATAAACGATCTAGCCTCTCCACTACCCATTATTGTCATTGCGGAAATGCTGGGCGTAGAGCCTGAACGGCGGCAGGATTTTCGGCAGTGGTCAAACGACATGGTTAGTTTGGGTGCTAGTATGGAAATGCCTCCTCCCGAAGAAGCTTCTCGGCAAAACCAAAGTCGTGCCGAGTTGTTTGCTTACCTTGAAGAAATCATTGCCGAGCGTCGTCGTGAGCCGCAGGACGATTTAATCAGTGCCATGATCCGTGCTGAAGAAGAAGCGGATACGCTAACAGCCGAAGAGGTGATGAGCATGACCGTTTTGCTCCTCATCGCCGGCAATGAAACCACAACAAACCTTATCGGAAATGCCACGATTGTTTTGCGCGATTATCCAGAAGTCAGAGAGCAATTAAAAGCAGACCCAACGCTCATCCCCGATTTTATTGAAGAGACACTACGTTACAACGGGCCGGTTCTAGGACTATTCCGTGAAGCGACTCAGGAGGTAGAACTGTCCGGCGTAACTATTCCACAAGGTGCATTTGTTATGCCCTTGTATGCCTCGGCAAATCATGATGAAACGGTATTCCCCAATCCAGAAGAGTTTGACCTGCTGCGCGAAAACAAAAAACACGTCGCCTTTGGTTTTGGTATTCACTTTTGTCTGGGAGCGCCGTTGGCACGTCTGGAGGCCTGCATCGCGTTTGAGGAAATATTTAAGCGTATTCCAAACGCCGTCATAACAGACGACAAAGTAAATTGGATAGATTCATTCATCCTGCGTGGAGTACGAACACTACCGATGAAGACGCTGGCAGCTCATACAGTTGACTAACATCACCACCCATCTGGGAACTGAGACTTTGGTTCATGTCCTTGGGCCTATTCTGGACGAGCATGCCTGTCGCTGTTAGGCGATGATGAACTCGGCATGGCAGGAAGCGTTCGTGGATCGTGATTTTGAGGCGCCGCCGGTTCAGAAGCCGATACCTGACCCATTAAAATCGCCTGCTCAATATTTTCTCGGCCAGCCAAATGACTGGTCGGGTTTCATTTAATCAATAAAAAAGTATGCAAAATTCAAATTTGGAACCTACAATGGAATTGTCCCCGGATGTATACGAAAAATCGGCTGTTCCCGCCCACATCGCGTTCATCATGGATGGCAACGGCCGTTGGGCGCAGCAACGTGGCTTACCCCGCACGGTCGGGCACGAAGCCGGTATGAATAACGCCCGTGATATAGTTGAAATATGTGGACACATGGGCGTAAAAGTCGTCACACTCTACGCCTTTTCAACAGAAAACTGGCAACGGCCGAAAGGCGAAGTGCGTTTTTTGATGCGTTTATTTGAAAAACACGCCGTTACAGAAATCAAGACGCTGAATCGCAACAATGTCCAACTGCGCTATTTGGGCCAGCAAGGTGGTTTATCGCTCGGTGTGCAAAAAGCGATGGCAACAGGCCGCCGTCTTACGGCCAATAATACCGGCATGATTCTCAATATCGCCCTTAATTATGGCGGCCGTTCTGAAATCGTCGAAGCTGCCCGCGTCGTGATTCAGGATGTACGCGACGGCCGTTTATCCCCCGACGCCATAGATGAAAACACCTTCAGCCAACGCCTCTATACGGCAGGATTGCCCGACCCCGACCTGGTCATCCGCACTGGCGGCGAGCAGCGCCTGAGTAACTTTCTGCTCTGGCAAAGCAGCCATGCGTTCTTCTGGGTTACAGATACGCGCTGGCCCGATCTTGATGCGGCCGAACTGGAACAAGCCATTACAGCCTGGAACCGGTCACGCTGGCCGGAAAATGGGCTAACGAATCACAACAATCACACACATTAAAGGAAATAACATAAACAAAAATGAAAACAACAAACAATCAACCTTCATGCACAGCTATCGTTTGTGCCTATAACGAAGAAAAGAGTATCGCTGGCGTTCTCGATGCGCTGATTGAATCGCCTCTGGTAGACGAAATTATTGTTGTAGATGACGGCTCGGAAGATGAAACGGCCGTTGTCATACAACGCTTTGCCAGTCACCAAAAGATACATCCTGTCTTTCTGCCCCAAAACCAGGGCAAAGGGTACGCAATGGCCGAAGGCGTTTTACGGGCCAAAGGGGAGACCCTCTTTTTTGTAGATGCCGATTTGCTAAATCTTAGCGACGCCCACATCGCCAAAATTCTGGGCCAATGGCAAACAGGAAAAGCCGACATGATTATTGGTTACCGGAATTTCCGCCGGGGAGCCGCCAGAAGCGCAATCCTCTTTCGGGCCTTTTCGGGTGAACGAGCGCTGTTTCGCAAGGACATTCTGCCGCTTGTCCCCGCGATTAAAGAATCCCAATACGGTGTAGAGACGCTGATCAACCTGCACTATCGCGATCAGGGTAAAACAATTCACTACGCCAGCCTGGATGGCCTGATTCACCCTATCAAAACTAAAAAAATGCGTGTCGGCGAAGCCATTCCCATGTTTATTGAAGAGACAATCCAGGTTGTCCAGGCCTTCCTCCAACATTACGTCGGAAAATGGAAACGCGCCTACCGGGCATATGGAGGCGCTGTATGAATGAAGTTACACATCAACCAAAGGTCGGTCTCGTTTTAAGCGGCGGCGCGGGGCGTGGCAACGCCCATATCGGCGTCTTAAAAGTTCTGGAGCAGGAACAAATTCCCATTGATTCCCTGGTTGGGGTCAGCATGGGCGGGGTTATCAGCGCCGGTTACGCCGCCGGCATGTCGCCGCAAGAGATGGAAGCCGAAGCGATTCGCATGTCCCATTGGCCGCGCCTGCTGGAATTGGTAGACCGGAAACTACCTCAAAAAGGATTGGTCACGGGCAAACGCATTCATGACTATATGGTTAAACAGATAGGGGAAACAACAACATTTGACGATTTGCGCGTTCCCCTAAACCTGGTGACGGTAGACCTCAACAGCGGTCGGGAAGTTGTGCTGCGTCAAGGGCGAGTCGCTGACGCAGTACGGGCTACCGTAGCTATTCCCGGCCTGATCGCTCCCATGGAAATGAATGGGTACCGGCTGGTAGATGGCGGTTTGCTAAACAATGTGCCGGTGGACGTGTCCCGCGAGATGGGCTGCGATATCGTCATTGCTGTGGATGTGATGGGTGATTTTAACACAGAACTCCCCAATTGGGCGGGACAAATCACGAATGACGCCCGTCGCGCTCTATCCATTGTGCTTAAACGATTGTACGATTCCAAGATGGAACAGTCGCCTCCCGATGTCCTCATTAATCTTAACGGCCGTTTATCCGTCAGCGCCCTCACCGGTTACACCCGCGCCGCTGAAACCATTGCCGCCGGTGAAGCGGCGGCCGAAGAAGCTTTGCCCCAAATCCAGCAGGTTATCGTTAATAACACCCAGAAATTACAGAGGGGAGCGCCCCTTTTGTCGCATTCGACAGGTTCCCTCAATGGGACAGGACACCCGTAATGTGTCGCCAGCCAACCATCGCGTGGTCCGATGATAAGCGGCCGGTATGGGCGCATCCAGAGGATTGCTTTTGTTCCGATTGCGAACAGCGTCGGATGACAATGCGGTACATTGATGCCCTGTTCCGCCAATCCCCTATGCTGTCGCCGCCGCCGGGCTTTGTAACGCGGGTACTACAGCGGCTGGACAGGTACGGAGCTATCGGAGTTGGAAATTCCCCATTATGATACGGCCGTTACTGACTTTACCCCCACACAAGCTCAATATTCTCATTCTCTTTTACACCAAACATGGAGGAGCCTAATCATGTCAGAAGACCTGAAAACTGTCCCAAATTATCTGACAACTGCCAGATTGATCATGGCGCCGCTTCTGTGGATGGTTGCCCTTTTACGGATGCCAATTTGGTTGGGCGCAGGACTCATTATAACTGGGCTAACAGACATCTTCGATGGATATGTAGCCCGCAAATTGAACCAATCTACCAGCCTGGGTAGCGCTCTGGACTCGCTATAATGCCCCCAGAATTTTGGACAAAAAAAGAGGCCATGTTAAGCTCGGAAACGAGCTATGAGAAAGAAATATTCACCACAATTCAAAGCAAAAGTTGTGCAAGAAATCTTGCGCGAAGAAAAGAGTATTAGTCAGCTTTCTTCAGAATATGGGGTCCATGTGACCCAACTGCGGAAATGGACGCGAAAAGCTCTGGATGGCTTGCCTGACTTGTTTCGTGCGGAGCAGGACAAAAACGATGCACTGAAGAAGTTGGAAGAAGAACAAGAACGCTTATACGCTGAAATCGGCCGTTTGACCACCCAGTTGAACTGGCTGAAAAAAAAAGGTTTCGACGTTGAGTAGGGCGGAGCGATTAGCAATGATAGAACGCGAAGACAAGGGTAAAGTGCCCCTGTCCCAGCAAGCAGACCTACTTGGCTTGAGCCGCTCCAGCTTGTACTACCAGCCATGTGGCCCATCTGAAAAGGAAATTCGTATCAAGCATCGGATTGATGAGATTTACACCCAGTATCCTTTCTACGGGTCACGACGCATTCATCAGCAGCTACGACGAGAAGGCGAGGTGGTGGGCGAGAATACCATCGCCAAATACATGCGCCAGATGGGTATTGCCGCTATTTGCCCTGGCCCAAACCTGAGCAAACGGCAAAAAGCAGCTTACATCTATCCCTACTTGCTGGGCAATGTAACCCCCAGCTATCCGAATCACGTTTGGGGCATTGACATTACCTATATCCGCTTGCAGAAAGGCTGGATGTACCTGGTTGCTATTCTGGATTGGTTCTCCCGCTTTGTTGTCAGCTGGCAGCTGAGTGACACGTTGGCGCTCCCCTTTGTGGTAACGGCCGTTGACCAGGCGTTGGCTCAGGCCACGCCAGCTATTTTCAACAGCGACCAAGGCAGCCATTTCACCAGCCCGCAATACATTGAGCGGCTCAAGGCTGTCGGTGCGCAGATCAGCATGGATGGCAAAGGACGAGCTATTGACAACATCCGCACGGAACGACTGTGGCGCTCTGTTAAATATGAAGAAGTGTACCTCAGCGAGTATGCCAATCCGCGAGAAGCCCGTCTTGGCCTAACCCGCTATTGGCACTTCTACAATCATGAACGTCCCCATCAATCATTGAATTATGCCACACCGGCCGAGATGTACTTTGGCCGTTTATTACCTATCACAATCAATGGAGGAAAAAGGAGCTTAACTTTGTCCCATGTTTTGTCTTGACATTTGGGGGCACTTTACCCTCTTTCATTAATTGGCGTAATGAGTATCCTGAGTTTGTGGTTGTTGCGGTCTATCTTGCAGTCGGGACGGCCGTGATTAGCCTATCTCCGAGTTGTCCTTGATAAATGCGCTCAAAAAAGCCTGGGCAGCCAAAAAGAATACCTGCAATTCTCCAACACGTTCCAAATAAAAAGCGGCCGTCTCTTTCTCTTCGGCAGGCAGATCATCCTTAATCGCCCGGATTTCTTTGATGTTTGCACCCAAAACTCGTAATGTCTGTTCCACTTCGCGCTGCTCTCGGCTAATCAGGACATTGCAGGCAATTTGCCAGAGGTCAGACTCGGCTTTGAAATACTTCTTACGTCTACCTCGCAGCCAAACCACTTGCACCATTCCCCAATGCTCCAGGGCTTGCATATGTTTGGATACTGCGCCCTTGCTGATATTTAACCTATCGGCTAATTCATCCAGCGAAGCTGGTTCAGGGGACAACAGCAAGGCCCCATACAGACGGACGGCCATATCGCTAAAATTAAACAAAGGAGCCAGTCGCCCCAATTCTGCAACTATGTTGTCGTGCGCGTCTGCCAGATTCTTGTGCATAAAATATCAGGTACGAGCGGTTATCTTTTTCGATCTCTCATCTGCATCGCCTGGCGTCGCGCCCGCATGCCCGCCTTTTAGGATTCCACATAATAAGCAATGCCAACTGTTCCCGGCCCCACATGGGTGCCAATAACAGGGCTTAAGCTGGCCTGGATAAGTTCATCTGGATTGATACGCTGCTTGACCAGTGTGCAAACCATATCGACATGTTGGGGTGCACTCGCGTCAAATACGGCCGCGCGGATATGCATCTGGCCGCGTGTTTCATCCTCTACTGCCGACAACATATGTTCGATGGCTTTGCGCTTGGTGCGAACAGAGGCCAACGGCTCGATACGGCCGTCTTCCAAATGCAAAACCGGCTTAATGGACAGCAAAGACCCAAACAACCGCTGCGCGCCGCCAATACGGCCGCCCTTGTGTAAATATTCCAGCGTATCCACCACAAATAGGACGCGCATACGCGACACGAGATCGCGGGCAACTTGTGCCACTTCGGCATGGCTATGGCCGCGTTCGGCCGTGCGTGCCGCTGCCAACGTGATCAGGCCTAATCCCATCGTGGTAGAGCGTGAATCTACAATCTCAATGGGAATCTCCGGCAACGTTTGGGCTGCGGCGTGGGCTGAAGCCAGCGTACCGCTGAGATGCTCAGAGATGAAGATGCCGACAATGCTTTCAGCCGTTTCCGCAACTTTGGCAAAGAAATCGGCGAACTGTCCCGGCGAAGGCTGGGAAGATGTGGGGATGATGCCTGATGTTTTCAGGCGTTCGTAAAAAGCATCGGGCAAGATGTCCACCCCATCCAGCAGGCTTTCGCCTTCCCAATTTAAAATTTGAGGGATGACATGAATATTATGTTTTTCAATTAGTTCTGCCGGAATGTAGGCTGTGCTGTCGGTTACAATTGCTACTTTTTGTTTTAACATTTGCTTTATTTCTCCTTTTTTTCGTTCGCTTGTTTTTGAGAGCGTGGCCCAACGACACGCTCTTTACCAGCAAGAATACGTTGAATGTTGGGGCGTAATGACCAGGCGACAATAACGGCCGTAACAAAACCGCCAATCATATACGCCGCCGTTGCATCGGCCCCCATCACATAACGTCCCGCAAAAATAACGATGATCAACCCCGCAACGACGAGTGAAGCCACGGAAGCCATCCCCTGTTTACGCAATATTAAGCCGCCAATGGCAAAGTTGATGGGAAACATAGGCCACCAAACGGCCGTTGCCCAGCCCACGTTCGGCCCCGTCCCCGCGCCCCCCTTAAATTTCAGGAAAACAGACCAGTTGTGGCCGATAACGGCCGTTGTCCCCGCCATGATATCTGCCCAAGGTCTCCATTCCGCCGGAAACGCATCGCCAAACAACAGCCGCGCCAGCCAAACGGCCGTCGCTCCCTTCAACACATCCATCAAAAAAGTTAGCAAACCAATGCCAAAACCGGCGGCACGCATAGAATTGGTTCCCCCGGTACGGCCGCTGCCCACCTCTCGCAAATCAACCCCTTTAACCATTCTGACAAAAATTAAACCAAAAGGGATCGCGCCAAAAACGTATCCAGTCAAACCGGCTAAAAGTATGTAAATGATATTCATTCTGACACCATTTTGTGGTTATGAAAGGTGAACCAATCTTCACCTGTTAAAATCTTCGCGGATAAACGGCCGTTTAACGCCTGCGGATCAGCATCTGTAGGCGGCATGTCGTGGTGAACGGGCAGGACATAGGACGGCGCAAATTGGCGCGCCATCTCAATGAGCGTCTCCTGGTAACGCTGCGCCCGAAAGGGCGTTTTGCGCCAGGGCAGGCACAGAATATCGGGCTGCACGTCTAATACCGCGTCATGGGCGTCGCCAATGTGCAGCAGCGTCACCTCATCTTCAATCAAAAAGGAAAGCGGCGTGCCGCCCGGCTCCGGCAAACTGCGCGTGAACAGTAGATAGAAGAAGTTGTAAACGAAGCCGCCCACTTTGCTGAAACCGGGCAAGGTATGGATATTGGCGATGGAGTCTCCGGCGGATAACGGCCGTAACCGATCCCGCGACACACCCATCTCAGCCGCAATCTCACACACATCGGGCGCGGCCACAACCAGCCCGGTTGAGACCTCAGCTACCCGGCCAATATGATCGTCGTGGGCGTGGGTGATACAGATAAATTCCACGCCTGGCTCCGGGTCGCGGGTGAAATCGGGGTCAATCAAAATGTGATGGCGGCCGATTATTTCCACACAGGAATGTCCCAGGTAGCGCACTTTCATGATTGACCATCTCTATTCTGTCGCTGGTAAGCCTGAAACTGGTCGGCGAATTTGGTAAACATATCATTCACTTCTACATAAATACCGGTCGCTTCCACAGCAACAGTGTCATCCGGCAGCCTGATTTCGCCCTTTGCGTACACTTTGCGACCATCTTTTTTGTCGAAAACGGCCGTTACCTGCACCGGCACGCCTAATGGCAAAGGTCGTCGGTAATTCACATTCAAATTGACCGCCATCACCATATACCCAGCCTGCCAAACGGCCGCTCCCATCGCCTCATCCAACAAAGCTGCCGATGCGCCCCCATGTACATGTCCGGGCGGCCCCTGTTGTTTGTCGTTCAGTGTGATTTCGCCAAAAATGCTTTTATCCTCGCGCACATGCCACTGCACGCCAATACTATTTGGATTTTCTGTACCACATACAAAACACATTCCATGTTCAGGAAGTTTTTCCATCAGATGCCCTCCTTTTGATTACTCTTCTTCCTCTGTTGCCCACTCTGCTAAAGCTACCTCAAATGCTTCCATTGTCCCCGTATCAACTTTCCGCTCGATCAAATAGGCGCGGAATGTCCCCGGTCTTATAGAAAACATAGGCCCCGTTGGGTCATTCACGATTTGTTTAGCGAATTTGCCAATGGCATCATTCCGTTCAACCTGCTGCAATAGCCATTCATTGAAGTCCATCTGAATAGATCACCTCCTTGTCTCAGCCAGTACCCTAAACCCAAGAAGATCAAATAATTCGTCAGCGATCTGCTCTGGATCATATACGCCGTCAGGATGACACGAAGTCACTTCCCAGTTCATCAGCGCCCCAAAACTCAAAAACCGCAGCATGTGAATGATGTCTCGCGCCTTGGTCCGTGTTCATTGACCCAGGTACCACCGAAATGCTGCCAGACAATCGCCTAGTTCTTCCGCTTCATCCATTCAGCTACAGCAGCGTCCAGGGCATTGAGCATTTCCTTGCTCGCGTTACGTTCAGCCACCAGATAGTGCCGGTATGTATCAGGCTTACTTGACTGAAATGTCTGGTATGGATCACGTTTCAGAAAACGGACAAGTTCGCCGATTTCATCCTCTCTATTCTCCTGTTGCCTAAGCCAATCATTGAAAAGCATTGTCTATCCCCTGCTCAGCTTTGGCTCGGTTAGTCATTTTACAAAGCCAGCGCGTTATTTCGAATGCCAAAGATGTTTTGCGGATCATTCGCCTGTTTAACTTCCTTAATCATCTCGATACTCGCCGGAGAGATGGCCTGCGGCATAAAATCTTTTCGCAGTTTTCCTACGCCGTGATGGTGCGAAACGGATCCGCCAGCTGCCAAAATCACCTCGCGCAGTTCATGATCCATACGGCCAAAAATCTCATCCGCGTTGTCCACCCCTTTAATGTTGAACGCATGGGTAAAATAGATACAGACCCCCGTATGGTAAAGCTGCGTAATGCGCGGCGAGACATACGGGTAGCCGGGGAATCCATGTTCGCGGTGTAATTCAAGAGCGCGTTTATCAACCGCGTTTAGCACATCATGAATTTTGCTCCAGGGTACAGTCGTTTCATACGTTTCGCCGATGACATGGTAATCGGCCATATAGTCGCGCAAATAAGCGATGGCGTAGGTAAGCATGTAACCACGCTTGCCATTCCCTTCGCCGCCGGAAATGCCGTTAAACTTCTTTGCCAGACCAAAAACGATCTTTTTCTGATACGCAACTTCTGCCTTACTGCCTTCCATTACGACAGTAGCCACTGCCAATTTATACGGATCAAATTTTTTGACTTTGGTGAGGACAAATTTTTCGACTTTGCCCACCAGTTCTTGCATTTTCGTGGGTTTCGGCTTTAGCGCCGCGCCAAAGCGGAACTGGATATTGTCTAACAGGCGAATGCTGGCGGGCAAAACGCCAGTATGGTTTAAGGCTTCCAGAAAATCAATGCCGGTTTCAAAATCAGGAAAGACAATAGAACCAAATTTGATAACTTCCGGCAATTTATGCACTTTAATGACCGCTTTGGTAATTAAACCAAAATTACCCTCGCTACCTATAACCATATCTTTGGGCTGGATGCCGATGGAGGCGCGTGGAACATTTATGCCATGTTCAATAATCCCCTTAGGCGTGATCAGGGTCACGTTTTTGACAATATCTTCGATATTGCCATATTTGTTTTTCTTCATGCCGCTGGCGTTGGTAGCGATCCAGCCGCCCAACGTGGAAAGTTCCATGCTGTCCGGTTCGTGGCCGCTGGTAAAGCCCTCTTTTGCCAGCGCCTCTTCCAACCGGATGCCGGTGATGCCCGCCTGCACTTCGGCAAGCTGGTTTCGCTTGTCTAGCCACAAAACTTTGTTTATACGACGCATGTCAACGGCCGTTATCATGCGCGGTTCTTGTTCTAGCGTAGGCAATTTAAGGGCGGCGCTAACGCTGGTTCCGCCGCCAAACGGCACAAGGCAAATATCATATTCCTGCGCCAATCGGATGATTTTCGCCACATCCTCATCCGATTCAGGCCAAAACACCATGTCTACCGCGCGGGGAAGCTGGCGATATAATACCTGATACACCTCCCCCACCGTCGTTTGACCGTGACTGCGTAACAGCCGCGTTTCGTCATCAAAGGAAAACTGCGTTTCCGGAAAAGCCGCCGCCACCGCCTGATAAAACAGTTCATTCACATTCGGTCTGGAGGCGTACTTATTCTCCTCTTCCGGCCTGATACGAGTGGGATCAATTTTAATTTGCAGAATACTTTCCACATACGGCAGCAAACCGGGCATCGTCGTGCCAGACAGATCGTACCGTTCGCCCGTCACGGTGGTAGAATGATCTGGGTTAGCGACAAACTTCGTGTCGGCGTAGCCCCATTTATGCCCCCATACAGTATTGTCCAATTTTTCAGGGTTGTTATTAGTCATACGGCAATCTCCTTTGTCTATTTCATTCAGTTTAGTCAAGCAATTCATCTCGAAGCCGATCGCACATTTCATCTGAGATGTTAAGTCCCTCACGGATATAGTTTTCTACGGAGCCATATCTATTTACCATCTCCAGGCGGGCGCCTTCGAGGTATGCTGGGGCGACTGTGAGCAGTGGGGCGATATAGGCCATATCGGCATCGTCAAGGGGGACTCCGCCTGGTTTGGTCATTAGCATTCGCATTTGTGCTTTTTCCGCCTCGCTTTCATTTTCACGATACTGATTAGACAGCATGTAGTCATTTGCTATCGTTTCCCAAGGGACACCCAGCGCAGAAAGGATAACGGCCGTTCCTACGCCAGTACGATCCTTGCCGTGGGTGCAGTGCATGTTTAACGGCCGTTTAGCCGGGTCGGCAATCAACTGGATGAGTTGGCTGTATTGCTCTGTACAATCGCGTACAAAACCGCGATACAATTGCACCATCACATCTGGCGTGATACTGGAAAAATCACCTTTCTGGAGAGCCTCCGATAGCATGTTCGTTAATTGGCCGGGGTTGATAGTCAAACCCACAACCTGCGCCCCATTCAAATGGCGATCCTGACCCAACATTTCTACTTCGCCAGCAGATCGAAAATCAACCATTGTCTGGATGTTGAGATTCTCCAATTTAACGAGATCATCATCCGTAAGTTTGCTCAAACTACCAGAACGGTATAACAAACCCCACTTGACGGAACGGCCGTCGGTCGTCTGATAACCTCCGAGATCACGGAAGTTAGGCTCCCCATCAAGCCATATGCGCCGACCATAAACCTGATTATTATTCATGTTTTCCTCTGATTGGTGCGGCTCACTCGCCAAAAAATTGGCAAGTGAGCCGCATAATCATTAGTTGCCGGAAGCTTGTTTCGCTTCCGCGCGTCCCGTTCGCGTCAGCCGGTTCAGCAAACTAAACATCACCGGTACAACAAACAAAGTTAACAACGTTGAGGTGAACAAGCCGCCGATTACGACCATGCCCAGTTCTGAAGCGATAATCGCCCCTTCGCTCAAGCCGATGGCTAACGGAGCCAAAGCCATCATAGCCGCAATCGCTGTCATCAGAATCGGACGCAAGCGCGTCGTACCGCCTTCCATCAGCGCATCGTACACGTTCATCCCCCGCTCTTTGCGGTTAGTTTGCACCCGCTCAATAAGCACAACTGCATTCGTTACCACGATACCGACCAGCATCATCAAACCGATCATGGCCGACATGCCTAACGGCCGTTGCGTGAACCATAACGCCAACGCCGCGCCCACAACCGCCAGCGGTAGACTGAGCAAAATTGTGAAGGGATGAACAAAGGAGTTGAAAGCAATCAGCAAAACCACATACACAACAACAATAGAAATCAGAATCGCTTGCGACGCCTGAGCAAAACCTTCTGTTTGCTGTTCTGACTCAAAACCTTCGCTAACCGTGATGCTGGCCGGCACAACTTCTTCAATAGTCCCTTTTGCCGTTGCAATCACACCCAATGAATTTTCAGATTCCAGATCGCCGGTAAAGAGCGCCGCCGATTCCCCATCCACGCGCAGGAAGGTTCCTTCCTCGCCCAGATTACTGGTAACATTGGTTAATCCTTCAATCTTTCCCAGTTCGACAATAACCTCATCATTCACGGTCGCCAACGTTTCCGAATCGCCAGACAGCACTAAGGCAAAGCTACCAAATGCGCTCGTAGCCAATGTCCCGCCGGTAACAATCACCTGCTCGTTACCAAAGATGTCGTTCGCCTCGGCGCGAACAACGGCCGTCAACGCATCCAACTCGTCAGCCGTTTCAATTCCAATGACAACATTCGCTTTGGTTTGCGTAACGCTGCCTCCCCCCATTAATCGCTCTTCCAAACCGCCAGTTGTGCCGATTTCAGTAACGACTACTCCCAGTCCGTCAATATCGGCAATCGCATCCTCAAACGTCCGCACTATCTCATCTGTTTCACCCATACTAAAGTCTGTAGGCAGTTCGATAGTTACCGTGATTTGTGGATCGCCCATCTCCGGCATAAAGGCGCGCGGTAATTGCCCCATTAAGAAGAGGCTGCCCGCAAATATCAGGCCAGCCACAACCAACACAACAGCCCGATGATTTAGCGACCAGCGGAGCAGGGGCTGGTATCGGCGTTGCATTTCTGTTTTCCCTTCTGGCGGCAAATGTTCCTTTTTGATGAACAGGAAAGCGAGTACCGGCACAATCGTAATCGCCACCACAAAGCTAGCCAACAGCGCATAAGTCACGGCAATGCCAAACGGTAGGAAAAACTCGCCCACAATACCGCCTATCATGCCAATGGGCAAGAAAACAATAACCGTCGTGATCGTAGAAACCAGAATAGCGATAGCCACATCTTTTGTGCCTTGCAGCACCGAATCTTTATGATTATCGCCACGCTGGATATGGCGGTAGATATTTTCCAGCACCACAATGGAGTCATCCACCACACGCCCAATAGCAACCGTCATCCCAGAGAGCGTCATCAAATTTAGCGTTGTCTCTGAGGGGAATAGATGGCTAATCAAGTTCATGAGAAAGCCCAAGATCGGAATGCTGGCCGTCGCCGATGCGATTGATGCCAAAATCGGGCTAACAATGATCGGAACCCATTGGAGCATGACAAAAGCCGCTGTCACCGACAACGGAATGCTGACACCAATAACCAGCGTGCTGCGCCACGACAAAACAAACTTACCCTCGCCGTTACGGCCGCTCAGGAAGAAAAGAATAACGACGACGGCAAAAAACGCGCCCAGAGCGCTCTCGCGAGCAACGCTGCTCACCGATTCTTCAATAAAGGATGCCTGCTCAAAAGCAACAGCAAAGCTCAGACCGTCGGCGGCTTCCAGTTCATCCAGCTTCTCAAATACGGCATGAGAGACATCCACCGTATTGGCCTCGCCATCTTTGAATACCGTTATGGTCAAGCCCGGTTTGCCATCTACCCGGGTTATCGTGTTGTCAGGCACAAATACAGTCACTGTACCAGCGGCGATACCTTCCAGTTCATCTCGCAATTCTGCGTCCAGAGAGACCATAAATTCTTCCGGCAAACTACTGAGCGTTTCCGGCGCAAAAAGGCGCAGTACGCCAGCATCCAGATTAGTCAGGAAGCCTTCTTCATTTGCATTTAGCCAAGCAACAATTTCAGGGGTGAGATCGCCAATCATGGCGGGCGCTGTGACCCGACCGCTGGCGACAAACATATTTAGAAACTCAGCGCCGCTGTCGGCAAAGCCGCTGTTGATGATGTCGGCGGCCGTTTCAAAGGTCGGGCTGGGGCCAGAACTCTCTTCCGGTGGATTTGTCCACAATTCAGACAAAGCGGGCGCGTCGGCTGACAAAGCCGCCGCTTCTTCCTCGGCCACAATAAAAGCCGCGCTCAAACCGCCAACCGGGGCAGCCAACGCTTCTAACTCTGCCTTTAACTCAGCATCCAGCGTGTCCACAAAATCTGGCGGCAGCCACGATAAAACCTCTGGCGAGAAAAGGCGCAGGTTATCCGGAGTCAGGTCATTAAGCATCTGCGGAGCCAGACTACTAAGCGCCTGCATCATCTCCGGCGTGACGTCTGTCGCGTAAGTCATGTCGATGTCTTGTGCCTGAGCCGCCGCTTGCCAGCTTGCCGGCAAAGCGGCGGGGTCTTCCGGTTCTTCCGGCTGTGGCGCCTGCGCGATGAGTTCGCCTAATTGAGTCTGTAAATCCTCGTCCAGAGTCAACAAGAAATCTTCCGGCAGCGCGGTCAAAGCTTCTGGAGACATGGAAAGTAACATTTCGGGGGTAAGTTCAGCCAGAAACTGCGGGGCAAATCCAGCAATCCCCGCTACCAGTTCCGGCGTCAGGTCGGCGGTGGTGGCAATTTCCAACCCTTGCGCGCGCGCACCTTGAATCCAAGTATCAGGCAAAGGAACGCCATCGACAACAACAACCGGCGGCTCTTCGGTTGGTTCAACCTGTGCGGCGGCGGCGCGTTCGGCCAATTGGCCTTGCAATTCGGGGTCAAGTTCGGCCAGATATTCTTGCGGCAAGGCGGCCAGCGCGTCTAGCGGTATGGCTAACAACATCTCTGGCGTTAACTCTTGCAACATTTCGGGCGCAAAGCTGGCAATGCCGCCGACGATTTCGGGGGTCATGTCGGCGGTGGTAGCTATTTCCATCCCTTGTGCGGCGGCCGCTTCTATCCAAGCATCAGGCAAGGCGACGGGTTCTGGTTCTTCTCCGCCAGCCATTGCGGCAGCGGCGCGTTCGGCCAGTTGGCCTTGCAATTCGGGGTCAAGTTCGGCCAGATATTCTTGCGGCAAGGCGGCCAGCGCGTCCAGCGGCATGGCTAACAGCATCTCTGGCGTTAACTCTTGCAACATTTCGGGCGCAAAGCTGGCAATGCCGCCAACGATTTCGGGAGTCATGTCGGCGGTGGTGGCTATTTCCATCCCTTGCGCGGCGGCCGCTTCTATCCATGAGGTTGGGAGGTCAACTGGTGTTGGACCTTCGGGGGCAGCGGGTGTTTCGGTAGGAACGGCCGTTGGCTCTGGGGTAGCAGTCGGTTCCGTTGTCGGGGTAGCAGTTGGTTCGCTGGTGGCCGTTGGTTCAACCGTTGGTTCAGGGGTTGACACAACTTCGGCAACCGCTTCCACTTCTTCAGGCAGTTCCTGCCCACCGCCAATATCGACTCTGGCTACGCCGTCAATCTCTTCCAGCGAAGGGAGAATTTCTGTTTCAACAATTTCTTTCAGTTCCTCAAACGACAATTCCGAGGATGAAACGCTGACTGCCGCGAGCGGCAAATCAGAAAGGCTAAAAGTTAGCAATTCCGGCGTTTCCATGCCATCTGGATACGTAACGCTTTCGACTGCGGCTTGCAGTTCATCCTGCATTGCGTCCTGATCCATTCCAAATTCATTGCGAATGACAAGAACAGATAAGCCGCGCGAGGTGGTGGATTCGACATTAACGATACCGTCAATTGTGTTCACCGCATTTTCAATGGGAATCGTTACCTCATCTAACATCTCTTCTGCTTCCGACCCGGGATTGAGAGCCAAAATAACAGACTGGGGAAATTCAATTTTGGGCATTAGTTCTTGTTTGAGCTGGAACATGGCAATCGTTCCGGCAACCATAACAAGAACAGTCAACCCTATTGTTGTCCATTTAAACCTCAATGAGGCTCTTGTAATACGATCTATAAGTTTTTCAATCATGTTATCTCCAAGATTTTAGTATGTTTGTTAATTTAGTATTCCTTAAAAAGCAAGAAAAACCAAAAAATAGAGCAAAAAAAGTCATTCGCTATGCAGCACAGCAAATACATTGCTCAATTGCGTTGCTAATTGCCGACATAAGCGCGGCTCCATCCCAATCACCAATTGTTGATAACGGATGGCATGTTGTAATAATTCCTTTCCCCACAAAGGCGCATCGGCCGATTCGTCTGTCAATATTCCCAGAGCGAAGCCGCCAAGCAAACTAAGGTTAGCCCGACAATTTGCACTGGCTGTCGGTAGAATTTCGGGTAAATAATCGAGCAACAGTTTGCGGCCGCTACGCCGCCGCAAACGTAATGTGACAATGGTCATCACCTCAACACAGTAAGCTACCGCTCCGTGTCCTTCTGGTGGAGTGCGCGCCAACATTTCTTCGACCAGTTCCCACTCGTTTAGTTCATTGGTACGAACCTTTTCCAAAACTCGTTCTTTAATAGCATCCCAATCCCCTCTATCAATCATATCTCCTGCCAGTTGCGACATTACCTGACGGGCTTGTTCTGTGGGGCGATATAAAACTGCTGAACGACCCGGCCCGGTTTTGCTTTCAGATAACTGGTATTCTGAAGTAACCATCCCTTTTTCTTCTAACACGCGCAGCATGTCATAGGCAGAAAAGCGGCTGACACCCAGTTTTTCTGCGAGCAAGGAATAATGAAATGGTTCTTGCATTTCCCGATACAGGTTAACTAGATTACGAACAAATTCTTCTTGGCGGCGTGTTAAGTTCATAATTTTCCCCAAAAAACCAAATTTTACTAATGGTAGAGGTGGATGTCAAATTGTTTTAGCAGCTAGCGCATCCGCCTACCGCGGTACTCCTCGACCCACTTCGCATATCCAGCAACAAATGCTACCCCCATATACAGGCAAGTCCGAAGGCTATAACTTTAATCCCTAAAATGGGAGTAAATTCTTTCCGCTAACAATCACAAAAAAAAACTATCACCTGCCTCCTAATTGCTGCCACAAATCAAAACGGCCGTTCCCCGTCCGATGCCTTCTCCAATACAACTCTCGGTCAGCGTCACGGCCGTATGCTTTCGCCGCCAGCTTGCCATTCGGGTAATAAATCTTCTCTGGCTGACGCGTCTCGCTCGTTCCCTCAACGTTCCCCGGCATCCCTTTCATAACCAGGTCTTTGAGTTTCCGATTGATCCGCTTCTGCCGGCCCCGAGGACGGTGCCGGTGCTGCCCGCTGTAACTGTTGGGCAGCTGCCAGGCCAGATAAGTTTTTCCCTTCCTGCCTTGCTGGCCGCGATAATCCTTTAATTCAAATAATGCCTGTCCCTTGGCCCAGGCGCGTTTTTCTTGATTCTCCTTTGTTGATAAATCACCGACGGCAAAGTTGGCTTGCACGTCAACGCCAATCCGTTCTTCATAGTTGCGCTGGCTGGACCGCCCC
>JACKBR010000051.1 GCA_020634495.1 Ardenticatenaceae bacterium | reverse complement strand
ACAAATCTGAGGCTTCCATGCCGCCGTATTTGGCTTTCCATTTGTAAAAACTGCTCTTGCTGAAGCCGTAGGTGCGGCACAGGTCAATTACTGGCACACCAGCTTCAGCCTCTTTAAGAATCTTGATGATCTGGTTTTCAGAAAACTGTGTTCGTTTCATGTGGAATTCTCCTTGGGCTATTGTGCCGGAAAATTCCACTTATGACTGGTCCTATTTTAGGGGATGGTTACCATTCGGCTGTTAATGTCCTTTGATTTTTCCACTATTGGGTGGCCCTAAAAATGGGATCTTTACAGGGCAGAGTCGGGACACATGGACGGTTCAGGTGGTGCTTTCTACCTTCTTAACAGCTCAAACTATTAATTTACCGGCTTTGTTCATGGGTGCTGCGGTAGGTATCTTGCCAGTTCTTGCCATTTTCTTCATTGTGCAATGGTATATTGTTGAAGGGGTAAAAGTAACGGGGAT
This sequence comes from Ardenticatenaceae bacterium, assembly GCA_020634495.1. Next base: position 32,542 of record JACKBR010000051.1, on the reverse strand, counting down.
TAAATAATCTTTTACGGCTTCGAGAAGCACGGTTTGGGTGCAGGCAATGATGATCTTGCCTGCACCTTTTTTTATTTCCTGGCGTCCTCCTCAAAATTTCATTTGGCGTCTTTACGGCCGTACAAAGGCATAAAGGTCAGCCACCCATCTAAACCGATCCCCCCCTTTGCGACCTCCCCTCGGAACAGTTTTCACCCTGAAATGACAACAAAATCGGGCAAAAACTGTCCTACAACACGGCTCAATCCCAATTATTTGGCACACCGGGCAAGCTCGCTGCTATTATTTTGTTTGGCAAAACGTTACACTAAACTTGAGTTTTACTTTGTGGGATGTCTAATGAGTGAAAAAGTAACGATAAACGATGTGGCTCAATTGGCAGGCGTTTTGCCCAGTACCGTTTTCAATCTGCTCAACGGCCGTTCCCAACAACCAACATCTGTGTCCACCAAATTAGAGGAGCATCAGGGTGAAACCATGACCGCATATATTGTGATGGGGGTATCCGGCTGTGGCAAAACGACGGTTGGGATGGCATTGGCCAAAAAGCTAGACTGTCCATTTTACGATGGGGATGATTTTCATCCACCTGAGAATGTGGCGAAGATGGCAAGCGGCGTGCCGCTCGATGATGATGATCGCGCCCCCTGGCTGGCGCGGCTGCATGATTTGCTGGCTGGTCATGTGGAAAGGGGAGAAACGGCCGTACTTGCCTGCTCTGCCCTGAAGAAAAAATACCGGGAGCAGCTTCAAGTCAATAAACAAACCTGCTTCATCTTCTTGCAGGGGAGCTTTGAGCTGATCTGGGAACGTATGCAAGCACGGCAAAACCATTACATGAAAGCAGAAATGTTGCAAAGTCAGTTTGATGCTTTGGAGCCACCGAGCGCTGATGAAGCAATTACGATTGCAATTGACCAGGAGATAAAACTGATTTTGTCCCACATTGAACAGCGAACAAAGTCCTGACGCCGGATGGTTTAGCTAAACGCCGTTTCGAGCAACTCGCTTAGTCCATGCCTTGCTAAATACACGCACATCGCCCTCGTATGCCTCCAAAAAATTGGAAAGATAAAAGAAGGTGGCATCGGCCGTTAGCTTGCTCTCGGTTTTCATCACCACCTGCCAATCCTCGCGCTTGTACTCTAATCGGAAAGTAACGGTTTGCTCAAGAGACAGTGGCGCGTCATCGCGAATGGTGAGGGTGTGGATGCTCATATCATCAAGCTCTAGCCCGTGATTTTTGTAGCGAATGCGGCCGGAATCTTGATGCAATGTAAAGGTAGTTGTGCCCGTCGTAGCTTCTCGCGTCACAGTTTGGCGGCGCAGTTCGTGGCGCAGCGTTTCAATGGGTTCTGGGGGAGCAATTTCGGCAGGGGGAAAGTCGGGTAGCGTGTCATCGTGGGGTTGAAACGGCCGTTCCGGCACACTCAACTTGCAGCCCTTACCCAGCAACAGCGTCAGCGTCACTGGCTGGGGCGAGGGCCAGGCATGGCGCAGGTAAGTGGGTGAAATGCCCACCCGCCAGCGATGCCCGGCCGGCAGCCGGTAGGCCATCACGTTTAGCGGCACGGTGACGGTGTAAACCTGCCCCGGCACCAACGGTTCCGGGTTTTCGTGGCTGTTGCGATGGGTGAGGTTGAGCAGGCCCCAGGTGACGAGGGTGGAACGGCCGTCTTCGTCAACATCACACAGCCGCACCGCCACCAAAGCCAGTGGCTGGTCTACTTTCAGCGTCAATTGCACTTCAGCATTGCCCAGCAGGTTTATTGGTTCGGCCAGCGGCTGGCTGGTGAAAGTCAGGCTCTCGCCATCGGCGGGGCGCTGGTCGCCGGGGGATTCGCCAGGGGAGCCGTGTCCGCCCCAGCCACCGCCATCCAGCCCGTGGTTTTGCAGCCCCACAAAGCTGATTTCCTGCATCGGCTGCGGGGCATCATCCAGCCGGTTTTCGTTCAAAAAGTAGATTTTTTCCTGGATGTTGGGGGAGGGCCAGGACGGTTCGGTGAGCCAACGGCCGTTTCTCACCTTGTAGTTTGGTGCAGGCGGCACCCCATCTTGCAGCCAGCAGCGGATCATCGGCTCATCCATGATGCCCGTGTCAATGCCCTTCAGCCAATAATCCCACCAGCGCAAACTCTCCTGCAAAAAACCAATTGCTGGGCCGGGCGTGCCGCACTGCTCCGGGAAGGCGTGGGACCACGGCCCGATGAGCGCCTTGCGCGGCACATTGAGCCCGGCCATCAGGCGGGGAATCGAGTTGTTGTAGCTGTCCGCCCAGCCGCCGACCATGTAAACCGGAATCTCGATGTCGGCATAATTTTCGCGGACGGAACCATGTTTCCAGTACGCATCAAGAGTCTGGTGTTCCAGCCACTTTTCGATGTACGGCGGCGACTGTTCCAATCGCTCCAGCCACATTTCGCGCCATTTTTCGCCCACCCAGCGCGGGTCGGGCGGGGAAGGATTGTAGGCAAACATCAGTGAGGCCCAGGGCAGCATTTGCGAGGTGAGCAGGCAGCCGCCCATGTAATGCACGTCGTCGTGGTAGCGGTCGTCGGTCGCGCCGATGGCGATGATGGCTTTAAGTTCTGGCGGGCGGCGGGCGGCCACTTGCAGGCTGTTGAAGCCGCCCCAGGAGATGCCATGCATCCCAATGTTGCCATCGCACCACGGCTGGGCGGCAATCCAGGCCAGCACTTCCAGTGCGTCATCCTGCTCCTGCAGCAAATATTCGTCGTAGAGGATGCCATCTGAGTCGCCGCTGCCGCGCATGTCTACGCGCACGTTGGCGTAGCCGTAGCCCGCGAAGTACGCCTGCCGCTTGGCATCGCGACCTGAGGTGTAGTCGCTTTTGCGGTAGGGGATGTATTCCAGCAGGGCGGGAACGGGCTGCTGCTGAGCGCTGTCTGGCAGCCAGATTTTGGCAGCCAGCCGGGTGCCATCGGCCAGGGGAATCCAGACGTTTTCCAGGATGGTGACGGTGTGGGGAAATTGGGTGCGAATTTTCATAAGTGTCTCTTTTTGGATGTTTTTTTGGAACACAGAGTTTCGCAGAGGAGACACAGAGTGACACAGAGGTTTTATTTCTCTGTGTCACTCTGCGGTTTCTCCGTGCCCCTCTGTGTTCCGCTTTTTGTCCAAAGTATAGCCAGTTCCTACCCCGCCAAGTAGTTTTTGCCAGTTTCTACCTGCTGAGAGGAGACGGCCGTATAATTAATCTAACTTGTGCTACAATGCATCGAACGAGAAAATGCTTATGCCTACAATTTTGCGAGAAGGACCCTATCGTTTTTTCTTTTACTCGGGTGATTCCGTTGAACCGCCTCATGTGCATGTAAGAAGAGATAAATTCACGGCAAAATTTTGGCTATCACCAATAAGATTAAGTCGTAGCGGTGGGTTTAGTCGGCAGGAAATCAATCAAATTCAACGGTTAGTAGAAGATAACCGAGAAACGCTTCTGGGAGAATGGAATGAATACTTTGGCAGCTGAGATTCAAACTGTAAAAGGTATTAATGTTGTGACCAGTGAAGACACTTTAACGGTGGAGTTGGCAGACGGCCGTTCCCTTTCCGTGCCGATTGCCTGGTATCCACGCTTGTTTCATGGTAGCCAAACGGAACGTGAAAACTGGGAGTTTATTGGAGATGGAGAGGGGATTCATTGGCCTGATTTGGATGAGGATATAAGTGTCGAGGGTCTGATTTTAGGCAGACGGTCAGGTGAAAGTCAGCGTTCGTTGCAGCGTTGGTTGGACGCAAGAAAGGGCAAAATAATTTAGCAGTCCAAATTCGACCCTTTTTCGAGTAGCAAACGTATAATCCTCCCTGAAATTAGAAAATCAGGGAGGTTTTTTTATGAGCGTGGTGCGAAACCCCGATGGGCAGGTGATTCAAGAAAAGTACGAGCGGCAGGGCTGGCCCGCCGTCAAACGGCCGGATTTAAAACCGCCAAACGGGTGGGATTTGTCTTTGATAACGGCCGTTAACCGCATTCGCAACCATCAACTCTCCCCTGATGGCCAGCAGATCGCCTTCATCTGGGATCGCGAAGACCAATCTGATATTTACGTGATGTCGAGTAGTGGCGGCTGGCCGAAGCGGATTTCTAACCGGCGAGCGCTGGTGGCGTACTGGGCCGATGAAGTGCCGCAATGGTCGCCAGACGGCCGTTTCCTGGCCTTCACCATGCAGGATCACGTACACATCGCGCCAGCTTCTGGTGGCTTGCCTCAAAAAATTACCAGTTTTGCAAGTTCCGCCTTCTCCCCGGTGTGGCTGCCAGACAGCAACCAGCTGGTGGTGAGCGTGGAGCGCAACGACCAGGTGCAGCTGCTGCTCACCGACCGGGACGGCCGTTGGCCCCGCCAAATCGTGCAAACCCCCGGTGATGCCTGGAACGCCAAGCCTTCGCCAGACGGCCGTTTCCTCCTTTTCGCCCACCGCCCTTTCGACGACATGAACCGGCTGGACATCTGGCTGGTGGAGCTGGAGACGGGCCAGGTGCGCCAGCTGACCAACACGCCCAAGCTGCGCAACTGGGGCGGCATCTGGTCGCCCGATGGCCAGCAAATAGCGTTCATTTCGCAACGGCCGGAGTTTAATGAGGTGTGGCTGGTGCAGCCGGATGGCTCCGGCCTGCGCCAGCTGTCGCACGAGGGGGCCGATTTTGCTGACCTCGCCTGGTCGCCCGATGGCAGCCAGATTACTTGCAGCATCAATCGGGCGGGCGCGTATGAGCTGGCGCTGCTGGATGCCCAATCGGGCCAGGTACAAACGCTGCGGGGCGGGCAAGGCATTCATGCTTTGCCGCGCTGGTCGCCAGATTGCTCATTTTTGACGGTGGAGTATGAGGATGCGGTGCTGCCGCCGGATTTGTACAAGGTTGAGGTGGGGAACGGCCGTACCACGCAATTGACCTTCTCCAACCCGCCCGCCTTGGCCGCCAACGCCCTCGTCGTGCCGGAACTGGTGAGCTACAAAAGCTACGACGGACTGGAAATTCCCGCCTTTTTGTACCGTCCAGCAAAATCCAACGGAGCGGCCGTGGTCTATCCGCACGGTGGGCCGTCGTCGCTGTACAACTTCGGCTGGGACATTGTGGCCCAATATTTTGTGGCCAAAGGGTACACTTGGCTCGCGCCCAACTATCGCGGCAGCACCGGCTACGGCGTGACCTTTGAGCAGGCCAACTACAACGATTGGGGCGTGGGCGACACGCAGGACTGTCTGGCCGGAGCGCGCTATTTGCACCAGTTTGGCGAGATTGATCGGGAGCGGATTGGTATTTTTGGCAGCAGCTACGGCGGCTACATGACCGCCTGCTGCCTCAGCCGCGACCCGGATTATTTGTTTGCCTGCGGCGTGAACAAGTACGGCGACGCTAACATCATTAGCTCCTGGGCGCAGTGCAATCGAGATTTGCGGCTGTACACCGAAATCTTTTTGGGCCATCCAGCCACGAACCGCCCGGTGCATCTGGCGGCGTCGCCCATTGCCGAGGTGGAAAATGTGCGAAAGCCGGTTTTTGTGGCCCACGGCCTGGACGACACGGTGGTGCCGCCGCAATCTTCTGAAGAGTGGGTAGAGGCGCTGCGCCGGGCGGGCAAGACGTTTGAGTACAAAACGTACGCCGGAGAAGCCCACGGCTTTTTGCTGAAGAAGACGGTTTTGGATTTTTACGGCCGTATGGAAACGTTCCTGGATTGGTATTTGCTGCCGAGGAAATGACCTCATTTCCAGCCTCCCTCGCAGGGGAGGAACAGGCCCTCGCCCTTGAGGGAGGCTGGTGAGGGTGAAAATTATGACCCGACAACGCAACGCAAAACGAGCCGAACGACGCGCTGAGCGGTTGGCGCTGCCGCTGTTGCAGATGGAATTTGGCACGGTGCGCAATGGGCAACGGCCGTACGAAATCCTCACCCCTGACCAAATCCAAAAAATCCACGACGCCTCGCTGCACATTCTAGAAAACGTGGGGTAGATTTTCTGGACGACGAGGTGTTGTCGATTTGGGCCAAAGCTGGGGCGAAGGTGGATTTTGCTGCCAGACACGTCTGGATTGATCGCGGGCTGCTGCTGGAGGCGATTGCCACTGCTCCGCCCAGCTTCACCTGGCGCGCCCGCAACCCGGCGCATGACGTGTTCATCGGCGAAAACAGCATTGCTTTTGGCCCCAATGGTGGCATGGTGTACGCGCAAAATTTGGTGAACGGCCGTCGCCCCGGCACTTTTGCCGATTACCAAAATTTTGTCCGCCTGTCCCAGATGGCCCTGCAGCTGCACTTTGCGGCCTGGGAGCAGGTTGCCCCGCAAGACATTCCGGACCAACGCGCCACCTGCACCGGCTGCTAGCCGGGTTTGAATTGTCGGACAAAGCAGTGATGGAGGCGGCACACGGCCGTATCATCACCAGCCGACTGCCTGAAAATGGCCAGAAATCGTCTTTTGGCTCGCTGGAGGGCGACCCGGTGATTGGCGACGTGATCAACGTCAACAGTCCGCTGCGCTTTGATGAGCGGATGCTGGGCGGGCTGCTCACCTACGCCCGTGCCGGGCAGGTGACCTTCATCACCTGTTCATCTGGCCGGGGCGATGAGCCCGGTGACGATGGCCGCCGCCCTGGCCCAGCAAACGCTGAGGCGCTGGCGGGCATTGCCCTGACGCAGCTCGTCCGGCCCGCGCACCGGTGATTTATGGCGGCTTACCACCAACGTCGATTTGAAGAGCGGCAGTCCCGCTTTTGGCACGCCGGAAGGAGCCTGGGCGCTGCTGGTAGGCGGCCAACTGGCTCGCTTCTACAATCTGCCCTATCGCGGCAGCGGCAGCCTGACCAACGCCCAATCCCCCGACGCCCAGGCCAGCTACGAAACGATGTGGAACCTCTGGCCCGCCGTCCTGGCCCACACCAATTTGCTGATGCATTCGGTCGGCTGGCTGGAGGGCGGGCTGACCGCCTCGTTTGAGAAGTTCATCATCGATTTGGAAAATCTGGCGATGTTCCGCCACTTTTTGGCCGGGTTTGCCGTGGACGACGCCAGTCTGGCGCTGGATGCGATTGCCGAGGTGGGCGCGGGCGGACATCATTTTGGCACGGCCCACACCCAGGCGCAGTTCCAGACGGCGTTTTACCAGTCGTCGCTGGCGGACCGGCAGGGGTATGAAAATTGGACAAACGGTGGCGGGCTGGATACGGCCGTTCGCGCCCAACACATCTGGCAAACCATGCTCAAACAGTACGAACCGCCCCCCATCGACCCCGCTATCACCGAGGCCCTACACGACTTTGTAGCCCGACGGGAAAGGGAGCTGGTGGGACAGAATTTGTATGATTAAAGGAGGAGATTGGAGATTGAGACTGGAGATTGTGGCAATCTCTAATCTCCAGTCTCCAATCTCCAAAAAAGTGACACATGACCAAATTTTTTGCATACGACGAACTAACCTGGCCAGAAACGGCCGCATTATCCCGCACCACCCCGCTCATCATTCCGCTGGGGACGGGGTATGATTTGGCAACACTGGCCGACTGTTTGGGCCAGCCGGAGCAGTGGGGCTGCTGCCCGCCATTCCGTTTGGCTGGCGGGGCAGTGGGTTGGCGGTGGCGGAGGGATTGTTAACGGCCGTTCTGCAAAATCTGCTCAACAGCCTGCGCGAAGATGGTTTTAGCCGGGTGTTTGCCCTGATTCCGCAGGACATGACGCTAGGGCTGAACGATCAGGCTATCGTGCTGCCCCATTCGAGCCAATTCGCGCCTGCGCCTTTGCTGCCAGCGGCCAGCGACGTGGGTAAGGTGGTGGTCATTCCCATCGGGCACACAGAGCAGCACGGCTACCATTTGCCGCTGTCTACCGATAATTTGATTATTGAGGCGATTGGCAACGGGGTGGGTACGGCCGTTCCCGACCACGCCGTCACCTTACCCACCTTTCCCTACGGGGTGAGCACCCACCGGCAGTCGTTTGCCGGGACGCTCAACGTGCAGGGGCGCGCCTTTGAGGATTTCTGGCTGGCGGTGGTGGACGGGCTGGTGGGGCGCGGCTTCGACCGCTTTTATTTGATGAGCGGGCACGGCGGCAACTGCTCCTTTTTGGTCAACGTGGTGAAATATGCCGGGAGCGCCACTGCCGCATCTTTGCGCCACGGCCTGGCTGCACACCTCCGGCCACATCGCTGGGCCGGTGGTGCAGGAAACCGCTACTCAAGCGGGCGGCATGGGGCACGCGGGCGAGCTGGAAACAGCGATGATTTTGCATTTGCGCCCCGACCTGGTGCACCAGGAAAGGCAGTGGACGAGATCGATTTTATCAGCACGCCGAGCTACTATACGGATTGGATTGAGGCGAACTGACGCCAACCCGCCCTGGGACGACGACACGGCGACGGGGGCGTATGGGGCTGGCAGTGTGGCGACGGTGGAAAACGGCCGTCGCTGGCTGGAAGCAGGCATTGCCGAAAAGGTAGCCCACGTACACGAGATTCATGAGCAATACGGCCGTCGCGAAGCCCGGCGCAAGGCGGGGTTTGGGTTGTGGGGAAAAAGAGAGTGATGCGTTTTCACGTTGTCATTCAGGCCACTCATCGCTCCCGGCTTCGGTTAATTCAAATAAATCCGAATCCTCAGCATAAAGTTCAGCGTACAAATCGGCCGATTGCGTGAGATTATTCAGCTCTATATCTCTTTGAAGCCGTAAAAGGGCTGCGCGAACCATCGAACTCTTGTCTTTGAAGCCGTAGAATTCATAGTTGCTTAGGAAATCAATTAGGTCAGGAGTAAGAGTAAACTTCACTTGTTGCAAAATTGCACCTGTTCCATATCTAAGGCTGGACCAAAAAAGTTGTGTCATGTGATTCAGTAGTTTGATTGAAGCAAGCATTGCGGAAAAAGTAGCCCACATATGAGAGATTCATTAGTTGCACGCCGACCGATGTTCATTTTGCTGTTAATGTGCCAAGACTGTGACCCGATTCGGTTTCTTAACTTTTGCGATCTATTTTCTTGACTCTGTGGGGGCACCTTATTTTTGCATTGCAACAGTTGCTGTTAAGTGCATTATTATCGTTTCCTCTTCTTCCCTTTTTTGCGAGAGGGTCTATTACGTTCCCATTTAATTGCCTCATCGCCTATCCCGAAGGGTAGTGCAGGACCGGTTAGTAAAGCCTCAAATGCTTGATCGGACTCCTTGGATGCATCCTTTAACTTTTCAGAAAATTCAATAAAAGCTTGTTTTGTTTCATCAGGCTCTAATGCGTTAACAAAATGCTTGATAGCATCAAAACAACGAATAAGGCTAATATTTATAATAAAAGATTTTAGTGAATCATTTTCTTCTCTCAAATCTGGAAGTGCCATGATTGCATATTTGCCAGGTTCTATGGAACTGCTGCCTGAATCGTGTCCAGTTGAGCGAAGAGTAGGATGTTTAATTTTACAAAGATATTTATAAACTCCATAAATCATTCCGGTCATATCGTAGAGGTCGTCATCGCTAACCACTTTATCAGAGTTAGATTCCGCATAAGATTTTGCCAGATTTTCAGATAGGGTTCGTACATTCCAGGGTAAATCTCCAGTTTTGAAAGCCTCCAATTTTTCTGCTCTTTTAGAATCACCAGCAATATAGACCACTGTAAGTGCATGTTCGAACAATGATGCTGCAACAGATGCTGCCTGAGATGTATAACCTGCTGATGTGAGCATCCAAACGGTACGTAGATCGTTAAGTGTGCGTTTAAGAAATAACCCTGCGAGCTGCATGTCAGCTTCATAATGTCGGTTGCTAGGAATTGAAGGAGCTTGAACACCTAACTCATAACATTTGCGAATTGCATTTTCATGAACCCTGAATTTTTCAGTTAGTATGCTAGCTGCAGTAGCTTCAACAGGTAATAAACTCTCCCAAAGCCCAACTGCACTGAAATTTCCTGAACCATCGTTACTTGATTTCATTCTCGAAACAAGCCCGGCTGCTTTATTAACAATAGCTTGTGATTTACTTGACAAATCTTCTGTATCGTTTTCTTGTGCTATTGCTTTAATAACCTGTGAAAGAACAAGACAAAGTACAAAATACAAAATTGTGAATTCACCTCGCAGAAAGCGATTATAGGCTTCTATGGGTGTCTTATATTTTGAGAAGTTAACGAAAGCAAATCTAGATAAGCACCCATAATATGAGCCAGAAATCATCTCAGTTGAAATCGGAGATAAAGAAGCTTTTGCTATTTGAAATCCTTCAGCCTTGAGATCTGTGTGTCTGATGATCGTGTCTATTTTTTCTGCAAAACTGATTGCGTCTTCCTGATTATCTGGGCTCCTGTATCCGTAATCTTGATCCTTCAGTGAAGTTAGATTCAGTGACAAAAAAGCTTCGGCACCTTGTTCAATATTCTGTTTCAGGCCCGCCGGATTTGTAAGTTCGTCAAAGGAATCTCTTTCAATTGCAAGTAAATAGCAAAAGTTAACTGCCCTTCCTAAAGCTATGTTTCCGATTAGGAATGATTCTTGTGCAAGCTGTGCCTTTCTTAGGGAAAAGATAGCTTTCAAATTTTCCCTGATAGAAAATACCATTGGTAAAAGACGATTGAGTCGATACGAAAGGTTCTCAGCAGGAATCTCCAGCAAGTTCCCCAACTCTCTCAACGTATCTTCAAGTTCATCTAATTGCTCGAAAGCACCATAGTTGCTTTTAGAATCTTTACTCATGAAACTGATTGCCTTGAACAAATAACTTTAGCAAACATAACATCTGTGAGCCTGTATTAGTGAAGGAAAAACGAAAACGCGCAGAGACAGTTTACAAAAAATTGGGGCAAATTCAAAGCTGCTTTGGCACGATTTGTGGCAAGGTATATTGGCCCCTCGCAGATTTTTGGCTTTTTAGGATTTCGCGGGGTAGGGGCAGACCTCCGTGTCTGCCCCAAAATGGACGCACACGGGGGTGCGCCCCTACGCATAGTATAAATGTTGGTGGGATACGGCCGTTCTAACAGCTGATTCACAAAACGGCCGTGTCTATTCAAACGACCAGACTGGATAAGCACAAACAGATCTGGCTGGTTTCATTAGGGCTCAAGCTCATTTGCCCATTCCCACAGTTGTTGAGTTGTCTCCATCACTATTTCAGCATTGCTAAACCAGAGATAATGATTGGCTCCTTCAACAATGACCACTCTAGACAAAGGTAAATCCTGTTCCAACCGAGGGGCCTGTTCAACAGCATGGCTGTCCTGATCTCCGGCCACAATAATGACGGGCACGTTTACTTTGTCTAGATCATCGACCAGAGCTGCTAATGATGCTGGAATGGTAAGCGTTTCTTCGGCTGATGCAATTACATGGCTTGGGCGTAATCCCAACTCAATTGTGGAATCATAGAACGCTTCAGGCACAGTCTCTAGTGGCGCAAAATTATCTTTATTCTGCTCGATAATTGCTGGCGCTATCCAATGCCGTCCAATGGGAACATATATCGTTTGAACAATAAAATCTCCAATAATTGGCGTTCTTGCGATAACGTTGAAAAAATCTGTTTGCCTTTCTCGTGGATAAGGTGATGACCCCAACAAAATAATGCCTGAAAGCTCACTTGAATAGTCTTGGGCATAGGCTAAGGCAACCACGCCACCCCAAGACTGCCCGACAATTACTGGCTTTTCAACATCTAGTTCATTGAGAGCTGCGTGAATCAAACGTGCTTGAACACCTGGTGTTAATTCACCATCCGGTGGCTTCTCACTATAACCCAAACCAGGCCGATCAATAATAATTACTCGATATTTGTCTACAGCCATTTGGTAGAGCGGCGAGAGGGAGAAATCTTGCACTTTCCCGCTGCCCCCAGTAATAAAGACAACTGGTTGCCCGGCTCCTGCTTCCTCATAGTGCAAACGTATGTTCTCCACGGTTACAAAGTTTGAGGGTGGATACTTTTCTTCTGCTCTTTGGACAATTATGTCTGTATAAACTTTTCCGCTAACAAAGATAATCGTGATGATTATTAATAATATCCAGATGAATTTTTTCATGATTTTCAAGCTCATTTGGTATGGGTTTTTCCCGCTTTTACATATTAGCCTGTATACGGCCGTTACATAAAAAAACAGTGTTAATCACTCCGGTTTAGTTGCCATTTGCGCCTGGTAAAAGGAATAGTAAAGACCTTTTTGATCCAGCAGCTCCTGTGGCGATCCTGATTCCACGAGGCCCCCCTGGTCAACCACAATGATTCGATCCGCCTTGGCCACAGTTGTCATGCGATGGGCGATCACAATGGTGGTACGGCCGTATCGAACCGCCTCAAACGAATCACGCAAGGCAACTTCTGTCAGGGGGTCCAGCGCAGCGGTTGCCTCATCCAGCAGAAGGAGCCGTGGCTGGCGCAAAAGCGCCCGGGCAATCGCCACACGCTGGCGCTCCCCGCCAGAGAGCGACAGGCCACGCTCGCCAATCACTGTTTGAAGACCGTCTGGCAGCGCCGCAACAAATGGACGCAGTTGCGCCGCTTGAATGACGCGCTCCACCTCCGCCCCTGACCGCGATGCCTCTTTTGGATAAGTCAGGTTCTCAACCAGGCTCACGTTCCATAGAAAAGTGTCCTGCGGGACAACCCCGATTTCGGCACGAACGGCCGTTAAAGACAACTCCTGCATCTCAACACCATCCAATAAAATCTGCCCACTGTCCGGCTCGTACAGGCCAATTAGCAAATCAAAAATGGTGCTTTTGCCGCCCCCGCTTGGCCCCACAATGCCAACAAACTCCCCCGCTCCAACCTCAAATGACAGGTTCTTGATGCCCGCCTCGCCACGGCCGTAGGCAAACGAAACATCGTTGAAAGCCACCGCCATTCCCAGGCCTTGATTGGGCGTGGTGGGCAGCGCATCGCCATCACTGCGCTCAAGCGGCATCGCAAAATGCTCATCGAGCTTTGTGACAGCGGCTTTAACTTCCGAAATACTCAGGTGCGTTCGGCTCAGCTGCTGCAGCGCCGACAATACCCGTGGGGCGTACACCAGAAAGGCAACCAGCGATCCAATCGACAACCGGTTGCCGATAATTTCAAAAGCGCCAAAGCCCAAGACAGTCGCCAACACCAGATTATTCAGAAACGACGAGAGGGTATAAACCAGGAATCCATGCAGGGCGCTAGAGGCAAGCTTGCTTTGCCAGTACTGCTGTGACCAGTTATGCCAGCGCGCTTCCTCGCGCTGCCGCCCGTTAAAGGCACGAATTGCGCGCAGGCCAGCCAGCGTCTCGTGAATCATGTTGGAACCCGACTCCAGCAAAAAGTACAGCCGCTCATCGAGCGCTTCAACCCGCTTCCGAACCAGCCAGCCCGCGCCAAACAGCAGCGGAACAGCCAGCATCGTGGCCAGGGCCAGCCTCCAGCTGGTCACAAACATCGCGATGACGTTGCCCACCAGAAACAGCACCTTGGGAATCAAGGGAAGCAAGTTGTCCCCAACAAACACATCACCAACCAGCCCACCCGCTCGGGTAAGGCGCTGAAACAGCGCCCCAGAGTCGCATTGCTCAAGATGCCGCATCTGCACCGCGAGGGTATGTTCAAATGCGCGTTGCCGCAGGGCTTGCGTAACTGAGGTTCCGATTTTGCTGCGCTGGTGCCCCTCCAGAATTGTCAGGCCAGATGAGGCGAAAGGAAGCAGCACCATGCCCGCAATGACGGTGGCAATCAATCCGATGTCCCGCGACCCGATGGCATCGTCTATCAGGTACCGAAAAAGCAGTGGGGACAACACATCCAGCACCGTGGCAATCAGAATGAGCAATATCGACAAAGCTATTGTTAAGCGAAATTTACGAATCTGGTTCAGAGTTATGCGATAGGTTTGAGAGTCAGCTCTCATGACGTTTCCCTCCTGGGTCAACAAACCACTTTACGGCATAAACAGCCTCCACTGCCCCTTTGAGATAACTTCAACGGTGCCATCGACCACTTTTATCGCCGTTTCATCATCCATCGCGTACCCCGGCACCGATAGTTTGGCCGCCCATTTTTCCGCGTTGGCTATCGTATTATCCGGCAGCATCTCATGGCCCAAATGGGGAAACATGGCAAAATCAACCAGCCCCAATGCTTCATCATCACCAACCGGCGGCTTCCAGCCCACAAACTCCTCACCAATGTTCGGAGCCATCACCATGCTCCCGGCGCTCAACCCCACATAAACCATTTCGGGCAGCGACGGCAAAAGGTCTGCCAGGCCGGACTGCCGCATCCAGTAGCCCAGATACAAAGGGTCGCCGCCGTTCACCAGCAGCACATCAGCCTCGCGTACCCAGGACACCCAGCGTTCTTTGTCGATGCTGGGCAGCGCGGTAAGTTCCAAAATGCCCACAGAGTTCCACCCCAGTTCGACCATCGGCGTGTCCGTTTCTTGCCCGCTAATGAACTGCCAGGCCATGACTGGGCTGACCATGGGATGCCCGTACGACGCAGTGGGAATGCAGAGGGCGTTGCACTCGGCAATTGGCTTGCCCAACAATTTTAGCAGGGCGCTGTGGATGCTGGCGTTTTTAATGCCTGCGGAAGTGAGCAGTAATTTCATGATGTTCCTCTGAAAATAATTTAACCGCAGAGAACGCGGAGAACGCAGAGAAAAATCTGGTAAATCTGCGCAATCTGCTGATTTTCATTCATGGTGTTGAGCTTGCGCTCACAAAGCTTCCTTGGCAGTTAGGTCCTTGTCTTCCATTTCCCAGGCGTGGTCCATGGTATGAAAAGCTGTGTGCCGAATCAGGTACCGCAGCGGCCATTTCGCTACCTTGCCAGCCAACTTGCCCTGTGCCTGATACTCTCGTATGGCCTGGCAATAGGCATCACGATGCACTTTCAGCCCGTCGTCAGTCAGCATTGCACCGTCAGGGTGCGTACCCCAACCTTCGTTGCCCAATCCTGCTCTGCGGCAAACGTGTGCCGGACGATGCGATCCCGGTCTCGCCCGCCCCCTCGGGGCCCTTCTGCATCTCAGCCGACACTCGCCCGCGCACATCGTCAAAAAATTCCCAGCACGCCCGCATCAGCGCCAGCTCTCGTTCCAATTCGTCATCCGACATGCCTTGCTTGTCGATACTCGAAAACGCGAAAGAGATGCCCCAAAAATCAGTTGACCCGGTTCCTGGATACTCCTCCACCACGTCGATGTTTTGGATGGCGTCGAACGCCGCGTTCAGGCCAGCCAGCTTGGCTACCTGTGAATAGCGCGGCAGATAGGAACGCAGCTTTTCGATGGCTCGCATCCTTGGTCTTCGCCCCGCGTGCCAGGCCAGGCCAATCTGGTGCTACCGCCACCAGCTTCTTGCCTTTTGGCCCAATTTCCAACATCACCCGCAAACGCTCTTTTGTCATCGGTCCTCCAATCAGCAACACCTTTCATCACTCATCCGAGAGGGAATTGTGAATTTCTATCTAGCTATCCCTCAGTTTGAAAATAGGACGCTGATAAACGCGGATAACGCAGATAAAAGAAAAAATCAGCGAAATCTGCGTTAATCTGCGTTCCATTTCTTTTTCAAGCCAAAAGTGCCCGGTAGCTAGAATTTCTATCAACCTCCAGTTGTGATGGTGCCGCTGCGCTCGTAATTCACCACAATGACACCATTGGGGGTGACTTCGCTTTCTGTCACCTGGAACGTCGCCGGGATGGTGCCACCAGCAAACAGCCGCTTGCCGCTGCCCAAAGTGACCGGGTATATCATCAGCCAGAACATCCACCAAATCATGCTTCATGAGCGTCTGGATGAGATCGCCACTGCCCCAAACGTGCAAATCTGGCCCTGGCTGCTGCTTGATTTGGGCGATTTGTTCGGCAATGTTGCCACTTAGAAATACGGCCGTTTGCCAGTCGCTAGAGGTTCGGGTATTCGAGGCCACGTACTTGGTTGCCGTGTTGGCTCCGGGCCAGATGTCGCCGTGGTTTGGCCAGTACGGTTCCCAAATTTCAAATGTTTTGCGCCCTAACAGCAGGTCAAATGGCAGGTTCATCTGCCGTCTCAGGAGCTTGCCCAGCGCCGCGTCGGAATGTGCGACACCCAGCCGCCATGCACAAAGCCGCCGCTGGTATCTTCTTCTGGCCCGCCAGGGCCTGGATGACGCCATCAAGGGAAATGTGTTCAAGCACAACAATTTTTCTCAAGGTTGAGCTCCTTCGTAAATAGGACGCTGATAAACGCAGATGAACGCTGATCAAAATCTGCGCAATCTGCTGATTTTAATTCATGGTGTTGAGCTTGCGCTCATGAAGTCTCATCTAAAATGCGGTATAAACACTGTTATTAATCGCAATTTGGCACCCCAAGGAAGCAGGGGAGCTGATCAATCACGACATCGACATAGGCAAATATGAGCACAGCACCCAGCAAAAGCCCAACCCATTGGCGGAATGTTAACGCCCTCAGACTCTTTTCTGCTCGAAGGCTGCGGAGAGCGGGTGCCAGCAAGAGCACAATGAAGAGTGAATGCAGCGACATGAAGGTAAAGAGCACAAGGAAAGTCTTCAAAAAGCGTCTTGCGGTTAATCCATTCCAGGACAAACAACGGCACAACCAAGGTGGCGCTAATCAACAGCAGCGTAACAAAAGACTTTAGGCTATCCATAACAGAGGTTCGGTTTTGAGTCATCATTTTAATTCTTTACGCCAGCAAAGCGGTGCTTTTTCATGGCAAAACACATTATTGCCGCAGAATTTTCTCCATTGCTTTGCCTTTGGCCAGTTCATCGATCAGCTTGTCTAAATAGCGTATTTTTTGCATCAGCGGGTCTTCGATTTCTTCAACGCGCACACCGCAGACAACGCCCTTGATGAGCAACCGATTGGGATTCATGGTGGGAGCCTGGGCAAAAAAAGTTTCAAAATCGTTTTTCTGCTCAATTTGCTGCTCTAAGCCAGCCTGGTCATAGCCTGTCAGCCAGCAGATGATTTCGTCAACTTCTTCTTTGGTTCGGTTTTTGCGCTCCGCTTTTTGCACATACAGCGGATAAACGCCGGAAAAGGCCATTGTATAGATTCGATGTTTTGTCATTGTCATTTCTCCTTCGTAAATAGGACGCTGATAAACGCAGATGAACGCTGATCAAAATCTGGTTAATCTGCTGATTTTCATTCATGGTGTTGAGCTTGCGCTCATGTCGTCTCATTCAAAATAATTTTAACGCAGAGACACGGAGACGCAGAGAAAAAGGAAAATCTGTGTCATCTTTGTAATCTGTTGATTTTCATTCATGGTGTTGCGCTGGCGCACGTGCATTCTGCTTTGCGTTGCGCATCCAGGCTATTTTTAATGATAACCAGCCCTCAGCAGTCGAAAACTGACCAGCAGATGTCGTTGCGCAGCCGCTGATCGTCCAGGACTAGCTCGCGGATGGCAACAGGGAGCTGTGCGCGCTGCCACTGGCATTCCAAATGACCGGCGGCTTTGCCTGCGCCTTTGGGTGCGGCGGCCTGCACGGCTTTGATGGCGTAGGCGGCTGCGCCAAGCTCGTGGGCGGCGACGTGTGGTACGCAGGCTGCCTGGCCAGCAGCAAATGCTGCAAAGCGTGCTGCGCCGCTCAATTCTCTGGCCGCCGCCATGGCGTGGCCACCGGCTGCGCGGGATTCAGTCATGGTGACCTCCTTGCGCGTCCAGGCACGCACCTGTTCGATGGCTCGATACGGCCGTTCATCTTCAGGCTCCACCGCAACAAATAAATGCAGCACATGCTCAGCACAGTCGGCAGCCCACAACGCCAGCAAATGATGCTCGGCATCTTGCAGCGTGCCGCCGCGCCGCACGGTGATAAATCTGGGGTCTCGCTTCTTGGGTAATATCATTCGTGGCGCTAAATTTCAACCCCCGGCAGACCCGCCGCGCCCAGCAGCAGGGACAGCTCCCCGGCATGGGGCAGGTCATGGTCAAGCAGCCCCCAGACTGTTTGCACAATCTCGGTCTCTTCCTCGGTTAGGTCGCCAGCGGGAGAGCCGCTCATCAGGCAGTCGGTGATGAACCGCCAGGTCAGGGCCAGCCCTTGCACAATTTCAACGGCCGTTCGCGGCAAATCATCAGCGTCATCCCAACGTTGCAGAGGGATCAATGCCGCCGCCTTTTCACCCAGCGTGCGATGCAGGTGCAAAGCGCGGCCAAAGACGATGTGCTCGGCAATTTCGCCAGGCGAACGCAGGCCAGGCAGAAGCCGCTGCTGAAGCTGTTCTTCGGTGAGCGGTGCGATGGCCCGTTTAAGAGCATCCTGATAATCTTGCCAGCTTTCAAAGGCTCGTGCTTCCGCTACTGTTGCTCGTGTCATTGCCTTCACTCCCAATCCTTTTGAAATGGAACATGCGTTCGTATCTTAGCACTCTCGGCAGACGGTGGCAACAGGTCTTTGTGGCTCACTTTCCCAGCCACACCAAATAGCCTTCAAAATCCAGCTCGCCGGGCGAACGGCCGTAACCCGTGAGCATTGCCGCTGCTTCGCTGCGATGATAAGTGCCGTCGTTAATCACATGCAAAATCGTTTGCCAGCGCGTTCGCTGAATCGTTTCCTCTGCCCGCCAGACGGCATTCAGCGCAGCTTCGTCCAAAGCAGCAATATAGTCTTGCCAGGCGGCTGCTTCCGCCTGCCAGCGCACCCGCAGGCTGGCCACATTCGGGAAATCATCTTCCTGCATCACCCCAGCATCCGGCAAGTTTTGCAGGGCCACCCGCCAGCCATATTCGGTGTCTAGCAGATGCACCAGCGTGCCGCGCAGGCTGTGCCAACCGGGGTCGGGCGACGCCTGGCGCGTGAAATCAGCCACAGAAATATGCTCGCAGGCGGCTAAAATTTCGTTGTCGGCCCAAAAGTTGTAGGCAATGAGCGTTTCTACATCATTTTTGTGCATCGTTGCTCCTTATGAATATCGGGGGGAAATTACGGCCGTATTCTACAACATTCTGGCTGGAAACGGCCGTTTCTCATCCCCAATTCCTTGACATTTGCCCAGTCGGTTATACACTTCCCCATCTTTTAACAACCTGAATGAGACCTGTTTTTAGCCCTAAAAGAAACCAGCTTTGTGAATCATTGTGGAGAGCAAACAGTGCGGGAACCAGTTAGGAAACGAGCGTTTCAATACCTGGTATTAGGCCTGGGGGGAATTGGGAGCGCAGCGGCATATTGGCTGGCAAAACAAGCCGGCGATGATGTCTTGGGGCTAGAACAGTTTTCTTTAGGGCATGTGCGAGGCGGCTCGCAAGACCATTCGCGCATCATCCGCCTGTCGTACCACAATCCCTTTTATGTAAACTTAGCCAAAGAAGCCTATCGAGCCTGGACGGCCGTTGAAGCCGATGCCAACGAGCAGCTTGTTCTCAAAACAGGTGGCCTCGATTTGTCGCCTGCCGGTTCCCGCCTGCCGCTCACCGACTATACCAACAGCCTAACCGCCAGCGGTGTGCCCTTTGAACTGCTAGACGCCGCGGAAATCATGCACCGCTGGCCGCAGTGGCGCTTACCCGACCATGTACGGGGCCTGTACCAAACTGAGAGCGGCCTGGTTGCTGCGGCCAGGAGCAATGCCGCCCACCAGCGGCTGGCCAGAGAATACGGCGCAGTTTTGCGCGATAATGCCCCGATTACCAAAATCCATACGGCGGACAACGAAATCACCGTCGTTGCTGGCGGCGAAACCTACCGCTGCGAGAAGCTAATCATCGCCAGTGGAGCCTGGACCAACCAACTGCTGGCCCACTTTGGCACCCAAATCAACCTCACTGTTACCCAGGAACAGGTCACTTATTATGCCTCGCCCCACCTGGCCGATTTTACCCCGGAGCGGTTCCCCATCTGGATATGGATGGATGAGCCATGCTACTACGGTTTCCCTGCCTTTGGCGAGGCTGGCCCCAAAATTGCCCAGGACGTAGGTGGGCAGGAAACCACGGCCGAATCCCGCACCTTTGAACTGGATACGGCCGCTTTCCAACGCACAGACACCTTCCTACGCCAATACCTGCCCTCGGCCCACGGCCCCGTCATCACCACCAAAACCTGCCTCTACACCATGCCCCCCGACCGCGATTTTGTCCTGGATACCCTACCCCAACATCCCAACGTAGCCATCGCCGTAGGCGCAGGCCACGCCTTCAAGTTCGCCACGCTGCTGGGCAAAATATTGAGCCAGCTAGCCACCCAAGCAAAGTCCAATTACGACCTGACTCCCTTTCAAATTAGTCGCCCCATTCTCTTCGCCGAAAATCCGGTGAAAGAATTTATGGTTTAAGTTTGCCGGTGCAACGCACTTTTGCAGCGCACCCCTTATTAAAAGGAGAAGGAAAATGGAAAGGAAAACGATTTTCAAGATTTGGTTATTGCTACTCATCGCCGGTTTGCTTGTGGCCTGCGGCGGCAGCGAAGGAACGAGCGATACCACCGATGAAGGAACCACCTCAGACACGACTGACGAACAGGCAACCACTGACGAGTCAGCCGCCGAAGAAACCACCACCGATGAACACAAAGTTGCCACCTTTATCTTTACCCAGGAATTCGACACCCTGAGTCCGCTTTATACCAGCATGTGGTTCACCACAATCACCTACCAGTTTTGGGAAGTATGGGCCTGGCACTTCGATGAAAACAACGAGCCATTCCCTGTTTTGCTCACCGAAATGCCCTCGCTGGAAAACGGCGGCATCTCTGAAGATGGCACCGTACTCACCTTTAACCTACGTGATGATATTGTCTGGTCTGATGGCACCCCCATCACCTCCGCCGATTTCATTTTCACCTATGAAATGGTGGTAGACCCCAACAATATTGTGACCTCAACCTACCCCTACGACCAAATTGCCAGCGCCGAAGCGCCAGACGACACAACGGTAGTTGTAACCTTTAGCGAACCCTTTGTGCCCTGGCAGGCGACCCTGTGGCATGGCATCCTGCCAGAACACGTTCTGCGCCCTGTCTTTGACGCTGACGGAACCTTGGACAATGCTGAATGGAACCTGGCACCAACCGTTGGCGCTGGCCCTTATGTTTTTGCTGAATGGGAATCTGGCAGTTTTGCCCGCTTTGTTGCCAATGACAATTATTGGGGCCCGGCACCAAACATCGACGAAATCTTCGTCCGTTTTGTACCGGATGACGCTGCTCAAATCGCTGCCTTGCAAACTGGCGACGGCGATCTAGGCACCTTTATTGCCTATTCAGACATCCCCGCTCTGGAAGATGCTGGCGTGCAGATTCTTTCCGTACCATCCGGGTACAATGAAGGCTGGTTCTTCTACTTTGGAGACGACGCCGCGCCTGGGCATCCCGCTGTGCAGGATGCACGTGTGCGCCAGGCAATTGCTATGGCCATCGACCGGGAAACGATTGCCCAGGACTTGCTGCTGGGTTTAACCAAACCGGCAGCCACGCTGTGGGACAACATGCCCTACATGGATCCAGCCATCGAACCCTGGCCCTACGATCCAGAAGCGGCCAAAGCGCTGCTCGATGAAGCTGGCTGGATTGATACCAATGATGACGGCACCCGTGATAAAGACGGCGTTGAGCTGGAACTGACGCACGGTACAACCATCCGCGAAATTCGCCAGGATATGCAGGCTGTGGCCCAACAACAGCTGGCAGAAGTTGGCATTAAGCTGGACATTGTTAGCTACGACGCCGACATTTTCTTCGGCGGGCTGTCTGATGGCGGCCCGGCGGCCAGTGGTGAGTTGGACATCTTTGAATGGTCCGACGGCCCGGCCTACCCTGATCCCGATCATTACTACTGGTATTGCAGCGAAATCCCCAGCGAGGAAAATCCCGACGGCGGCAACTGGCAGCGCCTGTGTGATGATCGTCTGGACAGCCTGTTCACCCAGCAAACCACCCAGATCAATTTTGAAGACCGGCAGCAAACGTTCTACGAAATTACCAACATCATGTTTAACGATGTGGTCTGGCTTGGCATCTGGCAAGACCCGGACATCTGGGCACTCAGCCCCAAACTCACGAATGTGAAAATGTCTGGAGCAACACCGTTCTTCAATATTGGTGAATGGGATTTGAGCGAGTAAGAAGTCTGTCTATTGGAGTTTAGAGGATTTTGAATAACGCGTGAAACGTGATGCGTGAAAGCTAATCACGTTTCACGTTTCACGCATCACAACCTCCTGAATTTCCAAAGAGCCAACGATTATGAGTCGATATATCATTCGCCGGCTGCTGCAAGCCATTCCCTTGCTGTTCATTATTAGCGTGGTGCTTTTTACGCTGATGCAGAACATGGGCGATCCATTGGCCACGATGGGTGGTCGCCGGGCAACCCGGCCCGATGACCGGGAGCGGTTAACCCGCCAGCTGGGCCTGGATAAACCGATTTACCTGCAATATGTGTATTGGCTGGCGGGGAACGATTGGTCTACGTTTGACGTGGACGGTGATGGCGTTGCCGAAACGCCGGGGCATCGTTTGGGTGTGCTGCGCGGCGATTTTGGCACGTCTCTTGTAAACCGGGGCAAGCCGGTTTTGGAGGTCATCTGGGACAGGGTGCCCAATACGCTCATCTTGATGGTGGCTTCGGAAGTGGTCATTGTGGTGTTGGCCTTGTTTATTGGGGTGTATTCGGCGCTGCGACAATATTCGTTGTTTGATCACACGATAACGGCCGTTTCCTTCATTGGTTACTCGATGCCCATCTTCTTCATTGCCCTGCTTTCGATCTACATCTTTTCCGTCAACTTCCAGCGCTGGGGATTGCCCTCTCTGCCCGCCGTGGGCATGTTTGATCCCAAAGTTGGCAAAACAACCGGGCAGGTACTGCTGCATTTAATTTTGCCAGTGGTGAGCATTGCCGTTATCAGTACGGCCGCTTACAGCCGATACATTCGCAGCACCATGCTAGAAGTCATGAATCAGGATTATATTCGCACCGCCAAAGCCAAAGGATTAAAAGGGCGTACGATCATTTTGGTTCATGCGCTTAAAAATGCGTCCCTGCCCATTGTCACCGTCATTGGCCTGGACATTCCCTTCTTGCTGGGCGGCGCTGTGGTGACCGAACGCATCTTCGCCTGGCCAGGCATGGGGCGTCTTTTCCTGGATCATGTGTCCCGCAACGATGTGCCCGTGGTCATGGGCATCCTGATGCTTTTATCACTGGTTGTCATCATCTTTCAAATTTTGACCGATATTACCTATGCCTGGTTAGACCCACGCATCCGGTACGACTAAGAGGTTGCCTTATGAGTTCTGTCGATCCTTCTGTGGCAACCCTCAACCTGGGTGCCGATGTTCTGGAAGCCCCGCCATTAACCCTGTGGCAAATGACCTGGCGACGCTTTCGTCGTCATAAAATGGCGTTGGTTGGCGCTGTTGTTATTGTTTTGCTCTTTGTGTACGCCTTTGGTGGCGCACTGGTTTACAGCGAAGCAGACGCTAATTTTACCGACACGAGCCTTCGCCTGACTGGGCCAACGGCCGAACATCCATTTGGCACAGATACGGTAGGCCGCGATATTTTAATTCGCACCATTTATGGCGGTCAGATTTCATTGTTGATTGGGTTAACGGCCGTTATTCTAGAAACAGCCATCGGGGTACTCGTTGGCGCAATTGCTGGCTACTACGGCGGCAAAATCGACGCATTCCTGATGCGCTTCACCGAAGCTGCGCTAAACATTCCCCAGCTTTTTCTGCTGATCGTGATGGCTAAATTTTTTGGCGGCTCCATCCCCGATGTCACCGTGTTAGGCCGCACCTTTAGCGGCAGCGTCATCGTCATTATTCTCATTATCGGCCTGACAAGCTGGATGTACCTGGCCCGCATCGTTCGCGCCGAATTCCTCTCCGTCAAGGAAAACGAATTTATTCTGGCTGCCAAAGCCATTGGCACGCCCAATTGGGAAATTATTTTCAAGCACATCCTGCCCAACAGCATCGCCCCCATCGTGGTGTCGGCAACACTGGGAGTGGCCAACGCCATTCTCTCCGAAGCGTACATCAGCTTTTTGGGGCTTGGCGTACAGCCGCCAACCGCCACCTGGGGCAACATGCTCGATGGCTCTTACAACTATATCGAATCGGCCCCCTGGCTGTGGATTTTTCCCGGTTTGTTAATCGTGTTGACCGTCCTCAGCATCAATTTTGTCGGCGACGGTCTACGAGACGCGCTCGACCCACACAGTCGGGCGGTTTAATAGGGATTAGAGACTGGAGATTACAAACAATCTCTAATCTCCAGTCTCCAATCTCCAAACAAAATGGAAGCTTCATGAACCCAACCAAGCACACAATTCTTGAAGTTGAAAACCTTCAGGTGCAATTTAATACGCCAGAGGGAACAGTTCATGCCGTCAACGGCATCTCCTACCACATCAAAGAAGGAGAGGCTGTGGCTGTGGTTGGTGAGAGCGGCTGCGGCAAGTCGGTCAGCATGATGTCCATTTTGGGGTTGATTCCCATTCCACCGGGCAAAATTGTAAACGGCCGTGCCCTCTGGCTGGATCGCGACCTGCTACAGTTGCCCGAAGATGCCCTTGAGCAGCTGCGCGGCAGCGAAATTGGCATGATCTTTCAGGACCCCATGACCTCGCTCAACCCCGTTTTAAGCATTGAACGGCAGCTTACCGAAGCCCTGCACAAGCATTACGGCATGGAGCAAGAACAGGCCCGTAAACGAGCTGTTGAACTGCTAGAGCTGGTCGGCATCCCCGATGCGGCCCGACGCCTTGGCGATTACCCGCACCAATTTTCTGGCGGTATGCGTCAGCGCGTCATGATTGCCATGATGCTGGCCTGTAACCCCAGCCTGCTCATCGCCGACGAACCAACCACCGCGCTGGACGTCACCATCCAGGCCCAAATTGTCGATCTGGTGATCCGTATGCGTGAAAAAATGGGCATGGCCATGATCTGGATCACCCATGACCTGGGTGTTGTGGCAGGTATGGCCGACCGGGTAATTGTGATGTACGCTGGCTACATAGTGGAAGAAGCCATTGTCGATGATTTATACGAACGGCCGCAGCATCCATACACGCTAGCCCTGCTGGCTGCCTTGCCTCGCGTTGATCAGCGGCGTGAAAAACGACTGAAATCAATTCCCGGTGCGCCCCCCAATCTGCTCATTGCGCCGCGTGGCTGCCCGTTTGCCCCCCGCTGCGATTATGTGATAGACCACTGTCGCCAGGAAATGCCGCCATTGGCCCCGGTTGCCGCCGGGCATAAAGCGGCCTGCTGGGTTGATATTGAAACAGGAGAACCGAGATGACCGCTGCCACCAACGGATCAGAAACACTCGTTGCTGTAAAGGATTTAAAGAAACATTTCCCCATCCAGCGAGGAATTGTCATTCAACGCACGGTAGGCGCAGTGAAAGCAGTAGATGGCGTTACGTTTAACATTGCTCGTGGGGAAACGCTGGGGCTGGTTGGGGAAAGTGGCTGCGGCAAAAGCACCGCCGGACGCACAATCCTGGGACTGTATCCAGCCACTGAGGGTGAAATTGCCATTGCTGGCCTGGATGTGCGGGCGGCCGCAGGGAAAACATTGCAGCAGGTGCGGCGCAAGGCGCAAATGATCTTTCAAGACCCATATGCCTCGCTC
This sequence comes from Ardenticatenaceae bacterium, assembly GCA_020634495.1. The sequence goes on along the minus strand of JACKBR010000051.1, from coordinate 6,967 downwards.
AACCCGCGCTGGACGGTGAACGCCATTGTGAGCGAGCCGCTGCGGGTTCATAAGCTGCTGCCCAATGAAAAAGCACGGTCCGAACGCGTGAAAGAATTGATGGAGTTGGTGGGATTAAGTAGCCGTTATGTCAACCGTTTCCCACACGAGTTTTCTGGCGGGCAACGGCAGCGCATTGGCGTGGCGCGGGCGCTGGCCTCTGAGCCAGAATTCATTGTTTGTGACGAACCGATTTCGGCGTTGGATGTATCTATTCAGGCTCAGGTGGTTAATTTATTGGAGGATTTACAGACGCAGTTTAACCTGACTTACCTGTTTATTGCCCATGATTTAAGTATGGTGCGTCACATTTGCACGCGGGTAGCGGTCATGTATCTGGGGGTGATGGCGGAGCTGGCAGAGAAGGATGAGCTGTATGAAAATCCGCTGCACCCATACACACAGGCGCTGTTATCGGCCGTTCCCGTCCCTGACCCCAAAAAATCGCGCAAGCGGCAGCGCATCATTCTGACTGGCGACGTCCCTAGCCCAATTGATCCGCCATCCGGCTGTCGTTTTCATACGCGCTGCCCCATCGCCCAACCGCACTGTGCCCAACATGAACCGGTTTGGCGGCAGGTAAAAGAAGGGCATTTTGTGGCCTGTCATGAAGTGGAGCCAAAGTTTGTAGGGAAATAACCGTACGCTGCAAAACCTCAGCCATTTGCGGTGGCTAACGGTGTAGGAACGGTGCCATTTGTACACAGTCGCGTGGTCATTTCGGCCATCTCACGGGGGGTGTAGGGCATGTCGTTCATGAGCCACCAGGTGACCAGGGCGTAAAGTGAGCCAGCCACATGACGCGCCATAATTTCGATGGGCGCATGTGGCTCAATGTCGTCTAGTCCGGCCTTCAGTTGCAGCACGCTAAACTCGGCAATGTATTCAATCACCCGGTTGATAACGTAACCCATTCCATTTTCACCCAGCAACACACGGTACAGTTCGGCATGTTCGGCAACGTGGGCAAAAACCATCTCGTCTGCCTCGGGATTTTCCCAGATTGGTTTTTGCAGCGTGAGGGGCGTAATTTGCTCTACCAGGGCATCGAAGTGGCCTTCCAGGCTGTTGGCCAGCAGCTCTTCTTTGCTGCCGTAGTGCAGGTAAAACGTCGCCCGGTTCAGATCAGCCCGGTCGGTGATGTCCTGAATGGTGATTTGTTCGAACTTTTTTTCTTGCACCAGCTCTAGCAGGGCATTGCCCAGCAGATTGCGCGTTCGTTTTACACGTCTGTCCATGAGTTTTCCTGAGGTGTTGTTTTGTCAACATCTGTCGTTAAATCAACAGTGGGTTGCAATCGTTGGTTGACAATCGGTCAAACCGTTTTAATATTTTGGCAACACTCTATCAATTAAACAACAACTTGTCAATTATCTTTTGTAATCGAGGCTTCAAGGAGTAAACACAATGTCAGTTAAACGGCCGTCTGGCCCTCAGGGCAACTTTCTATTAGGCAGTATCAACCAATTTAGTGAAGACGAACCCAAATTTCTGCTGGAAAGCGTCAAGCAGTACGGCGATCTGGTCTACTTTCGGCTGGCGCACTTCCACACCTATTTGCTAGGACATCCCGATTTGATTCGCGAGGTGCTGGTGACGCAAAGCGACAAATTTGAAAAAGCGCCGCTAGACAAACAAATTTTGGGCAAGTTCCTGGGCAATGGCCTGCTCACCAGCGACGGCGCTTTCCACAAGCGGCAGCGACGGCTGGCCCAGCCTGCCTTCCACAGCAAGCGCATCCAAAATTACGCCGAAGTGATGGTTGATTATGCGAATCAAATTATGGCCGCGTGGCAAGATGACAAAGTGGTCGATGTTACTCACGAAATGATGCATTTGACGATGCTCATTGTCTCCAAAACGCTGTTTGACGCGGATGGGATTACGGGATCGGGGGATACGGCCGTTACCATCAGCAGCGCCATGCACGATTTCCAGGCCGTCTCCAACCGAGATTACCAGCGGGGCTTCTCGCTGCCCAACTGGATTCCCACGGCCGATAACCGTCTGCGCAACCAGGCCGCCAGGGAGTTCAACAAGGTGATGGACCAAATCATTGCGGAACGACGAGAAACGGCCGTAAACGGCCAGATCACCGACACGGGCGATTTGCTCTCCATGCTCATGCTCTCGGTGGATGAAGACGGCGAATTTATGGACGACAAGCAGCTGCGCGACGAGGTTGCCACGCTGTTTGCCGCCGGGCATGAAACCACCTCCAATGCCCTGAGCTGGACTTGGCATCTGCTGGCGCAGCATCCCGACGTAGAAGCGAAACTGCATGAGGAACTGGCCAGCGTGTTAGCCGGTCGCCAACCGACGCTGGCCGATTTGCCCAACCTGCCCTACAGCCTGCAAATCATCAAAGAGTCGATGCGGCTTTACCCACCGGCCTGGATTTTGAACGGCCGTACGGCTCTGGAAGATACGGAGATTGGTGGCTACACGATACCCAAAGGCAGCACCATTTTCATCTCGCCCTTCGTGATGCACCATCTGCCGCAATATTTTGACGAACCAGAAGCATTCAAGCCGGAGCGATTTACAGCAGAGTTTGAAAAATCGCTGCCAAAGTACGCTTACATGCCTTTTGGCGGCGGCACGCGGGTTTGCATCGGCAACGCCTTTGCCATGATGGAAGCCCAACTCATCCTGGCCGCCATTGCCCAGCGCTTCCGCCTGGAGCTGGCCCAAGACCACCCGGTGCAGTACAAAGCCCAAATTACGCTTACCCCTGCGGATGGCATCCAAATGCGGCTGGTGGAACGAGAAACGGCCGTTGCCACCCCACCCCAATCCGAAATGGCCTTTGCTTAACCTGAACGAATGAAACCCTCAAAGATTTACATCAACAGATTGCGCAGATTTACCAGATTTTTCATCTTTTCAATCTGCGTAATCTTTTGGTTAAATACCTGTTCACGCAGCAAAAGAGAGCGCGTCGACAAGATAAAACAAAACAGCGGCTGATTGCTCAGCCGCTGCCTTGCCTTCTTCCCAGCTCTTCCCGTCTGGTTGTCAGGTAATGTTGATGTCGTCGAGGGAAACGGCCGTTTCCGACTGTTTCACCAATGCCGCCATTGGATTTTTATCAAAGGTTTGTTTGCAGCCCGCACAGCAGAAATAATACATCTCGCCATTGTATTCCGACATGAACTTGGCTGTGGCAATCTCCACATCCATCTGGCAAATGGGGTCAACGGCCGTTCCCGATTCTGACTGCACAAAAAAGGCATCGATGTCAATTTCCGGCTCGTTGCGCCGCAGCTGCACAATCTGGGCCATGATGCTCAGGGCAATTTCATCGCCCCGCACCGCTTGAATATCCAGCCCGGCCGGGCAAACCAGCCGCTCAAGTTCGTGGTCGGTCAATCCTTGCAGCCTCAGATATTCTTCAACCGCCTGCCGCCGCTTTTTGCTAGCGACCAGTCCCACATAGGCGACCGGCGCTTTCAATGCATATTTCAACGCCAGCTCATCGTAATTGCCGTGCGTGGCCACCACCACAAAGGTGCGCGGCGTCAGCAAACCCGCCAATTCGTCCAGATTGGTGATGAGGCGATCCGCTTTTTCCATGCCCTCACCGTTCGTGTCCGGGTCTACCACCGTCACGCGATAGCTCATCGCCGTACCCAGCTGCACCAACGCCCGCGCCACCGGCAGGCTGCCCACCACGAGCAAATGGGGCAACGGCCGTTGCGGTTCAATGTAAATCTCCAACGTGCCGCCGCTAAAGCAAGTCATTGGCAAATCAACCAATCCGGGCCGGGACGGTTCCTGTTCCGGGTCAACCGTCAGGCGAATCAGGCGCGGCTGCCCGTCGGCAATCGCCTTGAGCGCCTCTTTGATCACCGTCGGCTGGGCGCAGCTGCCGCCAATCCAGCCGTGCATCACCGAATCGGCCGTGATGATTGCCTTGTCCCCCGGCTTGGCTGAGGTTGGCTTTTCGGCGCGCACCACAACGGCCGTTGCAAACAGCTCCCCCGCCTGAACCAATTCATGCGCCTTTGCAAAAAAATCGCCATTCATATTTATTCTCTCTCCTAATAATGAGCGAGGATATCAATTGTGATCAACTGACCTATAGTGCGTGGGGGGTGCCAGGAAATTTGGATCGCTAGGCAATCCATACCCTATCCATTTATCAAATATCTCACTCCAATAAGGAACAAGTAAGGACAATTCCCATCGAAAATTACAATTATCACAACGATAGAAGTAGTTATGATCCGTGAAAGCCGTTAATTGTCCTCTGCATGCACCACAATACAGTATGGGTAGCTCACGCAAAGGAATTGCATAGGGTTTTTCGCATTTGGCGCAATTTTGAGTAACAAAACCACCTTCTCTACTTTTCACCAAAATAGTTGGAGCCTTGCAACATCTTGATTTCTTTTCTCCATAAAGAATCAATTGATTCATGGACTTTACCTTAAAAGTATGACTTAAGAAGCGAAAACCTCACGTAACACATCTGGCCGTTTATTAGCCAACACCAGCAATGAGGCGGCAGCACCGGATGGTTTGCGCCGTCCTTGCTCCCATTCCTGCAAAGTACGGACGGACACACCCAGAAGTTCAGCAAATTGAGCCTGGCTCATGCCAACATTCTGCCGAATCTCAACAATTGCAGGGACAGGCACAGTGAAACGGCGACCACCACCATCTTTAATTTCCAATACGGCATCCAAAATCTCTTGTCCAATATCCCGTTCAGATTCATTCATTTTCAAAAGCCTCCTTCAACCGCTTTAAGATGTGTCCTGGAATGTTCTCTTTTGCACTTTTCCCATAGATAGTCAAAAGCCAGATCTCACCTTTGCGGGATTGCAAATAATAAATTACGCGAATCCCACCACTTTTACCACGCCCTCTTGTGTGCCACCGCATTTTCCGCACGCCGCCGGAACCAGGAACAATTCTTCCCACTTCCGGGTTAGCAATGAGGAAATTTTGGAGGTTAGCATATTCATCATCACTCAAATAATCAGACAAATATTTGGCAAAAATAGAAGATTCGATGAAGGTGAACATGAATAAATTGTACGTCTCTGACGGATTAAGTCAACTGAAATTAATGGGTAATCAAGCACATGCTCGATTACCCATTTTCTCAAAACACACAGGCTAATCGCTCACGCCCGCATCGCGCAGCGCCTGCCACACTTTTTGCGGCGTAATGGGAATGTCGATGTGGCGCACGCCCAAATGCCACAGCGCATCCACCACCGCATTGGCAATGGCCGGAGGCGCGCCCACGGTAGGCGACTCGCCTACCCCTTTGGCCCCAATGGGATGGTGCGGCGACGGGGTAATGGTGTGGCCGGTTTCCCACTTTGGTGACTCAACGGCCGTTGGCAGCAAATAATCCGCAAACGTCCCGGTCAAGCACGTACCATTCTCGTCGTACACAATCTCCTCAAACAGCGCCGGAGCCAGCCCCATCGTCAGACCACCATGCACCTGCCCTTCCACCACCAGCGGATTGATGATGTTGCCACAATCATCGATGGCCACAAAGCGGCGCACGTGAACCTCGCCCGTGCCCTTGTCAATGTCCACCACAGCTATGTAGCTGCCAAACGGGAACGTCAGGTTGGGCGGGTCGTAGTAATCCGTCGCCTCCAGACCGGCTTCCATGCCCTGAGGATGGTTGGTGTAGGCAGCAAAGGCAATGTCCTGAATCGTCTTCGCCTGTTCCGGCGAGCCTTTTACCTGCCACTGGTTCACGTTCCATTCCAGGTCGTCTTCACCCACTTCCAGCAGATGGGCGGCAATCTTACGCGCCTTGGCCTTGATCTTGCGGGCAGCCATCGCGGCAGCAGCCCCGGCCGTTGGCGTGGAGCGGCTAGCGTACGTGCCCAAACCGTACGGAGCGGTATCCGTGTCGCCTTCCTCCACTTCGATGTCGTTGGCTGGCAAGCCCAGCTCTTCGGCGATGATTTGGGCGTAGGTGGTTTCGTGGCCTTGCCCCTGGCTCTTGGTGCCAAAGCGGGCAATCGCCTTACCCGTGGGATGAATGCGAATTTCGGCCGAATCAAACATCTTGATGCCCAAAATGTCGTAATCGCGAGACGGGCCAGCCCCTACAACTTCCGTGAAGCTGGAAATGCCGATGCCCATCAGCTCACCGCGGGCGCGCTTTTCCGCCTGCTCTTTGCGCAATCCTTCATAATCAAGGATATCCATCGCCTTTTGCAGCGCCGCGTGGTAGTTGCCGCTGTCGTACTCCCAGCCGGTGGGCGACTTGTAGGGAAAGGCGTCGTGCTTGATGAAGTTGTTCATGCGGTATTCGGCCGGATCAACGTTCAGGTCATGGGCCATCATGTCCGTCAGGCGCTCAATCATCTGCACCGCTTCCGTGACGCGGAACGAGCAGCGGTAGGCCACGCCCCCCGGCGGCTTGTTGGTGTAGACGGCATCCATGTTCACGTGCGCCGCCTGTAAATCGTAAGAGCCGGTACAAATGCTAAACAGCCCGGCCGGGAATTTAGAGGGGTTGGCCGCCGCATCGGCACAGCCGTGATCGGCCAGGCCATTGACGCGCAGCCCAACAAGCTTGCCATTGGCATCGGCCGCCAGCTCTGCCTCCAGGTGATAATCGCGGGCAAAGCTGTCTGCCTGCAAATTCTCGCTGCGATCTTCAATCCACTTGACCGGCTTGCCCAGCAGCAGGCTGGCCACGGCCCCAATCACATAGCCAGGATAAACCGGCACCTTGCCGCCAAATCCCCCGCCAATGTCCGGGGAGATGATTTGAATTTTCTGCTCTGGCAGGCCAGTCACCAGGGCAAAAACGGTGCGAATGGCGTGGGGCGCTTGAGTCGTCATGTAAATTTGCATTTTGCTCATGGCAGGCTGGTAGTTGGCCACCATGCCGCACGTTTCAATAGAAGAAACGTGGATGCGCGGAATGTGCATGTACTGT
>JACKBR010000050.1 GCA_020634495.1 Ardenticatenaceae bacterium | reverse complement strand
CCCCGGCCGATGGCCGCCCTCGGCAAATCAGCAAAGTAGTTTGTGACTTGATCAAAATTCAGAAGACGGACACACTTAATACTGACCTACTGTTCACTGATTACTGCGCGCAGCCACTGATGACCACCACATACTCCCCACGTGGCTCTTCCTCTTCAAAATGGGCGATGAGTTCAGAGAGGCGCCCCCGGTGGACTGATTCGTACAGCTTGGTGAGTTCGTTGCAAACGGCCGTTTCCCGATCTCCATACACCGCCAAGGCATCCTCCAAAAAGGGTTTCAGCCGGTACGGACTTTCATAAAAAACCAACGTGTGCGGCGATTCAGCATCAACGGCTAAAAAGCGCTGCCGCTTGCCGCTTTTGCGTGGGGGAAAGCCGCGGAAGGTGAAGGCGTGGGCGGGCAGTCCAGAAAGCACCAGTGCCATGACCAGCGCCGTGGGGCCAGGAATCATCGTCACGGGCAAATTTTCAGCAACGGCCCGCTGCACAATCGAGTAGCCAGGGTCCGAGATGCCCGGCGTACCCGCATCCGTCACGACAGCCACCGATTTACCCTCTTGCAGCAGGCCGATGATTTTGTTACCCGCCTTCGCCTCGTTGTGCTCGTGGAAAGAAAGCTGCGGCTTGCTGATCTCAAAATGCTTGAGCAGCAGGCCCGTTTTGCGGGTGTCTTCGCTGGCGACCACGTCCACCTGGCGCAATGTTTCCAGTGCTCGCAGGGTGATGTCGCCAAGATTGCCGATGGGGGTGGCTACGAGATAAAGCATAGAATTTCCAGGTAGAGCAGGCAAAGTCGCAAAGGCAAATTTTTCACTCTTTTGCCACTTTGCATGAAATTTAACAACTTACCCTCGAGTTAGATTATGTCTAGTTCATGCAAAACAAGGGCGGAGGCAACCAAAGCGGCCGTTTCTGCCCGGAGTATCCGCTTGCCAAGGGTAATGGGCCGGATGCCCGCTGCCTGGGCTGCTGCCACTTCTTCCGCCGCAAAGCCACCTTCTGGCCCAATGAAGAGCGAGATGTGAGACGGCCGTTCCGCCCCCACCAATGCCTCACGCAAACTCAAACCACTCGCTTCCTCCCAGGCAATCAAGCCGGGGCGGGCCGGATGGTTCTCTAAAACCTGGGCCAGCGTCTGCGGCGGATGCAGCTCCGGGATGCGGCCCCGGCGAGATTGCTCCGCCGCTTCGGTGATGATCTTTTGCCAGCGCAGCTGCTTACCTTCTTTTATGTCAACATCTTGCACCAGGCTGCGCTGGGTCACCAGCGGCACAAACTGCGTCACGCCAATTTCCGTCCCCTTTTGCAACACCCATTCAAACTTGTCCCGCTTCATGAGCGCCTGGTAGAGGGTAAGCTGCACGGTGGGTTCGTTGGGGGACGGCCGTTTGGCCACCGCTTCCCCAATCACTTGCTGCCGATCCACCTGCCGCAGCAGCACCTCGTACTCTGCGCCGCTGTTGTCCAGCACAAGAATCGCCGAGCCTACGCGCAAACGCAGCACATTACGAATCTGGTGGGCAATGGCTGGAGGCAGCGTAATTCGTTCACCCGAAAAATAGTTAGGGTCCACAAAAAAGCGGTGCATGTGGCTATTTTAGCAGAAAAGCGGGGAGAAAATTGAATTTGCCACAGAGTCCACAGAGAGCTAGAGATATTTCTCTTTTTCTCTGTGTCCTCTGTGGCAAAAGGTTTAATAAAGGAACATTGGTTTGCCCATGACGTGGCGGATGCGTGGCCGGTAAGCCTTCACATCATACAGTTCGTCTACATCCACCCGCTTAACACCGCTGGTAACCGTGTTCATGGGGATGTGAGTGTATTTGCCGTCGCGCAGGGCCACCATACGGCCGCTTACATCATTGTTAATAAGATTGACTGCCAGATTGGCATAGTTGGTAGCCACCATCAGGTCCAGGGCATCCGGCGCACCGGAGCGCATCAGGTAAGAAACCTTCTGATTGATAATGCCTTCGCCCGTGATTTTCTTGAGCGCTTCACCAGTGATCTCGCCAATGCCGCCCAGCTTGCGATGCCCATACGCATCTGCTTCGCCATACTCAACAATTTTGCCGCCCACCATGTGCGCCCCTTCACTTACGGTGACCATCGCATAGTTGCTGGGGTTGTCGCGCTTATCTTTCAGGACTAGCTCTGCCAGTTTTTCCGGATCAAAGGGGACCTCAGAAATAAGGGCGCGGTCCACCCCGGCCAGGTAAGAGCTGATGAGGCTTGTTTCGCCGGAGTTACGGCCGAAAAGCTCGACCACGGCAATGCGCTCATGAGAGCCAGTGCTGGTACGCAGTTGGTGAATGAACTGGACGCTGCGGGTAACGGCCGTACTGAACCCAATACAATAATCCGTACCGTACACATCATTGTCCATCGTCTTGGGAATGGCCAGCACGCGGATGCCCTCGCTGTGCAGCCGCTCACCGTAGCTTAGCGTGTCATCGCCGCCAATGGGGATAAGCGTATCGATGCCCAGAAACTCCAGATTTTTCATCACATGGGGCGTAAAATCACGCAGGCTTTTATCAGCCGCTTCCGCTTCAGGATTTTCCGGGTCTTTCAAAAAGTCAGGCACCGCCTTCGGGCGCACCTTGCCAGGATGGGTTCGGCTGGTGTGCAGCATCGTTCCCCCAGTGCGATCAATTGTGCGCACAACATTTTTACTCAAAGGCAGAATATGTTTTTCTAAAGAGGTTGGGTCTTCTGGATTCAACTCTAGCAATCCACCCCAGCCACGCCGAATACCTACAATCTCATACCCTTCATCAATTGCGCGGTTAACCACAGCTTTGATGCACGGGTTCAGGCCGGGTACATCGCCACCCCCCGTTAAAATACCAATTTTTGTCATCATTCACTCCTTTTACGTATAAAAACTTCAACCTTGACAGGTTTATGCCAGACGTGTCTAGAAAACGCAATGCCTTGAATCCCTGTCAAGTTTAGAATCTATCCGAAAAAGCCACAGAGTAAAAAGAGAATTAAGAGGCTTTGACCCTAAACTCAAAAACCTCTGTGACCTCTATGGCCAATATTCGGATAGGCATTTCGTCTAATTAAATTATCCCACTTTTTCTCAATGCGGGGCTGGTTTGGCCAAGATACGTGCCACCGGCCGTAAATCCATCCACCATTGTTCTTTTGGTCGTCGTTTGGCCATGTCATACAGTCGAGGCACATCTTCCATGTCGGTAAAAACCAGTGACCCTCCCACTTGCCCAATGCAAGTACAGGTGGGTGAGGCAGTTTCCACTTTGGCCAGCAAATGGTTCAGGGCATGAGCCGTGAGGCGGGTAGCCAAAATGCGGTCATAAGGAGATGGATCACCGCCTTGCTGCAAATGTCCCAGAATGGCTTCTCTTACATCAAATAGGTCGCCGCCTTCTTCTTCAAACAGGGCGCTGATGAATGCGGTGGTGTAAACGGGGTTTGCATTTTCATTGCGGATCATCAGGCCAAGCCGTTTGCCTTTGTTAAAACCAATAATCAACTGCTTAACATCTTCAATTAAGTTGGCGGAGGTGATGCCTTCTTCATTGATGTAAACGCGCTCAGCGCCAGTGGCCAACGCACTCATTAGCGCCAGGTAGCCGCAGTTGCGCCCCATGACTTCTACCACAAATACCCGCCGCGAGGCAACGGCCGATTGCTTAATCTTGTCCACCGCTTTTACAATGTTGTTCAGGGCGGTATCTGCCCCGATGCTTAGTTCTGCGCCGGGCAGGTCGTTGTTGATGCTGGCTGGCACACAAACCATGGGAATGTTGTTGGCGGGGAAGGTGCCGCGGTTTTCCATCATTTTCAGGATGCTTTCGTAGCCAGTCCAGCCGCCAATCATCAAAATGCCATCAATTTGGTATTCTTCTAGCGTGCGGGCAATGGCGTAGAAATCGCTGCCTTGGGGCAGCGTGCGGTTGGTGCCCAGCTCTGCGCCGCCCTGGGCGGCCCAGCCAGAAACGCTCATCCAGTCCATTTCTTGAATATCGCCTTTTATCAGGCCAAGAATGCCGTTTTGCACGCCCAGCATGACGTGTCCTTTGTCGGTTCCCAGGCGAACGGCCGTACGTACGGCCGTATTCATTCCCGGGGCAAGCCCGCCAGCATTCAAAATGGCCAGACGCATACGCCGTTGGCCAGGCGTGGGCGGGTGCGGCAAAACACGCACCATCGTCCGCACAATTTGGAACGATTCGTTAAAGTTATTGCCGCGCAGCCGCATCGCCTCTTTATAATTTTTCTCATGGCTGGCCTGAGCCACAGCATGGGTTTTGGCCAAAGCCTCATCCAGCGGCGTGCGCGTTATCTTGTTGCCCCGAATGCCCATGACAAAAGGCTTTTCCTGGTCGGCGGCGGCCAGCAGCTGCTCCACCGCAGCCGCTCCTAGCATTGTGCTCAGGTTGCGGTCAAAAGCGCTGGGCGCTCCGCCGCGCTGCACATGCCCCAGCACCGTAATGCGCGTGTCCTCACCCAGGCGATTTTCTAGCACTTCTTTTACGTAGCCGCTGGTGATGGGATTCCCGTAGCGATCTTGTGCGCCTTCGGCCACGATGACAATAATGTCTCGCCGTCCTGCTTCCCGGCCCAGCCGCATCACTTCGCACATTTTGTCTTCCCAATTGTCTAAATCGGGTGGGTTTTCTGGGATAAAAACCCAATCGGCTCCGCCAGCCATCGCCCCCATCAAGGCCAGATAACCGCAGTGGCGGCCCATTACCTCGACCACAAAAATGCGCTGGTGGCTGGCGGCCGTGCTGGAGATCGCATCGGTGGCCTCGACGATGCGGTGCAGGGCCGTGTCTGAGCCGGTGGTCACATCTGAGCCAAACATATCGTTGTCGATGGAGCCGATGATGCCTGCAATGTGGAGATGTGGCTGGCTGGCGGCTGTTTCTGGGCTGATTTGGCCGCTTTCGGCCAGCTCAGCCACCAGGCTGGGCCACTCATCGTAGAGGGTCTGGGCACCCGTCAGGCTGCCGTCTCCACCGATGATGACCAGGCTGTTAATCCCATGCTGCAACAAATTGCGCACCGCCTTCAGCCGTCCGGCGCGCTCACGGAATTCCAGGCAACGGGCGGAGCCAATGGCTGTACCGCCCTGGTGCAAAATATTGCTCACACCGTTCCAGTTGATGGGGCGAATCTGGTCGCCGCCATCAACCATGCCCTGGTAACCTTCATAAATTGCAAAAACTTCAACGTCTTGGTTGAGCGCCATACGCACGACTGCACGAACGGCCGCATTCATCCCCTGGGCGTCACCCCCGCTGGTTAAAACACCTATTCGTTTCATAGGGTTTACTCGCTTTCAGTTGAGATAGTTGTTAATAATGTTGTCAGTGGAAAATTGCCGGTGATCGCCATAAAACCATTTTTTTGGATGATTTTATACCTCAGACAGCATACCTGCTATGGGAACATCACGAGATGTGACAAACATCACAATCTTTTCCCGCCCATTGTAATAGCTTCATGGTCTGATTTATCCACTATACTATTTCTTAAGTTTTGTTCTCGTTTTTTCAGATGTGATGACGGTTACTGGTGTGTCGAGAAAATCGCAAAAGGGGCTTTGAAATGGGCCGTTGTGATTTGTTCAGGTAAGAGCGCACTATTTTTCCCTATTTTCTGCAAAAAAGTTTTGCGCTTGTCCACAATTATAACATCTCTTGTAACCTGACTCCGGGAAGCGATAAGGAGAATTTCTCATGAAAGCTCTAAAAACCGTTGGGGCATTGTTGAGCCATGTAACGGATGGTGTTTTGGTGACCGATGATGTGGTGTCGGTGATTAATGAAGCGGCCTTGCGGGCAAAGGTAGACGATTTGGTTTATACGGCCGTCTTTGGCAATGGTTTGGTGCGGGATACGGCTCGCTGGCTGCTGTGGGAACTGGGGCAGGCGCTGGGCATCTACCCCGCCTCCATTCATGAACTGTACATAGCCATTGGCCAGGGGGACGTTCCGGCCAATTTTACCGTCCCGGCTATTAACGTGCGCGGCATGAACTTTAATACCGGACGGGCTATCTTCCGGGCGGCAAAGCGGTACGATGCCGGGGCGATCTTGCTAGAAATTGCCCGGTCTGAGATTGGTTATACGGGGCAACGGCCGTTTGAATACGTCACCTCGCTCATTGGGGCTGCCATTAAAGAGGGCTTTCGCGGGCCGTTGTTTATTCAGGGCGACCATTTCCAGGTGTCGGCCAAAGGGTACCAGGCAGACCCAGATGGTGAGATGGAGGCGGTTAAAGCCTTGATGGCCGAAGCGATTGCCGCTGGCTTCTACAACATCGACATCGATACCTCCACGCTGGTAGATTTGAGCTTCCCCACGTTAGATGAACAACAGGCGCTGAACTACACCTTGTGTGCCGAACTGACACGGTATGCGCGTGCGTTGCAGCCAGAAGGCGTTACGATTTCTTTGGGTGGTGAGATTGGCGAAGTGGGCCATAAAAATTCCACAGTAGAAGAGCTGCACGCCTTTATGCAAGGGTATCAACGAGCGTTGAACGGGCAGGTTGGCATCTCTAAAATCTCGGTGCAAACCGGCACCAGCCACGGCGGCGTTGTGCTGCCAGACGGCACGCTGGCCCAGGTAAAAGTTGATTTTGAAACATTGCGTGACCTGAGCGCAGCAGCGCGGGATGCCTATGGCATGGGGGGCGCAGTCCAGCACGGCGCTTCCACGCTGCCGCCAAATGCTTTCCACAAATTCCCAGAGGTGGGTACAGTAGAAGTGCATCTGGCAACGGGCTTCCAGAACATGATTTACGAGCACGCTCCAGCAGAAATGGTAACGGCCGCTTATGATTACATTCGGGCTAATTTTGAGCAAAAGGCGGGCCAAACAGAAGATCAATTTTTCTACAAAGAGCGCAAACGTGCCTTTGGGCCATTGAAGCAGCAGTGGTGGGATTTGCCTGCCGAATCCCAGGCGTACATTGGCGAGCTGTTGCAGGATCAGTTTGAATTTTTATTTGACCAGCTCAAAATTGAAGGAACCAAGGCGCTTGTTGCTGACATTGTCACCATGCCCAAGCATCACCGCGTGCGGCCCACCAAAGTGGCGGAAGAAGGCGACCTGGAAATTGCCGCTGACCTGGCTGATTAAGTTTTTTGGGGGGGCAGAGATTTTTTATTTGCGGGTGAAGCGGCGCATGGTTTCTTTCATCGTTTAGTTGGCCTCTGCGCCTTTTTTACGAATCACAAACACCAATTCACCTTCAAATAACAGCTCAGTCATGGGCCAATTTAGGCCGTCGATGAGCTGGTGCATGAAGTCGCGGTAGCGGCTGGTGAGGCTGCGCCCGCCGTGGGTGCTGACGCTGGGGTAGGAGATGACGAGCCAGTGGACATTGAGCGCCTGGAGCAACGGCCGTCCCACATTGCCATAATTTCTTGTAAAGCGAGGCATTTCTTTGAGGAACAGGGCCACATCCGCCTGCTCCTGGGGAAAGTGCATGGCCACATCCTGCACCCGCGCCAGCGGTTCTAGCCCTTCTAGCTGGAAGTAGTGATTAATAAAATCAATACGCGGCTCATGAATATCATACGCATAAAACTTCAACGGATTACTGATTACTGGCGACTGATTACTGATATTTGGGAACATCCAGCGCAGCGCCAGCGGGTTCAGGGCGCAGGCAATGTCTAGAATGGATTGGGGCTGGCCGGTGATGGCAAAAATCTGGGCGTAAAAATCGGCCATGATGGGCAGCCGTTCACGGGTGGAGAGGTGAGCGTCCAGGCTGGCGAGGCAAAGCTGGGTGATGCGATCCTGGTCATTGGCGGCAAACGCTGTGCTGAGCTGCCGGGCCAGCGCCGCATAGTCCGGGTCGCCCAGGTAAGGAGCCATGATGCTGTGCAGCCGGGCGCGCACCGCTTTGATGGCGGCCTTGGGCTTCTTGTGCTGCCGGGCGGCCTCTTCTGCCAGCTGGCGAATGGTGGCTTCGCTGGTGTCGCCGTATTTGCGGGAATTTTTGATGGCGTTGGTAACGGCCGTTACCAGTTCCTCGTGTTCATTCTCTTTTGTCATAGCTTCAGTTCATCCAGCGGGCTGCGAACGCCCAACACGCCACGATTAGCCACATGTGTATAAATCATCGTCGTCTTCACATCCTTATGACCCAGCAATTCCTGAATCGTGCGCAGATCATAACCCGCTTCTAGCAAATGTGTGGCAAAGCTGTGCCGAAACGTGTGTGGGGAAACACGCTTACCAATTTTTGCGAACTTAGCCGCTTGTCTTACCGCCCGCTGCACCGTGCTTTCGTGCAGATGGTAACGGTAAAGTTGGTCATCCGCGCCACGCGGATTTTTAGACAGATTCGCAGACGGAAACACAAACTGCCACAGCCACTCAGTTTCAGCATTCGGGTATTTTCTAGCCAAAGCGGTCGGCAATGGCGCAAAGCCAAACCCTTGCTGCAAATCTTCATGATGAAGCTTTTTTACATCGGACAGATGCACTTGCAATGGCGCGATGACAAATTCAGGCAATGTGGTTGTGCGATCTTTCTGGCCTTTACCGTCACGGACAAGCAACTGTTTTTGGCCAAAATCGACATCCTGCACCCGCAGCCGTAGGCATTCGGTCAGACGCAAACCACCTCCATACAGAAGCTGTACAATGAGCAGCGTCACCCCAGTAAGTTGATGCATCACGGCACTGACTTCTTCTTTTGTCAGCACAACGGGAAGGCGCACCGGCTTTTTGGCCCAAGTCACCTCCACAAAGTCCAACGGTTTCCGCAATACCTCGTTGTACAAAAAAAGTAAGGCACTTAACGCCTGATTTTGGGTAGAAGCTGCCACATTGCCCTCAACGGCAAGATAGGTGAGAAAGGCTTCAATGAATAATCCCCTAAAATTGCTAAATGGCACGGAAGGATTTATACTGTCCTGGATCGTGTTTATCGTCTGAATAAGTGACTTATCCAGCACACATGCCTGATAAAACCCTGATTTTCATCTTATCCAGCAGTTTGCCCAGATATTATACCCAAATTGGGGGTTTATCCAGCATTGAGGGCAAAAAACTGCCGGATAAACCGAATTTTGGTGGTTTATCCAGCATCGGTGCAGGTTAATAAGTAGTTGAACTAAGCGCTGCGCGCAGGTAGCCTCTAGAACCACTTCCCGCTTGCCCAAATCCAATCACATCAGCGACTATATCTCCTATCAATCCAATCCCAACCATAGGAGGTATAGTCATGACTCACTTGCGTCAACGCATGTTGGAAGACATGCAACTGGGTGGCTTGGCTCCCAAAACGCAGGATTCTTACCTGCGGGCGGTGCGCCAACTGGCAGAATATTGCGATAAGTCCCCAGACCAGATCAGCGAAGCCGAACTGCGCGGCTACTTCTTGTATCTCAAGAACGAGAAGCAAGTTTCCCGCAGTGCCTGCACGGTGGCGCTAAATTTACGGCATGGGTGACCAGTTAACTTTGGCTCATGGGCAAAGGATGAATGCCAGAGTATCTGTGGCTGGGCCTAATCTTTGATGGAATACGGGCGGGAGGATGGGTTTGAAAAGCGGGAAAGATTCTCTTGGATATATCCAAAAATGTAGATTCTCTTTCACACCCTCAATTGTCTAAGATTTTTGCTCTACCTTTAGATGAGCAAAAGAGCATATACCGAATAATTTTGAACGAAATTGAGCCTTCGGTACTTTCGCCACTTACAATTCTTTACCATACTTCTCAACATCCAGAATTTAATCTCCACTTCAATCTTCCAGAAATCCGATTTGAAACCAGACTAGAGCGACTGAATGAAGCAGTCAAAATTTATTATCCCCATCAATCAAATGAGGCTACAGACCTTCGATTCTTAGCATTAAGCCTTCATCTCTTCGGAGGTAAGTTTACCATTGCATCTCATCTGACCACTACTCCAGAAGCTCTTTCAAAATACCCCTACACAAGTCATGATGATGAGAGAATGCGTCTTTATCGGCCAACTATTCGTTCGACAGAGGGTGTGGTATCTAATTTAGAAAACGATCCCCAATTCAGTCAAGAATTTTGGAACAGGATTGGAATGATCACGAGGTGCAATCTGATGAGAATTGTTCACAAAGAAAATGAAACTGATTACCAACCCTTCATCAAACAGGTTCAGACGATTCTGGAATATGTATTGAGTTCGTATAAACAAGAATCCCTCTCAAGCGATAAGCTTGATGTGATAATTGGCTCGTTTGCATATGCATTGAAAGTGTTCACCGAAGTAAATGATAAATCTCTCGGTAATAGTGTGTTGGGTCGGCACGCTGCACGAACAATAATCGAAATACTCATCATCCTAAAAATACTTATTGAAAAAGGAGAGCGAGAAACCCGACATTTGGGAAGAGTATAAATTATATGGCATTGGCAAATACAAACTAATTCTCCTGAAAGCTAGGGAAAACAATCTGCCCGAAACGGCGCATTTCTTTGAACCTGTTGCTGATGCAATCGTTAACGAAATTAAGTGGGAAGAATTTACAGATGTGGACTTAAAGTATTTTGATAAGCAAGGTATTCGAGAGAAAAGCATTGAAGTTGGTGAAAAGTATTTATTTGACCTGTTTTATGATTATGATTCAAGCTTTGCACACGGGCTTTGGGGGGCGATTAGAGAGACATCAATGCTTAAGTGCGACAATGCGAGTCATCAATATCACACACTGCCTGACATTCAACTCACCCAATCTTTACCAGATGTCAAAACCGATTGTTTTGACACCATGAAAAAGCTGCTTGAGTTACTAGAACAAAACTACCTGTTTCAAGAATTGATGCCCGTCGAATCTGAATAGGTTTAAAAAAATGGCTCAAATTAGCTTGCAAAATATTCAAGATTCACAAACTCAATATCATCAGCTAATCACAAGATTTGTACGACGCACCGGTATTGATGGTTTAACGCAGTATCAGATCGCCGCGTTCTAGGACGAAGTCGAACACTTTTGGCGACGGAGGCATTTGACATCATCAGATGTTGAACCCGAAGCCTTAACAGAGTCAACACATGTTTTTTATTGAGGGAGCAGTTTTTTCAAATGTTTCAGACAACGAA
Source organism: Ardenticatenaceae bacterium (assembly GCA_020634495.1). The sequence goes on along the minus strand of JACKBR010000050.1, from coordinate 22,754 downwards.
CATTATTACTTTGTGTCTTTAAAGGTGACTTTCATGTGTTACCCGATCCGTTCTTGAAGATGGAACATTTTTCAGAGTGCCAGAAACCCTATTCGATTCGGTACAGTGAATTGAATATTTCAAGCGTGTTCTGATGATACTTTGACCGAAAATTTGTGTGATTGCATTTTTTTCTTTTACCAATAAGGTTACTGGCAATCAGAAGACACTGAAAAACATAAGGATTTGCTAGATAAGTTCTTCTTGAATTCTTCTTCCAGCATGTTCAAAAAGAATATGAGCATAAGGAGGAATTTTGTAATAAATCTATGAAGATTTCTGAGCAGATTGAAAGCGATTTAGAACCATATGTCAGACAGAGACTAATTTTGTGTGAATTTGCAGAAGGTAAATTCGCCATTACGTGAGAAGATTTGAAAATTATCTCAACCTCAGGTTGCATTGCAAAAATTGTGCGAGGGACAGCCCGAAACCACTGTGTTCTTTGTTTGTACTTATTCTTATTCTTTCAAGTCATTAGATATTTGCTAATTTGCACAATGCAACGTCTTAATCCTTATATTCGATATGAAATAACTTTCACCATTTGCTAGTAATGCACACTTCCTAGACGAGGAAAATCTGCGCAATATGATTGAAAAAACAATTGCCCTTTACAAAGCTTCGTAAGGCTATGATGGGGCTTGAACAAGATGAATCATTTGACGATTATTTGGTCTAGCGACGTGAGAAAAAAGTCTTGCAAAAAATCATTGAAGCGATGCGAGAACAAAAGATTGACATCTTTCACGGGGGTGTAAGCGAACTTGAAAGAATCATCATCAACGTGTTTAGCAATACAATGAAATGAATGTGATTTCCAGAAAGATGTCTTGTCATGTTTTCTTTGAATGCCGCCTAACAGGGCTTGCACCTGATCTTGCGGCAGGTGAAGCAAGCGTTAGGGCGGCTTATGTCAAGTTGCGTTGTGCCGAACACAAAAATCTTGGTAATTGAAGGCCGTTCTGCAAGCCAAAACGCCACCCTAACAAAAGCTTCAAGCTGACGCGCCTAAAGAAACGAGCGCGCAGCTTAAGCAACTGAACGGCGGACAATAATTTAATATTGCAAAATTTGGTTATGGAGCTATTGATGACATTACAAGAATTAACTATAAAGATTGAAAATCGTTTTGATGTTAGCGAGTTGCGCAGCCTTTTTTTTACATTAAATATCAACTATGAAGATTTACCTGGCTCAACAAGAAAAGACAAAATAAGAGAATTAGTACAGTTTTGTGAGCGTCATAGCAAGCTAGATGAATTAGTGAATAACTGTGAGAAATTACGACCTAATGAACTATGGGTTGGTAACGAGAGTTTTTCAGAATCAATGAATAAATCTTCCTCAGAAGAAAGAAAAGTTGCAAAAGGTCAAGCAATTACTCAAAACATAATCGGAGAGCGCAATATTGTTTCAGGGACGGGTAACATAACAATCAATGGCGATCTAGAACTAATTTAATTATTGGAGAAACCAATGCAAGAACAAGATAAAAAGGATATTCACCAATCAGTTCTCGGCAATAATAACCTTGTTTCGGGTTCGGGAAATGTTTCCCAAATAATTAATTATCTTGAAAAAGAGCAAGACCCTGACAAAATCCGCCTAGAAATTAGAAATGTCGAACATAGGATTTCAGTGGGGATCAGAGAAATAAATAATTTAGCTTATAAACATGAGCTTTACAGAATTCTAACCTTTTTTCTGGTGCCTGTAACGGCAATGATGTTTATCGCAACTCCAATGGGTGGGGTTCCAGGACTGGTGGGAATCGGCGGGGTATTTTTGATATTTTATCACCTCCGTCCACAAATAAAGATATTTGATGCCCAAATTGAAGAGAAAAAAATAGAACTACAAAATCTTAATGTCTACTTAAATTTATTACAAAAGCAACTAGACAAAATTGCTGATTCTAAAAATTGAAGCGATAAAAGATTCTAGATTTTCAGTTTGGTGAAACAGTAAGCAAAATTTGCCTCTAGCCGCCTAACAGGGCTTGCACCTGACCTGTCGGCAGGTGAAGCGGGCGTTAGGGAAGTTAAAGGGGATAAGATGCTGAGTGAGACACAACAAATGGGCAGGCTTCATTACAAGGTTTTTGGCCCTGATGAAGCACAGGCGGGGCTGCCGGTGCTTTGCTTTTTGCATGGCAATGGGGAGCACGCAGGCAATATGCCCATTGAGCAGGCTCTGGCCATGCACGGGCCGCTGAAAGATGACGACCTCACTCGCGCGGCGTTGGCGGGGCGCTTTTGGGTGGTGGTGCCGCAGTTGGCCGCGCCTGGGGGGAATGTCTGGGGAGCGTATGCGGATGATGTTGTGGCGATTGTGGAATCTGTGGGGAGAGTGTACGGTGCAGACCCGCAGCGAACGTACCTGACTGGCTTTAGCTATGGTGGAAATGGGGTGTTTACGGTTGCCGCTAGACGGCCGTCTCCTTGGGCTGCCCTTTTGTCAGTTGATCCACCCTTGAAGCCCCTGCCCAGGACCCAACACCCGCTCTGGCTTGCTTTGGGCGACCGTGCCCGTACCGAAGCGGCTGCGCTGCAACGGCTGGGGTTCGCTGCGGCAAACGAGGTGGATAACAGCGCCGATCATATTTTTATTGATTATGGCGAAGGCCATACAGAAACGGCGACGCTTACCTACCGAGATGAGAGAGTTTACAATTGGCTGCTCAGCAGGTGTCTGACATGAGGGTGGCCCTGGCCCAAACCAGACCCATAAAAGGGGATTTTCTGGGCAATATTGAGCAGCATGAGCGGTTTGTAAACACGGCCGTTTCCCACCACACAGACCTCATCATCTTCCCCGAACTGTCGCTGACGGGCTACGAGCCAGCTCTAGCCAAGCAGCTAGCCACCCACCCGGACGACGGCCGTTTGGCCCCGCTGCAAACCCTCAGTGATGCCCATCAAATTACCATTGGCGTGGGCCTGCCTACCAAATCAGATGGCGGCATTTGTATTGGCCTGGTGCTAATACGGCCGTTTGCCCCCAGGCAAACCTATGCCAAAAAACATCTATTTCCAGACGAAGAGCCTTACTTTGTTAGTGGAGAAAATTTACCGGCGCTTACCATGAAGGATACGGCCGTTGCCCTGGCAATCTGCTACGAACTGTCCGTGGTTGGCCATGCCGAACAGGCATTTCTGAACGGTGCCGATCTGTATCTTGCCAGCGTGGCCAAATCGGTCAGGGGCGTGGAAAACGCCAGCAAAAGATTGTCTGGCCTTGCCCAAAAGCACGCCAAATTCGCCATGTTGGTCAACGGCGTTGGGCCATCGGACAATTTTGTGAGCGCGGGAAACTCCTCAATTTGGAATCCACAGGGGCATCTGATTGCTCAATTAGACAACACAAACGAGGGAATGATAATTTTTGATCCTCAGAAACAAGTGCTAATTGAAAAAATGATGTAAACTTGCGCCCGATCAACAACAAGCTTTACCACAACCAAAAACACCCGGCAAAAGAATACGAGGAGGGCAACACATGACTGGTTCATCCCCAAAACGCGTGCGGATTCCGAGAGACCCTGAGAACGATTACACCGCCGAAAATGCGGCCAAACGGCAAGAATTTGTGCGAGAACAAACCGGGGTGGAACTTTCTCATGTGGGGCGCTACTCCTTTGATCCAGGCATTGTGTCTGGCAATATTGAGAATTTTACAGGCGTGGCCCAGGTTCCCATTGGCATTGCCGGGCCGCTGCGCATTAATGGTGAACACGCCAAAGGAGATTTCTATATTCCTCTGGCAACCACCGAGGGCACGCTTATTGCCAGCTATAATCGCGGTATGCGGCTGCTCACCGAATGTGGCGGCGTGCGGGCGACGGTGGTTGATGAACACATGCAGCGCGCCCCGGTCTTCATTTTTGACAACGCTCTGGAAGCCCGCGAGTTTGGCCAATGGGTGGGCATCAATTTTGACGTAATCAAAAAAGCAGCAGAAACCACCACCAGCGTGGGAAAACTAACCTACATTGGTCAATATCACGTTGGCCCACTGCTTTACCTGCGCTTTAACTTCACCACCGGGGATGCCGCTGGCCAAAACATGACGGGCAAGGCAACCCTGGCAGCCTGCGAATGGATTAAGAAAAATTATCCTGAGGAGTGCCGCTTTGTGCTCTCTGGCAACATTGACACAGACAAAAAGCATTCACGAATCAACATGCTGCAAACGCGAGGCCGCCGGGTTGTGGCGGAGGCCGTCATTAAAAAAGAGCTGCTAAAGAACCTAATGGGTATCAGCACAAGGGACCTGTTTTGGATGCGGCAGGTGTCGATGGTTGGTGCGTTTATGGTGGGGTCTGCCAACAATGGCGCTCACGCTGCCAATGGCCTGACGGCCCTTTTTATTGCCACAGGGCAAGACGTAGCCAACATTTCAGAATCTCATGCCGGGGTGACGTACCACCAACTTTTGGACAATGGGGATTATTACTGGTCGATGACTTTGACTTCGCTCATTGTGGCCACGTATGGCGGGGGAACGCACCTTGCTACCCAAAGCGAATGCCTGCGAATGTTGGGTTGTTTGGGCAAGGGGAAGGTTAAGCGGTTTGCCGAGATTTGTGCGGCCGTTATTCTGGCAGGTGAAACTTCACTAACCGGTGCAATTTTGCATGGTGATTGGGTTTCTAGCCACGAGAAATACGGCCGTAATCGTTAAGCCAGCCCACATCCTTGAAATCTGCAACGCATCGTTTGGCAATTGAGGTCTTGTGTATAAAAAGCCTGCGAATGGATGTTCGTTATGTTAACTATTGATCGTGATACCGCCCGCCGCTTTATTCTTGGCAAACAAGGATTATGGCCTGGAAGGCGCTTCCGTGGCCTGGCGGGTACGGAACAGGCCTTGCGCCAGATGGAATATTTACAGCTTGACCCCTTGCAAATCATTGCTCGCAGCCAGGACATCACCCTGCATAGTCGCGTCCTCGATTACACACCGGCACTGTGGGAAACGGCCGCTTACGAGCAGCGCAGCTTTTTTGATTGGGGCGGCTGGCTGGCATTGCGGCCGATGGACGAACTGCCTTACTGGCGGGCGATTATGCACCGCGAGCGCGATGGCCATCCAGATTGTGATGGGCGCACCCGCAAATCGGCCCAGGATCATGCCGAGGCAATCGACGAAATGCGCGCCATTTTGCGCGAGCAAGAGACGGTGAGCAACCGCGATTTTGCCACGGCGTCCCGCAAACGAACCCAAAGCTATCGCGGCCGAAAAGACAGCTCTTTGGCCTTGTACTACCTGTGGCGAACAGGTGAAGTGATGACCCACCACCGGGAAAACTTCGAGCGCGTCTATGCGCTCACAGAAGCAGTTGCTCCAGCGCATCTCATTCGTGAAGCCAGCCCAGCCGACGTAGATCGTTTTTTGTTTGCAAAGGAAGTGAGCTTTTGGGGTCTGTCACGCTTGCAGCGCACCCAGGATGCTTATTTCCGCGGCGTACCGTTTAGCCAAAAAGCCGATCTTGTTCAGGCGCTGCTGGATGATGGGGTGATTGTTGAGCTAAAGGTAGACGGCTGGAAGCCGCTGCGCTATGTGCTTAGCCAGGACGTTGAACTGCTCAATGAGGTGGCGGCCGGACGCATTCCGCCAGCCTGGGCACCGTTGGAAGCCACCACCAGCGAAGAGGCCGTTTTTCTAGCGCCGCTAGACCCGGTGAGCGCGCGGGGCCGGGCCAAAATTTTGTTTGGTTTTGACTATGTGTGGGAAGTGTACAAGCCGGTAGATAAGCGGAAGTTTGGTTACTACACGCTGCCAGTTTTGTGGGGCGACCAGCTTGTGGCCCGCTTTGATAGCAAGCTGGACCGCGAAACCAACACGTTTATCATCCTGGGCTTTTGGCTGGAGGATGAGGTGCTGGGCCAAAATGAGGCATTTGCCGAAGCCTTGGCTCGCGGGTTTGCTCGCTTTGTCACGTTTCTTGGGGCGAACCGGCTGGAGGCAGGGGAGATTCAGCAGCCGCTCTTGCGCCAGCGTATTACTCAGGATAAAAAATGAACACAATCCCTTTAAGCGGCTCCAAAATTACAACCGAATTTACCGATGGTTACCAGACCATCGTTGTTCCTCATAAGCAAGCGAGTGCTTTTCGGTATTTTATTGGCGCTTTTCTTTTGCTTTGGCTGGGTGGTTGGTCGGTTGGATTGGTTACGGCCGTTACCGAGCTGCTAAGCGCAATGGAACCATTTTTAATCATCTGGTTGGTGGGCTGGACACTCGGCGGCGCTTTTGCTTTCTACATGATTTATCGCCTGTTCAGAAAACCAGTCCCTGAGGCGCTCCACCTAAATCTGCCCAACCTGACATTCGATACCGGTGTGCCGCCGCTAGACCTTAAGTTTGGCACACGTTACTCCATGGAATATTGGAAAACGCTGTTTCACCGGCGCAAAAAGATTGAGTTTACACCCCTTGAGCTGCAAAGTTTGCGACTGCGCGAAACTGATAGCGGCAACCGCCTCACCATCGATCGCGGTGCTGACCGCATTGATATCGCCACGGGAGCCACCGAAGTTGAACGGGAATGGCTCTACAACATGCTCAAGGATGTCTACCTTTAGGAGAAGACCATGAGTACAAACGAGCCTGCCGAACTGCGTCGCTCATGTACGGGCCAGCCAGCGGGCGACGCGATGGGAGAAGTGGTTGCAGGGGTGGCGAGGGTATCATCCCATCGCATCGCCCCTACCGGGGATGATTTTGGGGGTTGGTTTTGAGGGGAACGGCCGTAAAAAATCTTCCTATTGCCATTGCGTGCCCGCCAGTGTATCATTTTTGTATATACAAAAACCGAGGTGAGGTATGCAAACACAGGTCAAAAAATGGGGGAACAGTCTGGCATTGAGAATTCCTAAATCCTTAGCAGAGCAGTTGTCCCTTAAAATGAATGCAGAAGTTGAAATTCAAGTGGTGGGTGATCAATTGATGATCAAACCGTTGCCCGAACCGGAACTGACGCTGGAAGCCCTACTGGCCCAAATTACGGATGAAAATCTGCACGAGGAAGTTGAAACGGGAACGGCCGTTGGCGGTGAGGTCTGGTAATGGCTTATGTACCCAACCAGGGCGATTTGATCTGGCTGACATTTAACCCGCAGGCCGGACACGAGCAGGCGGGGCGACGTCCAGCGCTTGTTTTGTCGCCAGCCAGCTACAATGGGAAGGTAGGGCTGGCCATTTTGTGCCCCATCACCAACCAGGAAAAAGGGTATCCGTTTGAAGTCAAAATTCCGGCCGGTTTAGGGTGACTGGTGATTTTGCGACCAGGCCAAAAGCATGGATTGGCGTGTGCGGCAGGCCGAGTACATTGCCCAACTCCCCGCGCGGATTCACCAGCAGGTTTTGACAAAATTGTCTGTTTGTTAGAAGTTCAGGAATAGAGGCGATGCAATCAGGTACAGCCGTTGAAAACAAAACACCATTTCTCCGATTGCGTCGCCCATGTTCCGGCCAGCCAACCTGGGCGACGCGATGGGAACGTGGTTGCAGGTAAAGGCGAGGTAGCGCCTCAGCGCATCGCTCCTACTTATGCTAAAATTCAGAGGTTCAGTTTAACCTAGGCCAGGAAGATAACTGGCTTTGTGCCTGGAAAGATTGAAAATGGGTAAAAACAGGTAGGGATCATTTTATTTGGCGTTTTTCTTGTCATTTCAATAGTTGGCTTGGCCTTCAAAAAATCTTCGGTTGAAAGCATTCGTCGAATCAAATTCTCGGGCTGAGGCCAATTGGATCGCAGAGGATGGTTTATGGTTCGGAGGAACCTATGAAGATGATGATGGTGATGGAAAGTTGTCATTGATCTTCCCGGTGACGCCACGCTTGTCACAATTGGACGCGAATTTGGCGGAAGGCCTACACTTACCGTTATTTCACCCGAGCAAGGACACCTTTTAAAAGAGGATGCAAACGCAGACTGCTGGTCGTTGTGCGAATAAGAGAACCTTCTCTATTGAGTGAATGTATGTTGTCAGTTGTAAATATGGGAGAAAGCCTTGGTGTCGGAGAATTAGAGATGGCAGCAGGCTCAAATGACAAAATTATTGGATTTTTGTAAAGGACTTTTCTACTCTGCTTGCCAGTTCGTCCTCTGTTCGCTCAGTAGAGTATCGAACTTTTTAGATTTTGAGTTGTTAGAAACTTTACCTGCTTTACGGGAGGAGGGCAAATACTCGGCTATGATTCTCTGAATAATGAATGGGTTTTCTGTTAAACCCTGAGAGATTTATAGTGCTCATAACCGTTTTTATAAACTGCGCAGGGAACGGCCGTATCCCACCATCCTCAGCCAAAAATCCACAGAACCAATTGTAGGGGCGATGCAATCGGACAGAGCCGTTGCCAAACAAACGGCCCGTTTCTCCGCTTGCGTCGCCCTTGTTCGGCAGCCAACGAGTGTGGATAATTTGTGTTTTGGGGAACGTGTTCCCACCTAACTTATGCTAAATTCAGGCGTTCTAGGTTGTGTGGCCAGCGGTACGGCAGAATGCCGACCTACAGCCGAAATTTTGTTGGTTGAGGACTTTGTTAGATCAGGTGGTTAAGAAAAATGGAAACTCGAATTTTCATGAGTGGTTTCAGGAAAGATTAAATGTTGCTGATGAAATTGTTAGTCATCATAGATAAAGCAGAATCAGATGCAGAAATAATTTTATGTTGTGCTATAAGTGCTCTTGCGGCAACCATGTGGCCTGGTAAAGGAATCGACAGAAAAAAGATATATTCAGCTCTAATCGAATTTGCTCCTCCAAAATTTGACGTCAAAAAATCAGCACTGTTCATCTTGTTTCTTCTCTCCAAGATGAGATCAACTAGATGTTGCTAGCATTCTAATTAATGCTCGTTTTAAGTCGGAGCTTGCCTACTATCAAAATCCCAATGACTTATGGATATCTAGACGGTGAGCCGTTATGCTAGTACATTATCACCTATTTTTGATCCAACGGATATTGATTTGGATGAAGTAGAAGCTTTTCATCTTAATCCAAATTTGACAAAAGCGAGATACGTCGCTCATCTTTCAAGTATCATATATTCTGAACTTCGACGGTCTAGTACATGAATACGAACTGTTCCCAAATCTAGCATCGTGGTTCAGGTAAAGATAAGCTTTGTTACATCAATTTCTCAAAGCTTCCAAAAAGAGGAGGCTGTAAGTGATCGTAGCAAAACGGTGTGGAATCTCCGAAGAACAGGCTAGAGATGCACTCTCAAAACAGAAAGGCGATTGTACTTTCCATACAGCTTATCCGTAACCTGATAAAAGAAACAGCTGAATCAGTTTTTGTTTACTGGAAACAGCAGAAGAATTTACTAAGCCCAGACCTGCTTCTTGGTGGATTACCTCCTTAGTTCATTTTACCACGCCGATATTCCCAACGATTGGTGGCGGAAGTAGGTGGTGTATAGCTCGGCGTAGTGGCTGCCCTGGGCCAGCAGGTTGTCGTGGCTGCCTTCTTCGATGATCTGCCCGTCGCGCAGGACGATGATCCGGTCGGCGGCGCGCACGGTGGAGAAGGCGGTGGGCGATGATGATGCTGGTCTGGTTTTGCAGGACGGTCGCCGGGCGTCCTGCACCGGCTTCCGTCATGGGTCGATGCTGGCGGTGGCTTCGTCCAGCAGCAGGATCGCGGGTTTTGCAGCAGGACGCAGGCCAGGGCCACTAGCTGCCGCTGTCCCAACGAGAGCCGCGCCCCCGTTCTCCCACGTCCGTTTGCAACCCTCCGGCAAATCTTCCAGCCAACTGCCGTCGCCCAATTGCCGGGCGGCCGTTTCCACTTCCACATCAGTTGCTTTGGACGGCCGTATCTTACATTCTCCGCCACCGTCCCCGAGAACAAAAACGGTGCTTGCGGCACCAGCCCCAGCTGGCGGCGGTATTGGCTCAGGTCTAAGGTGCGGATGGAACGGCCGTCTACCAACACATCCCCGCCCTGGTACTCGTAAAAGCGCATTAGCACCTTCACCAGGCTCGATTTGCCCGCGCCCGTGTGCCCCACAATCGCCAGCGTTTCCCCCGCCGGAATATTTAGCGAAAAATCTTGCAGGACGGCGCTGCGCCCGGTGCTGTAGTTAAACGTCACCTTGTCATACGCAATCTCGCCGCGCAGCCGCCCCACCGGCTCGTTTGCCGTTTGCACCACCAGCGGCTCGTCGTCAATCAGGGCAAACACCCGCTCGCTGGCGGCCAGCCCCTGCTGGAACTGGCTCCAAAACGAAGCCAGACTGGTAATCGGGTAGAAGAAAATCGTTAGCCCCTGCACAAACAAATACCACTCGCCCACAGAAATGTCCCGACTGATAGCCATCAGCCCGCCGACGTAAATAATTACCGAGACGGCAATGCCGGAGACGGTGTTGAGCAGCGGAAAAATGCTGCCGAAGACGGCCACGCGGGTGAGCTGCACCCGGTAGGCCAGCTCGTTCACGTCCTGAAAGTCGCTGTAGATGGCCGCTTCCTGCCGGAAATTTTTGGCGACGGCAATGCCGCTGACCGTTTCCTGGATGGTGGCGTTGACCGTGGCCTGGGCTCGCTGCGCCTGCTGCATGGCGTTCCGCGCCAGCCGCCGGAAGACGAGGGCAATCGTCACCACCACCGGCCCCACGGTGAAGGTGATGAGCGCCAGCCGCAGGTTTTGTGATAACAAAACTAGGCCGATGACCAGCACCAGCACAATCTGGCTCAGCAAATCAATTGTCAGGGTGACCACGGTGGCAAAATCTTGCGTGTCAGACGTCACCCGGCTGACGATGCGACCAGAGGCAAACTGGTCGTAAAAGGACATATCGCGGCGCATGACGGCGCGAAAAGCGTCTTCGCGCAGCGCCAGCACCACATCGCCTACGGCGCGGGCGGAGTAGCGCAGGCTGACAAAGTTAAAGCCCCAGCTCAGCGCGCCCATCACGGTGACGACGGCCGCCAGGGTGAGCAATAGCTGCAACTGTGGATTGGCTTCCAGCGTGTCAATCCCTCGCGAGATGATGATGGGCGTGGCGGTGGCCAGCAGGCTGATGAGCGACACCATCAGGGCCACCAGCAGCACCTTGCCAATGTGCGGCCGAAAATAGCCCACAATGCGCCGCACCAATTCCCGGTCGCTGTAGCTGCGATCGTATTCTTCTGGATTGAGTCCGCCGGTGATGCCCATGTTTCCTCATTTGGGAGATTGGAGATTAGAGATTGGAGATTGTGTCGCTCCTAATCTCCAATCTCCAGTCTCCAATCTCCTTCTTAATCCCGAACAAAAATCTGCCTATAAACCCCACTCTCCGCCATCAGCTCCTCGTGGGTGCCTTGGGCGATGAGACGGCCGTTTTTCATCAACAAAATCAAGTCTGCGCTGCGAATTTGGGACAGGCGGTGGGTGATGAGCAGGGTGGTGCGCCCGGCCAAAATGCTGTGCATGGCCCGCTGAATCTGGTCCTCGGTGTTGCTGTCGATGGCGCTGGTGGAATCGTCCAGCACCAAAATGCGCGGATTGCTGAGGAAGGCGCGGGCAATGGCCAGGCGCTGCCGCTGCCCGCCAGAAAGCATCACGCCTCGCTCGCCAATCTTGGTCTCGTAGCCGTTGGGGAAGCCCATGATGAAGTCGTGGGCCTGGGCCTGCTTTGCCGCCGCCTCAATTTCTGCCTGGGGCACATCGGCTGGCGCACCAAAAGCGATGTTTTCAGCAATGGTGCGCGAAAAGAGGAAGATGTCCTGCTCGATGGTGCCGATTTGGCCGCGCAGGCTGTCCAGGCTCCACGCTCGCACGTCGATGTTGTCAATGAGGATACGGCCGTTCACCACATCAAACGTTCGGTTCAGCAGCCTGGTCAGCGTACTCTTGCCCGCGCCCGTCTGCCCCACAATCGCCACCGTCTGCCCCGGTCTTGCCGTAAAAGAAATATTTTGTAGCACCAGCGACGATTCACCACTTGCAAGCTTGCCACTTGCAAACTTGCTACTCGCCTCGCCGTACCCAAAATCCACGCCGTCAAAAACCACCTCGCCTTTCATCTCCTGCGCTACGCCCGCTTCATTCTGATCCAGCTCCGTTTCCGTCAGAATCATTTCTAAGATGCGGCGAGCGCTGGCAAAACTTTGCTGGAAGGTGGCAATGTTGCGCAGCAAAAAGCGAACAGGGGAGCGCAGCGTGCCCAGCAAGGCCATGAAGGTAATCACCTGCCCCACAGAGATGACGCCCTGCATAAAAAGGTAGAGTGCGTGGCCAAAGCCCAACCCAATCGTCAATCCATAAAGCAGCAGCGGCAGGTAGCGGGCTGTTACCTCACCCTCGCGCACGAAGGCATCCCGGTAGGCCCCGGCATTGTGGCTAAAGCGGGCGTTTTCGGCCGTTTCCTGGGCAAATCCTTTTACCACCTCGATGCCGGAAATCGTTTCCGCCAATCCGGCATTCATCTCGGCAAAAGTGCCGCGCAGCTGGGTGGCGACGGGAGCCAGGTTGTCGTTGTAGCGGCGCAAAGCAAAGTAAGTGGTGATGAGGAAGACAATCGGCACGATGAGCAGCCGGTAGTCCAGCGTGGTGATGGTCACCAACGGCACCAGCAGCGTCAGAACCGATTCCGTCGTCGTGCCCAGCGCGGGGCTAACGAACAGACCGATTTGCTGCACGTCGTTGGTGGCCCTGGCCATCAAGTCGCCCACGCGCTGCTGCCCGTGGAAGGTCTGGCTTTTGCTGAGCAGGCTCAGGTAGAGTTCGTCGCGGGCGTTGCGCTCTACCCGCTGGGCCAGCACCCGAATTGCCAGGCTGTTAACAATGTCGAACAGGCCGTAGCCCACGTAAGCGGCTACCACATACAGCGCGGCCGCAGTCAGCCCGGCGCGTCCCTCGTTTTGGATGATGCTGTCGAAGGCCCAGCCGACGGTAACGGCCGTCATGCTTTGCGCAGAGGCCATGCCGATGGTGGTGAGCAAAAAGGTGAGCAGCAGCCCCTTGTAGCGCAAAATGTGGCTTTGCAGCCAGCGCAGCGTGGAGCGGTGGTCGTAGGTGTGGGCGTCGGCAACGGTGAATTCGCTTCGGGTCATGAATGGCTTCCTTTATCCACAGGGGATCGTATCAGCTTGTGGATGGTTGTCGAGGGGAATCATACTGGCCAATCGTCCAGTTCTTGTAGAAATGGGACGCTGATTAACGGAGATGGACGCAGATTTATTTATTTAAGCGATATGGCTCATTGGCAGGCTTTTTCCAAAGCCAGTTTTGCCCACGCAAAGACGCAAAGGTTAAAACCTGGGATCTTTGTGCCTTCGCGTGAAATTTTTTTGCGATTTGCTACTTGGGTAAAAGCGTGTACACATTGGCGGATTGGGTGGCAGTTTGTATGATTGATGTCATGCTTCAGGTACGCAGAGCAGAAGACCAAGATTTGAATTTTCTCGTCTGGATTGATATTAAGGACGAGGGCGTTAGCTCGTCTTACATGGCCAACTGGTCGGATGCAGAATGGGCGGCGCACCGCGAACAGATTGCGGCCTACATTTCTGGAGACGACAAAATTGCTTTTGTAATCGAAGAGGAGAGCTGCCAGCGGGTGGCAGGCATTTATGCCGATATTTTGCATGTGCAAGATGTGGTGGATCGGTGGCAGATGTTTCAGACGATTTCTATGGAGCTTTTTCCGGTGGACGGCCGTTTCTGCTCAATCTTTCAACTCTGGGTCGATCCAGCTTACCGGCGGCAAGGATTAGGCACACAATTAAAACAAAAGGTGGAAGCCGAAGCACGCCGCCACCAGGTTGGGGCCATCTACACCCACACCGAAGCCACCAATGCACATGTCATTGCCCTCAACAAAAAGCTGGGCTACACAGAAATTTATCGTGGGCCGATGTGGGATGAGATTGAGCGGGTGGCGCTGTTGAAGCGGATGGATGGTTTGCCATGAACGTGAAAGTTGATGTTTTAGAAAACGGCCGTATCCACAACCACACGCTCTTTGATTGGAAACGGCCGTTTCCGTGTATAATGGACTTGCCTGCAATGTTGACCTAAAAAAGATTCTGCTACCTTGTAATGTATGGCGGAGAGAATGATGAACATGCCAATCTTATCGGAAATGGAAAACAATATCAGTCGCTTGTCGCTAAAAGAGCAACTGTGGCTGATGGAACGCTTGGTTCAGGGTATTCGAGCCAAAATGTCTCAGTCTGAAAATCGATTTGAAGATGAGCTGGTTATGATGGCCAACGATCCGCAAATTCAGGAAGAATTGCAGAAGATCAATGAAGAATTTGCGTATGCCGATGCTGATGGATTGGATATGTGACAATGGCTGTGCAGCGCGGCGAGATCTATTTTGTTAATCTGAATCCGGTCAAAGGTCGAGAGCAAGCAGGCAACCGCCCGGTTTTGGTTTTGTCCATCGATGCCATTAACAAATTACCCCTCGTCGTCACCGTCGTTGTAGGCACGAAAGGTGAAAACATTGCACGTGACTACCCCACAAATGTTCGCGTTTCCACAGAAGATAGCGGATTACCGTTGGAAACTGTGTTCTTGTGCTTTCAAGTTCGCTCGCTCGATGCAAAAAGATTTCCGGATGAACTGGCCGGCAAAGTTTCGGCGGAAACAATGCAAAAGATAGAAAATGCGGTACGGCATTGTCTTGGTTTGTAATTCTTCACCCTTTGCCAAAAACTTCAAATAAAAATTCAAAAATGGATGTAAAAATTGAGGTGTTGCAAAACGGCCGTTGTGGGTCAGCACCTCTGGGTTGGGGGTGTATTGGCTGCACGTGCGGCTGGATTCACGGCCGAAATATTACACGTTTCGGCCGTATCGTGCTGGGCCGTGATTTTTGTCACTTGTGAGCCAGTCATGTTTCCTGGCATACTAACCTTGCCAGGCAGGTGTGTTTGTGTCTGCGCATAGTGAACTTGTGAAGCAATGTGTTATGTAAACTTTTTGGAGCGCTGTCATGTCTAAAATATTTTTTGGCGTGTTTTTGGTGCTGCATGGTCTGGTGCATCTGCTTTATGTGGGCCAGAGCCAACGGATGTTTGAGCTTCAGCCAGGAATGGTTTGGCCAGATGGCTCGTGGCTGTTATCTCGGCTGCTAAATAATGAGACGGTGCGCTGGGTAACGGCCGTTTCTCTCGTTATTGCGGCCCTGGCGTTTGTTATTAGCGCTGCTGGGCTGTTTCTTGGCCAAAGCTGGTGGCGATGGGCGCTGGTGGGCGCGGCCGCTTTTTCCTCGGCCCTGTACCTGGTGGTTTGGGATGGCTCTGGCAAAAACCTGGATGATAAAGGGGCGGTGGGCTTGCTCATCAATGTGGCGCTGGTAACGGCCGTTCTCATTTTCAATTGGCCCCAAATCAAGTAGCTGTTATCATGGTCTTTGAAAAGGGGGGCAAAATGGCCCGCCATGAGCCGGGGAGCAAAACCAAAAGTGGCACGCCACCCCTATCTAAAAATAATCTTAATTTCCCCTTCTAAGGAGCAAAGAATGAACAAACAAGAATTAATTGATAAGTTAAATGAAGATTTGGCTGGAGAGTTCAGCGCCATTCTTCAGTACATCACCTACGCGGCCAAAGCCACCGGCCCCTACCGTCCCCAGCTGGCTCAATTTTTCTTAACCGAAGTTGCTGATGAGCAGCTGCACGCCCAATTTTTGGCCAACAAAATTGTGGCTTTGGGTGGCGAACCAACCACTACAGCCAAACCCGTACCGCCCGCCAAGAATAATCGCGAAATGCTAGAAGCAGTGCTGGCGGCTGAACTGCAAGCCGGCAAAGATTACACCGAGCGGGCCGAACAGGCAGACGCCTATGGCGACAAAGGTCTGGTTGTGGCTCTGGAAGATATGGTTCGGGATGAAATGGGCCACTCCGAGGAAACGGAGCGGATGCTGCGCGACTGGCCACTCTAGCCGAAATCCACAAAGTACATAGTTTTGGGTACAGGCTTGTAATTAAGGAAAGGAACCGCGGAGGACGCGGAGCGCGCTCAGAAGGGTTATAAACGAATAACCTTCGCGCTCCCAGCGTTCTCTGCGGTTAATTTTTTAGGTGCGCCCGACGACGAGTTGCACCCCATCGAGGACGCTTTCCAGGATGAAGGGGGGAACCGTGCCCACGTACTCTGTCAGGAAGCGACGATCGATGGTGATGATCTGGGCTACGTTGGCCACGCACGCTTTGGGCAGGCCAGAATCAGATTGAGCGATAAGCACATTGCCTGGGGCCGGAGCCAATTTCCAGTCGGGGCTGAGGGTGATGCACACGGCCGTTTCCAGCAAGCTCCGGTTAAAGGCATCACTTTGAATAATTAAAATGGGTTGGGGTTTGGTGAGTTCTGGCGGTTTTGACCACCAGATTTGGCCCTGCTTCAATGAAATGTCTGCTACCATGTGTCTTCTTTACTGTAGAAGGTAAGCTGTTGGGCTACGCGCCAGCAGGTGTGCAGGCGCGAGGCGCGATATTGGTAAATCGCATCCAGCTGCCGGGCTACCGCCTCGCTATCCGTCCGCTCCAATTTGCGGCTAATGGCTTGCTTGGTAAGCCGTGAATGCTGACCGTGCCGCTGAGCGGCCGTTTCAGCCTGTTGTAAAAGGGTGTCTAATAATCCAGTGCTGTTGTTCATAGATACTTCGGCAAGATTGTTCTAGCAAACGGCCGTTTTTATAGTTTGTTGACCGTGTGCAAGAAGTGTAAACAGCTTTGTCCCTTCACAACATAGTACCAAAGGGCTAGGAGCCGTAATCAGTAAACAGTGTGCCAGTCATCAGTAACTGACCACTGAATACTGACCTACTGATTACTTTGCCACCACTGCGTACTCCATTCCACCGCCTTGTGAATGCCATCCCGCAGCGAGATTGTCGGCTGGTAATCCAGCAGGGCACGCGCCTTGCCGATGTTGGCCACGTAGTGCGTTACCTCGCCCACACGAGCTGGCTCGATGATCATATTTGGCTCAATGCCCAGGGCTTCGCCGATGAATTTGGCCATGTTCACCAGGCTGTTGCCCTGGCCAAATGCCAGGTTGATGGTGTGGTTTTCAATCTCGCCGCTGACCAATCGCTCCAGCCCGCGTGCCACGCCGCTAATGCAGTCATCGACGTAGGTGAAGTCCAGCACCTTGTTCTCGCCGTACACGGTGATCGGTTCCCGGTTGCCAATTTTGCGGATGAACAGGGGGATAACGCGCTCCATCCGTTCCAGGTCGTTGTCGTAACGGCCGTATACATTGCTAAACCGGAACACCAAATACCGCAGACCATAACATTGCGCATAGCTATAAATCAGCGCCTCGCCAGAAATTTTGCTGGCGGAGTAGGGGCTTTCGGTGAAGGCAAAATCGGCGTAGCTTTCCTCGGTGATGTAGCGGTGGATGTCGCCGTACACCTCGCGCGAGCTGCTAAAGATGAGCGGCAGGTTGTTCTGGCGGCAAAACTCCAGCACGTTGTAGGTCATCGTGATATTTTCCAAAGCGCGATCCGGCTGCTCCACCAGTTCATGCACCTTGGCGTGGGCGGCAAAGTGAATCACAGCGTCCAGGTCAGGCGGATATTCGGCATGGCCGATCCCTTTGCCAAAGCTGCGCTGCGGGATGCTTAAATCTTGCAGCAATGTTTCAATTTCGGTGGTCCAACTGTTCGGCCGTTTATCAATGCCAAACACATAATGCCCCTGAGCTTGCAAATGAAGTCCTAAATTGGTGCCAATCTGGCCGCTGGAACCGGTGATGAGTAAGCGCATGAGTGCCTCTTTTTGATGAAAAGTGAATTGTAGGGGCGCGGCAGGTGGGAAAAACCTTCGCCAAGCAAAGCAGACTTGCTACCACCTGCCTCGCCCAAATTTTGTGAAAAGTGAAATATTTGATTTTGAGGAGTATACATCAGAATGGTACATTCATTCTTGTAGCTGCGTATTCTTTCCGCGCAGCCCGCCCAGCCGTAAACGGCCGGGCTAGTTTATGAAAGCCTCTTCGAGGCTGATTTTAGCCCTGCAAGGGCTTCCATTTTGTAGCCAGGGGCTTTAGCCCCTGGCGGAATGGCGCGTAAAGAATCTGCGGCTACGGGATGGCAAACAGGGCGGCGTCCAGTTCTGTGTCTCGCCAGGCGTCGTGCCAGGTGAGGCTGGCGGCCAGCTGGCCAATAGCGTCTGACGATTTGGCGGAGGAGCCGTTGCCGCCAGTGGCCACGTACACCTGCCCTGGCACCACCGCATCAATCAGCGGCTTGCCGTGCGGCGTGTAGGTGATCAGGCAGCGCTTGGTTTGCCACGACTGCGCCCGCAGCCCCGGAATGATGTCTTCTAGCGCGGCGCGCATGGCGGGCAGCATGGCGTCGCTGTCGCCGTGGATGAACCAGTGGCGAATGGCTGCCACATCGTGCGGCAGGGTCTGGTCGAGCCGGGTGTCGCAGCCCATTTTCAGATAGAAACGGCCGTCACCATACACAATTGGCGGCAGCAAATAAATGTTACGCAGGTCTGGCGTGTCGATAGCGTAGATGACGGTGGGCATGTTGCCCAGCCGGGCGGCTTCGGCATCGTCCACCTCGGCCAGGATGATCGTTTCCGTTTTTAGGCGCAGGGGCAACGGCCGTTCCAGCAAATCAAAACAGTTGCTAAAGCCACCGGCGGCGATGAGCAGCTTGCGCGTTTGGTACTGGTTGCCTTCTCTGGTTTGGACGGTGAGGTGGGTGGGGTGACGGGTGACGGAAACGGCCGTTTCCTGCAAAATCGTGCCCCCTTGTGCCGCAAAAACGGCCAGCTGCGCCGCAATCAGTCCGCGCGGATTGATATAGCCAGCCGGGGCGTGTTCCAAAATCCCGGCAAAGCCTGCTGGAAAGCGCAGCCTGAGCAGCCTTGCCGCCAGCTCGTCGGCGGACAGCTCATCGTAAGCCACGCCAAAACGCTGGCCGATGGCCGCCGCGTGCTGCCAATAGGCGTGGCTGCCATCGTTCGGGCCGACGTAGAGGCCGCCGGTTGGCTCGTAAAAGTGAATGCCGCTGTGGGCTTCCAATTCGCGATACTGGGCAATCGAGCGGTCGGCCAGCGTTGCCCAGGCGATGTCCTTGCTCAGCCGCCGGGTGATGCGCCCCTGGTCGTAATGGCTGGCGAAGACGCCGTCGTGGGTTTGTGGATTTTGCGGTTCGTCCGGGCCGAGAACGGCCGTATTCGCCCCAAACCCCTGCAAATATCGCGCCGCCGCCGATCCCATCAACCCCTTGCCAATCACCAACACATCAAACATCGTTTGCTCCTTTTTTTGCCACAGAGGGCACAGAGAGAAAAGAGAAAATCTGCGCCTCGACCAGAAATTTAACGCAAAGGGACAAAGAGGCAAAAGAAAAAAAGAATGGCTTGTCTTTTTCCGTTATTCTCGCAAAATAGCCTCATGTCACCCCTTCACCCCTTCACCCCTTCACCTTGTCACCTTGTCACCCTGTCACCCCTTAACCCTGTCAAAAAAGGAGAACCTCATGCCCACCTGGACACCCCCAAAAAACTGGCAGCAAATCACTGCCATCGACGCCCACACTGGCGGCGAGCCGCTGCGGATTTTCACCAGCGGCATTCCGCCCATTCTCGGCGACACGATTTTGGCCAAGCGGCGCTACGCCCAAGAAAATCTCGACTGGCTGCGCACGGCGACGATGTGGGAACCGCGCGGCCATGCGGACATGTACGGCTGCATCTTCACCGAGCCGGTAACGCCAGATGGCGACCTGGGGGTGCTTTTTTTGCACAACGAAGGGTTTAGCACGATGTGCGGCCACGGCATCATTGGCCTGACCAAAGTGGCGCTGGATACTGGGATGATCGACAAACCGGGCGACGCGCCTGTGCTGAAGATTGACACGCCTGCGGGTCGGGTGGTGGCGACGGGGCATAGGGGGGAGAACGGCCGTATCACCTCTGTCTCCTTTCAAAACGTGCCCTCCTTTGTCCTGGCGCTGGATCAAACGGTTGAGGTGCCCGGCCTGGGCAGCGTCCGCTACGACGTGGCTTACGGCGGCGGTTTTTACGCATTTGTCCAGGCCGAATCGGTGGGGCTGGGGCTGACCGCCAACGATTTTCGCCAGCTGATTGATTTGGGGCGGCGCATCAAGCAGGCGGTGATGGTCAGCCTGCCCATCGTGCATCCCTTTGAGCCGGATTTGGGCTTTTTGTACGGCACCATCTTTGTCGGCGCGGCGCATGACCCGGCGCACCACAGCCGCAACGTCTGCATCTTTGCCGATGGCGAGGTGGACCGCAGCCCGACCGGGACGGGGGTCAGCGCCCGCGCCGCGCTGCACTTTGCCAAAGGGGAAATTGGTCTGCACCAGCCGTTTGTGGTGGAGAGCATTCTGGGCAGCACCTTCACGGGTGAGGTGGTGGCGACGACGGAATTTGGGCCGCATACGGCCGTTATCCCCCAGGTCAGCGGCACGGCCCACATTTGCGGCCTCAACCAGCTGCTCATCGACCCGGAAGATCCGCTGGGGCAGGGGTTTTTGCTGCGCTAAAAAGGAGATTGGAGACTGGAGATTGGAGATTTTTGCTTTTCAATCTCCAGTCTCCAGTCATCCGGTCTCTAATATGAATTTACCAGAACACTTTGTAAAAACGGTCACCAGCACCTTCCAGGGCGGGGCGGAATGGCTGGAAAATTTGCCAAACTTGCTGGTTGAGTGCGAGCGGCGCTGGGGATTGGCGATACGGCCGTCTCCCTTCACCCTCTCCTACAACTACGTCGCCCCCGCCACGCTGGCCGACGGCATGGAAATCGTGCTAAAGGTGGGCGTGCCCAACCGGGAACTGCGTACGGAAATCGCGGCGCTGCGGCTGTATGATGGACGCGGCTGCGTGCGCCTGCTGGATACCGATTCCGACCAGGGCATCTTGCTGCTGGAGCGGCTGTATCCTGGCGAAATGCTCACTATCGTGCCAGATGACGACGAGGCGACGCGCATTGCTGCCCAGG
Source organism: Ardenticatenaceae bacterium (assembly GCA_020634495.1). Next base: position 1,767 of record JACKBR010000050.1, on the reverse strand, counting down.
TGATGCAAAAACTGTGGCGGCCGCTGCCTGCGGAACACAATTTTCCCTCTGTGGCGGATTGGGCGGGTGGCTTGGCGGAACTGCGGCAGGAATTTGGTGGGGGAACGGGGCCGTTTGATGAGAAGTTGGTGGATACGGCCGTATCTCTCTTCACCGATCTGCTAACCTCTAGCAAAACCCCGGTGCTGCTGCATGGCGATTTGCACCATTACAACATTTTGTCTGCGGCCAATGGCTGGCAGGTGATTGACCCCAAGGGCATCGTGGGCGAACCGGCTTACGAGGTGGGCGCGCTGCTGCGCAATCCCTTCACCCTCTTTGACGAGCCAGACCTCAAGCGCATCATGGCGCGGCGGCTGGAAATTTTGGCGGAAACGTTGGGCCTGGACCGCGAGCGACTGCGCCAGTGGAGCCTGGCCCAAGCTGTCCTCTCCGCCTGGTGGAGCTATGAAGACGGCGGCGATTTTACTGATTGCGAACCAACGATGCGCCTGGCAGCGGTGTTGGCGGAGTTGGGATAAGGAACACAGAGAGGCGCGGAGGAGGGCACCCTATCGGTTGCTTGGAGTTTCACAGAGAGCTGGCTTTTCTCCGTGTATCTCCGTTCATCTCTGTGAAACTCTGTGTTCCAAAAAGTTTTTCAATCGATTTCAAGATGGTGTTTTCCTTGACAGAATTTTCTCCTTGATTATCATTTTATCCATGAATACAACAACGGTAACTGGCAAAAATCAAATTACAATTCCGGCAAAGTTAGCCCGGCGGCTGGATATTCAGCCCGGAACCCGAATTTTGTGGTCCATTGGTGAAGATGGTTCCTTGATTGCTCATCCGTTGCCCCGTCGTGGTGTGCTGGCGCGGCGGGCGGCGGGCATGGGGCGGGATTGGTTGCCAGAAAACGCAGATCCGGTTGGCGACTTGATTAAGGAGCGGGCTGGTGAAGATGAAGAAGAAGGGTTGGCTTGATGTTTTTGCTGGATTCTTCCGCCTGGCTGGCCCATCTGTTTGGCGAAGCAGGCGCGGAACAGGTCAATCTGCTGTTTGATGACCCGAACAATGAGGTGAGTATTTCTGCCTTGTCGATTCCTGAAGTTTACGGCCGTCTCAAAGCCTTACGTATCGAATCGCGTTGGCCTGAAGTCTGGGATATTTATGCGGCGCTGTTTGCCCAGATTTTATCTGCTGATGAAACTGTTGCGTATCGGGCCGTGGCCCTACGTGAAGCGGCTGCCTCCCGCCTGCCCACTGTTGATGCGCTTATTGCTGCCACTGCTGCTGTACAGAACCTGACGTTGGTGCACCGCGACCCCCATTTTGCCGTGCTTCCCCTACATACCTTGCGGCAGCAAATATTGCCAGAAAAGTAAATTTCTTGTGTAAAACAGTCCGTTTGGCCTGCTTCGTAATGGAGCCAGTTAGTGGCACAACACGGAGGTAAGTCGTGCAGCTGGCGCTGAGCGAACTTTTTTGTTTCTACCTACACTGACTTTATTTGTTGGTGGAGGTGGTAGAAAATGAAAAAATTGGCTTTGTTTTCGCTGAGTTTCGCTGTTTTTCTGGGGTTGATGGGATGTGTGCCAACGGCCGTTTCTGACTTACCCATCAGCCCAACCGTGGGGGAAACGGCCGTACCCGCCGAAACACCCACTCTCATCCCCACGACATCTACGCCAACGGCAACACCTCCAAATCCCACAAATGCACCTGCGGCAACGCCCACACGCCCCTCACCGACGCTCACAGCTACACCATTTGATTTTCCTGAGA
>JACKBR010000005.1 GCA_020634495.1 Ardenticatenaceae bacterium | reverse complement strand
CCGAAACTTGCAGCAGTTCCAGATGGCCGTCATGCAGGGGGTTGAAGGAGCCAGACAGAATTGCTTGTGGGTTGACGTTTTTGCTGCGGATACGGCCGTCTGCCGTGACCCCAAAGTAGGCCAATTCACCCCGACTAAGCTGCTGCGCCGCCTGGCCAAAGCTGTGTGTTGTGATGGTAAGCTTATCTTCATCACTCAACGTTAGCGGCAGCTGCACGGGTAACTCCATCGCCTTTGCCAACGAATTCAAAATGATACGGCTGACCAGATTTTCTTCGCCAGCGCGATCCCTGTACCCCTTATTTAAGTGAATGCCATATTCTACCAGCCGGTCTGGTTGCCAGGTGGCAATGTAGGCGCGGTGCTCCCCGCGCTTGGGCCGGTCGGTGACAATGGTGGCCGTGCAGGCGATGCCCACTACCGGATGGGTGTCGGCATCGAGCCACCTGGCCCGGGTAAAGGCCCGCCCTGCCAGCAAGCGGGCGGTGCGCTCTGTAACATACTTGGCTGGCTGGCGTCCTAAGAATTCATCGAAAGCTGCCTGGCTGTAGGGCACCAGCGCTTCTAGCAAGGTGCGGGTTGCCCCAGCCACGCCTAATAGATTTGAAAGCGCCTCGGTTCCGGCACCGGCGGCAACTAAAACAATGCGTTCCGGAGCATCATGAATGGTTTGAACTAGCTCTTTGATCTCAGTTTCCATAGCAGGGGGGATTTTATCATTGCCGGAAGCAAATACAATTGAAGCAAGATTTTATGCTTTGCCGTGCATCTGACAGGAATATCTGACCCCCGTTTGCCGGTTGGTGCTGCTGCTTGAATTATTTACTGAACAGTTGTTCGGGTGGCGGTTCAGTTTTTGCTGGCCAGAGGTCAGCCGTGCTTTTGCGAAAAAGCTGCGGATGTTGATAATTGAGCGCGCTGTGACAAACGAACGACTTCCTTCAATGATGGTATTTCTGTGGCTGGCATTTTTGCTGACGCTGATTTTGTGGTTGATCCTTCGTCGCTGGCGGCAGCAGGCGGAAAATGGTGTGTTTGATACGGCCGTTGCCCCATCACCTCTCCTTCCACTTACCCCCCAACAGCACAAACAAATGATTGCCGTGATGCTGTCTGGGGGGCTGCTGCTATTTGTGTTGGGACAGCTTACATTTTCCCATGTGCCGCCGCCAGGAAAATGGGCTGTGGCGGGCCTCATGGCGCTGGGCGCTGGGCTGTTTTTGTGGGGGGGCAGCCGGATTCGCCAGGATGAACTGGGAACGGACTGGCTGGCCGGTCGGCTGCATCGATTGGGACATTGGTTGGGGATTGCTGGCTGGCAGGCGCTGCTGCTTTGCCTGGCGTTGGCGTTTACTTTGTTGGCCCGTTTTGCTGCCGGAGACATTGCCCTGGCGCGGCGTTGGGACGTCTCGGTGGTGGCCTGGCTGTTGGCGCTAGGGTTTGTTTTGCTCGGCGGCGTTTCGTTGGCGGAATGGCGGTTTTGGCTGCGACGGGGTTTGGGGCTGGCCCGCTGGGAGTGGTGGCTTTTGCTGGGTTTGGTGGTGGGGGCGTGGCTGCTGCGGGGAACGGCCGTTACTCAATTTCCTAACACCTTTTCCGGCGATGAGGGATCGGCCGGGCTTCATGCGGCGCTATTTTTACAGAACCAGGCGGATAACTGGTTTACGATTGGCTGGTTTTCGTTCCCTTCGCTTTATTACGCCATGCAAAGCACGTTCATTGATTTGTTTGGGCAGACGATTGAGGCGCTGCGTTATTTTGCGGCGTTGGGCGGCGTGCTGGCGGTGGTGGCCACATTCTTTTTGGCGCGGGTGATGTTTGGTCGGGGAACGGCCGTTGTCGCTGCGGTTGTCCTCATGGGGTCACATTATCACATTCACATTAGCCGCATTGGGTTGAACAATGTGTGGGACAGCTTTTTTGTGGCCCTGGTTTTGGCTGGCCTGTGGCACGGCTGGCATACAGGGCGGCGGCTGCCTTTTGTATTGTCTGGGTTGGCGTTGGGGCTGGCGCAATATTTTTACGTGTCGGTGCGCGTGCTGCCGGTGTTGATGTTGCTGTGGCTGGTGGGCATGTGGTGGCGACAGCCAGCTCAGTGGCGGTTGCGCCTGCCGGGATTTGTTTTGTGGGCGGGAACGGCCGTTATCACCGTGCTGCCCCTGGCTATGTATTTTGCCACCCACTGGGCTGAATTTCTGGCCCCGCTTAACCGCGTTTCGATTTGGGGCGAGCGTTTGGCGAGCATGGCCCAGGCAGAGGGGCAGGCGCAATCTGCGATTGTGCTGCGCCAGATGTGGCTGGCGGCCCAGGGCTTTACCCATCTGCCGCTGCGGCTGCTTTATGCCCCTGGGGTGCCTTTGCTGCTGCCGCTGGCGGCCGGGCTTTTTTTGTTGGGCCTGGTTTGGGCTTTGTTCCGCTTTGACGGCCGTTTTGCCTTGCTGCTATTGCCGTTACTCTCCGTACCGATATTGAGCGGCTTTAGTCAGGACCCGCCCGCGTCGCAGCGCTTTATTTTGGCAATGCCTGCGGTGGCTGTTTTTGTGGCGCTGCCTTTGGGATTAATCGGCCGTTGGCTGCGGCAGTTTTGGCCGGAGGGCAGGCAGTGGGTGGGGATGGGAACGGCCGTTATCCTCTTCAGCCTCGTTCTTGTTGACATAACATTCTACTTTGGCAAACTGTATGAGACCTACGAGTTGGGCGGCCTAAACACCGTTGTGGCTACAGCTATTGCCGTTGACCTGCAAGATGAGGCTGTGGCCCCAGACGTTTATTTCTTTGGCTTTCCGCGAATGGGCTATTTTAGTTTGGCAACCATCCCATACCTGGCCCCGGATGTCCAGGCCGTTGATCTCATTGAGCCACTAACAACTCCGCCAGCCTGGCCAATTGAACAAACAACCTGGTGCATCTTTTTGCCGGAACGATTAGAAGAATTGGCGGTTGTGCAGCAAGCTTTCCCCAACGGGGCTTATGAAGAAATTCACGATGAGCAGGGCCGGTTTTTGTACGCGATTTACCGCCTGGAGCCATAACGCTTTTAACTGCTTTGCCAATCGAAACCATCTGGTTTGCGTAGTTCTGTGCCAAACATGTAGCTGCTTTTAACTGTCCAGTCGTCTTCGCCATTGTCATTGGCCAGATGGTCAAAAAATCCTTGAACCCGACTGTCTAGCAAATCAATTTGGTGCAGCAGAATGGCTTCTAACGTTTTGGGCACGACGGGTGAGCCCCATTCTTGGGTGCCATGATGGGAGGCGACAAGGTGTACCAGATGGCGCAGATCGTCTTCAGGAAAATTGCCCAGTGCGGCGGCGGCTTTTTCCACCATGACAACAGCGCGGGTGATGTGGCCAACGAGACGGCCGTCTTCCGAAAAGCTAAACGACTTACTGGTGTCATACTCAATTGCTTTGCCCATGTCGTGCAGCAGCGTGCCGCTTAGCAGCAAATCCCGATTGACAAAGGGGTAATGATTGGCCAAAAATTTAGCCAGCGCTGCCATACTTAACGTGTGTTCCAGCAAGCCACCAATGTAGGCGTGGTGCATGTTGCGGGCGGCGGGGGCGTTTACGTAGTCGGGCAAAAAGGCGGAATCTAAAAGCAGGTGCGTCACCAACTGCCGCCACGGCTCGCCGAGGCTATCCACATGTTCTTTTAGCTCTGCGACCATTTCTGCTTGTGGACGGCGGCTGGAAGGCAGCAAATCGGCCAGGAGCGGCTCCTGATTTTGGTTCATGTCTGTGATGGTGACTTGCAGCGCGTCTTTGTAGCGCACCACGCGCCCGGTGATCAAAACGGCGCTGCCAGCTTGTGTCCATTTTTCGGCGTAGCTGGGAATATCCCAAAAGACAAAGGCAATCTGGCCTGTTTTGTCACGCAGGGTGCCCAGCAAAAAGGGACGGCCGTCTTTCGTTTCGCGCAGCGTGGCATCCTGAATTAGGAACGGCTCATTCTCCAACTCTGCCCCGACATTGATATTGTCAATAAAAAAAGATTTCACAAAACCCTCTCAGTTGTTTCAAAAATGCAAGAAGGCGATTGTAAGGGGATTTTGGTTTTCTGGCTACCTAATCTAAAATCCATTACAGGCAATTTACCTGCTGACACAAAGGGGTCAACCTGTATGAAAAAATTAATTGTAGGCATTTCTGGGGCAAGCGGCGTCATTTATGGCATTCGGCTTTTAGAGCTGCTGCGGGATGTGCCTGACGTGGAAACGCATCTCATCATGAGCACAGCGGCGGCTACCACCATTGGCCTGGAGACCGATTTTACTGCTGAGGAGGTCATGCAGTTAGCCGACGTCTACTACCGGTTTCGGGATATTGCTGCGGCCGTTTCTTCTGGCTCGTTCAAAACGTGGGGCATGGTTGTTGTGCCTTGCTCCATGAAAACGCTGGCTGGAATTGCCAACTCCTTTAGCGATAACCTGCTGCTGCGTGCGGCTGACGTGGTGCTAAAGGATCGGCGGCGTCTGGTCATTGTTCCCCGGGAAACACCGCTGCATTTGGGCCATCTGCGCCTGATGGTGCAGGTGACCGAGCTGGGAGCTATTTTAGCGCCGCCCATGCCGGCCTTTTATCACCGGCCGGAATCCATTGACGACATTGTAAACCAGACGGTTAACCGGCTGCTGGATTTGCTGGAGATTGATCTGCCGGAAGATTTGTTTACGCGCTGGCAAGGGGGCAAAGCAAGCCGGGGGAATGAGGAAGATGGCGCGTGATCCAAGGCAGTTGGCGCTGGATTATTTAGCCACTCATCAGGTGATGACGTTGGCGACGACGGGGCCACGGGGTTTGTGGGCTGCGGCCGTTTTCTACGTAAATGATGGCTTCGATCTCATCTTTTTGTCGGCGGGGCACACGCGACATGCACAAAATTTTACGGCCGTTCCCCACGTCTCCGCCACCATTCAAGAAGATTATCGGGACTGGGAAAAGATTCAGGGGATTCAGTTAGAGGGGCGTGTTTCGCTGCTGGCCAATGTTTCCCGTGAAACATCAATTGCCCACTACCTGAAAAAATATCCCTTCCTGGCCCAGGCAGACGAAAAAATGCAGGCTGCGCTAACCAAAGTGAATTGGTATCTACTTCAGCCAGAGCGACTTTATTTCATTGATAACAGCTTGGGCTTGGGCCACCGGGATGAAGTAGCGCTAACTGATATTACATCCCCAGGCGCTCAAAATTCTTAATCAGCGTTTTGAGATAGCGGGAAAAATGGGGTTCGTAATATAAAGCAATCGCTGCCTCTTCCTCATCAAACTCATCTGTAAGGTCCAAAATTTCCTTCACGTAGGCTGCATCGCAGCGCATGATGGCATCTTGCACAATCTTTTGCCCTGCCAGCTCTAGCAGCACGGGCGCTGTTGAAAGCGACTTCGCCCGCAGTGTGCGAATGACTTGTGCCCGGCGTGCCAAGAGCAAAACGGCGTTGATTGCATTTTTTGAGACCTTTTTCTGGTCTGCCTTGTATTCCTCAGCCAAAGTGTCGATGAGTTCGCGCCAGCGGACTTGCTCCGATGCGCTAAGATGCCGCACCATATCTTTGATGATCATAAAGCGGGCTTCACGTTTTACCACGCGCAGCCGCTGTTTTTTTAGTTCTCGCCGGTACTTAATGTGCAGGGGCGCAGGCGGTTTTTCTTTTGCTTTTGGCTGGGTGACATAGATTGTTGTTTCCACTTGCTCAACGCGCACCAGATGAGGATATTTTTCCAAAAATCTGCGGAAGCTGCCTTCGGCGTGTTGGCTGTTGTCAAACGCGCCTTTGCTGGACTCAGACATACGCTGTTTTAGGATGCTGGCGCGGACCCGTTCTTCGCTGGTTAGCAAATATTGAAGCGAGCTGGAAAGCAGCTCTTCAATTTGGGCGTCAGTCAGTTGGGGAGCGGGCACAATGTCTTCGTAGTAGATGTAGGTGTCGCACAGATTGGCAAAACTTTGGCTGGTTGTGTGGCGCACGCCAAGGCCAATCACTTGCTTGCCCCGTTTGCGCAAGGATTGAACCAGCGGTGTAAAATCCCGGTCGCCGGTCATGAGGACGTAAGTGCTGTACTGGTGGCCATCAATCAGGGTTTCCATTGTGTCTACGACAATTTGCATATCAGCCAGATTTTTGCTGAAGTTGTTCAGGCGAATTGCGGATTGGGTAATGAAGCCAGCCGTGGCTAATTCGCGCATGAGTTGTTGGTCTTGCCGCCAATCGCCATAAGATTGACGCAGCACGATACGGCCGTTTGTCATTTTTTTTATATGGTCCAAAACCAAATTGATATCAAAGGCCAGGTTGATCTGCTTTGCGCCAATAACCAGATTGTCTAAATCGAGGAGGATGGCAACCTCATTTGTCAGTGGGCGCGAGGACGAATTTGAAGAGGATTCTTTATTGTTAGATTGGGTGGACATGCGATAATTCTTGTTTCCCAAAGATTGCTGACTTTTGCCAAATTGACTAACCAAACGGCTCGTGCTGAAGCAAACTTTTTTTGACGGTCAGTGTATTCTACTTCATTCAATTATTCCCGCAATTGTTTCACGGGAAACAATTGTAAAGAAGTGTCAGGACAGCACAGCCAGCCATTTTAGCTGTTGAAGATTGTGCCAGGACTTACGGCCGTTTTGCTATTTGCCTGATTCATGTTACCATAAAGTCCTAACACTATGTCAACCTGTAAGGAGTTACGGAGGTTAGGCAATGGATCGTAAATGGGTTTGGTCTGGAAAACCTTGGCAGGCATTTAAGACGTTTGCCATTATTTTTTCGTTTATTATGAACTTTGTGCTGCTGCTGGTTCTGCTGCTGGCCGCACCGCTTATCTTGCCGATTGTTGACTCTGTGGCAGAGCCTATTGTTGGTGGGCTTAGCGATAGTTTTGTTGATATGAGCAACGCCACCATTTCACAAACAATTTCTCTGGATACAACCATGCCGATTAGCTTTACGCTGCCATTAGAAAAGGTAACGGATGTTGTTATTGTTCGTGATGTTCCATTAAATATTCCAGCTCAATTTACACTGCCGGACGGTGGGGGGCAGATTAATGGTAATGTTAGCTTAAATTTACCGGCGGGGCTGCCGCTGCCAGTAGCCCTAGACCTGGAGGTTGATGTCGATCAAACCATCCCTGTGAAAATGGATGTACCCGTACAAATTCCGCTCCAGGATACTGATTTGGGCGGCCCGTTTAATACCTTGCGGGGTTTGTTTGAACCTTTAGATCATTTAATCAAAAGCCTGCCATCGAGCTACAACGAGATTAAAAGCCGGATGTCGCAAAATAGCCCGCCAACCGTGCAGGATACGGCCGTTCGCTGACCCGCTGCTTCACATGAACAATTCCGATACGCCCCCCGTCTGCGACTATGAAGGCTCTGATTACCGCACCCGCTTCTGGGAAGGGCAAGGGCGCAGCTATGAAGATCAGGTCGAACGCATCGCCCTGCGCCGCCTCATGCCCCCAACTGGCGAGACGCTCATTGAAATTGGCGCAGGTTTTGGCCGCCTGGCCGATGAGTACCTGGGCTACCAAAAAGTAGTGCTGTTCGACTATTCGCGCTCCTTGCTGCGCGAAGCCCAGGCCCATTTGGGCGACGATCCCCGATTTGTTTATGTTGCCGGAAACTGGTACCAGATGCCCTTTGTGGCCGGTTTGTTTAGCACGATGGTGCAAATTCGCACGCTGCACCACGCGGCCGATGGGCCCGCTTTGTTCCAACAGCTAGCCCGCATTGCCCGGCCAAACGGCCGTTACATCCTGGAATTTGCCAATAAGCAAAATCTCAAGGCAATTTTGCGCTACGGGCTGCGCCGCCAGGATTGGTCTCCCTTTGACCATGACCCCATCGAATTTGCTGAGCTAAACTTCGATTTTCATCCCCGCTGGATTCACCAACAGTTAATCGCAGCAGGATTTAAGCCAGGGCGGAAGCTTACCGTTTCCCATTATCGTTTTGGCCCGCTAAAAAAGGCCGTGCCAACCGGTCTGTTAGTTTGGCTGGATTCATTGGCCCAATGGACGGGCAGTTGGTGGCAGCTCAGCCCCAGTGTATTTGTGGATATTGCCCATTCTAGTGCGGGGGAAACGGCCGTTCCTAACACCTTCTTTGCCTGCCCCCACTGCCAAACACCTTTGCCTTCCCCTGTTGAAGATCGCCTCGTTTGCCCCAATGCAGCTTGCCAGCGACAGTGGCAAGTAAGCAACAACCTCTATGACTTCAAAGAACCGGTCTAATTACCGCAGCAAATAACAAAAACATGGTACAATGCTGTCATTGTTGTATAAGGTCAACAAATGATTGCAAATTCTGCGCAACGCATTGGTGTCATCGATCTTGGCTCAAACACCGCCCGGCTGGTGATCTTGAACGCTGTGCCTGGCTATGCTTACCGCCTGGAAGATGAAATTCGGGAGGTTGTTCGGCTGCGGGAGGGGATGACAGAAGCCGGGTTAAGCGATACGGCCGTTGCCCGTGCCCTCTTCACCCTCCGCCTGTTCAAACGATTTTGCGACAGCTACCCCGTTGACCTCATCATCCCCACCGCCACCAGCGCCGTGCGCGACGCCGCCAACGGCCCGGCCTTCCTGCACAAAGTCTCGCAAGATATTGGGCTTGATCTACAGGTGCTAGATGGCGAGCGCGAAGCGTTTTACGGCACGCTGGGCGTCCTCAATGAAGTCCAGCTAGGCAATGGTTACGTAATCGACATTGGTGGTGGCAGCGCCCAAATTAGCAAAGTGCGCGGCAACCGCTACCAGGAAGGCGGGTCTGTACCGCTGGGGGCGCTGGCTTTGACCGAGCAATTTGTGCGGTCAGACCCCATCGATCTGGCAAACGTAAAGGCCATTCAGCAGCATATTTTCCAGCAGCTAGACAGCATACCTTGGTTACAAAAAAAGCAGGCCAAACCACACCGCCATCTGGTGGGGCTTGGCGGCACTATCCGCAATCTGGCTGCCATTCAGGCCGCCCGCCAAAATTATCCCCTAAACACCCTGCACGGCTTTGTGCTGCATCGTGACTCGGTACAAGAGACGGTGCAGCTGCTGCAACAGCTTTCTAATGCAGAACGACGACAAATTGCTGGGCTCAACCGTGACCGCGCCGACATTATTTTTCCGGGAGCCTTAGTCCTGGCGGAGGTCATGGACAGATTGCAGGTTGAGGCGCTCACGATCTCTAAAAATGGCTTGCGCGAGGGTCTTTTTTTTGAGCATTTTTGGCAGCATTTGGCCTATCCGGTAGTTGCCAGCGTGCGGCGCTTTAGCGTGCTTAATATGGCGCGTGTGTACAACTACCAAAAGGCTCATGCCAGCCATGTGCGCTATCTGGCGACGCGCCTGTTTAACCAATTGGCTCCCCTGCATGGCTACGGCATGGCAGAGCGGGAACTGTTGGATGCGGCCGCTTTGCTGCATGACCTGGGCACGGTGATTAGCTATGACGATCATCATAAGCATTCACAGACGTTAATTATTAACAGTGGGCTGCCCGGTTTTTCCCCGCGTGAGACGGCGCTGGTGGCGCTGCTGACGCGGTATCATCGCAAAGGGCGGCCAACGGCCGTTCCCTTCGAGTCACTTCTGGCAGATGAAGACCCCATAATTTTGCTGCGTTTGGCAGCCATTTTGCGGCTGGCAGAGTTTTTGGAGCGGGGCCGCAATGCCAACGTGGATGATGTAACGGCCGTGTGGGACGACACCACCCTGCGCCTGACCTTAATTGCCGATGAATACCCCGCCGTGGAATTGTGGGAAGCAGAACGCAACGCAGCTTCCTTAATGGAAAGCGCTTTTGAACGGCAGCTTATTTTAGAAAGTACGGCCGTGCCTGATATTCAGCTTGATCTATAAGCTCAGGCAGGGGTCATGTATTTACAAAAAAAACGATCCAAGATAATCTATCAATGCCCGTTTTTCGGGGCCTTGCAAAGCAAACCACAGAAACTAGTTTGAAAAACGAAGCAAGATTTCTCGGTGGTTTGTTCAAGTAAAAGCCAAAACTGAGAGTATTCTTTTCCAATATCTCTTTTGGCTTTTATCCAGAAGCCGCAATCAAAAAAACAGACAAATCCGTAACATAGCAAAAACGCAAACATCGCCATAGAGGTTACAAATGAAACAGGTAAAACAACAAGCGAAGGGTCAGGGATTGGTGGAATACGCCCTGATTTTGGTATTGGTCGCCGTGGTGGTCATCGCCGTTCTTACCTTGTTGGGGCCACAAGTGGGTAACGTGTTCAGCCGAATCATAGACGGGTTGAGCGTGGTCGATGGTTCCGGCGGCGGTGGGGGTGGCTCTGTTTCCCCACCGGCTTCTGCTGATGTAACGGGCGTTTCTGCCTTTCGTGGTGGGCCAGATGTGGTGGTAAGCATCTCAGTTTCTGCCAATACCAATGTTACAGTGACAGATTCTCAAAGCGGAAAAACAGCCAGCACCGGCTGCAACCTTTCCTGTACGGTAACGCTGCCTGCCGTTGGCCCAGACCCTGGCACAGTTACGGTAACAGCAGATGGCGGCAGCAGCATGTCGGACTCTTACCCAGCCCAAAACTAACAGGGATATTGTCTGCACACTGCCAGCCATTATTTTTTATAGCGACAGTTTCTCTCGATTATTTGGGAGCAAGCCAATGAGTGAAGAGCAAAAGCAATTAGCACAAGGATTAGTTGAGTATGCCCTAATTTTGGTTTTAGTGGCCATTGTTGTTATTGGGGTGTTAACACTGCTTGGCCCTCAAATTGGTAATATTTTCAGCCGCCTTTTGGAGCCAGCCTACTGCGGCAACTGCGTTTGCGGCAGTTCAATCTGCAACTAAAATTTCATTTTTCCCTGACCCTCGGTAAACTTAAAGGATGAATAGAACACGAATAATTTTGTTATGTCTACTTGTATTTGGGCTGTTTATGGCTGCCCCGCAAAAAAGTCAGGCGTCCCCGGCAGCTGAACCAGCTTTTGCCCCGGTAGATTGGCGCTTTGGCGTGATTGAAAGCTACGAGAATCCGGGGCAGGCCAATGCGCTGGGAGCCGCCTGGACACGAGTTCGTTTTCATTGGGCAGAGGTGCAGGCGGGTGGCCCCGGCACCTGGACGGCCAGCGTAACTGATGGCGAAATCAATGGCGAAATTGCTGCCGGGCGCACCGTGGTGGGGCTGCTCATTGGCATTCCAGACTGGGCGCGAGAAGGGAATTTGCCACGAGGATTGAATTTGCCGCACTCAGACCCGAACAATACCTGGGCCAATTTTGTGCGGGAGGCGGTGGGGCGGTACAACGGCCGTATCAACCATTGGATTATCTGGAACGAACCAGACGTAAATGACCCCAACGCGCCGGGCCACACCTGGGATGGCTCGGTGCAAGACTTTTTCCAGCTCCAGCGCACCGCCTACCTGGCCGCCAAAGAGGTCAATCCCAACGCCACCATCCACCTGAGCGCCTTTACCCACTTTTGGAACCCCAACTACATTTACGACTTTTTAGACGTGGTTGTGGCCGATCCGGCCGCGCCAGACAACAATTACTATTTTGATGCCCTCACGGCCCATCTTTACTTCCAGCCAGATTCCATCTACAACATCATCCAGCAATTTTATGGCGCGGTGGGCAGCCGGGGCATTCCCTGGAAGCCCGTTTGGCTGGTAGAGACCAACGCCCCGCCAATCGATGATCCTGCCTGGCCGGTGTCTAACTGGACGTTCCGGGTGTCCCAGCAGGAGCAGGCGGCTTTTATTCCCCAGGTGTTTGCCGTGGGGCTGGCGGCCGGGGCGCAGCGCATTGGCGTTTACAAAATGCAGGACACGGCCGATGACGTGGCCGCCAATCCAGAACCGTTTGGCCTGCTGCGCATGGATGGCTCGCGCCGTCCGGCCTTTACCACTTACCAGGTGGCGGTGCAATATTTGGCCGGGATGCAGGGCGTAAAGCGAGAAGAGTGGGGACATTGGGGGCAAATCCGGCTGGATCAGGGTACACAAGCCACGACGGTGCTGTTCTCGCGCCTGCCTGCGCCACAAACGGTGCAGGTTGCAGCCGAGGCAAGTACGGCCGTACTCGTCGATATGTGGGGCAGCCGGCAAAGCATCTCGGCCAGCGATGGCGTTTTCACAGTTGAACTGCCAGGGGCAATTTGTGCCCAAACGGCCGGAGATTATTGCATGATTGGCGGCCCGGTTTACTATCTGGTGCAGTCGCTGGATGGCAGTTCTGTGCCCGCGCCGCCGCCCGTGAGCGGCCCGCCTGCGGTGGAGAATCCACCTGCTGCCACCGCCACCATTGACCCCAATGCGCCAACCAGGACGCCAGCAGCCACTGCGGAGCCGACGGAGACGCCAACGCCAAAACCGTCAGCGACACCGCGTGACACGGCAACTCCGCGACCCACGCGCACGCCAACGGCAACCTGGACAGCCACGTCTACCAATACGCCATTGCCCACCGCCACAGAGCCGCCAACAGAAACGGCCGTTCCCGCCACAGAAGTTGCAGAATTACCGCCAACGGCCGTTCCCACCCAAACGATTCTGGACGAAGCACCAGAATCTGGCAGCAATTTGTCGCTTATTTTGTTGGGATTGGCTGGTTTAATTGTTGTAGGTCTTGGTGGCTGGTGGTGGAACGGCCGTCGGCAATCATAATTAGCCAATCCGCCCAGCCGTGAACGGCCTGGGCTAGTTATGAAAGCCCAGTCGGGGCTAAAGTCCGACAGGGCTTCCATATTTAGCCGGGGGATTCATCCCCCGGCGGCGCGGCACACGAAGGGGATATTTTGAAAAAATTCGTTCCAATCGTCATTTTGTTTGTTTTAATCCTGGCCTGGGCTGGTTCCACCCAAGCCCAAACCAACATCACCGTCACGCGCAATGAGGCGCAGGTGGATTTTCCGCAATCGGTGACCTTCCAGTTGGAACTGGAAGACGCCAGCGACGTGGCCAGCGTGAGTCTGGTTTACGAGGTAGACCGGCTGAGCTGTTTGGAGGCGGATACGGCCGTTCCTGTCGAACTCAGCGGCAACCAGGCAGAATGGACCTGGGAGATGGTTCGCTCCGGCAATCCGCCACCAGGGGCCACCCTGAGCTGGCAGTGGCAACTCACCGACCGCAGCGGCAATGTCACCACCACGGAAGAACAAAACCATACCTTCATCGATGATCGCTTCGACTGGCAAACCGTTTCCGGCCCCAACATTCGCCTGCACTGGTACGAGGGTGACGAGGTGGGGCCAATTTTGCTGGATGCGGCCGTTGCCGGGCTGGACCAATTACAAAACGAAATGGGCATCACCCTGGACAGCGAAGTGCAGCTTTTCATCTACGGGGATTCCGGCGACATGCGCGACGCCGTGCTTTACATTCAGGATTGGGCCGGTGGCGTGGCCTTTAGCGACTACAACATTATTCTCATCGGCGTGCCGCCGCGCATTGCCGAAAGCTGGGGCCGCCCCACCGTGCGCCACGAGTTGGCCCATCTGGTGATTGGGCAGTTTGGCCGCAGCTGTGTCGGGGGCAGCCGTCCCACCTGGCTCAACGAAGGGCTGGCCGTTTACGCCGAGGGGGAGCCGAGCGAGACGATTCAAGAAGATTTGGCCAACGCCATCGAGAAAAACAGTTTTGAACCCGTTCGCAGCTTGAATGGTGCCTTTTCCTCGCATGGGCCAGAGGCGGGCATCGCTTACAGCCAGAGCTACAGCGTGGTGAAATATTTGCTGGAAAGCTACGGTCAGGAACAGATGCAAGACCTGCTGCTCACCCTGGCGCAAGGCACGGGCTACGATGAGGCGCTGGAAGCGGTCTATGGTTTCAACGTCGATGGGCTGGAGCAGGCGTGGCGCAAAAGCCTGGGGTTGCCTGGGCGCGAGATACCACCAACGCCAACGGCCGTATCCGCCCAGGCCATTGCCACCATCGAACCCGTTGGCCTGCCAGAATCTATCCCCACTGAACCGGCTGCGGCAGCAACGGCCGCAGCGCCGACCACAAACAGCCCTGGCAGCGGCATTTGTAACCTGCCCGCCTTGCCCCTGCTGCTTGTTGGCTTTGGGCTGGTCTTGCGGAGGCGCAAATGAGTTTAGAAAGAAGCGGAACACAGAGGGGCGCAGAGAAGGCACAGAGTTTCACTGAGATTTCCCTGCGCAAATTCACCGTGTCACCGTGCCACCGTGCCACCTTGTCACCCCTTCTCTGGCTAATCGCTGCCTCGTTTCTACTCCTGAGCTGCCAACTCATAGACCGCACCTCAGACCTTCTCCAAAACCAGGCCGACATTGACCGGGACGACGCCATTTTTTTGCTGGGCGGGCAGCCACGCACGCTGGACCCGGCCAAAACCTTGGGCGGCCCGGATGGCCCGCTGGGGCTGATCTTCTCTGGGTTGGTGACGCTGGACACGGATTTGCAGGTGCAGCCAGAGCTGGCGGCGGGCTGGCAGGTTAGCGAAGACGGCCGTATCTACACGTTCTACCTGCGTAAAAATGTGCTGTTTCATGATGGACGGCCGTTCACTGCCCAGGACGTCATTTTTAGCTGGGAGCGGGCTGCCAATCCAGACACAGGCTCCGACACGGTGCAAACCTACCTGGGCGACATTGCCGGCATCCAGGCCGTGATTGATAGCCAGACGGAGCAAATCAGCGGCCTGCGGGCAATCGACGACTACACCCTGGAAGTACAGCTCACCGCTCCGGTGGTCTATTTTTTGCAGAAGCTGGCTTACCCGGTGGCTTTTGTGGTGGATAGCGAGACGGTGGACGGCCGTAACTGGGAATATTCCCCCAACGGCACCGGCCCCTTCCGCCTGCAAAACTGGGAAGACGACGAAGAAATCATCCTGGTGCGCGACGACAGCTACTATTTGGAACCGGCCCGCGTGCGCCACATCGTCTACGATTTGGGGCCAGGGCTGCCCCTGTCGCTGTACGAAGCGGGCGATATTGATCTGGTGGGTGTGGGCGGCGCTACCCTGGACCGTGTAGAAGACCCCAACAACCGGCTGCATGATCAGCTTCAGCTGGGCGTCAGCCTTTGCACCAGCACGATTGGCCTGAACACGCAAATCGCCCCCTTTGACGATGTGCGCGTGCGCCAGGCGTTTAACTATGCCCTGGACAAAGAACTGCTCATCGAAACCTTTTCTGGGGGGGATGCGCTGGTGGCTACGGGTTCCTTGCCGCCAGGGATGCCGGGCTACACGGCCGTTTCCACTCGTGGCTATCCGTTTGATCCGGCCAAGGCCAACCAGCTTTTAGACGCGGCGGGCTACGCCGACCGCGCCACCTTCCCGGTGCTGACCTACAAAACGTCTGGGTATGGGGATGTTGGGGGATATGAAACGGCCGTTATCACCCTGTGGCAAGAAACGTTGGGCATTACCATCCAGCCTGTTGTTGTCGATCCATTTATTTATTACGATGAGCTGTACGCAGGCAGCACGGGCAACCTGTACAGCAGCGGCTGGTGTGCCGATTATCCTGACCCGCAAAACTTCCTGGACATTTTGTATCACAGCGAATCGACCCAAAACATCGGTCGTTATGTCAATCCGCAGGTGGATGCACTGCTGGCGCAGGCCCGCATTGAGCGGGATGTGGCGGTTCGGCTGGGGCAGTACGCCGAAATTGAGCGGCTCATTGTGGCTGATGCGCCGGTGGTTTTTGTAAGCCACAGCCTGCAAGCTGCCCTGGTCAGCCCTGATCTGGATGGCTTCGTGCTGACCCCGCTGGGCGTGCGCCAATGGCACCGCGTTGGCGTTGGCCGTTAAGGCACACATGGTAGTCTTACTTTTTTCTTAAACAGTAACCGCTCCTGGATGCGGAACGGCCGTTTCCCCATTCGCTATTCACCCCTGCCAGCGATACAATTCCCCCCTTGCCATTATGATTGTGATGCTGATTGTTTTCTTTGCCATTGTTGTGCAGGCCGCCTCTGGTTTTGGGCTGGCGCTGGTGTCTATGCCGCTGCTGGTTGGGGTTATTGGCGTGGGCACGGCCACACCGCTGGTGGCTGTGATTGGCATTACGGCAGAAATTTTTCTGCTGCGCCGCTACTGGCAGGCTTTGAATTTTTCGGCCGTCAAGCGCCTTTCTTTGGCGTCAATCTTTGGCATTCCTTTGGGAGTGTATGTGCTGCGGGAGGTAGACGGCCGTATCGTAACCACCGTCTTGGGCATCATCGTTACCGGCTATGCCTTGTACGCCTTGTTGGCTCCGCGTTTGCCCCAACTGCGCCAGCCCGGCTGGGCTTATGGCTTTGGCTTTTTAGGCGGCGTGCTGAGCGGCGCGTACAACACCAGCGGCCCGCCGGTCATCATTTATGGCACCTGCCGCCGCTGGGAGCCGACCACGTTTAAGGGGAATTTGCAGGCGTATTTTTTGCTAAACAGCCTGTTTACCCTGTCGGCCCATGCGCTAAGCGGAAATTTTACGGCCGTTGTCTGGCAAAATTATCTGTGGGCGCTGCCGGGCATTGGGCTGGGGCTGCTGGTGGGGCATTGGGTAGACGGCCGTCTTAATCCAGCCCGATTCCGCCAGGGGGTACTGTTGCTGCTGGTTCTGCTGGGAATACGGTTAATTGTGGGCTAACAGCGTTAAAGATAGGTGAACTATCTTGTTGAAAACCTGAGAACTTATTACACTTTCCCTATGGATGATCAAGAGAAGCGAACGGAAGAATCGATCCCAGCGGAGACCTCTTCAGAGAAAAAGCGTAGCCGTCGTGTGGAGCGACGCTACCGGTTTGCGCACCGCAGACGGCAGCGTTTGCCCCAACTGCGCTGGTGGCGCGAGGCGCTGCTGGTTGTTTTGCTGCTAACGGCCGTTCTCTTTCTCGTCAATCCGTTTCCTCGCCTGGCACAGGCCCAGGCAACCGTCGCCCGCCCCGCCAATCCCCTGGCCGTCACGCCGCCGCTGGAGCCAGAAGAGGGGTATTGTATTGTTGGCAACTTTCAGGATTGGAACGGCCGTAGCACGCCGCTGCTGGATGATGGCACAGAAGGCGATCGCACGGCCGGGGACGGCATTTATTCGCGCACAGTCACCTTTGCCGAAACCGGGCGCTACTCCTGGCGCGTTATGCCCTGCGGCCAATGGAGCTTTGCCGTTCCCGAAAAATCGGCCTGGGCCTTTGCCACCTCGCCCAACCAGCCCATTACATTCACCTTCAACCCCAATATGCCGCCCAGCAAATTATGGCCGCGCAGCTACGCATTCACGGCCAACGACACGCTTCCTGCCCGTTTGGTCGCCGTTGGCACATTCCAGAACAGGCGGTGGAGCACCGAAGACCCGCAGACGGCAATGGCCCCAAGCGGCAATGGCCAATATCAATTGGCGTACCGCGTGCCGCTGCCCGGCACGTATGAAACTTACGTAGCCATTCAAGGGCGCAATGAGGGCATCGGGGCCAGCGGCCGTTCCTTGGAGCCTATTCCATTGGAGTTCACCACAGAATTTCCGGCAGAGATGGTGGTGATTCAGTACGACGGCCGTACTGACCGCATCGCTGTATTAACCGGAATGCCCTGGTGGTTAAGCTGGATTAGCTATGGTTGGGGAGCCAGAATTATTGCGGCCGTTTCCATCTTGGGCGTGTTAATTCTGGGGGCGCAAATTGGTTACAGTCGCACCGTCTTGCGCCCAGAGTGGCAGTACAGCGCTGGCTGTCCCAACTGCCAGCAGCACGATTTCCAACGCATTGGCCGCGAAACGTCAGATTATGTGCTGGATTTGCTTGGCGTACCCGTGCGCCGCTATAAATGTGGTCATTGTGGCTGGGAAGGCCGCCGCATTTACCGGCGTCACCGTTGATGCTGGTGCAGTTATCAGTATTCAGTATTCAGTATTCAGTTACTGACCCACTGATTACTGACCCACCGATTACTGACTCACCGATTACTGACTCACCGATTACTGACCCACCGATTACTGACTTACCGATTACCGACTCACCGATTACCGTTCCGCTCTCAGTAGATCAATTGTCTCAACGGCGTGGCGCAAATGGGGGATGACAATGCTGCCCCCAACGACCAGCGCCACGTTTAGCGCGTCCACAATTTCCTCGTCAGACCAGCCAGCCTCCACACATTGAATCAGGTGGTAATCGATGCAGTCGTTGCAGCGCAGCACGGCCGAGGCTACCAGTCCCAACAGCTCTTTGGTGTTTGCCGGTAACGGGCCTTCGCGGTAAGCGGCCGTATCCAAATTAAAAAAGCGCTTGATGCCCAAATGGTCTAAAGACATTACTCGCTCATTCATCTTTTCCCGGTAAGCCTGAAACTCATCTAAACGTGTTGCCATGATTCCTCCAAAAGAAGTAGGGGCTAATTTGTGTGCAAAGGCAGCAAAGTGGTCAAGGCGGCCAACAAACATTCAATGTCACTGGGCGTGTTGTACCCCTGCACAGAAACGCGGATAAATTTTCGATCTTGCCAGCTGGTGAGCGGTACTTCCACCCTGAATTGATCATATAGGTCTGTTTTTAGCGCAGGCAGATCGGCCGTAGGCGGCAGGGCCATGATGGCCATCTGGCTGAAGGCACGGCCGTTTGCATACAGACCCGGTAATTGGGTGATCGCCTGAACCCCTGCCATCGCCGCTTGCAGCAAATCGTGGCAGGCACTTTGCACCGCCTCCCACTGGTGATCTTCCCGGAATTGCAGAGCCGCCATCACGGCAAAGTAAGCAGACAAATCGTTGGTGCCCAAATATTGCAGGTAATCCAAAAAGTCGGAGCCATAGCTGAGCTGCCGGTCTTCCCCCCAGCCCCAACCAACCACCAGCGGCTCGATGAGGTGCTGGGCTTGCGGATGGGCGTGCAAAAATGCGGCTCCTTTAGGCGCACACAACCATTTGTGGCAATTTCCGGTGTAAAAATCGGCCTCAATTTGGTCTAAGTTGAGCGGAATTTGCCCCGGCGCGTGCGCCCCGTCTATGACGGTGAGGATGCCAGCGGCTCTGGCACGCTGGCATATTTTTTGGATCGGAAACTGTACGGCCGTACTCGATGTGATGTGGCTCAAAAAAATAACCTTCGTCCTGTCTGTCACCCCCTGCCAAAGCAGCTCAACAATCTCCTCGTCGCTGGGCAGAGGCAGCGGAATTGGCTGCTGGCGATAATGAAACCCCTGCTTTTGGCTGAGAAAACGCCACACATTTTCACATGCGCCATATTCGTGGTTGGTGGTTAGCACCTCATCACCCGGCCCCAGCGGCAGCGACCGGGCCACAATATTGACGCCAAAGGTTGCATTTGGCACAAAAACCAAATCATTCTGGCCTGCGCCCAAAAAAGCAGCCAACGCCTGGCGAGCGGCGGCAAAATGGGTGGCAATTTCGTCAATGAAAAAGCGGACAGGCTGGTTTTCTAGCCGTCGCTGCCACTGTTGGTACGCAGCAAAAACGGGGCGCGGCGTGGCCCCAAACGAGCCATGATTCAAAAAAACAACCTCAGGATCAAGCAGAAATAGTGACTTTAGATCGGCCATCGGCGTAGGCGCTCCTTCAGATATGTTCCTTGCGCAAACCGCAGGATTTTAACCTGTTACGTTGGTTTGCTTCAGCAATGTGAATAAAAGTGAGGAACTATATGCAGAAATGGCGATTGGGCAAACTTGCGTTAGCGTCCGCTCCCTGGCTGGAGAAGCAGGATAAGCTGGGTGAGGCTGGTCAGCCGGAAAACGTTTGCCGGGAGGTCGGGTGGAGGCTCCTGGCCAAAGCGGTCGATCCAGGCACCTGCGGCAAAGCCGCCTTGCTGTACGGCCGCAATCGCATCCACCTGTAAATTGTCGCCAACGTAAAGGCAGCTGGCGGGTTTTTGGTGCAGTTTGGCGGCGGCACGCTTGAAGATGGTTTTGCCTGGTTTGTGAACGCCTACTTCTTCACTGATGGTGATGTGGTTTTGGGGAATGATGCTGCCGAGCAGGAGGTTGATGGTGGTGCGCACAGAAGTCGAGTGGTTAGACAGGATGCCCAGGGTAAGATTTTGGGTTTGGAGTTGTTGCAGCGTGGGGAGGACATCATTGAAAAGGGTGTGGGGCAAACGGCCGTATCCCGCATAAATCTTATAGGCAAATTCGTAACTGTCGTTTGGATGGCCCAGACGACGCAGCAGTTCACGGTACAGAGCGATAATTTCGCGTTTTTTTTGCGGGCGCAGCGAGCCAGAAACACGCCCTTGAGCCATATCTTCTTCCAGCGAAGCCTGGGCAGCCAAAACGTCTGCTTTGGTGCAGGCCACGCCAAAATTCTGAAATAAAACGGCCGTTCGGGCAATGTGCGACACGTCTAAACCCAGCGAGTACGCCAGCGTAAAATCCCAATCGAATAGAACGGCCGTAATTGTTGAGAAATTTGGAGAAACAGTCATCTTGTGTCCCGTGTGTGCATGATGTTCTTTGCGGAAAATCATTGTACCAGTTTGACACAAGAGTGGCGTGAAGGTCACATCAAAACGATTGAATGTAGCGCTTGCTCGCTTGCTGCCATTAGGGTAGCCAATGTAAACAACAAGGATTTGTCCGGGGAACGGCCGTTATTAAATAAGTTTCTAAAGTTTCGCCAGACCAATAACCGGCCGACGAGCGATCTTCACTTGTCCAGGCAAAACCAGAACCATCTGGCTGCCAGCGAATGGTGCCGCGATAATAGGCTGGTTCACCAATAAGCCAGGCCTTGAACAAAATTGTGCCAGCAGGCGGCTCAAAGCGCAACTCAATTTGGCTCAAATCGGTAAGCGAGGTTTTGAAAACGCGCCAATCTTCAAATTCGAAATAGGCGTTTATCAGCAAAAAATGGAGTTCATCACCCACTTGCAGCGGGTAAGTGGGAATATCCTCTGCGGTTCCAGGGATTGGCTGGGATGTTTCTAAAACTAATTGGCCCGCTTCAATGCGGTAAATTTCTATCGTGGGCTGTGTGCCAGCGCTGTTTTCGGCAATGCGCATGATGAGCAAACGGCCGTCTGCCAGCCAATACAAATAAGGGCGCGGAGAATCCATGCGGCCGCCCTGGGGAATGGTGAGAATTTGCCGCTCAGCTAGATCATAAATGACCTGATTGCCCCCTTCTGGGCCATAGCGTACGGTTGCTTCTAAATAACGGCCGTCTGGCGACCAGGGTGACCATGCTTTATCTGGTGTGCTGTAAACGGCCGTGTTCTCAGGCTCCAATTCGTTGGCAAAAAGCAGCTGCGGCGGCGCAGGCACGGCCGACTGCCAAAATCCTGATTGATCAAACCAGTAAAGATTGGCGCTGTCTGGCGACCAGGTGAGGCCGTGACACCGAATGCCAGTAAGTTGTGGATGCGTGAGGCAGCTGCCCACTTTTTGCAGATTGTTGTCGGGGCTAGCCAAATCCATCAGGTAAGCCACCGAGGAACCTTCGCCAAAGCCCTCAACCTCGGCGGCAAATTCATCGCCGGTGGCAATGACGCCAGCGGGCGGCAGCAGCGCCAGCCAACGGCCGTCTGGCGACAGCAGCAGTTGGCTTAAATTAGCGGGCAGAGCATCCCGCAAAAGGTGGGTTTCGCCAGTGGCCGGATCGTACAAATCTAGCCGCGAAGACCCATCCTGCAAATGCACGCTGACGATGACGACGGTACGGCCGTTTTCGCTAATCACATAGCGGGCAAACTGCCAATCGGCACCCAGATCAACTGGCTGAACAACCTCCTGGGTTTGGTGCTGCCAATGCAGAAAACGGCCGTCTTGCACAAACAAAAAGTCCTGGCTGGCAGGCAGCGGCAGCGCCAGAGGAAACAGAGGCAGCGGTTCGTTGGTGGCAGTGGGCACGGGGGTGGGGCTGCTGGTTGGGGGCAGCGGCGTTGCTGCTGCTGTTGCCGGTAAAGTTGGCGCGGCTGTTGCGCTGGCCGTTGTGGTGACCGCTGGCGTGGCCGTCGGGGGCGTGGCGCTCGGAACGGCCGGTTCCGCCTCGCTAATCGTTTGGTTAGATTGACAGGCGATCAGGCCCAAGATGAGACAAAATAGAAACACACCCACTTTCGCTTTCATCATTCCGCCTCCTGCTTGAAATAAGAAGCCATCCGAAAAGTCCCAGGCTTGTCCTGCGTGCCGTCGAAGTGAACGCTGTGGCTGCTATTCGGTAAGGGCAGTATGGCAGAAAAAACGGCCGCAAAATGGGCGTCAACAGTACGGTTATGCGCTGATTGTTAGACGGGAGTTGTCGCGGCTAAGGTGTTGGGGTGGCCTCACTGGTGGGAACGGCCGTTGGCGCAGCTGTGCTTGCGGTTGTTGGCGAGGCCGTTGCCGAAGGGGTCGGCGTGCCGGTTGGCTCGTTGGTGGCTGTGGCTGTTGGCGTGTCGGTAGCCGTTGGTGTTTCGGTGGGCGTTGGCGTAGCCGTTGGGGTCGGCTCCAGCAGCGTCACCGTCACCCGCTTTTCAAACAGTGCCCGGTCTTCCTCCGGCGTGGTGGGGTTGTCTGGCCCAAACAGCAGCACGCGAATGGTCAGTGGGCCAGAATAATTTAGCGAAGCTGTGTCCCAACTGGCCAGCGTTCCATTTTCTACGCTAATGTCTTGCCGCTCTTGCACCAAACCCCAGCCGCCAGGATCGTTGCCAAAGCCATACTCAATCTGGTAACCGCCAAAGCCTGGGGCGCTCACCGACCCCACAATTTCAACCGTGCCGCTCACCTCACTGCCCGCCACTGGCTGGCTAAGGGTAACTTGCGGACGGGGGGTCGTTTCGTCGCAGGCCTGGGCTGGCGGCAGGCGCAGCGGCACAGCAATGTTGTGGGCAGCGGCCCAGGCTTGCCCGCTGGCGGTGGTTTCCAGCCAGCTGCGGGCCACCGTTTCTTCTCGTGTTCCTACCGTCTCGCCGCCGCTTACCAGCAGCGTAAAAAAGCTGGCCTGATAAACTGATTCTGGACAAAATTCGTTGGCTCGCTGACCAGTCCACAGGTCTAGCTGCACAGCCTGAATAAAATCTTGCTCGCTGCTGAGGGGTGGTTGGTCTTCGGCAAAGCGCTCAATGCGGCGGTCGGTGCAGTCGTTGCCGGGGCGGGTGCCAGAATCGCTGCAAATTTCAATGTCTACCACGCTGGACGGCCGTACAAAATCCACCGGCTGCTTGTTGGCCAAAAATTGCGTCATGAAGCTGTTCCAAACAGGGGAGGCAATGCGCGTGCCAGACTGTCCTTCGTTCAGCGGTTCATTGTTGGTGTTGCCCACCCAAACGGCCGTAACCACCTCCGGCGTAAAGCCAATCGTCCAGCCATCGCGCACGTCAAACCGGTCTGTGCCAGACGTGCCCGTTTTAGCCGCCACCCGGTGGCCCGGAATGACCAGCGTGTTGTTGACGCCAAACTCCGGCTGGCGGGCGCTGTTGTCCGACAAAATATCGCTCAGCAGGTAGGCGTGCTCTGGCCGCACCACCTGCGTCACGGCCGGATCGGGCGCGGGTTCTTCAAACAAAATTTCACCCGCGCTGTTTTCGATGCGGCGAATGGTGAACGGCGCGATGAAGTTGCCCCGGTTGGCCAGCGTGCCAAACGCGCCAGCCATTTCTAGCGGACTAATTTCGCCGCCGCCCAGGGCCAGCGCCAGGCCATAGTTACGCGGTGCGCCTTGCTCCACGCAGCCAGGGTCTTGCAGCGAGGTCAGCCCAATTTTTTGCACGTTGGCAATAAAGTTACACACGCCCACGAACTCCAGCGCTTTGACGGCCGGAATGTTGTAGGAGTTGCCCAGAGACGGCCGTAATCGTAATGGCCCATGAAACTCATCATCATAGTTTTTGGGTTCGTAAGGCGGATTTGCCCCGTTGGGGAACGCTGTGGGTACGTCCCAAATCAGCGTGGCGGGCGTCCAGCCCTGCTCCATCGCCGAAAGATACACAAACGGTTTGATGGTTGAGCCAGGCTGGCGCGGAGCCAGCGCCATGTTCACCTGGCCGCTAATCGCCTCATCCTCAAAATCGACGCTGCCCACCAGCGCCAAAATTTCCCCGGTTGATGGCTCCAGCACCACCATCGCTGCATTGTTGGCCCCGGCGGCATTGATGTTGGCCCGGGCGTTGGTCAGCGTGGTTTCGGCCAACTGCTGCGTATTGGGGTCTAGCGTGGTGTGAATGCGCAGCCCGCCGCGATAAATGGATTGCGCGCCGAGCAGTGTTTCTGCCTGCTGCAAAACGGTAACCGTAAAGTGCGGATAACGAATCTCACGCACGGGGGGTGTCATTTCCCGGATGAAAGCCCCGGTTTCATTGAGCGCTGCCTGGGCCTCGGCCTGGGTAATGTACCCTTCTGAGGCCATCAGGGTAAGCACCTCAGATTGGCGACCCAGCGCCAGTTGGGGGGCCGTGTAAGGGTCCCAACTGGCAGGCGATTGGGGCAGCCCCGCCAACAGCGACGCTTCAGCCAGGGTCAGGTCAGCCGCCGATTTGTCAAAATAGGTTTCGGCGGCGGCTTCAATGCCATAAGCCAGATTGCCGTAGTAAATTTCGTTCAGGTAAATTTCCAGGATTTCGTCTTTCTCGTAATCAAGGTTCATCTCTGCTGCCAGGATGATTTCGCGCACTTTGCGGCGGAAGGTGCGCTCTGTGCGTTCTTCTTCATCTAGCAAAGTGGCACGCACCACCTGCTGGGTGATGGTGCTGGCTCCAGAAACTGCTTCCCCTTCACGGGCGGCCTGCAAAATGGCTCGGGCAATGGCGAAGGTGTCAAACCCAAAATTTTCATAAAAGCGAGAATCTTCTGTAGCAATGGTGGCCTGGATGAGGTAAGGCGAGATTTGATCCAGCGAGACGCGGGTGCGGTTGCCAATGGAGGGATCGGCAAGGGACAGCAGTTCGTTTCCGTTGCGGTCGTAAATGCGGGCTGTCTCGAAGGTGCTTACGCGGTCTTTAAGCTCTGCAATGGGTGGGAGGTCGCTGGCAATGACGTTGTAGCCTATGGCCAGCCCAGCCGTTGCCAGGGCCAACGCGACCACGCCTAGCAACAGGCTAATCACCACACCCCGGATGAGGCAGCTTCCCCAATTGCGTCGTCCGGGGGCCTGCCGTTTGGGGCGCGGTTTTGGCTCTCGTTGGGGCATGGCCACCGGGCCGGTGGGCTGGGCCTGCTGGCGGCGTGGCTGCTGCTGCGGCCGTTTCGGTTGGGTCTGTTGGGGATCGCGCTGCGGCTGGGGGCGGGTAGGCGCTTCTCGGCGAGGTGTGGCTTCCCGCTTGGGTGGCTGGTAAACGGTTCCCGCATCGGCCGGGTCTTGCCGCTGATGAATTTGGGTGGGCTGTTCGGAACGCGGCCGTGGCGGCGCAGGAATGGCCAGATCGGGCGACACTTCGGTGGCGTCGGGGTCTTCAACAGGCGGCCGTTCGAGGGGGCGCAGTTTGGATGGCGTGAGCGGCAGCGGCGTGGGCTTGGGGCGGGCGGGTCGGATTGGCGGCAGGTCGGCGGTGTCTTCGTCGTCGGGGCCGGGCAGTTCTATTGTGAGGGTATGCTGGTCGTCGTCTGGTTGGGTGGTGGAAGCGGGTTCGTCGGTGGGGGGAACGGCCGTATCTTCCGCTTGATCATCTTCATCTTGCGTTTGGGGCTTAGGCTGGGGGCGTTTATCTGGCCCCAGCACAATGGTTTCTGGCGTTTCGGCA
Source organism: Ardenticatenaceae bacterium (assembly GCA_020634495.1). Next base: position 118,926 of record JACKBR010000005.1, on the reverse strand, counting down.
CTGGCATCCGCCATTAAATCCAGCAGCGAAACCGTGCCAAATTCTTCTTCCTCAGGCCGTTGTTTAGGCTGAGGCGTTTCTTCTTCTGGTTGTTCGGGGAACGGCCGTTCCTGTTCGTCACTCATTTGTCAAAAATATTACCTGTATCATGGACATCGTTTCTTTAAATCCCCAGACCCACCCTCACTGTTTAGCAGACCTGCACACGGTAGTAACGTTTACATTACTTGGTACGCTTGTAACATTACGAGGCATACCCTGTAAGTTGGGGAGTCGAACCCCAAAGTCCCTCGACTTTACCAGGTGCCAGCTTACCCAGCTGGCAGGGTTGTACCCGCTTCTACCAAACAGCTACCAACTTCTTATTCCATGAGCTCAGTATTCCAATTTATGGCTTGAATTGTTGCATCTAATTCCCGATGCTCCCTGGCCAATCTATCAGCCGTTTGCTGAATTTCCGAAATATTAACCGTGCTGACAAACTTAATTTCTGAGCGTGTAAAACGGCCGCCTTGCGTAATTGTGGCCGCTTGAGCCAAATCTCGGTAAATGCCATGTTTTAATTTCAAAATATCGCGTTCGGCTAAAGCATCGGCAACCGTTTGACGATTGTCCAGGTGTGTATTTACATTCGTGCGGTTGATATTTTGTATGAGCGCAGTCAGCTGAACAGCAAGGGCTTCAAGTTCATTAATCAGTTCATCAGGAGATTCTCCAGGATCATCACCTTCTTGAACTTTTGCATTGTTCAGCAGCCGCTGCTTTATTTGTTCAATTCGTTTTTGCGCATCTGCACGTAAAATAAGCGCCTCAGCAAGTTTCATAGACTTCCTCACGAGTTGTCTTGACTTTTAATCAGCATCACCCAGTCACCGCGCTGCACAACTTTACCGTGCTGGTTGTTGATGGTGTATTTCATGTTGATAGTTCCTCCACCCAGGCGCGACAGCGCTTTTTTCTCGGTGATTTTTAGTTCAACATGAACCGTGTCGCCAATGAAAACGGGCAGGCTAAACTTGGCACTCTGCTCACGGAAGGCCAGCACGGTTCCCTCAATAATGCCCGACTGCACCGCCAGCCCCGTGGCAATGGACTGTACCAACATGCCGTGGGCCACCCGCTGACCAAAAGTGTCTTTGGCGGCAAATTCGGCGTCGGTGTGAATCTGATTGTAATCGCCTGTTAGCCCGGCAAAACGAACAATGTCGGTTTCGGTGATGGTGCGTGCGGCCGTTACCAGCTGCTGCCCAATTTCAAACTGTTCAAAATAGCGGCCCCGTGGTTGGTAGGTGAGTTTGGTCATCTAATACTCCATCAGGTTATTCTTTATTAGGTTTCTCCATGTCTGCCAGGTTATGGGAAAATGGGAACTGTTTGCCATGAAAGACGAGAAATGCTTTGATATATTTTTCAGCTGCTTGCTGGCAATGGAAGCAAACGGTATCTAGCGGAGGCGTTTGCGTTGGAGCAGCCAAGATTATCTCTGCATTTTGTAAATCGGAGTTGGCTTTATCTACCCATAATCGAGCGTACTCTCTGGTTTTATCTTTCATACAGAACACGTCCTTCAGTCAAGACAGTGTTGATGAAAGTTTGCGGTACGCCTCGCCAGCGTTCCACATCATCATGCGTATAAAAGAGAATATCTTTTGGCGAGGGAAACTGGCTTAACAGCAAACGAATATCTAGTCCTCGCTTGTAACGAGGCAGATTTTTTTCGCGGTCAGAAATGACGAGTAAGTCAATGTCGCTGTCTTCGTTCGCATTCGCTCGTGCCCAGGAGCCGAACAGAATGATTTTGTCTGGCTGATACTCGCGTACAATACAGTCTGTAATCAACTTAATCTCTGGATTATCCTTCATCAGGTCACCTTGATAGTTGTTTTTTAAGACTCATTTAGGGCGGCCAGCTTTTCTGCTTCGTCGGCCACGGTGAGGGCGTCGATAAACTGGTCGATGTCGCCATCCATGACGGCGGGCAGGTTGTAGCTGCTCAGGCCAATGCGGTGGTCGGTGACGCGCCCTTGCGGGTAGTTGTAGGTGCGTATTTTTTCGCTGCGGTCACCGGTGCCAATTTGGGATTTACGGTTGGCAGCAACGGCCGTTTGCTGTTTCTCCTCCTCAATTTCCTGCAACCGGGCCTGAATGATGGCGATGCCCAACTGCTTGTTTTGCGTCAGGCTGCGTTCCGACTGAATTTTGACAAACATGCCGGTGGGAATATGCACAATGCGAGCGGCCGTTGCATTCTTTTGCATGTGCTGCCCGCCGGGGCCAGAGGAAAACGTGGCAGTAATCTCCAAATCTTTAGGATCAATCGTAATGTCCACTTCATCAATTTCTGGCATGACAGCCACGGTGGCAGTGCTGGTGTGGATGCGTCCTTGCGACTCCGTTTGCGGCACGCGCTGCACCCGGTGGACACCACTTTCGTACTTAAAGCGGGAATACGCCCCTTTGCCCTTCACGGAGAAAATCACTTCTTTGTAGCCACCGACGCCCGTAGCATTTTCTTCTAAAATTGTGGGTTTCCATTTGCGCCCTTCGGCGTAGCGCATGTACATGCGCAGCAGGTCGGCGGCAAAAATGCCGGCTTCATCACCACCAGCCCCAGCCCGAATTTCAACAAAAACGTTGCGCTCATCGCGGGGGTCTTTGGGCACCAGCAGGCGGCGCATTTCGCCATCTAACGATTCCAGACGCGCTTCCAGCGTCTCAATCTCGGCTTCTGCCAGCTCTGCCATTTCGCCACTTTCAAGTTCGGCCAATTCGCGGGCGTCGGCCAGCTCTTGCTCCACGCGCTCATGCTCACGATACGCTTCCACCAGCGGCTGCAAATCGGCACGCTCCTGGGCCAGGTCGGTGAGCTTTACGTGATCGGCCAACACGGCCGGATCGGTCATTTGTCGTTCAATTTCGTCGTAGCGGGTGACGACTTGCTTAATCTTGTCTAGCATATTTTTGGGAGATTGAAGACTGGAGATTAGAGATTGAAGATAATTTTAATCTCCAGTCTCCAATCTCTAATCTCATTGTTTCTCAAACGAATTTAACTTATTTCTTCTGGGGCTATTATAGCTGATTCTTAAAGGTACGTCGCAAACCAGCGCAGCATGTGGCTGAGGCGTTCAATGCGGCGGTCGGTGCGTCCGATGCGGGAAAGGCCGTGCGACTCTTCGGGGAAGAGCACCAGTTCGGTATCGACGCCGAGCTTTTTGAGGGCAACGAAGATTTGTTCTCCCTGCTCTTTGTCGCAGCGCAGGTCGCTTTCACTGTGGATGAGTAGGGTGGGTGTTTTGGCGTTGCCAATGTAGGCAATGGGTGACTGCCGCCAATAGTTTTCCAGATCGTCCCAGGGGGCTTTTTCAGCGCCAAAGAGAAATTCTGAGCCGATGTTCATGTCGCTGGTGCCGTGGAAGCTGATGAAGTTGCTAACGACGCGCTGGGCAACGGCCGCTTTGAAGCGATCTGTCTTGCCAATGATGAGGCTGGTCATGTAGCCGCCGTAGCTGCCGCCCGTGACGCCCATGCGGGTTGTGTCGATGTAGGGCAGTTTTTCTACGTAGTCGGCCCAGGCCATCACGTCGTCAAAATCGACGGTGCCCCAGCAGTTGTAAATGGCTCCGGCAAACGCTTCGCCGTAGCCCTGGCTGCCGCGCGGGTTGCTCCAGTAGACGACGTAGCCCTGGGCGGCCAGTAAATTTAGCTCGTGGAAGTAGGCACGGCCGTATTGCGTTTGTGGCCCACCGTGAATCTCTAAAATGGAAGGGTATTTTTGGCTGGGATCAAAACCAGGCGGGGTCATGATCCAACCGTGCAGGTCGGTGCCGTCTTTGCCCTTGAACCACACTTCCTCGATGCGGCCGTTTTCAATTTCTGCCAGCCACGTGTTGTTGAACCGGGTAAGCGTTTTGGTTTCATTCGAGGCCAAACTGCGCACGCGCACCTGGGCTGGGCCGTGAATATCGCCCCAAAGGTAAGCCACAGTTTGCCGGGCTTTGTCCAGGGAGAAGCTGCCCACCAGTCCGGCATCGCCCACGATGCGCTCATAGCCTGGTGTGTTGGGGTCTGTGCTGAAGGCGAGCAGGGGCTGGTTGCCCTTTTCGGTGGCCAAAATGTAGAGGGTACGGCCGTCTGCCGACCAGGTGGGCGGGGGTTGGGGCGTGCCGCTGCCCACGTCTGTGAGGGTGGCGGTGGCCAGGTGCAGGTCAAATTCGGCCGTGAGGTTGCGGGCTTTGCCGCCGCTGGTGGGAACCAGGTAGATGCAGTCGTTTTGGTACCAATGCCCTTTTTGTTTGCGGCCCATGTAGGCGATCCAGCTGCCGTCAGGCGAGAGGGTGTGGTTAAATTTGCGGCCTTCGTGCGAAGGAATCAGCGCCATCTCGCCGCCAGCTGCCGGAACCCGGTACAGCTCGGTTTGGTCCCAGTTGATGTCTGGCTGGGGGTCGCGGTTGGAGATGAAGATGAGGAAACGGCCGTCTGGCGTCCATTGGGGCTGAACTTCATCAAATTTATCCCCCTCGGTCAGCTGGGTGGCTTCGCCGCTGTTGGCGTCGATGGTCCAGATGTGCCATTTTTCCTGGGGCAGGTAGCCAGCGCCGTCGAATTTGTAATCGAGGCTGGTGATGTGGCGGCTGATGATGCCCAGCTTCTTCTTTTGCTCATCCTTTTCACGCTCAATGGCTGCGGCATCTTTGTTGCGGAACTGGGTGGCAAATTGCGTGCCGTCTGGCGACCAGCTAAATCCGGCAAAGCTGCCTTCCAGCTTGGTTACCGGGCGGGCTTCGCCACCGTCGAAGGGGATGATGTAGATTTGGGACTGTTTTTCATCTTTGCGGTTAGAAAGGAAGGCGATGGAACGGCCGTTTGGCGACCAGCGTGGGTGGGTATCTGTGTGATCACCATAGGTGAATTGGCGGGGCGGGCTGCTGCCATCGCTGGGAACCAACCACAGGTTTGTGAACTTCTTTTCTGTTTTGCGTTCTATCCGGGTAACACCAAAGATGATATGTGTGCCATCGGGGGAAATTTGCGGATCGGATACAAGTTCTAAGTTATATAAATCTTCAGCGGTAATGAGCCGCTTGTCAGGCTGAGACATGGAACCTCCTGGAACAACGTGCCTAAACTTTGGAATCAAGTGGTCTGTAAATGTGGGAAACGGCCCAAAAATCGCGCCATTTTCGTAAAGAGAATGATAACGTGGCTATGACAGCTCTGCCACTTAAAAAGGCGATTTTAGGACATTCGGTTTGAAGTTTCTAAGGAATGTAAAGATAAGCAAATAGGAAATGTGGCATGAGCATTCTTACGTGCGAATGGGTCTGGACAAGGCATGGTTATAACAGTTGAGACAGGTCTAAATCCCATATGCGGATAATTTTGTCTTTGTCACCCAATGTTGCAATGGTGGGCTGGGCTGGGTGAAAAGATAGCCCGGCAAAAGCAAATTTGGAATGTGTTTCTTCCAGGTTCACAAGGGGTTCCCAGGTATCGGTACGCCAGAAGCGTACGGAGCCATCGGCTGACTTGGTGGCCAGCAAGCGCCCATCAGCCGAAAAAGAAACGGCCGTAACCGGTTTTGTGTGGACGGTAAGGCAAGTGATTGGCTCGCCAGCCTCAACTTGCCACAGGTTGACATCGCTGTCGTGAGAGGCCGAGGCCAGCAGTTGGCCATCTGGGGAAATTGCCAGGTCTAAAATTTCGCCGTGATGGCCGCTGAGGGTCATTTTTGTTTGGCCGCTGGCAATATCCCACAGCTTAACGCGGCTGTCGGCTGCGCCAGAGACAACGGTACGGCCGTCTGGGGTGACAGCCAGGCAGCCAATGCGGCCTTTGTGCCCGGTGAGCACTTTTTCTTCGGTGTCGGTTGCCAGGTTCCAGATGCGGATGGTTTCATCGTAAGCGCCGGAGAGAGCGTAACGGCCGTCTGGCGTGGCGGCCACGGCGTAAATGTAATCGGCATGGCCGCGCAAGGTGCGCGAGCGGTTCTCGCCGGACATGTCCCATACTTTTAGGGCATTTTTAGAGGCAGAAAGGGCAAAACGGCCGTCTGGCGTGATGACAACGGTGAAGACTGAGCCGCTGTAGCCGTGTAGTTCATGCAGCTGCGCACCTGTTTCTGTGTCCCAAATGCGTACCGATTGGTCGTAAGAGGCGGAGGCCAACAGCCGTCCATCGGGTGCCCAGGCCAGGCGGGTGATGGCTCGATTGTTCGCTTTGAGTGTGTGCCGGAGCGTAAACCCGGCTGGACGTGCCTGCAATTTCATTGCAACTCCTGTGTGCGATGGTGGTTCCAAAAGCAGTCCCGCAAACGAAAAAAATTTAAGCTACCAATAAGGAGTATACCAATACGGCCGTAGCGCCCCCCGCAATTGAAGAAAAAAAATTGACCAAATCATTGTTCATCCAGCGCCATCCCCGCAGCGGGCGCGTAGGCTGGTGACAATGAACTTTTTTCTCAGTTTCTTTTTGGCAGTGGTCACAATAATAGATTTGTTGCACCGTTGCCCCTAGAAAGCTGTCGAACAGAGAGCCAGCTAATCCACCAAGCCCGCCCGTCAGGGTTAGCCCCAGGATATTGGTTTGGCTCAACAGCCCGGTGGTGAACCCAATTAGCAAACCGCCAATGAAGGAAACGGCCGTGCCAAACAGCGAAATTCCGCCCGACGTACCCACTGGAACAGCGCGGCCCGTAGTGATGAGCCGGGGCGGTTTCTGGCTGAGCGTGCCTAACTCTGTTGCCCACGTATCGGCCGTAACGGTGGCCATGGCCCCCACAAAAAGTGGCAGCCAGAGCAGTGAAGGGAAAAACCCCTGGAGCAAAGCCACAATGGTCCCCGCGCCGCCATTGGCTAACACTTGCCCCCAATCACGACGATGCCCCTTGTCAAACTTCTCAGCAACGGCTTGCTTTTCTTTCTCTTTATAATGTGACAACAGGCTGGAGCTAATAAAAAAAAGCGCCAAAAGCACACCCCAGACCCAGCCACCAAAGCCAAAAATAATGGTTCCAACCAGCAGAGCGCTTGCCGCACCAGAAACTGCCAATGAGCCACGCCAATAGGCCAGGACGGCCACCAGGCCGCTGAGAAAGAATGCAAGAACGATTTGGTTGATCATGGACGCTTCACCAAGTTAGTTTACCAGAGCCATTCCCGATTGGGTAGAGGCTTTGTCCGAATCGGCTGGGACTTATGAAAATAACAATTCCGTGAGCTAAAAGTCATGATTCATGCGGTGATGGGGGATAGACTGTTTACCTTCCTAGACCAATCTTGTACAATTCAGCTTGCCAGCCAATGGCTTGTTAATATGGAACAAAGCAACCGCTTGCAAACTTCTCCGGCAGGGAAGATAAGTTTCCTTCTCTGTAAGTTCCTGCATTTTTCCAAAGATATTCCTAAAGCACAATTAGTGCCATGCTGGCATGTTCCCTAAACCCACTTTACCAATGGAGTTGCTTAACAATGAAAGAAAATCTGAACCCTTTTGCAATTGCACAAGCCCAGTTAGATGAAGCTGCTGAAGTGTTGCAGTTGGATCACGACATGCACGCATTTTTACGTGAACCAATGCGTGAGTTCCATTTTACCATTCCAGTGCGCATGGATGATGGCACGACCCGAACCTTCCAGGGGTTTCGGGTGCAGTACAATGATGCCCGCGGCCCGGCCAAGGGCGGTATCCGCTTTCACCCAGACGAGACGATTGATACAGTTCGTGCCTTGGCGGCGTGGATGACCTGGAAAACGGCCGTATCCGACATTCCCCTCGGTGGTGGCAAGGGCGGCGTCATTTGTAACCCGCGTGAGATGTCCCCAGATGAACTGGAGCGCCTGAGCCGGGGCTACATGCGCAACATTGCCCGCTACGTGGGGCTTACCCAAGATGTGCCCGCCCCCGACGTGAACACCAATCCCCGCATCATGGCCTGGATGCTGGATGAGTATGAAACCATCAATGGCAAACGCGAACCCGGCGTCATTACCGGCAAGCCGTTGGAGTTGGGTGGTTCGGCCGGGCGCACCCCTGCCACGGCGATGGGCGGCCTCTTCACCATTCGTGAAGCAGCCAAGCTAAAAGGACTGAATCTGGTCGGGGCAACTGCGGCCGTTCAGGGCTACGGAAACGTTGGTTCTTATGCACACATCTTGGGCCAAAAGCAATTTGGCTTGAAGGTTGTGGCTGTAAGCGATGAGTTTGGCGGAATTTACAACGAAAATGGTCTGGATTGCGACCTGGTGTTAGAGCATCAGCGGCAAACGGGCAAGCTGATGAACTGTCCCGGCACAGAAAACATCACTAATGGAGAGCTTTTAGAACTACAGGTAGACATCCTAATTCCAGGAGCCATCGAAAACCAACTCACCAGCCAAAATGCCGACAATGTGAAGGCCAAAATTGTGGCTGAGCTGGCCAATGGCCCCACCACACCTGAGGCCGATAACATTCTCAACGATAAAGGCATTTACATCATTCCCGACTTTTTATGCAATGCAGGCGGTGTGATTGTTTCTTATTTTGAGATGGTGCAGAATGGCTACCAATATTACTGGGATGAAGCGATGGTACACGAGCGGCTGGACAAGAAAATTACCACCGCTTTTCATGCTGTGAACCAGATGTCTGAATTAAAGCATGTAGACACACGGGTGGCTGCGTATCTGGTGGCGGTTAACCGGGTGGCCGAAGCCGTACGTCTGCGCGGTTGGGTCTAATTTTAGTATGGCTCGTTACTTGCACATTGTGCAGGCAAACTTTACAATGTTGCCAGAGCAACTTGTATTTATCCAAAAGCCACAGAGGGTAAGAGAAATTAGAGCGTAAATTTGAGATAAAAATGTGTTGGGCGCTCTGTGGTAACCTATGAACAGAAACAATTGAATAGCGCAAACGGCCGTTCGGGAGAGAACGCACGCATTTTTAGCGTCACCGAAGGGGCAAGCAGCAACCAAAACAGTTGCTGTGAAACTCTCAGGTAAAAGGACCGGGCTGCTGGGTAAATCTGGAAAGTGCGCATTCGTTCAGCGACAGCGTCAACGAATGCCCACACCGACGGGGCAAGTGGCAAACAACAGGCGTTTGCTGCGAATCTCTCAGGTCTATGACAGAGGACGCTAGCAATTTTCATGATTGCTATGCGTCCTTTTTTGTTGGCGGTTGAATTTAAGAATTGCCGCAGAGATCATCGAGGCTGAACTGAAATGGAAAAGTTCCTCTGTCATCTCTGTGGCGCAAACCAAGGAGTTGAAAATGAGCAAAGTACCAGCAGATTTGAAATATACCAACGATGATGAATGGGTTCGCGTTGAGGGTGACACGGCCGTTATTGGCATCACCGACCATGCCCAAGATGCCTTGTCTGACATTGTGTATTTGGAACTGCCAAACGAAGGCGACTTTTTTGGCGTCGGCGAGACCTTTGGCGTGGTTGAGTCTGTAAAAGCTGCGGCCGATTTGCTGATGGCTGTTTCTGGCGACGTAACGGCCGTAAACGAAGACCTCATCGACACCCCAGAAGTAATTAACCAGGACCCCTACGGCGAAGCGTGGCTTATCAAAGTAAAAATGAGCGCCCCCGACGAACTAGACAACCTGATGGACGCTGCGGCGTATGAAAAATATTTGAGCGAGCGTGAGTAAACGGCCGTATGCCACACATCCCACAATACGGCCGTTAGTCTAACCTGGAGATAAATTATGACCATTCCCACACTAATGACTGCCGCCACCTCCCAAAACGGCAGGCAAAATGGCGACGTTCAAATGAGCAACCGCGATTTATTACAGCCGACCGACCACTTTGTAGACCGGCACATTGGCCCCCGCGACGAAGATATTGCCCATATGCTGCACAATCTCGGCGTACAATCACTGGCTGAGCTAATTGAGCAAACCGTGCCCGCCAAAATTCGCCTGGCGAGCACGCTAAAACTGGACTCGCCCCGCAGCGAGTCTGAAATTTTGGCCGAACTGCGGGCCATTGCTGCCCAAAACAAAACCTATCGCAGCTTTATTGGCATGGGCTACAACGACACGCTCACCCCACCCGTCGTCCTGCGCAACATCTTCGAAAACCCCGGCTGGTACACGCAGTACACCCCCTACCAGGCAGAAATTGCCCAAGGACGGCTGGAAGCGCTGCTCAACTTCCAAACGATGATCATGGATTTAACCGGCATGGAAATTGCCAATGCCTCCATGCTAGACGAAGGCACCGCTGCTGCCGAAGCAATGACTTTAGCCCTGCGCCAGCGCCCCCGCCGTTCAAATGCCAACACGTTCTTCGTCTCCGAACTGTGCCATCCCCAAACCATTGCCGTCGTGCAGATGCGCGCCGAACCGTTGGACATCAACGTGGTGGTTGGCGACCACGCCAGCTATGATTTTGACGACTGTTTTGGCGCTTTGCTGCAATACCCGGCCACCGATGGCAGCGTGCTCGACTATGAACCTTTTGTAAAGACCGCCCATGAAAACGAGGCGTTGGTTGTGGTCGCCGCCGATTTGCTGGCTTTGGTGCTGCTGCGCTCCCCCGGCGAATTTGGGGCAGACGTGGTGGTGGGCAACAGCCAGCGCTTTGGCGTGCCAATGGGATATGGCGGGCCGCACGCTGCCTACATGGCCACCCGCGAGGATTACAAGCGACAGATGCCGGGCCGTCTGGTGGGCGTATCGATTGACGCGCAGGGCAACCCGGCGATGCGTCTGGCGATGCAAACCCGCGAACAGCATATCCGCCGGGAGAAGGCAACGAGCAATATTTGCACGGCGCAGGTGCTGCTGGCCATCATGGCTTCGATGTATGCCGTGTATCACGGCCCCGATGGGTTGCGCAAGATTGCCCGACGGGTGCAGCTGCTTACGGCCGTTCTCCGCAATGGCCTTTCCCAACTAGGCTACACACTCAACCCGCATCCCGTCTTCGACACGATTACCGCTTCTGGCGGCCCCAAAACGCAGGCAGAGATTCGCAAAGCGGCCTTGAGCCGGGAGATGAATTTACGCTATTTTGGGGACGGCCGTACCGGTATCTCCCTCGACGAAATTACCGAAACCCACGAAGTGGAACAGCTTTTTGAAATTTTTGGCGCAGGCAAAGGGCAGTTCAACGTGCCAGAAATGGCCGATGCTGCCAATCTGGCTTACCCTGCCGGGCACGCCCGCACCAGCGAATTTCTTACCCATCCCGTTTTCAACAGCTACCACTCCGAAACGGAGATGATGCGTTACATCAACCGGCTGGAAGCCCGCGACCTCTCCTTGACCCACTCGATGATTCCGCTAGGCTCCTGCACGATGAAGCTAAATGCTACGGCCGAAATGCTGCCGGTGATGTGGCCTAAATTTGGTACGCTGCACCCCTTTGTGCCACAAGATCAGGCCGAAGGGTACGCCATTCTGTTCCGGCGGTTGGAGCGGTGGTTAGCAGAAGTAACGGGCTTTGCGGCCGTTTCCTTGCAGCCCAATTCTGGAGCAAGCGGTGAGTACACCGGGATGCTTGTCATTCGCGCTTACCACCTGTCTCGCGGCGATGATCAGCGCAATGTGTGCCTCATTCCCAGTTCGGCGCACGGCACCAACCCGGCCAGCGCCGTAATGGCTGGCATGGAAGTGGTGGTGGTGAAGTGCGACGACAACGGCAACATCGATGTGGCTGATTTGCGCGAAAAAGCAGAGCAACACAGCAAAAATTTGGCCGCTGTGATGATCACCTACCCCTCTACCCACGGCGTGTTTGAAGCTGCCATCGAAGAGATGTGCCAGATTGTTCACGACAACGGTGGGCAGGTGTACATGGACGGGGCAAACATGAACGCCCAGGTTGGCCTAACCAGCCCTGGCAAAATTGGGGCAGACGTTTGCCATCTGAACCTGCACAAAACGTTCACCATTCCGCACGGCGGCGGTGGCCCTGGCGTTGGCCCGATTGGCGTGGTGGCGCATCTGGCACCGTTCCTGCCGGGTCATCCGGTGGTGGATGGCGTCGGTGGAGCCCAGGCAATTGGCCCAGTTTCATCCGCGCCGTGGGGCAGCGCCAGCATCTTGCCCATTCCTTACGCCTACATTGCCATGATGGGCGATGCCGGTTTGCAAAAGGCAACGGAAGTGGCGATTTTGAATGCCAACTACATTGCCGCTCGTCTTGATCCGCATTTTCCGGTGCTGTACAAGGGTGAAAACGGCCGTGTGGCGCATGAGTGCATCATTGATTTACGGCCGCTCAAGGAGTTTGTGACGGTGGATGATGTGGCCAAGCGGCTGATGGATTACGGTTTCCACGCGCCCACCATGTCCTTCCCCGTGCCCGGCACGCTGATGATTGAGCCGACGGAAAGCGAGTCTCTGGTTGAACTGGACCGCTTCTGCGACGCCATGATTCAAATTCGCCAGGAGATTGCGGAAATTGAGGCAGGCAAGGTGGCCCATGACGACAGCGTGTTGGCCCATGCCCCGCACACGGCGTCTGTGATTGCCAGCGAGGTTTGGGAACGGCCGTATTCCCGCGAAACGGCCGCATTCCCCACCGAATGGGTGCGCAGCAGCAAGTTCTGGCCCGCCGTGGCTCGCATCGACAACGTTTACGGCGACCGCAACCTGGTTTGCGCCTGCCTGCCCATCGAGGCATACGAAAGTTAAGTTTTGTGGTAAACGCAAATTGATAAGGTGAAAATGCCTGGTTACTTTTTATAGGTAACCAGGTTTTTTATTTGGCGTGTGGCTGTGGTGAGAAACGGCCGTGGCAAACTGGTTGATTGCCCTGGCGCAACACTTTATACTGATACCAATTGTCGTTTACATCGCCTTCGTAGGGGGAAATAAATCATGAGCAGTTGTGCCAGGTGTCAGGGCCCGTTTTGTTGACAATAGAAGCTTTGCCGTACGGCTTAAAGATGGTTCGTCTGGAGTCTGGTGCAGTTTCCTCTGTTCGTGTTTGGTGGCCCGTCGCCATTCTTTACAATACCGTTGGTTTCTGGGCGCAATTTCCTGCCCAGGTGTCCTGGCTTTATTATTCTTGGGCCTAGAGGTCAAGCAGCTAATTGACGAAGATAAAGCATCATAAAAGGTGCGTGGTTTGAAGAGAAAGAAAGCGGTTTTGGTTAACTGCTTTGGGAGAACCTGTTTAGTATGCAGGTAAATCTGGAGCGAGCATGAGCGAAAACGATCTGGACAAGGGTGTGGGCAAGCCGCTGATTGTGGCCGGGCTGGGCGATGTGGGGGCGCAGTTAGATCGCTGCTTTGTGCCGCTGGGCTTACCGGCAGAGTCTGGATTTGGATCGCGGAAGTATGTGGGGGAGGTGAACGGCCGTTCCACCAACATCACCATTGCCGCCCGCACCCGCAACCAGTACATTGGCAGCAGCATCCGCTATCGCAAGTTTACCGGGCTGTGGATGGATATTTCCGTAGAAACGCCCGTCATGAGCCGCCTGATGCTGGCCCAGCCACGCGGCTGGGCGCGGCGCTTTTCGGCCTTTGTGCAGCGCCTGCGAGGCAATCGCCCTATCGAAACCGTGCCCAATTTGGTGGAAAACATCATCGCCTTTGCCCATGATCCGGCCTGGGGCGAGACGTTTTTGGCGGATACGGCCGTACAGTCCCACCTCATCCTGCTCATGAACCACCCCACCTTGCCGCCGGGCGCGGCAACCTTTCTTAGCCCCGGCAAGTGGCAGTGGACTACCCCTGCTATGCCCAGTGATTTTACCCCGGAGGAGGCGCGGCAGTGGGTTAACGCCCTGGGCCATTTAGCCGCCGCTGCGGAAAAAACGCCACCGATGACGGCCGTTCAGCCCAGCTGGCTAGAGCGGCAGAATCCTAAAACCTCAGCGTTTGTCGTGGCGATAGCTTTTTTGTTTGGCATCCCCTTCCTGTTGTTTATGTGCTGTATGCTGCCAGCGCTGATGCTGGTTTTTCTCAACGCTCGATGAATGTGAGAAACGGCCGTTTTGGTTAACGGCCGTTCCTCATCTACGCGGGTAACTATTGATCACTTTGGTCTATTATTCGCCCTCCGTACCCAGTGAAAGTATAGTGTGCGTCATTGTTGCCTTCGTTTTCCTCAACAATTTCGTTACCGCTGTCCCCATTGATGCTAATTTGACAACCGTAATAGTAACAGGTTATGAGCGGTTCTGTCGGCAAATAAAGCGTTTGTTGTTCGCCTGGTTCCAGACCGGCAACCAATTGTTGTGGCCCATTTACCGGATCTCCAAAAGAAAATGTGATCTGGATGGTAAACGCCCCAGCGCGGGCCGCGCCAAGATTGCTTACCGTATAAGGCACCAATGGCTCACAATCTGGATAACAGTCCATAGCCTCCCCATCAATTGCCCCGATGGCAATGTCTGGCAGCGGAATGGGTTCCGTGACGGTGATTGTGGGCGTGATGATGATTGGCTCTGCGGGCTGGTCGAAGAAGCTGCCTGGCAGCCAGATTTGGCTGTAGGCCAGCAGTTCGCCATACAGGCAGTTCACCTGCCGGATTAGCTCAACGGTAGTGCCAGATTCGCGGGCCAACGAAAAGAGCGTGTTGCCTGGCTGTACCGTGTAAAGCTGCCAGCCAATTGGTACCGCAATGCACACCAAGGTGGGTTGTGACACTGGCGGTACGGCCGTCACGGGCTGTTTGTTCGCCGTGTTGGGTTCCGGTGTTGGTGGTGGCGCGTTGGTGGGAACGGCCGTAGCCGCCTGCGTTGGTACCAATTCTGATGTGGGCTGGGCTTCAGTCGCCGTCGCCGTCATTGTGTCAGGGACAGCTGGTTGCCCATTTTCATAATGAAACGTCCGGTCTACAACCGCTATGGCAAAAAAACCGGCGATACTTGTCAGGACGATGGGTATCATCACATAGCGGATGACCCACATAAGAAGATTTTCTTTTAGTTCTTCCACTTTGCCTTTTTGTTTGTCGTCTGGTGGGCTGTGTTGGTTTTCAATTTCAATACGATTATCTGTCATTGTCTTCTCCCTCAATACAAAATTACGATACACACATTTACTACTAACTGGACCCGCGTATCATGTTGAACGAGAAAACGGCCGTGTTTTCCTGCAAAAACAAGTGTATCCTTCCCGGGATTACTCCGGTGAAAAAACTTTTTCTGAAGGAGACGACATGAGCGCAGGCTCAACACCATGAATGAAAATCCGCAGATTACGCAGATTGGCGCAGATTATCTCTTTTTCTCTGTGTAACTCTGCGCATTCTCTGTGTAGCTCTGTGTTCCGTTTTTTTATTTTCGAAGGAGGGCAATATGGCCAAGCAAAATCGCGTAACGCCAGAGGGGAACATTATTGCCAGCGCTACCCGTGGCACGTTTATGGGAAATCGCGGCATTTTACATAATGATCAGCAGGAAATTGTGAAGCCATTTGCCCACAAAGCGTGGATTATCTGCCTACTCAGCTTCAAAGGGCGACAGCGACAGGTGATGCAGCCGGGCAACTACACGGAGCTGTTCTTTTTGGATGAGGCCACGGCTTTGGCGGCGGGGCATCGCCCCTGTTTTGAATGCAGACGGCCAGCCGCCGAAGCGTTCCGGGCGGCCTGGCTGGTGGGCAATCCGCAATTTGGTTTTGGCCATTCAGTCAGGGCTGGCGAGATGGATAAGATGCTGCATGTGGAGAGGCTAACGAAGGCGTTCTACATTAAAGACAGAAAGAAAAAAACATACACGGCCGTTTTAGACACACTCCCCAACGGCACATTTATCTTATGGCAGGAACGGCCGTATCTGGTGTGGGAAGATGCCCTGCTGCCCTGGCAGCCAGCCGGGTATGGCTCCCCCCTCTCCCGACCCAGAGGTAAACAAGCAGCGGTGCTAACACCGCCATCAACGACGGCAGCGCTGGCGCAGGGGTACCAACCAGCGCTGCATGAATCGGCATATTTTTAGAGAATTAGGCCCGTTGGGGGGAAGGTGTGAGGGGGTGTGATGAAACCGTCCGGGTTCGCCAGTAACCGGCCAAAGCTAAAATTGCAATAAGAGCGGCAGCGATAACGGCCGTATTGGCCACCACAGCCACATCAGACTGAGCCGCACGGATGCCAAACAGCGCCCAAACCAAAACGGCCGCATACGCTAGATTGCGCCGCTTAAATAGCAGCAGCCCAGCCACCACCACGGCCACCAGCATCATGATGGCAGCCCAGGTTGGTTCGGCAAGGCCAAAGCCGTCCCAGCCCAAATAGTTGAGTACGCTGGCCGTGTTGGCAATTGTGGCCACGGTAATCCAGCCCAGGTAAAGGCTAAAGGGAAACTGCACCAGCAGCTTGTCTGCCAAGGAAAGCGCCGGATTTGGTTGCCCAATTTCCAGTCGGCGATAGATCGCAATGAGCGTGACCAACAGGCTGAGCATGATCAGCACGGAAAGCACGTAGGCCCCATAGTGCCAGGCAAAAAGCCAGGCGGCATTGGCTACGCTGGTGACCACAAACCCCCAGCCGATTTTACCTACCAGCGGGTTGCTGCGTCCGGCTGGCAATGCCTGGTAAACAATAAAGCCCAGCAGCGCCAGGTAGATCAACCCCCAAATGGAGAAAGTATAACCCGCCGGGGTAAAGTAGGATGGCAGTGCATCGGAGATTTGTTCAGCGGTACGGCCGTTCAGCGGCAGCCAATTCGATAAGAAATTAACCGTCAACACCGCAACAAACGCCACGATGTTCACGATTTGTACAGTTTTTGAGAGCGATTTTTGTGTGTCCATGCCAATATTGTACAGGTTTTTACCCCACTTGTCAACGTATTGCACAGAAATCCGCGCTTGTAGGGGCAAATCTCTGTGTCTGCCCAGATTTAAGCGACTGACACAAACAATTTATGCTAAAATTTCCCCATGATCGGTGCAGATCCTAACCGCCAACAACTAACTCAACTGCGCAAGCTGCTCATCCAGCACTTTAGCATGGATGAACTGCGCGTGCTTTGCTTTGATCTGGGCCTGGAATACGAAGAACTGCCCGGAAGCACCCGCACCACCAAAATGCACAGCCTCATCGAATACCTCTTCCGGCGTGTCGAAATGCGTAAATTATTGGCCGAAGTTAATGAGCAGCGGCCTTCTGTTGCTTGGCCAAGTTTCCCTAGCAAAAGTTCCATTTCAGAGCCTGGCCTATTGAATCAAGATCAGTCTAGAAACTTTGTCCATGAAAGAAGCAGCCTGGAAATGATTTTTATTCCACCGGGTGTGTTTTTGTTTGGTGAGGAGAAGCAGCCAGCGTTTTTGCCGGGTTATTGGATAGCAAAGACGCCCGTGACAAACGCCCACTATGCCCGATTTGTGCAGGATTCAGGGCATGAACCACCCAAACATTGGAAAAATGGGATAAGTCCGCCAAAACTAGCCCTTCATCCAGTTGTGTGGGTTAGTTGGAACGACGCAGCGCTATTTGCCCTATGGGCTGGATTAGATTTACCGACTGAGCAACAGTGGGAAAAAGCCGCTCGCGGAAACGATGGACGTGAATACCCCTGGGGGAATGAATGGAAGCCATACTGCAACACAGAGGAAGCCGGTTACGGCACCACAACGCCTGTGGGCTACTATTCACCATTTGGTGATAGTCCATTTGGTTGTGAGGACATGGCTGGCAATGTATGGGAATGGACAGATAGCTGGTGGGATAAAGAAAAAGAATGGCGTGTGCTGCGTGGTGGCGCATGGTTCTTCAATTATTGGAGCGCACGAGTGAATCTCCGCTACATGTACGATCCTTACTTCAGGTTTTACGGTTTCGGTTTTCGTGTCGTTTTATCCACGATGCCTACGCAATAAACTTGATCTTCACCACGTTGTCACGATTGTGCTAAAGAGTGTGCTAAAATTTGCCGTATGACCAGTGCAGACCCCAACCGCCAAAAACTAACCCAACTCCGCAAGCTGCTCATCCAGCACTTTAGCCTGGATGAACTGCGCGTGCTTTGCTTTGACCTGGGCCTGGAATACGAAGAGCTTCCCGGCGACACCCGCACTACCAAAATGCACGGCCTCATTGAATACCTCCAGCGGCGCGGTGAACTGCCCCGGTTGCTGAATGAAGCAGTTGATCATCGCCCCAATGTGGCCTGGCCCTCATTTTCAGATGGCAGCGCGGCAATGCAAAAAGATGCACCTGCGGGCACCCCCAAAAGCTTCATTCACGAAAAAACCGGACTGGAAATGCTGCTGATTCCAGCCGGAGAGTTTTTGTACGGCGAGGAAAAGGAACTAAAATTTCTGCCAAATTTTTGGATAGCCAAAACGCCCGTGACCAATGCCCACTATGCCAAATTTGTAGTGGATATAGGATATAAACCGCCTGTTACTTGGTGGGAAAATGGAAAATATCCACCGAAGCTGGCAAACCATCCAGTTGTTTCGGTTTCGTGGTACGATGTGGTAGCTTACGCACAATGGGCTGGTCTACAATTGCCCACAGAACAACAATGGGAAAAAGCAGCGCGAGGACAGGATGGCCGCGAATACCCCTGGGGTAATGAGTGGAGACCTTACTGCAACACCCTGGAAGCGGGAATTGGTGCAACCACCCCAGTTGGCTACTATTCACCATTTGGTGACAGCCCTTATGGCTGTGTGGATATGAGTGGAAATGTTTGTGAGTGGACATATAGTTGGGTTGATGAAAAAGAAAAATTCTGTGTATTGCGTGGGGGGTCGTTTTTTGAAAATCAGGAGCAAAGCCGCGTTACGTATCGGGGTGACGATGGCCCAAACTACAGATTTGATTTCGTTGGTTTTCGGGTTACTGCATATTTCTCCATTTTCGATTTCTGATTTCTGGCTTCTGTTCTTCTGGGAGTCCTGGGGTTTACCGCCAGCGGTTCGCAAAAACAGGTACGCCCTTGCCTACCATTTGTCTTGCTGAGAGCAACAAAGCATCCCTTAGCGCCCAGCCAATCGCAGGCACAGCCCTTACAAGACAAACCTCAAAGGGATTCTTCCCTGCGGTCAGAATGACAGGTGGAACTTGTCATGTTGAGCGCAGCGAAGCATCCCTTAGCGCATGGCCAATTGCAGGCACAGCCTTTACAAGACAAACCTCAGAGGGATTCTTCCCTTCGGTCAGAATGACAAGATCATGCAGGCACCTTTCCCCCTACCTGCTCAATTGTCTCCATCAAACGGCCGTCTTCCAGCACGTACACCAAATCCACTGCCTCAATCACCTTCGGGTCGTGGCTGGCTATGAGCACGGTGACGCCCGTTTCCTCCACAATTGAGCGCAGCAAGGCGATGATGGCGTAGCCCGTGGCTGTGTCCAGCTGGCCCGTTGGCTCATCGGCCAGGATGAGCGACGGCTTGTTGGCCAGCGCCCGCGCCAGGGCAATGCGCTGCTGCTCCCCGCCGGACAGCTCGTAGGTGCGGTGGCTGGCCCGTGCCGACAGCTTCACCAGCTCCAGCACCTCATCCACCCGCTGCTTGCGCTCTTTGGCGCTGGCCTTCACCAGCCGCAGCGGCGCTTCGATGTTTTCCCGGGCGCTCAAAAAGGGCAGCAGGCCAAACGTCTGGAAAACAAAACCAATTTCATGGCGGCGTAGGTTAATCCGCTCCCGCTCGCTCATTTTGGCCAACGGCCGTTCCGCAATCACAATCTCTCCCTCGGTTGGCTCATCCAGTCCGGCAATGTGGTTCAGCAGCGTCGTCTTGCCAGAGCCAGATGGCCCTTTCACCGTGGCCATCACCCCCTGGGGGATGTTCAGGCTAACGTTTTGCACCGCAATCACATCCTCCGCGCCAACCTTGTAGATGCGCGTGAGGTCTTGTACGGAGACGGCCGTTTGCCGCTGCGCTAATGGGTGATGATGCACCGCACTGGTTGGTTTTGCCTCCGGGGCAGCGGTGCCATCCGAGCGTGGTGGCCGCCAAAAAGTGCCACCGTCAGCCTGGTCTTGGGCCGCGGCCAGCGCCTTGTTTACCTCCGGCCACACCGACAGATGCTCTTCTTCTAGCCGCACCTTCACCCGGTTTTTCATCTCCAGGTTTTCAATGTAGGGCTGGGGCAGCTGCAAGCGGCCTGCCCGATCCAGAATCACCCACTCTTCTTCTTGCAGTTCGCCGCTGGAAATGTCCACTTCGCGCCGGATTTCTGAGCTGGTACGGCCGTCACGAATCGCCACCACCCGGTCCACCTTGTTGGCCACCCGCTGATCGTGCGTCACAATCACAATCGTGGTGCCGTAGGTCTGGTTAATGCGGCGCAGCGCAGCAAAAATCTCGTCCGATGAGGCCGAATCGACCTGGCCAGTTGGTTCATCTGCCAGCAGAAGCGGCGGATTGTTGGCCAGGGCAATGGCCAGCGCCACGCGCTGCTGCTGCCCGCCAGACAAACGGTCGGGCCGAAAGTCCGCCCGGTCTGATAGGTTGACCATTTCTAGCAGCTCCATTGCCCGCTCGCGTCGCTGTCTGGCGCTGCCCCCGGCCAGCATCATGGGCAGCTCCACGTTTTCCTGCGCCGTCAGGTACGGCAGCAGGTTCCGGGCTGGCTGCTGCCAGACAAAACCCACCGTGCTGCGCTTGTACGTTACCCGGTCTTTGTCCGAAATTTTCAGCAAATCCTGGCCGTTCACGCTAATCTTGCCTGCGCTGGGTTCATCCAGCCCGCCAATCACGTTGAGCAAGGTCGATTTGCCCGAACCGGAAGCGCCAACCAGGGCCATCATCTCGCCTTTTTCTACGGCCAAATCTAGCCCTTGCAGCGCTACGACTTCCAGGTCGGCTACCTTATAAATTTTGACTAAGTTGTCGCAATAAATAAACGAATCAGTTGACATAAATGCCTCTATTAAAAACCAGGAACACAGAGGGACACAGAGATTGCGCAGAGTTTCACGGAGAAAAATGAGAAAACCCTCCCCTTCTCTGTGTTTCTCTGTGGCTTCTCTACGTAACTCTGTGTCACGCTTTTATTCCTCCCCAATCCGCAGGGCGCGATGAATGCCTGCCCGCACCAGGAAGAAGAGCAGCAGCAGCAGCGCCAGTCCATAAAAGCCAACCAGCAGGCCGTACAAACTAAAAATCTCTGGCCAGTTGACCACAATTTGGCGGATGGCGTCGCCGCCAACGGCCGTTGCCAACACCCTGGACAGAAACGGCCGCATAATGATTGCCAACCCTGTCCCAATGCCGCTGCCCGCCAGCAGCCCCAGCGCCATCATAATCACCCCTTCCAGCGTCAGCAGTCCCAGCAGCTGCCGCGTGGCCAGCCCGGTGGCCCGCAGCAGGCTAAACTCATACAGGCGCTGGCGGGCGGCAAAAAAGTGAACCAGCAAAAAGACCGCCACGCTCAACGTAGCCAGAGTAATCGCATTCAGCTCAAATGCGCCCAGCGTTTCTTGCGCCACCAAATTTGAGCGCAGCTCGGCTTCCGTCGCGGCCGCATCTGCCAAAACAGTGCTGCCAAACGGCCCCGCACCATTGGCCAACTGCTCGATCACCGCCGCGTGCTGCCCTGGCTCTACCGCCAGCCACACCTGCCGCTGGCCAACCCACGGCTCACTTAGCGTCGGCAAATTCACCGCTTCTTCAATGGCGGCCAGGTCTGTAATGAAAAAACGGTCAGACAGCAGCGGAAAATTGCTGATGATGCCGCGCACTTCAAAAGTGACGCGATGCGTGCCCACCACATACTGAATCTGGTCGCCAATTTGCTTGTTGTTGGGTGGAGCATCTCGTGAAAAGACAGCCGGAATTGCCCCGCCCTCGCCGCGTCCTTGTACGGCAGGCATCACGTCTGCCAGCGTGACCCCGCTAATAAACGGGGCATAGCGGCTCACCTGCGGCAGCGTGGCCGGATCGATGGCCACCAATTGTATTTGTTGCCCCAAATTAGTAGCCAGGCGGGAACGGCCGTTGTAATAAACCTGTGACGCCGCTTCCACACCAGCCAAACTGGCCAACGCTTCCACTTCTGCCGCCCCCGCGTCAATTGGCAGCCCCACGCGAATATCCGCCCCCGTGTTGTAATGAGCAATCTCCGCCTGCCGCACGCTGAGCGAATAATCAAACAGGTTGGCAAACAGCGTCAGCCCCGCCGCCAGGCTAATGAGCAGCACCACCCGGCTAGGCCCCACCGGGTCCCGCGCCAGCTTGGCCAAACCAAACGGCAAAATGAGGCCGCGCACCCGGTTGGCCCACCAGGAAGCTAAGCGCAGCAGATAGGGGAAAATCCGCAAGAAGATGAGGGCCACAGCAATGAGCAGCAGCGACGGCCCCAGCAGCAGCAGCGGGTCAGAGACGCCAGCGGCAGCCAGCGCCTCATTTTGGGCCAGCTGCGCCACCACCGTGCCCGTGTCGCGCAGCTGCCAGTAAATGAGCCCGCCCAACACCAATAGGAAAATATCCACATAATATTTTTGCCAGCCAGCGCGTGTATCTGGTCGGGCCATCTGCTGCTGCCAGTCTAAAATGTTGCTGCGTGTGCCGCCGTAAATGGCAACCACCAGCGTCAGCCAGCTAAAGCCTGCGGCCAACAGCGACAGCAGCCAGGATTCAGCCGCCAACGCCGCGGGCACCACCGTATTTGTGGCGCTGCCCCAAATAGTTAGCAGCCCTCGTGCCGCCAACGGGCCTAAGGCTGCCGCCAAAATTGCCAGCAGAAAGCCCTGGATAGCAAACAGTTGGGTAATCTGACGGCCGTTAAACCCACGACCCACCAACGTTGCCAAAACTCCCCGCGACTGATCCAGCAAAAAGGAGCTGATCATGGCGACCGTGTACAGCACAAAAATGAGCGACTGCACCGTGAGCAAAAAGAGCGTTACCTGGGCATTGGCCAGCGCGGTTTGGTATTGATCGATGATGAGCAGCAGACCTGTCTCAATATTCACGCGCAAATCGGAGATGGCATTGCTCAGGTTGGCCTGCACCTGGTCCACGTTGTTGACGGTGACTTTGCTGGAATCAAGCAGCAGCCGCCAGCTGCGTTCGCCGCCGCCCAAAATATCTGACATGGTTTGCGGGGCCACAATGAGCGGCAGGGTGACTGTTTCTGGCTGGTTGGGGCCGTTGAGGGCGGCGCGTTCAAATTCAAACGGCCGTAAATCATCCCACCAGGCATCATTTTCTGGATCGTTGGGCTGCACCACCCCCACAATATTGATGCGGAAGCTGCCATCCTCGCTGCGGATCTGGTCGCCTATTTGCAGCGTCTCTACCTTAAAAACTTCCCCGGCGCTTTGATCAAAGGTCAGGTTTTCAATGGTGGTCTGGCCAACCACACCTTCAATAATGGTGGTAAAGCTGTTGGGATTGGGTTGGATATGGCTGGGCCAACGGCCGTCTACCAGCGTCACGTCCTGGTTTAAATTGCTCAAGGTCCACGCCTGGTAGCGCATGAATTCGGCAAAACGCAGTTCTTCTTCATTGCGGAACAGCGCCGAATCCAAAAACCCTTGCCCAGATGTTTGCACTTCCACGCGGCGCAGCAGCAAGTCGCCTAAATAATCTTCAAGCTGACCGTAAACGGCCGCATTCATGCCCGCCCCCGTCACCTCAATGTTGCGCGCCGACACAATAGCGCTGTCGATTTGCTGCCGCAGGCTGCGCCCGGCAATCGCCGTGGCATAGGTGGGCAGCCCGGCCAAAAAGGCAGCCGCCAGCACCAGCCCCAGCAGGACAATCAGGTTCATACGCCAATGGCGCAGTAGGTGACGGATTGAAAGTCGGATCATGTTCGTTTGTCAGTAAACAGTAGTCAGTAGGTCAGTGATCAGTTGCCAGCAATCTTTTTACTGATTACTGCTTCACTGATTACTGGCCACTGATTACTCTTCTCCCACGCGCAGCACCTGGTGCAGCTTGGTGCGCCAGAGCAGCAGGGTGGCCACGCCTAGCGAAATGAAGAAGGCAACAGCCAGGGTGAGATAAATTTGAATAACGGCCGTCCAATCATTTTGGGCAATAAACGGCGGCGTCGGCGGCCGTTCGCCAAAGGTGATGGGCAGCCCTGGCAGGGTGATCTGGTTGAGCACCACGCCCAGCGCCGTGCCGATGGCCAGCCCGGCCAAAATCAGCACCACCTGCTCCAGCACCAGCACGGCATACAGCTGCCCCGGCGACATGCCAATGGAGCGCAGCACGCCGTAGATGGCCTCTTTTTGTTTGGCGCTCAAATAAAAATGGGTGGCAAAGCCCACCAGGCTCAGGGCGGTGGTGAGCAAATAGCCAAAGAGCGTGACGCTGCGCAGCCCCAACGCCATCGGGTCGGCCTTCAGGGTGCGGCGCACGGTTTCTTGTTCAATGGTCGTTTGCACGCCTGTTAAATCAGACAAGGCAGCGGCGGAAACTGTTTCGGGCGGTACGGCCGTATCCACCGCCAAAATCGCCTCATTATTGTTCACCGGCTGATTGGTACTGACATTAAAATCATCCAGCAGCAAAGACCGGTTGGTAATAAGGAAGCCCGCATTCCGCTCCTCGTACATTGTCGGAAAATAATTTACTGCGCCCACAATTTCAAAGCGCATCGGCTGGGAATCCACCGACAGGTTAATGGTTTCGCCGACGCTCACCTGGGCTTTTTCCAGAAACGTTTGGCTGGCCAGCACAGGCAGCGGCGTGGTGCGCGGCAGCGGATTGGCCAGCAAAAACCCGGCCAGGTCAAGTGCGCCCATGTTCAGGAACAAGGATTGGCTGCCGCTGCCCGAATGCACTTCTCGAAAATCGTAAGCGATGTCTGAGGAGCCGTGCGTGGTGCGCCAGATGTCGGTCAGCGTTTCAAAGTCGTAGGTAACGGCCGTTTCCCCCGACACGCCGTCCGTCACCGTAAGCGAATCAAACGCCAGCCGCATTTGGGCAAACGTAGCCCGCCCAAAATTTCCATCAATAACCGCCTGGTTGCGCAGCCAAATAGAGTGCAATCCCAGCGGAAAGCTGCTTTCCAATAGATCGGGTAGCGAGCCTTCAAAATAGCGCCAGCCATCTGCCGGATAGCCAGTTTCATCGGAGGTTAAATCGACCAAAAATGTATCTTGCTGTGCCGTGGACAGTTTAGCCTGAAGATGGATTCGGTCTAAAAAGCTGTCGCCACGCGGGGCTGCACCGCTTGGCCAGTCTGGGTCGGGCGCAGACCAGACCCAAAGCCCTAATTTTGTTGGCTGACCTGGCAGGGGCACCACCGGCTGGGCGCTCACATCTTCCAGCACTAATCTGTCTAACAAGAGTGGCACTGGCTCGTCGGTAAAATCTTCTCGGTAGCTGGTCATCGTGCCAAACGTGGCGGGGTCGATGGCCAGCAGGTCAAAGCGTAAAAATTCTCGGCCCAGCGTCAGCGAGCCCAGGCTGCGCCACATGCCGCTGGCCTCGGTGACGTCTGGCAGCGCGGCCACTTCAAACAGGGGCAGGGTGCGGGGGGCAATCAGGCGCACGTCACTGCCCGCTTCGTACTGGGCGCGTTCCAATTCGCTGGCGTCCAGCGTGGCGTTGATGCCCGTAGAGAGAATGCCCAGGGCAATGGCCAGCGTCAGCAGCAGCACCAATCGGGCCACGTGGGTGGGGTTGCGAGCGGCTTGCAGCATGGCCAGGTTGGCCACCAGACCCCGGCCGCCGCGAGCAATGGCCGCCAAAAAGCGCAGCAGCAGCGGAAACAGCCGCAGCAAAATGGTGCCAGAGCCGATCAGCAATGCCAGCGGCGAAAGCAGCAGCAGCCAATCGACACGCGGCCGTGTGGTTCCACCGCCCACGATGCCGCCAAAATATTGCAAACGCCACAGCAGCACCAGGCCGATGGCTAAAATAAACACGTCCAAATAAGTGCGCTGCCAAAATGGAGCCTGGGTTACCCGGTTGGTACTTTGCTGGTAGTTGACGATGGTGCGCCGCACGGATTGGCCGACGGGCAGCAGCAGACCCACAATGCAGGCAATGGCTCCTACGGCCGCTGCCAGCCAGGCCAACGTGGGCAAACTCAGCCCCCAGCCAGATTCGCCCACATCGGCCAGCGGGCCAAAGAGGGTGATGCTGCGCACCAGGGCCAGCCCCAAAAAGGGGCCGCTGATCAGGGCCACGCCGCTAATCAGCAGCGCTTCGCCACCCTGAATGCGGAAAATCTGGCGGCGGGCGGCTCCCCGGCTTTGCAGCACGGCAAACTCGCGCTCGACCTGGCGCACGGCCAGGGCGGCCACCATGATGACGTAGTAGAGGGTGAGCAGCACCACTTCGGCGGTGAGGAAGTAAAGTGGGGAGCGTACGGCCGTACTTTGGTTGGCAAAATCGGCCAGCACATCATCCAGGCCAGTGTCTACGGTGACTGAGGGGGTGAACGGCCGTAAATCTTCGCGCACCAGGCGGAGCAAAACGCGCACCAGCGGAATTTGGGCCGAGGTCAGGCTGGCCGGGTCAATCGTTACCTGCCAATAATATTCGTGGGAAGAGCCATCGGGCATCAGGGTTTCAATCAGCTCAAAAAACGTGGGCCGATCCACCAGCACGGCGTACTGGCTTAGCCACTGCTCTGTGCTTTGCGAGCGCAGCGGGCTGCCTGAACCAAACCAGTAAGGGTCGCTGCCGTCGATAGGCTGGACGATGCCGCTGATTTGCAGGAAAAATTCAGGTTCGCTGCTTTGGCGCACCACGCTGACGGGCAGCAGATCACCGACTTCCAGGCTGTACGCTTCGGCCATCTCCTGGCCAATGACTACGGCGGCGGTGTCTGGGGCTGGCAGGGCAGTTGTGGGCCAGTCGCCGGCCACCAAGGTGACATATTGCCGCACGTCGGTATCGTCGCTGCCGTAGGCGCGGAAGTTGAGCCGGTCTTCGGGCAGCAGGTTGCCATCGCGCCAGGGATGGAACCAGCGGGAACCCAGGACGGGGATGGTTTGATCGATGAAGGTGGAGAGACGGCCGTTTACCGTATGCTGCACCTGCTCGTCTAATTCTGCATACTCGGCTGCATTCAGGCGGCCAAATGCTTTTAGCCGCAGGTCGCTGTCGGCGGCATCGGCAACGAGCAAGTTGCGGCGCAGGCCAAATTCCACAACGGTGTTCACCAAAATAGGGCTGCTGGCCAGCAGAGCGGTAGAAAGCAGCACGCCCAGGCTGAGCGTCAGCAATATTTGCCAATGGCGAGCGGCGCGGCGCAAAATAAAAACCCAAAACGTCATCGGGCGGCTCCGGGTAGATGGGGTAGCTGGCAAACGGTGGATGAGTGGTGCGGTGTGATTTTTAGTCTCATGGAAATAGACAGACGTTGATGGCTGGTGTGCGGGTGAAGGTGGCAAACCATTCGCCCTGAACCTGCCGCATTTTTATTTCACCAACCAAATGGCTGTTGTGCCAAATGGAAACGGCCGTTACGGTTGGCAGGGGAATGGGATGGCGAATGAAGCGAAAATCAGCGCTGCTCAGGTTGTCTTGGCAGCGATTGGAAATGGAGAGCCACATGCGGGCGGTTGGCGTTTGGGCCGCGCCCATGCCCACAAAAAGTTCTGCCAACAGGGCTTCATCATTGGCCAGGGCGGTATCGGTAATGAGCGCCGCCAGCTCCTCTGGCGATTGCCCTGGGGCTACGGAAACCCAATGATCCCAGGCGTTAATGCGACGGCCGTTTTCAGCCGGGGCAGTCAGGCTGGGCGGGGGTTCCACAATGGTGGCTATTTCTGGTTCGGGGGCGACGGGGGCTGTGGTAGGAACGGCCGTTGGCCCCGGCGGTGGTAATTCTTCTAGCAGCGGGGTGCTATCCCCAGATGTGGCAGATGAGTTGGTGAGGAACGGCAGCCAGAAGCGGCCAAATAAAAAGCTGCCACCCAACAGCAGGATCAAGGTGGCAACGGCCGTTGCCAGCCGCACCACTTGCCCGGTGCGCTGCCAGACCAGGCTGCGGCGCATCCGCCGGTACACCTGCCGCTGAATGCGCAGCGAGGCTGCTTGTGAAAGCCTGGGCTGGTAGCGGTCTGCTTCGGCTTGCAGATCGTTGGCCAGCAGGCGGGCTTCTTGCACCTGTTGGGCGCAGCGGTCGCATTCGGCCAGATGGGCCTTCACTTGCTGCTGCTGAACGGCCGTTAGCTCCCAGCGCAAATAGCCGGGCAGCCACTGCTGCACCAGATGGCACATCGTTTCATTCTGCTTTGCTTGGGCTGTGGCCTTACCTTTATCTTTTGTCACAATTTTTTCCTGCTAAACAATACGTATCCTACAAAGCGCCTCGTGTGTGAACGGCCGTGCTGCTTTCCATCTCAGCTTGAAGCAGCTCGCGCAGGCGCAGGCGAGCGGTGTTAAGCCGGGAATAAACGGTGCTGATGCGAATTCCTAAAATATCGGCCACCTCAGCGCAGGAGAGCCGCTCATGATAATGCAACACCAGCGGCAGCCGGTGCTTGTCGTCTAGATGGGTGTTGATGAGGTGCCAGAGCTGCTGCGATTGCTGGCGCTGATCGGCCTCGGCGGGAACGTTGTGGTGGCTGGCGTGGCCGCGCAGCCAGTCGAGGGCAAAGGCGCGGCGCACTTTGCGGCGGCGCAGCTTGTCGCGGCAGCTATTGACCACGATGGCCGTGAGCCAGGTTCTGAAGCTAGATTGCCCCCGGTAGTTTTTAATTTGCTCAAAAATGCGCAGGAACACATCTTGAACGGCGTCTTCGGCATCCTGTTCATTTTGCAAGATGGTAAGCGCCAGGCGGTAAACGGCCGTTTCCTGCTGCTCAAACAGTTCAGAAAAGGCAGCTAACTCACCTTGTTGACAGCGCTGTACCAGGTTATCCAGATGCGACATGCTTGCTCCAGAGTTTTTTGCCCTAAAGGGCTTGGCTAATTAGACGCATGAGGGTAATTATTTTTGATGGGAAATGCAAAAATTGGTCAAGATCGAGCAAGAGAGGAATTGTAAAGAGAAGATTGGTTAGCGGAGTAGAACCCAAATGGCAACGCCAGCCAGCAAAATACCAAAAATTTTACCCTGCCACCGTACGCCAAATTCAGATTGGAAAACGCGCTGTAGCAGGCTGCCGCCAATAACCCAGGCCAGCAGGCTGCCGATAATCAGGCCAAACAGGGCAATCGTTAACACAATAATTTGAGAATTTGTAGATGTGGCCGGGTTCAAAAACTGGGTGTACATGATCAGCGGTACGGTGAGTGCCTTGGCATTAAAAAATTGCAGCAGCGCCCCTTCACGAAAACCCAACTTCACCTCCTTGCTGGTTTGTTTGAGGCCGGAAGACCGAAAAAATTGGAAAGCCAGGTAAAAGAGGTACAGTGCGCCCAAAATCTGGAAGACGGTAAACAGTTGCGGGTAGCGAAAGATAATCTGGCCAATTCCCAGACCGATAACGGCAATTTGCAGGGCAAAGACGGTGACAATCCCCCACACCAGCGGCAGGGTGCGGCGCGTGCCCACCTGGGCGGATGTGGATGAGAGCAGCAGGTTGGCGGGGCCAGGGCTGATGGTTATGGGGAAAAAGGTGAAAAACCAGGTGATGGCTAGCTGGACAGTCATTGAGGGATCCTTTTTGGTGTAACGGCAGGAGTGGCCGTTCTGAATAGGGTGGTTATTTGGTTGCTATGGGCAAGGAGCGCCGGGCCTTGGCTGCGTTATTGGGTCTGGTTGGCGTATTGACCGGGCGTTACGCCGACAATTTGCTTAAAGCGGCGGGTGAGGTGGCTTTGGCTGCTAAAGCCAACGGCCAGGGCCACATCGGCCAGGGCGTGCCCTTGCTCAATAAGCCGCTGTGCCCGCCGGATGCGCACATCTTGCAGGTAGGTGTGGGGTGGTATACCCACTTCGGCGTGGAAAACGCGCAGCAGGTGGTAGGGGCTGAGGGCAACTTGTTCTGCCAGATCGCTCAGGCTGATGGCCTGGGCAAAGTTTTCTTCAAGGTAAAGTCTGGCCTGGCGCACGGCTTTATGTTCCTGGCCTAACGGCCGTTCCCCACACCGCAGCTCTCCATACCGTTTTATGAGTTGGGCCAACGTTGCAATGAAGCGGGATTCGATCTCCAGCGGGTTGCTGTTGTGGACGAGGGCTTTGTGTAAAGCCCAAACGCTGCGCGTCGCGGCTGGATCATCAATGCGGACATCGCGGAAGTAGGGGATGGCGTTGCGGTGGCCGGTTATTTGGTGAACGGCCGTTTGCAAATGAGCCACTGTCGGATAAATGGAGCGCATCTGAAACCCATCTTCCGTGGCCGGTTCCCCCGTGTGTACAATGCCGGGGTTGATCAAAATGAGGCCGCTGGGCGGCGTTATGTATTTGGTGCCCTTGTGCGTAAACGATTGCACGCCCTGCTCGATGAGACAAATCACATAATGGTCGTGCCCGTGGCGCGGGTAAGCATACTCCCGATGGAAGGCGTGCAATAAGCGCACATCGAGCTGTGGATTATGCCAAAATTTGTGCCGGTCGTTTGCATACATTTTGTGTGCCTGCCTGTGCAATTGTTGAACCCAGTTACTGTAACATGCAATCTGCCTTTTTGTCTTGCACAATATTGCTACATTCTCTGGCAAACGGCCGTTTCTCAATCATCCACGCAACAGAAAGCCCACAGCCATCAGCGGCAATCCCGGCAAGCCAGTTTGATGACATTTGGCACTATCCACTTTATTGGGCCATGCTAAAATGAGGGCTATCTATTGGCCAATTTGAGGGAGACAAATCAATGAAAAACATACTCCGCATCATAGCTATTTGCAGCTTATTTGTTCTTGCTGGTTGTCAGGAAGCGCCTGCCGCAGAAGTTGCCGAGGCAACGGCCGTTCCCACCGAGGTGCCTACAGAAACGGCCGTACCGCCCACCGACACGCCCATTCCAACGGAGACAGCCACAGAAACGGCCACGGCGACTAACACACCAACCAACACGCCATCACCAACGGCCACCAACACCGCTACGCCAACCGATGAACCCACGGCGACAGCCACAGAAACAGCCACGGCAACGGCCGTACCCGCCACAGCCACCACAGCCCCGCCCCCGGTTGCCCCACCACCCGCGCCTGCTCCCTCAGGGCCAAACCTGCTTTCTAATCCAGGCTTTGAATTTGATGGTGCCTCCTGGGAAATTCATAACGCGGGCACACCCATTTCTAGCTTTTATTTAGCTGGAGAAAACCCGCAGTTTGTTCATTCTGGGCAAAAAGCAGCCATCGATTTAATTACGAATCGTACGATTTATTTCCAAAGAGTTGCAACAAATGTGGTACCAGGCACAACTTATCGCGCTGGCGCATGGGTAAAGATTTGGTCCAGCAGTGGCGAAGACCGAACCATCTCAGAGAACCCCGGCGATGTTGGGGCGCAGGTTTGTATTAATGTGGCTGGTGAAGGCGATCCCAATTTAGACACGAGTTTTTGCTCTGGCATTGTGAGGCCGCTCGATACCTGGCAATTCATATCGGTAGATGGGGTAGCTGCCACAGATCGGTTGACTGATCCTTCTGGTAGGTGGCTTCACCGGGCCGAATTACCCCCTGCACAATGAGGCCATTTGGGATGATGCTACATTGGGGACGGCACCATCTTCAGCGACGGCTACGCCACCGCCGCCAGCAGCCCCCGTACGGCCGAATCCCGTTGCCTTTAATCCCACTGCCTTACGTGACAGCATGAACAACGGCCGTTCCATTATCGAGCAGGCTGGTGGTTTGCTGGATCGATTGTTTAACGGCGAAAATCAAACCTGCCAGGAGTACCAGGGCTACTACGATGACGCCATCCGCAGCGCCACCTACAGCGGCGTGCCAGACGATTGGGCCGGCATTTACAACGAATACATCTTTGCCGTAGAAAACTTCATTGCCACCAATGAGAGCATAAACGCTTTGTGTGATGGCGGAGGCGGCGTAATCAGCGCCCTCAACTATGGCGCGGCGCGGCAGGGCATCAACGACAGCCTGAACCGGCTCATTCCCGCCATCGAAGCGGCCAATGCCAAGCTGGGGGGATAAAAATTATTGAGACTGGATGACTGGAGATAAAAATAGTCTCCAGTCTCAAATCTCTTTAATTTAACGAATAGAAATCGGGTGCGCCAGAATCTGGCCAATTGAATCTAGCACCACAATTTCAGACAGCCACTTTACCCAAAACGTGCCCCGGCGCGAGGGAACAACTGCCCTGGCTGGTGCACCGTGCCAGCGGGAAAGCGGCTCGCCACCGACATGGGTTCCCACCAAAATTTGCTGCGCTTCCTCAAGTGTGAACACCTGCGAATAACCCGTCACGGAGGTCAGCCGGATGGCAATGGCAGTGGCGTTAACCTCTGCCTGCGCCAGGAGCGTGTCTAGCATAATGCCGCCCCAATTTTGCACAGTCCACCAGCCGTTTGTGCAGTCCAGTGTGGCTTCCATTTCCTGGTAAGAATACGCCGCCAGTTCTATTTTAGTTAGCTCAAACGGTTTGCTAACCGCGCCGCCAACTTTAAGCCGCCATTTTTCTGTGTCGATGGTGGGGGAAGGTTCGCTGGTGATGGGAAAATCGTTGCCGCTAAAGGCACCGCGCTGCCGGGAGCCGGTGATGCGGCGTGGCGATTCGGCCGTAACGCGAAAAGCAGCCAGGGTTTCGGCCAGCCGCCAGCCCACCAGCCCAACTGCGCCAAGCCCAATCAGGCGCAGGGCCGCCCGCCGCGAGGTAAAGTCCGTCCGTTTGGGGCGTGGCCAGCGCCGCCAGACGTGAACGGCAAAGGGAACAAGCAAGACCAGGGCTAAAATCCAGTGCCACCAAAGCAGAAGCTGCCCCCAGGCGGTTTGCGAGCCAATCTGCCAGGTCCACAACAATGCCAGGATAACGGCCGTAACCGCCAACGTCGCCAACAGCATTGAAATAACAACAACGATGTTGCGATCGGCCCGTTTGCCTAAACCCCGGCGCAGGGAGCGCCACGAAATGCCCACCTTCCAGGGAATCAGGGCCAGAAGCGCCCAGGCGGCAATGCGGTGAATCTCCACAATCCAGCCGCCGCTGACCCAGATGAAGCTGTAGAGGCCGGTCAGGGTTAAGGTGAGAATAGATGCCAGGATGGCAACGTTTGTGAATCTAAAAACTGTTGCTTTCATCCACGGTGTTTAATACCTATCCGAATATTAGCCACAGAGTACACAGAGGGTTTGGAGTTAAGGTTCATACTCTTTTAATACTCTTTTTCCTCTGTGGCTTTTTCGGATAGATTCTTATGAATCGGCGAGAAGGCGGTCTACGGCCGTTGCCAATTGAGCCAGATTTCGCACAACGCTAACGGAATCGCACACCGGGTAATATTCCAGCATGTCGCTGTCGCCAGTGCCCCACTGCCGCTGGTGTTCTGGATTAAACCAGACCAGCTTCTTGGCCCGGCGCTGCAAATCTTTCATCAGGTCAATGCGCGGCGAGTTGAAGTTGTTGCGCCCATCGCCCAAAATAACGATAGTGGTACGGCCGTCCACCGAATCCAAATGTTTTTTACAGAACGTGTTCAAACTGTTGCCCAAATCTGTGGCGTAGTAGCCTGGCGGAATGTCATAAAGCACCTTGGTCACCGCATCGGCGGCGCGGGTGCCAGACAGCGTCACGCTAATTTCGTGCATGTCGGAGTTGAAGGCAAAGCTGCGAGCGCGAGCCACCTGGTCTTGCAGTTCATACGTCAGGCGCAGCATAAACTCTGCCACAGCCCGCATGGACGTGGACACATCGCAAATAAGTACCAGGCTGGGCTTGAGCTTCTTCTTTTTGAACTTTAGCTCGATGGGGACGCCGCCATTTTTCTGGTTGGCCCGAATGGTGCCTTTGGAGTCAAACTTGCCTTTGTTGCCCCGCTTGCGCCGCAGCGCGGCCCGGCTGCGCATTTGGGTCACCAGCCGCTGCACCTCTTTGCGCAGCTGGTTGGCATCCTCTTCTGTCAATGATTGCAGCGGCTTGTGCATCAGGTCAGAGCCGTGCAAATCGTCGGGGCGGTTGGCCCGCTGTTCGGCAATTTGCTGACCAACCTGGTGGGCAACCTGTTCGGCCAACGCTTCCTGGTTGGCTTCTACCACGCCCATCAGCTTTTCAATGGCTTCCTGGCTCATGCCCATCTCTTGCAGCTTTTCATAGAGCTGCTGCATTTGCTCTTCCAAAACAAAACCCATTTGTTGCAGCATCCGCCGGGTGACCCAGCGGCCTTCCTGCGGGTTGTTGGCCCACTCCACGCCAGCCTGCCGGGCCATTTGCTCTAGCTCTTCTTTGGTAAAACGTGATGTTTCGCCCTTTGGAATGCCAATCGAGGCACTGCAGGTGTCTCAATCCTAAAAGCGCTTCCCCTGCCATCTTTTCTTTCCTGATCTTGGAGACCAATGTCTTCCAGGGCGCTTTGCACGGGGCAGTTGCTGCTAGAACGAAAGATGTGGCAACACGCTGTTCAAAGCGGAAAATCTGTCAAAATATTTGACAATCGGCGATTTTGTAGGGAAAAGCGGAAAATCTCTTTTTGGGTAATGCCCAAGTATCCACTGCACGCATGGCGAATTCGATTCTGCTAATGTGGAACCGCACTGATAGGCTCGGCTTTGGCCAAAAATGAATTCTACAGATAATCATGAGTTCCATCGTACTCAGCCGAACTCCGGCAAAATTCAGTAAACAAGCGTGGGTGCAGTTAACTGGAAAAATGGCTTACTGAAAACGGCCGCACACCCTGGGTCACCTGGCAGATGGGGCAGACGCCATCGTGAACGCCACTCATGTGCACCTATTGCCGGGGACGGCTTGCTGCCCAGCCGCTGGACCGAAGAGCGTTGGTGAGCGTCTTCGTCAAAGCCGGATCGATGCTGGTATTGGCCGTTACCGAAGCCATCACCGCCGCCCAAAACAAACCTGATGCTGGTCATTTTGCGTAATCATATTGCGCAGTTGATTCACCCGGCGACCGCTTGCTGGGCAGATCTGGCTTTAAACGTCGGGCACTTTGCGGCAATTTCCAGCGATGGCATCTTGCGTGGGAAAATTCAACGGCCGCTGTGGAGGCAATGCCGCGTGCGGCGCTTCATCATTCGCAGCGTTGTTGCTGTTGAGCATGCACCATCGGCTGGCTGCCCATCACCGTGCTGCCCTTCAAGCACGCTTGCAGGCGGGCGTTGAGCACTTCCAGCAGTGGTGGCCCTGGATTCATCTGGAAGATGAGGTGCGGTCAATTTCATCAATGCTGGAAAGTGAAAGGCCGTCTGAAGGTAGGGCGGTGCGCCCCAAATCCCCTGCAAAAGCAGAGATTTTCGGAGAAAACCATTGGCTTCTTCTTGAGCCAGCCCGCGGCTTCATGCCCGCCCCCGACGTCTCCCTGAAGCTTGCGCAGTGGTGAAATTGCCGCCAGCTGTGTGTAGACGGCCGTCGCGGCCATCCCCCAAAAGCTGCAAAACGCTTTGCTTCACCTTCAAATACCATTGCAGCCAAATGAGTGGCAGCCCTGATGCGATTTGCTCAATCAGTAGCCGCGGATTCTTTTCGCACCAGCTGGCCCTTCAGCCAGAATTGGCTTACAGAGGGCGTGAGCCAGATAAACAACGGTGCCAATTTCTTCGGAAGCGATGTACTGCTGTTGGCCTAACCTTTGGCGTACATCGGCAATATCTTTGAACATGCTGTTTTCTCCATTTTTAAATAACAAGGCAACGGCCGTTTTCCAAAATCTTAAGACAAAAGGCAAAGATCAGGTTGTGGGAGTTGCCGCGCATCGAATAGGTGCAGGTGATGGTCTCTGCCACGCGCACAATGGGTTCATTGTAGGACGGTTTGGGCAAAAGGTAAAGATGGTTCTAGGCAACGGCTCATTTTGGGTTTAGGGTGTAGGTCAGGCTGAAGCTGCTGCTGCTGTGTTGAAAGCCCAAGGCTTTGTAAAGATGAATAGCGGTCTGGTTGTTGGCCCAAACCCCCAGGCTTACGGTTTGAATATCTCGGTTTTGCAGTTGATGGAGGATGGTGGTGAGGAGGGAACGGCCGTATCCTACCCCCTGCTTCTCTGGCACGATGCCAACTGGCTCAATTTCGGCGACCGTTGGCTCTGGGAAGTGCAGCCAGACAAATCCAATATCATCATCATGTTCACCCAGGTAATACAGCTCATCATCGGGTTCCCAAATGGCGGCAACTTCGGCGGGGCTGTAGGGTTGGAACCAGGGCGTGCCAATAAAACAGCGTTGGTACAGTTCCGGCAGGCTGCTAACGGCCGTTTGTCGGCCAATGCGCTGTAATGGCGCGGGGGTAACCAGTGTCGGCAGCGCTGCCTGCGCTAGATTGGGGAGTACCAGCGTAAGCTCTTCATGCTCCAGGGCAAACTGGTGGTGCTGCAAAAAGCAGGCTGCTGCTGAATCCAGGCTAGGCACGGAGTAGGTGATTTGCTGAACAGCTTGCCCTGAGCCAGCCGCTGCGGCCGTTGCTGCCAAATCATGTTGCATTGTTTGCCACAAAAAGCTGCCAGCGCCCTGCCGCTGAAATTGGGGCACGATGCCGCCTGCCAGCT
Source organism: Ardenticatenaceae bacterium (assembly GCA_020634495.1). The sequence continues at coordinate 82,525 of JACKBR010000005.1, read as the reverse complement.
CAAAAAGATGGGGCAAACCAGGCAAAGGCAGCAGCGTGGCATAGCCAATTGGGTGCGCGTCCTGAGTGATGATCCAGAAACGGCCGTTGCTTTGCCCAATTGCTTGGGGAGTAACGTGGCTGCGGGGTTGGGAAACGGCCGTGGCAATGGCTGCCAGCGCGGGCGCATCATCGTTCTGGGGGGCACGTACCAGCCAGGTAAGGCTATTCATACTGAATTATACATTCTTCTTGACCCAACTGCCGCAGAATGATAGAATTTTGCCCGTTGCCCCCATCGTCTAGGGGACCAGGACGTAGCCCTTTCAAGGCTAAGACCGGAGTTCGAATCTCCGTGGGGGCACACGAAAAAAAACCAGCTATTTAGCTGGTTTTTTGTTTTGAGAGCTCGGCTAGCTTACTTCCTCACGATTCCATCGGCAGCCTGGAAGAACGCATTCGTCAACACCACAGCCTGTAGGTGTGTGCCAGCATGGTCACAATCCGCTCAGCCGATTTGTGTTCTGGATTACGATTTATTTGGCCACAACAAGTCGGCCAGCGCTTCTCGTGGGACAGGCTGATTTGTGGCAGCCAGCCGGTAAAGGAGAGCGCGGGCTTGACGGCGGGGGAGGGTGAACGGCCGTCCTTGGGAAACCATTGTTGGGGAACCAAACAAGTGAAACCCTAATATTGGCTCCCCAAAACGCTTTCTTATTAAATTCATCCCATTGCCTTTGAGCCAATATTTCCTCGAGTAAAAAAACTATAACGCATGTACTCAAATTGGAAAAGCCTGGGAGATGTTTGCGATGCTGAATTACTGCACTGCTGAGGATTCATCTAATGTCATTGCAGAACCTTGATCCCAAATCGGGCCTGTCAGCTTTACGATCAGACCTGCGTTTCGAAAATCGAATGTTGCTCGACGAATTATCTAGCGATTTGAGGGCCAGGTAATAACCGTTGACAATAGTATCTCCAAGGGTTAATATACAGCATGATCCGGGGATTCAAAGACAAAGAAACTGAGAAGGTTTTTAACGGCCGTTTTTCCAAGAAACTGCCTCAGGACATTCAGCGAGCGGCTGAACGAAAACTAATTATGCTGCACAGAGCGGCAACATTAAATGATTTACGTGTACCGCCATCGAATCGATTAGAAGCCTTGAAAGGAGATCTCAAAGGACAGCACAGTATCCGCATCAACAACCAATGGCGCATCTGTTTTGAATGGCATGAAGATGGAGTTTATAACGTTGAAATTATTGATTATCATTGAGAGCGCAAAATGAGAGATTACCCCCCTATCCATCCAGGCGAAATCCTACGGGAAGAATTCTTGATACCGATGGGTATCAGTCAGTATCGACTGGCCAAAGATATTGGCGTTCCCGCTATGCGAATTAGCAAAATTGTTCGCGAAGAACGAGGAATTAGCGCTGATACTGCACTTCGATTAGCCCGATTTTTTGGCATGTCAGTTGAGTTTTGGACTGGCATCCAAACACACTACGAAGTGGAAAAGGCGAAAATGGATTTAGCGGGTCGCTTGGAAGAAGAAGTGAAAATATTTTCGCCAGCATAAAGTATCCAAAACAGTTGGGCATTATTCACCTGGAGTCACAGGTAAGCTCCGCCAAATTTGGTGGAGCTTTTTGCTACCTTATCCCGGATGTCCGTTAATAAGTTCCTCAGGTACTAATGAGCGAGAAAAGGTTCAGAAGAAAAATCTGTTTCATGTAGATATTGCCCGCTGCAAATAAAAACCAACGATGTAATTCTGATTAAATCGGTGTGATATAATCTCCATCTTTGCACAATAAACCAGGGGTGATCCATCAGCGATTCAAACCATTTTCAGGAGTATTCATGGCCGACAGATTGGAGGTGAGGCTGCTGGGTGGGGCAGCTTTTTTGCTGAATGACCAGCCTGTGAAAAGCATCCCCACGCGCGCGGCGCAGGCGTTGTTTATCTTTTTACTTTTTCAACGGGTGCCGGTTGAGCGTGAGCGACTGATAGATATGTTTTTCCAGGCCAGCACGCCTAAGCAAGCGGCGGCTAACCTGCGCTCTACCCTTTCCCGATTGCGTAAAGAACTCGCGCCGTTTTTGCAGATAGACGGCCGTACCGTCAGCATAGCCCCCAACGCCAACATCTGGATAGATACCAACCAATTTGTCCACCTCATCGCAGATGATTGCCTGGATGATGCCCTGGCGCTGTACCAGGGTGACTTTTTAGCCGGGTTTTTCCTGCGCGATGCCCCCGAATTTGAAGATTGGGCCTTGATTGAGCGCGAGCGCCTGCGCTTAAAAGCGATTGAAGGCTTAAAAACGCTCATCGACACCTACCTGCGGCAAGCCGACTACTGGGCAGGCTTGCAGGCGGCGAACCAACTGTTGGGCATCGATCCGTTTCTAGAAGAGATACAGCGCACCAAAATGATGCTTTTGATGCGCACCGGGCAGCGCGTGCGGGCGCTCCAGCATTATCAAGCGGTTAGCGAGCTGTTTGCCGACGAGCTGGGGCTGGCCGTTGCGGCCCAAACCACAGCGCTCTACGAACGGATCAACAACCTGACAGTGCCCCCTCCCAGTAACTTGCCCACCGCCACCGACCAGTTTATTGGCCGCCAGGCAGAAATTAAGGCAATCGGTCAACTGCTGGCCGAACCATCACGACGGCTCATCACCCTGTTTGGCATTGGCGGCATTGGCAAAACGCGCCTGGCTTTAGAGACGGCCCGGCAGCTTCGGCAAGAAAAGGCGGGGATGTTCCTGGATGGTATCTTTTTTGTCTCGTTGATTGGTGCAGAAGCAGCACCTTCGGCCGATCCGCTGGCGGTGCAAATTGGCCAGGCGGCCGGACTCAACTTAAGCGGGCGACAATCTCCGGCAGCTGAAGTGGCCGCGGCGCTGGGTGAGCGGGAGATGCTCATCATTTTGGATAATTTTGAACATCTGGTCGGCCAAAACAGTGAATTTTTGGCCAGCCTGTTGGCCGAAGCGCCCCAAATCAAGCTAATTGTCACCTCGCGGGAAAGGCTGAACCTGGTAGAAGAAACCGTGTTTGATCTGGCTGGCCTGCCCTTTGACACAGGCGATTCCCTGGACAGCGATGCCGCCCGCCTGTTTGTGGCTCATGCGCAGCGGAGCCAGTTTACCTTTGCGCCAAATTCGGCTGATGAACCAGCGATTGTGCAGATGTGCCAGCTGCTGGAAGGGATTCCGCTGGGGATTGAGCTGGCCGCTGGCGCGGTGCGCTATTCAAGCTGCGCCCACATTGCCCGGCAAATTGAGAGTAATTTGGGTGTGTTGGCATCTCCCTTGCGCAATGTTCCTGAGCGGCACCGTAGTTTACGGGCCATGTTTTTGTATTCCTGGGAGCTGCTGCCCCCGGCGCTGCAACCTGTTTTTGCCAGCCTCACTGTGTTTCCGGCTTCATTTGATGCAGCAGCGGCTTTGGCTGTGGTGGGGGCTACAAAAGGTCAGTTGAATACGCTGGTGGATAATGCCTTGCTGAAGCTGGAGAACGGCCGTTACACCATCCACCCCCTGCTCAAAACCTTTGCCGCCGACCAATTAGCTGCTGAAAATGTGACAGAGCTATACGGCCGTCACTGCAATTATTTTGCCAATTTCCTGGCCGAGCGCAGCCAAACCTACCATCGCCCCACCTATTTGCATGGGTTGCCCGACCTGGTGGCCGCCTACGACGATCTGGTGGCGGCCTGGCGCTGGGCACTGGCCCAACTGCTGGCAGATGAGTCGGAGGTGGCCTGGGAATGGGTGTTGCTGTTGAGACGGCCGTTGATCCGGCTGCACTACCAACGCAATAGATTTTACGCCGCCCGCACCCTGTTTGGCGAGGCGTGCCAGCAGCTAGAGGCGGCTGGCTGGCACATAGCCGATGCCCCCACGCGACATCGCCTGCTCTACGCCCAGCTAACCGTAGCCGAGTGCAACAGCGCCCGCATTTTGGGCGATTACCATCAGGTTGTCGAACGTATTCAGCAAACCATCCCCCTGCTGCGGCAAAACGTGGCCCTCGATGATTTATTCGATGCCTACAATGCTCTGGTAGGAACCAACATGCAGCAAGGCAAGTTTGCGGATGTGCCAGAGCTGTTAGACGAACTAGAGGCGATTGCTTTTGAGGTGCAAAAGCCCGTGCTGTTTGGCGTGCTTTACGTTTCGCGCTCTTACTATACCGATTTTATGGGTGACCCTGAGGGCGCTTTGGCCTATGCCTGGCAAGCGATGGATGCCTTCCGGGAAATTGAGGATACGTATTACGAAGCGATTGTGCTGAGCGGCATTTCGCAGCGGCTTTTTACTCTTAACCGGCCAGAGGAAGCTGCCGAGGCGCTGCGCCGGGCCTACGTTCTTGCGGAACAGAACGATATTCCTTTGACCAAGGCGTTTGCCCAGAAAGGGTTGGCTTTTTACCATCAAAATCGGGGCGAATTGGCCGAGGCGGAGCAGGCGCTGACCATTAGCCGGGAGCTGTTTGTGGCGGTGAACGATCAGCGGAATTTGGTGGAGATTGATCACAGCTTTGCCTTGCTTGCCCTGGAACGAGGCCAATGGGCCGAGATGACGCGCCTGCTGGTGGCCAGCTTGCAGCGGGCCCAGGCGCAGCAAATGAATAAACAGATAGTGGATGGTCTGGTGTATTTGCCTAAATTGCAGTGGGAACGTGGGGAATCTGCCCAGGCGTTGGCGGCGGTCATGTTTTTACTGGGCCAAGCAGGGCTGGATGAAAAACAGCAGGCTGTTTTGCAGGAAACAAAGGCGATGATGGACAGGGGGGCAACGGCCGTTTCCCGCGCACAAGTTGAAGAGATTGCCAAACAGTTGAGCCAGGAAAAAATGCTTGCCTTGTTCCTGCGCGAAGGGCTGCGCTGGTTTGCTGCCTCCCGCACAAAAAGCTAAACAAAAACGATTTGTGGAGAAGATAAAGATGGAAACCCAAATGCCAGAGCAAATGACGGCCGTTATTTTAGAGGCGTACGAGGGGGCCAAAGCGCTGCGCCTGGTGCAGCGTCCCGTGCCCCAGCCGGGGCCAAACGAGGTGTTAATTAAAGTGGCCGCCTCTCCCATTAACCCCTCAGACCTTATGTTTTTGCAGGGCCGCTACGGTTTCCAAAAGTCCCTGCCCACCGTGCCCGGCTTTGAAGGCTCCGGCACGGTGGTGGCCGTAGGCAGCAATACGGGCCTGATGGGCAAATATCTGGCAGGGCGGCGCGTGGCCTGCGTGACGCAGCAAAACGGGGATGGCCTTTGGGCTGAATACGTAACCACCTCTGTTAACTTTGCCCTGCCGCTGGCCAAATCGGTGAGTTTAGAGCAAGGGGCGATGTCGGTGGTGAATCCGTTAACGGCCGTTGCCCTCATCGACATGGCCAAAAAAGCGGGCCACAAAGCGGTGCTCAACACCGCCGCTGCCAGCGTGCTGGGCCAGATGATGGTTCGGCTGGGGCAGCAGGAAGGGGTGGAGGTGATCAGCGTTGTGCGGCGCGAGGAGCAAGCGGCGCTGCTCAAGCAGCAGGGAGCCAGACAGGTATTCAACAGCAGTGAGCCAGATTTTGCCCGGCAGCTTCACGATTTTTGTCATCAGCATAAGGTGCGGCTGGCCTTCGACGCCATCGCCGACGAGATGCCCCAAACCTTGCTCAACGCCATGCCCCCCCACAGCAAAGTGACGATTTATGGCGGGTTATCGCAACGGCCGTTGCCAGTTCATTACCAGACCTTCATCTTCAAAGATCAGACCGTCGATGGCTTTTGGCTGACCACCTGGGTTGGGCAAAAGAGCTTCTGGCAAAGCCTGAGCCTCTGGCAAAAAGCGCAAAAGCTGATGCAAAGCGCCCTTAAAACAGAGGTGCGTGCCCGATACCCGCTGCAAAATGCGCCAGAAGCAGTGACCGAATACGAAACCCAGATGACCGGTGGCAAAGTGCTCCTGACGGTGTCGTCTTAAACTCCCGCTTGACTCGGCCCCTGGGGCCGGGCGTATCATACGTTCATGACCGATCGGACAGAAGAAGCAAAACTAACCATTGGGCAGTTCGGCCGTTTGGCCCAACTCTCGCGCAAAGCCTTGCGCCTTTACGATGACAAAGGGCTGCTGGCCCCTACGCGCATTGATCCGGACTCTGGCTATCGTTACTACACGCGGGCGCAAATTGCGCAGGCTCGCCACATTCGTTTGCTGCGGCTGATGGAGATGCCGCTGGAGACGATAGCTATGGTGCTGACCACCTGGGATGACGATCCTTTGACGGCGCAGCGCTTGATTCAGGGTCACGTAACGGCGATGGCAAAAAGGGTTACGGCCGTACAGCTAGCTGCCCGCCTGCTGCAAGAAGAACTTGAACCCGATAAGGAGCAAAAAATGTCATTTACCTTTTCCGAAGCCGAACATCCGGCACAAATGATCGTTTCTATTCGTCGCAATATCACCGTCCCTGCCTTTCATCAATCGATTCAGCCAACGCTTCGTCAGCTTTTTGATCACATCCGTGAGCAAGGTGCAGAGATTAGTGGCCCACCGGTTTGTCTTTATTATGGCCCGGTTAACGAAAGCGACGATGGGCCAGTTGAAATTGGCGTGCCGTTTACCGGACTGGTGCCGCCCGCTGGCGAGATCAAAGTGCGCGAGCTGCCCGCCCACAAAACGGTGCAGGTGCGCACTTTTGGCGAATACAACGTTTACCCCAAGCTGCTGGAGATGTGGAACGGCATCGGCAAATATGTCCACGAGCAAAACCTGGAATCCAACTGGGAACACGACATGACCACCTACGAAATCTGGCACGAAGATGAGACGATGACCATCTGCTGGCCCGTCTACGAGACGGCACCCGCCGCTGCCTAATCCATATTGACTGATTGACAAAAGGAAAAACTTAAAATGGGGCAGGTGTTTTGATGTCCCTCGGTAAGGGCAGGTTCGCAGACCTGCCCTTACTGTTTGCGTGCATAATGTGCCCGCGCTTTCATTCGGTTGCCGCAGCCCTCCATGGAGCACCAGCGGCGCGAATGATTTTTGCTGGTGTCCAGAAAAAAGCGGATGCACTCACCATTGCCACATCGCTTGACGTGCTGTAGCGGCACTGTTGCTAAAAAACTGGCTGCCTCATCAGCAATGTGCGCCAATAATTGCTCTGTCCGAGAAAATTCAAAAACTAACGTCCTCTCAAAGCCATCCTCAAGACGCTTCAAATTTGGTTGACCTTGCCAATGTGCCAACCAGCCATTAATAGCCGCAATCGTGTTGGCCTCCATAGGCTGCCTGGACACAATGGCAACTAACATCTGGCGCATTTGCTGCCGAAAGGTACGAACGTTCGCCAGCAAAGCAGGATCATCACGCCAGTTAAAGTGGAGGGTGGCTTCTGTTATCAAGCCAACATCAACCAGCCAGGCAATTACATCGTCATTGCTTGCCAGTAAATCTATCCGTTGGCCTCCCTGCATAATTTCTGTATTGACAAGGTCTATAAGTGGGTGTCCGCCAATGTGGTCAAACTGTGGTTCTGTCATGGGCTAATTTTAACTACCAAAATCGCACTTGACAAGTTAGAATCGCTCATTATAATCCTAACCATCATAATTCTATTTAGATGGTTATATAAAGGAGTTGACCATGACAACATTTAGCACGGGCCATATCGGCCTTAATGTCACTGATTTACAGCGTTCTAAGCAGTTTTATCAGGAGCTGTTTGGGTTTGACCTGGCAGGCGAATCCACGGAAGCCAATCGTGCCTTTGCTTTTTTGGCAGATGAGGGAAAACCGGTATTGACATTGTGGCAGCAAAGCAACGGCCGTTTCCCCACCAGCACACCAGGGCTACATCACTTATCTTTTGCAGTAGACCATATTGATAATGTCCGGCAGGTGGAAAATAAGCTGCGGCAAATGGGAGCCAAACTGTACTACGATGGCATTGTGCCTCATGCTGAAGGAGCCCAGTCGGGCGGGATTTTCTTTGAAGACCCGGATGGTATTCGTTTAGAAGTGTATGCCGCCCAAGGTGCAGACGGACGCTCCGCCCCTGCTGGTGAAGCGCCAACCTGCGGATTCTTCTAAAACAGACAGTATCGGTGTTAACTTTATGTCACGTAAAGGCGCGAAGGCGTTTAGATTTTTTCCTTTGCGCCTTTACGTAAGTTCTCTTATTTCCAACATGCCTGGTGTTGGCTGCTTGAAGAAACCGCACGCCCAGCACCTGATTGCGAGGAATGCAAACATGAACAACGTTTTTCACGCGGGCGAGCTGGCTGTCCAGCGTCAGGCGGGAGTCGCGGATATGGCGGCGCGAGTGGGCCGGGGCATCAAGTCTACCATTTTGCCCGCCGCTGCTCATTTTTTACAAGAACGGCCGTTTGCCATTATAGCCTCAACAGATTCAGAAAAACGGCCGTGGGCCACATTGCTCACCGGCACGCCCCCGTTTATGCGCGTCTTGGATGAGCAAACGCTGCTTGTTCAGGCTTTACCCCTGGCTTCTGACCCCTTGCTGGCCACCTTGCAGGCAGGTGGGGAGGTCGGCCTGCTGGCGATTGACTTTGCCACCCGGCGGCGAATGCGTCTGAACGGTACGGCCGTGTGGCGCGACGGCGAGCTTATCATTCAGTCCGGGCAGGTGTACGCCAACTGCCCCAAATACATCCAAACGCGCACGCTTTCAATACGCCCATTTACCAGCGAGCCGCCAGAAAGCAGCACAGCCCCACAGCTATCCACAGAACAAGTAGGCTGGATTGCCACGGCCGACACCTTTTTCATCGCCACCGCCCATCCCCAAGGGGGCGCAGATGCCTCCCATCGCGGCGGCAATAAAGGGTTTGTTCATGTCAAAGACAATCAGCAGCTCATCATTCCCGACTACAGCGGGAACATGATGTTTAACACCCTGGGCAATATCGCGGCCAATCCCAAGGCCGGGCTGTTGTTTTATGATTTTGAGGGCAATCGGTTACTTCAGCTCACAGGGCAGGCAAAAATTGTGTGGGATGAGGCCCAAATTGCCCACCATGCCGGTGCCGAACGTCTGGTTTTGTTTGATACAGAGCAGGTTATCGAAACAAAAAATGCCTTGCCTTTTCTATGGACATTTCAATCTTTCTCACCCTTTAACCCCCACTAAATTAGGCCTTACGCGAAGACTACAAAAGTGACTTGGGGCTTTTGTAGTCTGGTTGGGGCAAGTGCGTAAGTCCTGCCAGAAATATCTATTCAGCCGGTTCCTTGTTTTCCATTGACAAAAATAAACCGATTGGTAAAATTTTACCGATTGGTCTAAATTGGAGATGGAACACGATGAGCTACGCCAAATCAGAAGAAACCAGAAGCCGCTTGCTGAAAACGATGTCTTATTTGTTGCGCACGCAGGGCTTTCATGCCACCGGCATCAGCCAGGTCATTGCCGAAAGCGGCGTGCCCAAAGGCTCGCTTTATCATCATTTTCCTGAGGGAAAAGTGGAGCTGGCGGCAGCGGCGGTCAACTTGGCCAATGAGCGCATCATGATTTCGCTCAACAACATGGTCGCTTCAGTTCCAGGGCCAATTGAAGCAATTTCGCTGTTTTGTGATTATTACATTGCCGAAATGAACCAGGGCAATTACCAGCGCGGCTGCCCCATTGCTACCGTAACCTTGGAAACGGCCGCAACCATCGACCCCATCCAGATTGAATGCCAAACCAGTTTTAACGACATGATCAATTTGTTCAGCACCTTGTTGGCCGCCCAGGGCATTTCTGAGGAAAAGGGCCGCGAACTAGCTGTGTTAACCATTGCCGCCATTGAAGGCGCGCTTATTTTGTGCAAAGCCCAGCGCAGCGTGGAGCCGCTAATTTTGGTTCGGGATAATTTAGCCGCGCAGCTCAGCGAGGCACTGGCAAGCGGCACCGCTGCCACCTGAGGTAATTGTGATGCAGATTGAGCAACTGACCATTCCCGCCTGTGATGGCTATTCTTTAGCCGCGACCCGTTACCAGCCTGAGGACAATCCAACGAACACCGTTGTTTTGATTAACTCGGCAACGGCCGTTCCTCAACGATACTACAAATATTTTGCCATTTTTTTGGCGCGGGAAGGGTATACGGCCGTAACCTACGATTATCGCGGCATTGCTGGCTCAAAACCCACATCGCTGCGTGGTTTTGCCGCCGATGCCCGCGATTGGGCACTGCAAGATATGGCAGGCGTGATTGAGTGGGTGCAAAAAGCGGAACGGCCGCGTCGTCTGTTCATGGTTGGCCACAGCTATGGCGGGCAAACGGCTGGCCTGCTGCCCAACCACAACAAAATTGCGGCCATGGTCACCTTTTCCTCACAAAGCGGTTATTGGCGACTGCAAGGCGGCAACCAAAAAATGTCGGCTGCCTTCCATGTCCATCTGACCCTGCCCCTCCTTTCCCATCTGTTTGGCTACATGCCCTGGAGCAAAATCAGCTCGGCCGAAGATTTGCCCAAGGGCGTGGCTTTGGAATGGTCGCGCTGGTGCCGCCATCCAGGCTACTTGCTGGACGATCAAACATTGCCGCTGGAGCGTTTTCAGCAGTTCCGCGCCCCGGTGCTGGCCTACAGCATCGACGACGACGATTGGGGCACCGCCCGCTCCGTCGATGCCATGATGCGGGCCTACCCCAACCTCACCCGGCGGCATATTGTTCCTCAAGAGTGGGACCTGCCATCCTTGGGGCACTTTGGCTACTTCCGACCAAAATCCAAGGTGCTTTGGCCCGATGTGGTGGAATGGTTGGAGCAAGCCGCGCCGCTCCCCTGAAATGTCATTCCCGCGAAAGCGGGAATCCATTCGCCCAATGTCCTATGGCTGCCTGCCTGCACGGGCATGACAGATCAACTTGAGAGTTTTCACCTCCCTCTTGGGCTTTTGCATTCCCTGCCTTACAATTCATTTACTAGAGGTGCAACGCACTTTACAAGTGCGTTGCACCTGAAAAATTTACCATTAACCATTCACTATTTACCATCACGGAGGGTGCTATGCGCTTAGGAATCATGTTGGGCTATGCCGGGCGGCGGATTGAGCTGCCTGTAGAATTAGTTAAAGAAGCGGATCGCTTGGGTGTGTATGCCGTTTGGACGGCCGAAGCATATGGTTCGGATGCGGTGTCGCCGCTGGCCTGGCTGGGGGCGCAAACGCAGAACATCAAGCTGGGCACGGCCATCATGCAGATGCCCGGCCGTACTCCTGCCAATGCCGCCATGACGGCGATGACGATGAACCAGTTATCGAACGGCCGTTTCCTGATGGGTTTGGGTCTGTCTGGGCCGCAGGTGGTGGAAGGGTGGCATGGTGAGAGTTACGGCCGTCCCCTCACCCGTTCCCGTGAATATGTGGATATTGTCCGGGCCATCTTCAAGCGGGAAGGGCCAGTTAGCTATGATGGCAAGCTGTACCAGATTCCCTACCAGGGCAAAGGGGCCACTGGCCTGGGCAAACCGCTCAAAAGCACGCTGGAAGCCCAGCCCGACATTCCCATCTACCTGGCGGCCATTGGCCCACAAAACGTCCAGCTTACCGCCGAAATTGCCGACGGCTGGCTGCCCATCTTCTTCTCGCCCAGCAAATACGACGAAATTTACAAGCCACACATCGAAGCTGGTTTTGCCAAGGCTGGCGTTGCCGAGAACGGCACAGGCAAAAGCATCGCCAATTTTGACATTGCCCCGACTGTTTCAGTTGTGATCAACGACGATGTCGAGGTGGCTTATAATATGTTACGGCCGTTTCTGGCCCTCTACATCGGCGGCATGGGAGCCAAAGGCAAAAACTTCTACAACGATCTGGCCGGGCGCTATGGCTACGAAGCCGAAGCCGAGGAAATCCAGGATTTGTACCTGGCTGGCGACAAAGGCATGGCCATGATGAAAGTGCCTGGCGCACTGATTGATGACGTGGCCCTGGTTGGTCCTCGCGAGCGCGTAAAAGAGCGGCTGTCGCTCTGGCTTAATTCGGCCGTCACCACCATGAACATCACCGTCTTCGACGTAAATACCTTGCGCACTATGGTAGAATTAATGGCTGAACTCACTTGATGTAGGGCAAGATTTCAATCTTGCCCTACGTGAACAACTTGTGGGTAAGTTGTGGATAATTGAGGAAAACTCCATCAGAATTAGGAGATTGCTATGAGACAAGCAATAATTTTCCGTGGTGAAGATGGTTTTTGGGTAACTGAATGCGCCAGCTTACCAAACACTTAGGCCATTTTCAGGAGCTGTGCTTAGAACATAATAAATCAAAACTCATGCTATACTTGTGTTTATGGAGTTTGAATGGGACGAGGAAAAAGGTAAAAGAAACCTTTCTAAGCATAATGTTTCTTTTGATGAGGCCAAGACTGTTTTTCTCGACCTCCTCCATATTGAGTTTTATGATCCTGATCGTTCGGATGATGAAGACCGATATATTATTGTAGGAGAATCTGAACAACAACGATTGCTGGTTGTATCTTACACGGAACGTCGGCAAAAGGTTCGATTAGTTAGTGCGCGAGAAGCGACGCGCAAGGAAAAAGAGTCATATGAAGAAGGCTAAAAATGAGATAGAAGATGAGCTTCGTCCAGAATATGATCTGAAAAGTCTTCGAATTAGAAAAGTAGGAGCCAAACGTACCCACTTTAATGGGCAATTGGTTCAATTAGCACCAGATGTCGCAGAATTGTTCCCGGATTCTGAGTCAGTGAATGAGGCGTTGCGGTTCTTAATTCGGATCACCCGCGAAAACAAATTGTCTCAACCTGGCCTAAGTGCAACTGATTAGCCGGTCTACCCCCTTGTTCATTTTTCTTCATGGCTAAAAAACAAACACCAAACATTTTAATACCGCCGGATCAGGTGCAGGTGAAAGTGGCTGAGTGGCAGTCACGCAATGAGCCTGTGCTGTTGGGAGAAGGGCAGGAGCTGTTGTTTTTGGAGTTGGTGGCGGAACTATTGGGGAAACGGCCGCTCACTTCCAAAAAATACCAGCACACCATGCGCACCTACGCCCGCCAGGGTCTGCCGTGGCTCTCCAAAAGCAACGTCATTCGCCTATACGAAGAGCTGTGCGAAGCAGGCTGGGCTGAATTTGACCCCGACGTGCGCACCCATCTGCAAATGAAACCAATTCGCAGCCAGGCGGGCGTGACGGTGGTGACGGTGCTCACCAAGCCGTACCCGTGCCCTGGCAAGTGCATCTTCTGCCCCACCGATGTGCGTATGCCCAAAAGTTACCTGCACGACGAACCCGGTGCCCAACGAGCCGAACGTCATGGCTTTGACCCGTATGCCCAAACGGCCGCACGCATCCGTGCTCTAGAACAAATCGGCCACCCTGCCGAAAAGATTGAGCTGCTCATTTTGGGCGGCACCTGGTCCAGCTACCGCCGCGACTACCAGGAATGGTTTGTCAAGCGCTGCCTGGACGCCATGAACGGCGAAGATTCCGAAACGCTGGTGGAGGCGCAGGAGAAAAATGCTGTAGGCCCACGTCGCAACGTGGGGCTGGTGGTGGAAACACGCCAGGACCATGTAGACGTCGATGAACTGCGCTGGCTGCGTTATCTGGGCGTGACCAAGGTGCAGGTCGGCATCCAAAGTTTGGATGAGCGCGTGCTGGCGCTGAACAATCGCGGCCACGACGTGCAGTCTACCCGCGACGCCTTCCGCCTGCTGCGGCTGGGTGGCTTTAAGATTCACGGCCACTGGATGGCCAATCTGTTGGGGGCGACGCCGGAAAGTGATGTGGCTGATTTTGGCAAGATTTGGGCGGATACGGCCGTACGTCCCGACGAACTCAAACTGTATCCCTGCATGTTGGTGGAAAATGCCGAACTGTACGACTATTGGCAGCGCGGCGAATACCACCCCTACGACGAGGAAACCCTCACTGAACTGCTTGTGGCTTGCAAAGTGCAGGTACCGCGCTACGTGCGGCTCAATCGGGTCATCCGCGACTTCCCCACGACCAATGTGGTGGCGGGTAACAAAAAAGCCAACCTGCGCCAGATCGCCCTGAACCGCATGGCGGAGCGCGGCTTGCAATGCAACTGCATCCGCTGCCGCGAAGTGCGCCGCCACAAAGTGCAGCGCGAAGATGTGGAACTGCGCATCGAAACGTATGAAACGGACGCCACGACCGAGCATTTTTTGAGTTTTGAGACAGATGATGACAAGCTGGCGGGCTTCCTGCGGCTGTCGCTGCCGCACAAAAATGCACCTCATCCGCTGCCGGAGCTGGAAAATCACGCCATGATCCGCGAGGTGCACGTCTATGGCCCAGCGCTCAATTTGGGGGAAGGCAGCAGCGGCGAGGCGCAGCACATGGGGCTAGGATCAGAACTTATCCACAAGGCGAAGGAGATGGCGCGGGACGCGGGCTACGGCCGTATCGCGGTCATCAGCGCCATTGGCACGCGGGAATATTACGCCAAATACCACAACTTCCAGATGGATGGCCTGTACATGACGGCCGATTTAATTGTGAATCGTGAATGGTGAATTTTTAATGGTTAATAGGCTGTTTGCTCTGAAAATTGATTGGCAACCATAACGCCTTCACCTGTCATTTTGAACGAAGTGAAAAATTCTTTAAAACCTGGCAAAATGATAATTACGGCATCCAAAATAAACAAACCCGTTCAAACGTTTAATTTTCACTTATTACGACGCCAGCTACTCCATCCGGCATGGCCTCAACAATCTCTGTTGGCGTGATGCGGTTAAACATGTCTGCCGGGCCGTTGGCCTGAACGCGGATGTAGTTGTCTGTGTAGCCCACCCAGCGCAGGCCGCCATCGTCTGCCCCGACGGTGCTTTCCCACAGCACGTTGAGCGTTTGCCCCACAAACTGCTGGTGAAAATCGTAGCTGAGCCGTTTACCGAGCGAAATCATGCGGTGAGTGCGCTCTTTTTTAACCTTGCCGTTGATTTGCTGGGAGAATTGGGAAGCGGCCGTTCCTGGCCTTGGACTGTAGCTAAAGACATGCAGCCGGGCAAAGTTGATTGTTTCCACAAATTCCAGACTGTCAGCAAAATCGCTCTCCGTTTCGCCGGGGAAGCCCACGATAACGTCTGTACTCAAGTTGAGGTTGGGGATGTGAGCACGGGCGGCTTCAGCCAGTTCGCGAAAGCTGGTGCGGCTGGTGCGGCGGGCCATCCGTTTTAGAATCTTGTCGCTGCCGGATTGCAATGGCATGTGCAGGTGGGGCAGTAGACGCGGGTTTTGCCACAGCGTAAAAAAGTCAGGGGCCAAATCCCACGGCTCTAGCGAAGAAAGGCGCAAACGAGGCATATCGGTGTGCTGCAAAATGGCCTGCACCAGATCGCGCAGCCCGGCCTGGTTGCCAAAATCGTGGCCGTAGCTGCCTAAATGCACGCCGGTCAGCACCGCTTCCTTGTAGCCCGCTGCGGCCAATGCCTGAATCTCGGCCACCACGTCCCCCAGGTGACGGCTTTGCCCGGTTCCCCGGGCCACGGTGGTAACGCAAAAAGTGCATTTGTTGTCGCAGCCATCCTGCACTTTGATGAAAGCGCGGGTGTTGGCTCCCAGGCTGCCCGCCAGAAATTCGCGCAGCACGGGTTCCTGGTCAAACACGGGCAAATCTATGCGGGCTTTGGGGTCCAGCATTTGTACCAGTTGGGCTTTTTGCTGATTGACCACCACGCGCCCGGCACCCTGTACCTTGCTTAGTTCATCAGGAGCAATGGTGGCGTAGCAGCCGGTGAGCACAATTTCGGCGTTGGGGTTGCTGCGGTGGATGCGGCGGGTTTGGCTGCGGGCGTCACGAGCGGCTTCGGCTGTCACGGCGCAGGTGTTGATGATGACTTTATCGGCCTCTGCTGACTCCGTCACAATCTCATGCCCTGCCGCTAACAGCTGGCGAGCCATCGTTTCAATTTCGCTCTGATTTAGGCGACAGCCAATGGTGTTCAGAAAAACTTTCATGCGTCCATTTTAACGCAGCCCAGAAAGTGGGTCGAGAAGGATCAAAAAGACCAGACAGCTTTTGGGAAAACTGTCTGGTCTGTAAAAATCTAGTTTAAGCCGCAAAAGTTAACGCATTCGGCGGCTGATTGTGCCGTTGCGATTGCCCATGAACATCGTGGCAGGCAGGTTGAAGCCATAATTGCGCAGGCGTTCTTCGCAGTTTGGCCGCATGCCGCCGGGGGCAAACTCGCCCTGTACCTTGCCGTCTTCGGTTTCGCCCTGCTCATCAAACTTAAAGATGTCTTGCATAACCACCACTTCCCCTTCCATGCCGGTGATTTCGGTAATGTTGGTGACTTTACGGCTGCCGTCGCGCAGGCGGGCTTGCTGCACAATCAGGTTCACGGCCGAAACAATCTGTTTGCGCACCACAGAAAGCGGCAAATCCATCCCGGCCATCAGCACCAATGTTTCCAGGCGGGAGATGGTGTCACGCGGATTATTTGCATGAATGGTTGTCAGGCTGCCGTCGTGACCTGTGTTCATGGCTTGCAGCATGTCCAGCGCTTCCCCTCCGCGACATTCACCTACCACAATGCGCTCGGGCCGCATACGCAATGAGTTGATTACCAGGTCACGAATGCTTACTTCGCTGTCGCCGACTTTGGATGGCTTTTTGGTTTCCAAACGCACCACATGCCGCTGGAGAAGGCTCAATTCGGCTGCGTCCTCGATGGTGACAATGCGGTCTCCATCGGGGATAAAGCTGGACAGCACGTTGAGCAGGGTGGTTTTTCCAGAGCCGGTACCGCCAGAAACAACAATGTTGAGCTTCGCTTTTACACACGCTTCTAAAAACTTGGCCATGTCTTCATTCAGGCTGCCAAAATTGATTAAATCCTGGATGCCAAAAGGGGTGCGGGAAAATTTACGAATGGTGATGTTTGGCCCGTCGATAGCGCAGGGTGAAACGACGGCGTTAACGCGAGACCCATCGGGCAAGCGGGCATCGACCAATGGTGAATCTTTGCCCACGTACCGACCCAGCGGCTCAATAATTTTACGAATGACGCGCTCTACATGGGCATCATCTACAAAGGTAATGCCGGATTCAGTCAGCCGTCCTTTTTGCTCGATATAAACCAGGTCGGCCCGATTTACCATTACCTCTGTTACGGTATCATCGCTGAGAATACGCTCTAGCGGGCCAAAGCCCAAAATCTCATTGAGAAGGTCTTCAAAAAACTGTTTTTCGTCTGCTGGGGCGATGTTTATTTTAGCATGTTGGCGGGCGAGTTTGTACCGTTCCTGAATTAATTTAATGGTTTGCGGTGTGCGGTCCAGGGTGAGGTTTTTAGGAAGTGAGGCTTCGATTTTTTGTGCTAACCAGAGGCGGGTCTTGTCCAACTCTTTATCAGAGGCGGCCTGGGCCACCCCATTTATGACTGTTTCCATATTTCTTCCTTACCTATTTTGTCCTCTTGTAAAGCTAGTTGAAGAATTGTGGCGTCATTGTATAAAGAACGGCCGTATCCCTACTATAGGCCGTTCTTACCAAGATAAAGTGACGGGTAGGTTTTTTCTGAAACCTGGGTACTAGCAAGCAATTTAAACGGCCGTTGGGCCACGTTTTTGGGTCGCTGGACTTGACAGCCGATGTCGCTTTGGATAGAATTTCCCAGCCTTTCCATGAGGTTTACCAGCCGGGATAGCTCAGTCGGTAGAGCACTGCACTGAAAATGCAGGTGTCCCCAGTTCGAGCCTGGGTCCTGGCATATTTAATAATTTTATAGAGAATAAAAAGCCCTTAAAAATAGTTTCAACTTTAAGAAGTTTTTGTTCTCTTTAACGTAAACCGCAAATAGCTTCGCGGCCTTCCAAAAACTTTTTGCAGTTTACGTAGCAAATAAGAAAGTTTTGCTAAATAAATAAGCAGTTGGTATAACTGTGTAGAAGAAATTCTCTTTGCGGGCATAGTTCAGTGGTAGAACGTCTCCTTGCCAAGGAGAAGGCCACGAGTTCGAATCTCGTTGCCCGCTCTGATGTCCGGCAGGCCGCAAGCCTGCCGGATTTGTTTCCTGGCGACGTGGCCAAGTGGTAAGGCAGAGGTCTGCAAAACCTTTATCACCGGTTCGAATCCGGTCGTCGCCTCAATTTTTGAGCCCTTGCCAACCGGCAAGGGCTTTTTACTTTCTCACAATCTTTGGAGAGTTTGTCCATGACAACCTTTGCGCTTCCTCATTCGATTGATGTTATAGATCCGCGTAGTTGGGAGACGTTTGCCCCTTATTTTAAGGAATTGGAGGAACGGCCGTTAACCCCCGAAAATTTGCGCCAATGGCTAACTGATTGGTCGAACCTTTCCCGCTTGCTGCATGAAGCCGCCTCCATGATCTACATTGAAAAGTCGCAAGACACCGCCGATGAGGAGAAAGAACAAGCTTTTCTGGACTTAATAGATGAGGTCTTTCCTCAGGCACAGGTTGCCAGTCAGGCATTGAAAGAGCGCCTGCTTGCCTTTGACCCCAACAACACCGCTTTGGCAGATATGGCGCTTGTGCTGCGCAATATGCAGAATGAAGCTGACCTGTACCGGGAAGAAAATATTCCCCTGTTTACCAACGTTTCTAAGCTAGAAAATGAATACGACAAGATTACCGGTGGGCTAAAAGCAGCGTGGGATGGCGAGGAAAAGAATCTGAGCCAGCTTGGCTTTTTTTTGAATGACAATGACCGGGCTGTTCGCCAAAAAGCGTGGCAAACGATTGCCGACCTGTGGTTAAGCCAGCGAGAGCCGTTAAATGATGTCTATTCTCAACTGGTAACTTTGCGGCAGCAGATTGCCCACAATGCGGGCTTGCCAGACTATCGCGCCTATGCTTTTCGTGAAAAGGGGCGCTTTGATTACACGCCAGAAGATTGTTTGACGTTTCATGAGGCAATCGAAACGGCCGTTGTCCCTGCCCTGCGTCGTATTCTCAAACGTAAAAAGGAGCGGTTGGGGTATGCTGCCTTGCGTCCGTGGGATTGGGTGCCAGAAAAAGGGGCATTGGTGGATGATTCGGATGGAGAACCGTTACGGCCGTATCAAGGGCAAGAAGCACTCATTCAGCACACCCTAAACATTTTCAATCAGCTAGACCCACAGTTGAGTCGCTACTTTGCCACCATGGCTGAGGACGGCCTGCTAGACCTGGATACACGAGCCGGCAAAGCCTTGGGAGGATATTGTAGCTCGCTGCCGCTGCGAAATCGGCCGTTTATCTTCATGAATGGCGTCGGCAGCCACGACGACGTACAAACCATGCTGCATGAAGCTGGCCACGCCTTCCATGTTTTTGAAACGGCCGAACTCCCCCTCATCTGGCAAACCGAACCACCGATGGAATTTTGCGAAGTCGCTTCAATGTCTATGGAACTATTAGCCGCACCGTATCTTACAAACACACATGGCGGCTTCTACACATCACCGCAGGCAGCCCGCGCCCGCATCGAGCATCTAGAAGGCATCATTGCTTTCCTTCCTTACATGGCCGTTGTCGATGCCTTCCAGCATTGGGTATACACCCATCCCCAAGAAGCCGTCGATGCCAACCAATGTGATGCTGCCTGGGATAGAATCTGGCAGCGGTTTATCCCAGACATAGATTGGGCAGGGCATGAAGAGAGCCGTAAATCTGGCTGGCACCGCAAACCCCACATCTTCGATGCTCCATTTTATTACATTGAATATGGCATGGCCCAGGTTGGCGCACTGCAAGTTTGGCGCAACAGCCTGCAAGATCGCGCCTCCGCGCTGACGGCCTATCGCCAGGCGTTGGCCCTTGGCGGCACAAAGACCTTGCCCCAACTGTTTGCCAGTGCCGGGGCAGAGTTCCGCTTTGACACCACCTTGCTCACAGAACTGGTCACGTTAATTGAACAAACAACAGCCGAGTTAGAAAGAAGCCTCCTTTCCTAGGCCCCCATTTTCATTGGCTTAGTTGGCGGTACAGTCAGGATCGAGATATTATCACATCATGGTAAATGACGATTTTCAGCCCAGCGTCGCAATGCGAGAATATCTCGCCGAAATTTATCGATTGCAAGAAGATGCGCCTACTGTTAGCACTACCAGCCTTGCAGATCGGCTGCATGTGTCCGCCCCAGCCGTTCCCAGAATGCTAAAACGGCTCAGGAATGCTGGTTATGTCAAGCATAAACCGTATCAGGGCATTGAACTCACACCACGCGGGCGGGAAGAGGCGCTGCGGGAATTGCGGCGACACCGCATTTTAGAAGTGTTTTTGGTAAATGTGATGGGCTTTACCTGGGACGAAGCGCATGAACACGCCGATGAAATGGGTAAGGGACTCAACGACACAATTACCCAACGTATGGCCGAAATGACCAGCAATCCCAGCCGCTGCCCACATGGCGAACCCATTCCCGATGCTGAGGGAATTTTGCCTGAAATAAAAGATGTTTGCATTATGAATTTAGGTGTGGGGCATGTGGGCAAAGTCAGCCGCGTTCGCACGCACGACCCTGAGCGTCTGAAATATTTCAAAACGCTGGGTTTGGTGCCAGGCGCAGATTTCGAGATTATGGGCCGTGCCCCGTTTAATGGCCCTATGCGTCTGCGTGTGGGGCGAGATGACGTGGTGCTTGGGGTTGAGCTAACGAAGTCGCTCTGGGTTGAGTAGTGGCAAAATTAGGGGAATAAGCGGCGGGTTTTAACCTCTGCTACAGCATCTTCCCGGTAGCGGTATAGCATGGCTGGCCGTCCTTCGCCTTCTTTCTTCTTTTCCCCCGTTTCCTCCAAAATTTCTGCAGATAAAATTTTGCGACGAAAGTTTCGCTTGTCGAGCTGCTCTTCCAGGATGATTTCATATGCTTTTTGCAGCTCGGTCAGGGTAAAGACATCCGGCAGCAGCTGAAACCCGACAGACGTGTACTCCAGCTTGTAGCGCAGCCGTTTGTAAGCGTAGTCTACAATTTCGGCATGGTCAAAGGCGAGTGTGGGCAGCTTTGAGATGGAAAACCAACCAGTTTCATGGGCATCGCGGCCAGCTTGGGGGTGAATGGCATCGTGGGGCACCAGGGCAAAATAGGCAACGGTAATGACCCGTGTTCGAGGATCGCGTCCGGGGGTGCCAAAGGTATAAAGCTGTTCTGTGTAAACATCTTCCACGCCTGTTTCATCCGCTAAAGTGCGAACGGCCGCTTTTTCCAATGACTCATCCATTTTGATAAACGAACCAGGAATTGCCCACATATTGGCAAACGGTGCGGCCAGGCGCTTTATTAATAAAACCTGCAACTCATCCTGCACCAAGGAAAAGATAACCACATCTACAGTAACGGATGGTCTATCAAATTGATTCGGATCGTAATTTTCCGGCAAATCCACGAACAACATTGCCTCCAAGCCTTGCTCTGTAAATAAAAAGTCTCCAGCCAAAAGCTAGAGACTTAGGTAATTGCCAATAACATTTCAAAATTAAATTAGCTGCAGATTTGCCGATTCCTCAAGGAAAACGCACCCATCCACGCAATTTATTTTGGGAACCTGTGTGCATTTTACCTAAATCTTGTTCAACGAGAAATGAATCAACGATTCTCGTCTTCATTTGGGTTTGTTGGCGGCAGCTCAGGCAGCCCCACATCTTCCACAGACGGGTGTAGATCAAAGTTGGATTGCTCTGGTATGGCCAATCCACCCTGGTCAATGATTTGCGGCAAGCTCACGCTGGTGGTAACAAACACAGTTTGGTCACCCGGCGAACGAAGGGCTAAATTCAAGGTTACACCGCGAATCATGGCCCAATTCAACGCCAGCGCATCCTGAGAAGACATGCTAAGAATGACAACATCTGGGGTTGTTTCTAAGCGAGATGGGATGGGCGTTGGCGTAGGCCCGGCTCCTCCTTCCCCTCCTCCAGACTGGGCAGCGGCCTGAGCATCAATTTGCTGTTGTTCTAATTCACGTGGATCTACCCAGGTGCCTACATACAGCACTTCAGCTTGCTGAATGGTTAGCTGGGTAACACGCTTGGGAATGGGCAGCCCTTCTGCAAAGTCTTGCCCTTCTAAGGCAAGGGTGCTAGGCACAATAGCGGCTACCTGATTAATTTCTGGGACAAATTCGAGACGGCCGTTTGTAACAGGCGGGAACAAAAATGGCTCACCATTTAACAAGGCCGATTGAATAACCCGTTCAATACGATTTGGTAAGACTGTGCCAAATTGGGGATCAACATCTACCACGCGCAGCGTCATCAAAACATCAACGGCATCACCTGGACGCATAGCCAAAGCTGCCCCATTAAAGCGGTTTACTGGGAAGGCTATCGCCACCTCGCCAAATGGAACGTACAAGGCCAAATCAGAACCAAAAGAGGCAATATCAGTTGGGTTGAGCGCTAGCATAGGGCTTAAAACAGATTGACCCCTGGAAATATCGACCTTGGCTATGTGACCAACTAACCGTGTCGTGTCTGTAAATGTATAACCACCTTGTAGAGCAATATTATTTCGGGGCCACCGCTGAACTTCAAGGAGTTCATCGGTAAGCATTGTGCCAACGGGAATGTTTACTCTGGCAACGACCACATTTTCCAGACCAGGCGTTGCCGTAGGCGGGGGCTGCAAAGGTTCTTGTGTGTCTGTGTCTTCTCCATCTGGCTGTTCGGTTACATCACCAGCATCGCCACCATTAAAGAAGCCAGCCAAAGGCCCTCCACCACTGTTACCCCATAAGACCAATGCCAAGGCACCTACTAAAATTAATACCAAAATCAGGAGAATGAACGTTCTAAGACGCATAACCGGGTCCTTATTTGTTTAGCCAATTAAATGATCGTCCACCATTATTCAGGCGCTGAGCCTTCGTCAGATGACGGCGTTGGCGTTACTTGCTTGATTGTTGCCTCAACCGAATACCCCAAGTTTGGAGGAACTTCAACATTAAAGCGCTCAAGCAAATAATCTAGCGTCATATTCTCAACACTGTACAGTTGGCCATCATTTACGCCGCGTAGGGCAAAGAAGACCTGTGCATTTACTTCTACAGCATACCGTAGCAACAGCTGTTGCTGAGGCTGCAAGGCAACGACCACCACATCTGCTGGGAGCGGCGTTGCTGTTGGCGCAACTGCCGGTGGCGGCGTGGGTGTTGCTTCTCCTTCTGCAACCGCTTCTGGCGTTGGCGTGGGAATGAGATCGGCTGGGTTGCCAGGCAAGCGGTATTCGCCAACCTGAACGACCCGTGCATTTTGAATGATCATGGTAACGGGCACGGGGCGAGGGGCAACATCTTCGTCATTCGGGCTGATGTGGGCTAAATCACCAGTGGGTAGTTCTTCAAAACGGCCGATTGGCGACACAAAGAAAATAACCGGCTCAGAAATAATAGCAAGGGGATCCCCAGAGCCAGATGCTTCAACTGCCTCAATCTGCTCTTCCAAATAAAAGGCGGCATCGTTGGGGAGATATGTTTGAAACTCTTCATCAATCTGGCGGAAGAAGAACGTCACCATGATGTCTACGTAATCCCCTTCGCTGATGCCATAGCCTACGCCAGACAGCCGGTTCATGGGTACAGATTGAGCTACAAATCCTGGGGGGATGAGGGAACTTGGCCCAAAAGATTCCTGGCCAACCTTGGTAATATCATCGACCAACGTATCAAAAGTAAGCGTTTCACCTTGATAAATGTCGGTACGGGCAAAAAGATTAAGCGCGTCGTCAATGTTGGTGATGACGTTGCTGCCCACACTTTCCACCGGCCGCAGATCTAAGGCCAAAATGTCCGGGGTCATTTGATGGCCGCGAGGCACAGTTTGTAAGGAGACAACAACTTCAACAAGTGGCGGTGTTGTTTCTACAGGTTCTGCTGAATCCACACCTTCTGGAGCCGGAGCGCCATCTTCACCATCGGTTACCGTTTCAGTTGGTTGGTTTTGCTGCAAGATAAACACAACACCTACAATTGAAAGTAGTACGATGCCAAATACGAAAATGAGAATCAAGATAGTTCGACGGCTCATAAGATCGTCCCTTCTTTAATCGTATGTTTTAGGGCTAGTGGGTTTATTGGGTCGCGTGTCATCACTGGAGTAAGTTGGTGACTCAAACCATTTATTTTTTTACGACGTGCCCGTATCTATATTGTTGTTTCGGAGTATACGGAACCGTTTTTGTGGTTGAGAACGCCGCTGTAGAATAGTTTGTTTGTCTATGAATTCCAATACAAAAATAACAATATGTAAACCTCTCAACGAGGCGTATGTTATCATATGTAAAGTTGAATAGCAAGTCATCCTCCCCGGAGAAGGGCTTGTTTATAGTACAAATGGGGGAGTTGGGTGGGGAAATGCTGCTTTTGGGGGGAACATGGTCAAAAGCAGGGGTCTTTGTTGCAAAAAAGTTAATTAATGAGTCGGTTGTGGTGCATCTGTGAGCAGGTGCCACCAGGCTTGCCAGGGGCGGGCATTTTGGATGGGATCTGGTGTGGCGGTGGGTACGGCCGTTGCTTGCGGTGTGGCTTCTATGACCAACGGAACAATTCGCTTTTCACCTGGCAGCAAGTAGCCACCTTCATCCCGTGCGTAGGCCGCCACATAATCATCACTTTGCACATATTCCAGGGTGACTTGCAGCTCCACCTGCCGGGTTGATTCAGCATCTACCTCTAGCTGCAAATCACCTTCCCCTACGCCCACAAGCTGGCCTTCCTGAGCGCGCCGGTTGAGGTCAACGGCGACAAACAGAGCTGCGCCTACCAGGAACAGGATGATGATTTGGGGAAGGGTGAGTAACGGCCGTTGCCGCCATAAATCTTTATACATTTCGCTCACATCTTAACATAATTATTTTTGCTGGCAAGCTCCTAAACGGGAATGACCAGGCTTTGCCAGTCGCGTGGGTAGTAGGTTAAGTGTTCAAGGCCGTCTGCCGTCACCACAACCGTGTCTGAATGGCGAAAACCGCCAAGCTGGGGCACATACAGCCCAGGCTCTACCGTGAAAACCATGCCTTCTTGCAAGATTGTGCTGTCGCCAGAATCTAAAAAAGGGCCTTCGTGATAGCGTAAGCCGATGGCGTGGCCTGTGTGGTGCTTCCAATAGGGCATCAGGTTATGCGTTTCGTAATAGTGGCGTACGGCCGTATCCACCGCGCTGCAAGACACTCCCGGCTTCATCGCCGCAAAAGCCACTTCCTGAGCAGCTTTCATGTGGTTGAAGAAGCGCTGTTGTTCAGGAGTGGGTTCGCCTACAAACATAGTGCGCTCAAGTTCTGAATTGTAGCCCCACAGCGGGCAGCCCGCGCCGGTCACCAGCACATCGCCGGGTTGGAAGGTGATGTTGTTGGCCAGGGCGTGGGGAATGGCCGCATTGCGCCCAATTTGGCCGCGATAGTTGGCAAACGGGCCGCTGAGCCACATGCTTTGGGCACGATATAGGGGGCCAATCGCATCCATCATGGCCAGGGTGGCTTCCTGGCTGGCGCGCAGGCTAACGGCCGTTTCTGTAACATTTACGGCCGTATACCGTTGCAGCAGCACATGCGCCAGATGCCCCCACTTGCAGCTTTCCTTTATAAGGGCAATTTCTGCCGGGCTTTTAACTGCTTGAATTTGGTTCAGTTTACCCTGAATGTTTTGGATGGTCATGCCGGTAAGCTGGGAGAGCGAAACGCCCTCATAGCCAAAAATCCAGGGATAGCCGTCATGGTCTGCCCCGATTTGGCTGCTGCTGCTCAATGGATAAGATTGTGGTTCAGTGCTGTGTGGCTTAATGACGAATTCGCTGGCGGGCGTTGGCGCGTGCAAAAACTTTGGGTTTGTATTTTCCTTAATGAGGGCCATGTCCATCAGCAAATCTTGAAAGATGGCCATGGGGTGTGGGTCGCCAGGATATTCCAGATAATGGGCAATGCGGGCTATTCCTGTCTCGGCCTGGGCATGTTCCACTTCTAGGCGGGGCACCAGCATAGCCTTTTCGCCTGCGGCGCTGAGCACAAAGGCGATGGGGCGTTCGGTGGGGATGAAGGCAAAGCCGGTGAAGTAGAGGATGTTGAAGTTATCGAATAGGACAACGCCGGTTAGCTTTTGCTCGCGGATGTAGGTGAGCAAATGTTGGATACGGCCGTTAAATTCTGATCGACTAATGCGCATGGTTTTGCCTACGGCACGCAAATAATATCGGCCACTTTCACTGTGTAACTGGCATCCAAACCGTTCAAGGATTGCAAATTGGTGGCTGTCGTATTGAAGCGTTGGCTGATGCTAAATGCCGTATCCCCTTCCTTAACAGCATAAGGCCGTCCTTTCCCCGTGCAGAAGGCCGGGTTCCCCACCGGCAGCAAGATCGTTTGCCCAGGCACAATGTTCCCCTGGGCAATATCATACTCAGCCATCAGGGCGATGTTGGTATCGATGCGATTGGCGGCAATGCTGTAGAGTGTGTCTCCTGCCTGGACCACATACTCAACGCGGATAATTTTGGGCACGGCAGTGGCCGGAACGGCCGTTGCTGGGGGCACGTCAGTGGGAACGGCCGTAGCTTCGGGTGTGTTGTCAGTTTCTATTACAACCTGCTCATCAGGTGCGCCTTCCGGGCGTGGCGTATCCTCTGAGACTCGGTCGTCTATTATCTGAGGTCGGGTATTGGGGTCTACCAGTAATGAGACTTGTTCTGCGCCCACAGTGATTAAAAAATTTCCCTGGGGGATTTCTTCTGCATTGTTACGATTGCGAACCACATTAATTGCTAGAAAAACACCGGCTGCCAAAATGACGGCAATCGCCATCATCAACAGTCCAATTGGTCTATTAAATCCTGATGACATACGGTTTTCCTTTGGCTGAACAAAACCGGTAAAGGTGGAACATCTTTTGCAAAGTGGCCGAACGTAAGACGGCCGTCTGGAATTATGTTACACTTACCATAAAATTATAGCAAGCTGGCATAGGAGTTTCCCATGATTTACAAGCGCAAAAAGTTAGAAGAGATTGAGCAAATGGCGCTGGCACCCTATGGCTTAAAAAGCGCCAACAGCCGCGGTCGTGTTCACCCCGAAGCGGAATCAGAATCCCGCCCTGCCTTTGAACGTGACCGCGACCGCATTATTCACACCACCGCCTTCCGCCGCCTGGAATATAAAACGCAGGTTTTTGTCTATTACGAAGGCGATCATTACCGTACCCGCCTGACGCATACGCTGGAAGTAGCCCAACTCGGCCGTTCGCTGGCTCGTGGCCTGGGCTGCAATGAAGAACTCACCGAAGCGATTTGCCTGGCGCATGATCTGGGGCATCCGCCCTTTGGCCATGCCGGAGAACATGCCCTAAATGCACTCATGGCTGGGCATGGCGGATTTAATCACAACACGCAAAGTTATCGCATTGTCACCAAACTAGAGCGGCGCTATCGTAACTTTCCTGGCTTGAACCTGACCTATGAAACCCGTGAGGGCATGATTAAGCATGAAACTGATTACGACAAGAGTGACGCCCAAGGCTACGAACCAGACAAGCGCGGCTCGCTGGAGGCCCAAATTGCCAATCTGGCGGATGAAATTGCCTACAACGCGCACGATTTGGACGATGGCCTGCGGGCTGGCATGTTTGAGATGGCAGCGCTGGACGAGCTGACGCTGTGGCAGGAGCTGAAAGAAATTGTGGGCTGGCAGTCGGAACGGCCGTTAACCAACATCAACCGCCACGAACTCATTCGGGAACTCATCGGCCAATCGGTGATGAACGTATTGGAACACACCGGCCAAAATCTAATTAAAAACAAGATCGATTCCCCAGAAAAAGCCCAAGCCCATTCTGAAAATCTGGTCGGTTACTCGCCCGAATTCAAAACAAAAGTGCGCCAGCTCAAAAAATTCTTGCTAGACAGCATGTACCATCACTACCGGCTCATTCGTATGCAAACCAAGGCCGAACGCTTCATTACAGAGCTGTTTCAGGCCTATGAGCAAGAACCCAATATGCTGCCCAACGACACCAAGAAGAAGCTGGACGAAGCGCCCCTGCACCGCGTTATTACCGACTACATCGCGGGCATGACAGACCGGTATGCCCTGGATGAGTGGGAAAAATTGTACAATCCCTACCGCCGTGCCTAAGACTCACCGGGAGGAGAAGGGCATCCTCAGATGCCCGACTCCGCGCTCGCGTCTGAGGATGCGAACTCCGCAGGATAAGCGAAAAAAGTAATAGAGTGATAAGTGAAAAGTGATTGCATTGGACTTTTCACTTTTTACTGATTACTTTTCACTTCATGATCACTCGCCGACTCAAGCTTTGGCTAAAATTATTCCTGCTCAGCTTGCTTTGCTTGCTTACCTTCACCCGCGAGTGGCCCCCGTTTGGCGATGAGTTTTACCAGATTACCCAGCTTGTTGGGCAGCGACAGTTTGATTTTTTGTCCTGGGAAACCGGCGCGATTTTGGACAAAGCAGCAGGGGTGCTGGCCAACAACGACGCTTTTTTGGACGAAGCCAGCCGCAAACAAGCGGTGCTCGATTATTTAGCTCTGCTCCAACAGGTGCAGCAGCTAGAAGCTGACATTGCTCAAATTTACGCCGATCCTGCCATTAGCAAGCCAGATGAGGCAACGGCCGTTCAACAAGCAACCCTCAGCCAACTGCGCCAGCGGCTAACCACCCTCCAGCCCATCGCCGAAACAATTGTCCAAGACCAGGTTGGCGACATTTTAGTAGAAGAAGGCTTTGGTGTGTTGGGGCAAGCCTGGCCCCCGGTGATGATGAAAATGACGCCGCTGCCCTCGCTGCTCATTGTTTCGCCGCGTGACCACATTGAGCGGATTTACGGCGTGTCGCTTATTCCTGGCTTGTCTACGGCGGAGATGGATGCGTTGGAAACGGCCGTCTTCGAACAGCTCAACCTCTCAGCCTTAGTCGTGCCCATTGGCGGATTGGGCACCTACCCCGCCATGATCACAGAAACCAGCAGCATCAACTGGTGGGCCGAAGTTACCGCCCATGAATGGTCTCACCACTGGATGAGCTTTGTCCCCGTCGGCTGGCACTACAGCGATCCCCAGGTGCGCATCATCAACGAAACCATCGCCTCCATTTTTGACCAGGAGATCGGCAGCCGGGTGATCGAGCGCTACTATCCCGAATTTGTGCCGCCGCCCGCGCCGGATATTCTGCCGGAGGTTAGCCCAGTCGAACCTCCCGCCTTTGACTATGGTGCCGAACTAGCCACCACCCGCATCCGCGCCGAGGAGCTGCTGGCGCAGGGCGACATTGAGGGCGCTGAGGCGTACATGGAGGCGCGGCGGCTGGTTTTTCGGGAGAATGGGTATGGGATTCGCAAATTGAATCAGGCGTATTTTGCGTTTTATGGGGCGTATGCGGCCGTTCCCGGCGCAACAGGCAGCGACCCCACCGGCCCCATGCTGCTAGACATTCAGGCCAACACCCGCACCCCCCGCGCCTTCATGGAAGCCGTCGCCTCCATCGCCACCTTTGCCGATTTAGAAGAAATTTGGAACGAGATTGTGGTGGTGGACAATCAATAGAACCCACCAGTTATGCTGAGTTCTGTTGACTTTGCCAGAGGAGACTTATATTTTCTTTAGTGGTCGGCAGATATAACAAATGCCTAACTGGGCTGGTTACTCAGGTTCATGTAGTTTATGAATTTTTGCTTCTTCACATAAATTGTTGAACAAATGGATAACCATTCTTCGGCTCCTATCCATCCATTCCGCCAATTCGCCTTCATTAATTATGTAAAAATAAGTTTGATTTTCTCGCTCATCTGGAATACTCTCAATTTCTCCTTGATTCATTGCGAGGGCGAAACGAGAACGGATTGATCTAATTTGATCAACAATCACATCTATTTGCTCTATCCATTTGGGATTTTCTATATAGGATTTCCCTTTTGTTTGAGCCAGAACAATCCCATCCCGACTTCTTAAACAACCTGTGTTTATGGCAGTTACCGTATCCTCCATTGCTTTATCAAAAGCTTCCATGGAACTTTGCCTAAAAAATGGCTTTTGAAAAGCAGGACGGTCAAGGCACTGACGAAAGAATTTAATAATCTCAATATCATTCTTTTCCGAACCATCATCACTACGGAAAATATCGCTTGATGTCAATTGAGGCCATATTACGTGTGGTCTTTGTTGTTTGCATTTATCTAATAACTTTTGTAGAAGACCGTCTCGAGCACAATAGTTGATAATACCAAAAGCCATTTCTGGAAGGGTCTGATGAGGAATATATTCTGGATTTATAGCAAGGTCGAAGCATAAAATCTTTAATTCAATTAAGTTAAAATGTTCTTGAATTTTTAGTCGTAGATCTTCCGATTTTGAAACAGGCATGACATGACTCCTTCATTTTTGATAGCTGATTTTTACTCAATAAGTCTATTTGTTTTTTGACTGTTTCACGCAATATCATAGCGATACCTCAAAAAATTATGCTCCAACTGATTTAATGGCAGTATAAATTGTTTTGCCGCGCAATTCAACGTGGAAGGCAGTTCATAATTTTCGGTCAATATTGCAGAGGAGGGAGACGATGCGTTGCCAACTTGCTCTGGGCACAGCCCAAAAGTTGCGTAAGCCTACCTTTTTTCTCAAGACAACAGGGGAACGAAGAATCGGCTAGCAAACTGAACGGCTTTTAGCAATGTGAAAATTTCTCTGTTGTCAGCGTCATCAGCAAGCCACTGTACGGCCGTTTCCCCGTCGTGAAGAAATATCATCTCCAGACACAAACTATCGGCACAGCTTGATCCCGCCGCTGCGGCGCTCCAGGCAATGCCAAAATGCACATCCTGCACTTCTACCAGATTCAGAATTGTCTCGCCGCACATATCTATCTTAATCGGGTTGCCTGTCACCCGGCATTGGGATGTGATTTGCGTGGTTTCCCCAAACATGGGCGCAATGGCCAAAGCATCCAAGGCGCACATGGCGTGGATTTGGTGGCCGTTTACTTGCACTTTATGCTCACGTCCCATCATGGTAAATGGATAAGCTCCAACAGGATCACCGCTCTCGGAAACTGTCACCATGTCATACTTGCTCAGCACATTTATGGCTTCTGGAACGTCATGCACCCACTGAGCCATTTCATCCTGGGTGAGGATACGGCCGTTGGTAACAAAAGAGCGGAGTATCTGCTGATGAAGTTCTTTAATTTCCGGGGCGCACTTGTCCTGGCTTTTCTTCAACGGCAGAATATCGTTCAAACGTTTTAACGCTTTCTCTTGCTTATTGTTCATTGCGCTATTCTTCTTCAGTGCTGTCCAAATCTTGCAGGAGGCGGACGATGCGCTGGGCGTCGGGCCAGTTTTCGTCGGAGGGGTCAGCCTGGGTCAGGTAGGTTTCCATATCGGCAAGGGCTTGAGGGTAACGGCCGTTTTCCATCCACATCATCCCCCGGTTAAATAGCGCCAGGATGTAAGTTGGGTCTTCGTTTAGCAGCGCGTCAAAATCCGCAATGGCTTCATCAACCCGTCCCAGCTCGCGGCCCAGCAAAATGCCCCGGTGCAGCCGCGCCGCCCGGAAGGTTGGATCCACTGCGTAGGCGCGGCCAAAATAATGAACTGCCCGCTCAAACTCGCGGGCCATGCTGTTTTGAATGCCAAAATAACGGTGCAGCCCACCCCAGGTATACAAAAGCCACGCCCATACAAATCGCATTAGCGCAGCACCAAAACCCTTGGGGTTTTCTTTCTGAGCAAGCTTGCATTTGGGGAAATCCCAAGGGTTTGCGTCATGACGTTAGCCTGCCCGCGTGTCGCGCAGCAGCCGCACCAAAGTATCCGTGCCTTCTGGCTGCGATTCTTCGATGGCCAGCTGCCATCCCTTGGCCATTTCGTCATACGGCATTGGCGCGTAATACTCCGCCTCGAACATTTCGCGGAGGGGAGCTGGCGCATCCTTGGCTAAAAAGGCAACAATAATTTGCCCCATGTGTGAGGCCGCAGAAATTTCAATATCCTCTAACACCGCTTTGCCGGTCTGGGTGGCCATTTCTAAGGGGTGAATGTAAATCTCGTCGATGCGGGCCACCTGGCTGTCGATGTTGTAGCCGATGACCGTGCTGATGTCGCTGCCCACCTGGCCGATAAAATAGCCCCGCTCGCTTAAGGCCATCAGCAGGTCGGTGCGTTTCATCTTGACCTTGCCCTCAGTCGCTTTTTGGATAAGCAGCAAAATGGAAGGAATGTCAGACGGCCGTGCCCGGCGTACCTGTAAATCCTCTGGCCGTTCGCTGGGCTGCATCCGGGGCGGCGGTGCCTCGCTGGCAGACTTTTTGGGCGTGGCCGCTTTGGGCAAAACCAGACGCCCGGTGAGGGGCTTGGTGCCGCCTGGGGCCGATTCATCCGGCAGCGGCAGGCGGTTCATCGGTTTGGCCGTGGCCGCATCTGGCAGGCGCGCCCAGGCGATGCTGAATTGGGCCTCGGTGTCCTTCATCAGCCCGTTGGTATCGATGAGGACGTCGGACTGGGCCACTTTTTCTTCCTGGGGAGCCTGTCCCTTGATGCGCACGGCAGCGGCTTCTGTTTCCATCCCCCGGCAAACGCGCAGCCGTTCCAACTGCCGCTGTGGACTGCACCGCGTGACCCAAATTTGGTGGCAAATATCGCGCAGATTGCCTTCCAGCAGCTTAATTGCCTCAATAAAAATGACAGTTTGCTTGCTGGCTAAAATGCGGGCATCCACTTCTTTGCCCACCGCGGGATGAATCATTGCTTCTAAATCTTGCAGGGCGGTGGGGTCGGCAAAGGCAATTTCGCCTAATTTCTTGCGGTCGATACGGCCGTCTTCCCGGCGAACTTCTGGCCCAAAAGCAACGGCAATGGCAGCTTGCATGGTGGCATCATTGTCCATCAACTCGTGCACAATCTTGTCGGCGTCAATGGTGAGTGCCCCGTGATCTTTGGCCAGCCGCATCACCGCCGATTTGCCCGTGGCGATGTTGCCCGTTAGCCCAATAAGCACTTTCCCAGCGTAAGTTGTGGCTTCATCATTTTCACTCATGCAGTGTCTCCCATTGGTTCAGCAAAGATTCCAGTTTGGCTTCGGCAGCGGCGTATGCTTCGCTTAGCGTTTGTATCTTAGCAAAAGATTCGCTGGTTGTCGCTTCTTGCAGCGCCTCGCCAATTTGGGCAATCTCGGCTTCGGTGGCGTCGATTGCCTGTTCAAGCTCGGCCAGGGCTTTGGCCTGCTTGCGCAGTTCGTTTTTGCTGGGCTGGCTGCCGTTGCTGTGGGCGGCTTTTTCGGCGGCCCGCGCCTGGGCGGCGGCTTCTTTGGCCGCCTCGGCCTCCTGCTCACGAACGGCCAGATAGTTTTGGTAGCCCCCAGTGTAGATGCGTAAACGGCCGTCTGCCAACGCCCAAATCTGCGTGGCCAGCGCGTTCACCAGATACCGGTCGTGCGACACCATCAAAATGGTGCCGCTAAACTGCTCCAGCGCCTCTTGCAGCGCCTCCTGCGAGGGAATGTCCAGATGGTTGGTTGGCTCGTCCAGCAGCAAGAAGTTGGCTCCTTGCAGCGCTAAAATTGAGAGCGCCAGCCGCCCGCGCTCGCCGCCGCTGAGCATACTCACCTTTTTGTACACATCGTCCTCGCGGAACAAAAAGCGGGCCAGGTAGTTGCGGGCCTCGCTGATGGGCAAATTGCGGAAGTTGAGCAGCTCGTCCAGCACCGTGTTTTCCAGATTCAGGCTGTCGTGGGCCTGGGCAAAATAGCCAATTTGCAGGCTGGCACCCAAAACCACCTCGCCGTGCAGCGGCTCCAACCTGTCCAGCGTGGTTTTGAGGAAGGTGGTTTTGCCAGCGCCGTTGGGGCCAATCAGGGCGGCGCATTCCAACCGGCGCAGCTCAATGTCTTCGGCCTCGAATAGTTTGTTGCCGGGGTAGCCAATGGCCAATTTTTTGCTGCGCAAAACGAGTTCGCCGCTGCGCATTTCGCTGTCCAAATGGAGCCGGAGGGTGGACGGCCGTATCGGGGGCCGTAGCTCGCCAATTTGCTGTTGCAGTTCGCCGACGGTGGTGGCTAAACGGCCTTTGACCGTGATGCCGTAATGTTGATCGGTTTGCAGCCAGCCTTTGCTGTTGAGCATGCCCAACGCCGGAAGACCCCCGATGAGAACGGCCGTAACCTCCCGCGCCAATCGACTCAGCTTGCCCTGGGCCATCTGCGTGCGCTGCCCGGCAATGTTGCGCCGGATAAAATCCATCTCCTTCTCGATGTGCTGCTGGAAATCCTCATACGCCTGGATTTGCTGCTGCCACCGCTCCTGCCGCTGCTGCACGTAGGCCGAATAGTTGCCGCGATAATGGCTCATCCCCGTGCGCGTCATCTCCCAAATCACCGTCACCACGCGATCCAAAAAGTAGCGGTCGTGGCTCACCACCAAAATCGCCCCATCCCAGGTCTTCAGCATCCCTTCCAGCCACTCAATCGCCGCCACGTCCAGATGGTTCGTCGGCTCATCCATGATGAGCAAATCTGGCTTTTCCAGCAGCAAGCGGCCCAGCAGCAGGCGCGTTTTCTGCCCGCCGCTCAGATGAGGCAGCGGCATCTGCCAATCCTCCTCGGCAAAGCCCAGCCCGGTTAGCACCTGCCGGATGCGCAGCGGGTAGTCGTAGCCGCCCGCGTGTTCAAAGCGCTCTTGCAGCTGACTGTAGCTGGCCATCAATTCTTCGGAATGATCGCCCGCGGTCATTTGCTGCTCCATCTGGCGCAGCGTGGCTTCATCTTCGCGTAAATCGTCAAATACGGTCAGCATTTCTTCAAAGACATTGTTTTCTTGCCCGGCAAAGGCCTGGGCCGCTTCTTGCGGGAGGTAACCCAGCCGGGTACCGCGTGCTGTTTGCACGCTGCCCGCGCTGGGCTGGCTGAGTCCCGCCAAAATCAGCAGCAGGGTGGTTTTGCCCACCCCGTTGGGGCCAACCAGCCCCACCTTGCCGCCATCGGGAATGCTGCCGCTGACGCCGGTGAAAACATCAAATGCGCCAAACGCCTGGCCAATGTTGTGTGCCGTCAAAAGTGCCATAGCCTGCGATTATACCGAACGTGTGGAGTGATGCGTAGAGGGAACTAAGTTAGGGTAAAATAACGTGAAAGAAAGGTAGGCAAATGATGACTGTTACAAGAGATGTGCAGAAAACGATTCAAGAACGCATTCAAAATGATCCGGAATTTGCGCTCGCTTTGCTGGGTGAAGTTATCGCTCTTTTCCAGAATGATGAACCTGAGACTGCGAGACTTGTTCTGCGCGATTTGGTTCGATCAGAGAAGTACACTAAATTACTAAATTCTTTCGACTCGCACTTCATAGATGAACTAAAAACTTTGCTATAATGTCAGCAAGATTGTTTTGAAAGGTGATTGTTATGACTCTTTACGACGATATTCTAAATCAGACCCGGCGATTGACGCCAGATGAGCAATTACGCTTAATTGCGTACCTATCTGAGCAGGCACGCCTGGCAAAGACACAAGAATCAACTGAACCTAAGCGATGGGAAGAGATGCGCGGTGCGGCCACTTACCCACTCGTTGCGGGGGATGCTCAGGAGTGGGTTTCAACTTCCCGTCAACAAGATGATCATCACCGAAGCAGCCTGTCATGAAAGTTGAAGATGCCTTGCGGGACGTACGCCGCTTGTTTGTGGATACGGCACCTGTGATTTATTTTGTAGAGCAAAACCCCAATTTCCAGTCGCAAATCAATGCCATATTTGAACAGGTAGATGCAGGCCAAGTTCGCGTTGTAAACTCACCAATCACCCTTGCTGAATGTTTGATTGGCCCAATGCGTTCGGGGGATGAGCAATTACAAAGCGACTTTCAGGAATTGCTTGTACGTGGTGCTTTTACCGAGTTTGTTACCATCAGTGAAGCAATAGCGGTGGATGCAGCTAGGCTTCGTGCCGCCTACAATGTCTCTTTGGCGGATGCGCTTCAGTTGGCAACGGCCGTTGCTGCCCAATGTGACGCCTTTTTAACCAATGATAAGCAGTTAAAGCGCGTCTCGGAAATAGAGATTCTTGTAGTGGAAGATTTAACAGCATAAATTGGGGAACGCGCATGGGAGAGTAGCAATGGGCAACATCATCCCTAAATTCTTAATTATTCAAGAATTACCTGAACTACCAGAGGATGGTTCAACAGCTTGCGAAGCTTATAAGCTAATTCTTAAAGCGTTGGGGTATGAGAGTCAGATTTGTCATAGCTCACAGACATTGCCGGAAATCATGAGATCATTCAAACCCAATATTGTCTTATGGATACGGCCCGGTTCATCGGATGCTATTAATATTCTGCAGGCATTTAGGCAAAATGACAGCAGACTAAAAGTCATTTGGATGGATGACAGACCTAGAGGCCGTATCGTTGGAGATGTATCAAAGTATTTTGATGATTTCTTTCCTTCTGTTGTTCCCTCAGCAGAGGAATTCCAAAAAATAGTAACTGAGTGGTTTATAGATTCTTTGGATAACGAATTGGATACCGAAACTTTGCAAAGTTTCTTATCCCTGCTAACTCCCAAGGCACAAAAGCTAGTTGTGGCTGAACAGATGTGGCCATGGGAAAAATCACGTTTAAAAGTTCGTCTGGAATGGGAGCAACGAGGTCATTTGAATGAATATGACCGGGTAACTCTAAAACAACTACTCGATACACGAGAACAACTTTTGCAACGCAAGAAGCTAGCCGCCTCCATTTTAATAGAACAGGGCTATTCAGATTCAATTGAAGAGTTAATTGCAGAAAGCAATCGGCTGGACTTGCAATGGCCTTAATATTTTGATAAAAGCAAATGAAAAAGGAGCCGTGAGGCTCCTTTTTCGTTTTAGTTGAGGTACTGCCGGAGGTGTCCGGCGAAGTTGGGATGGCGCAGCTTGCGCAGTTCTTCCTTTTCTAGCTGGCGGATGCGCTCGCGGGAGAGGCCAAATATTTTGCCCATCTCTTTCGCCAATGGTTCTAGGGCTTATGTCAGTGTGGCTAACTTTACCAAAAAGATTTGCCAGTCAGGGTGGTCGGGTACGGCCGTTTCCCCAAAAATCTTCACCGCCTGTTCATAAAGCTCCCGGGCGGCCTGCGGATCGCCTTCCGCCAGTGCCAGGTCGCCGCTGCCCAACAGGCGATAGGCCGTATAAAAGTGGTCTGGAGCCAAACTGTTTTCCTGAATAGTTCGCGCCTTTTCTAAGCAGCTGCGCGCCAGGTCTAACGCGCCTTTTTGAACATGGCAATTCGCCAGATAGATGTAGATATCGGCCGTATCAACACTATTCGGCCGTTTCTCGGCCAAAATTGCTACTGCCCGTTCCAGGCAGCTTTGCGCTTGTTCAAGATCACCCGCTTCATAATAATGCTGACCTAAAAACCTTAAACTCTGCCCCACATCCGGGTGCCTCTCTGGAAGCTGCGCCTGGCGAATGGACAGCCCCTCCTGTATATGATGTTCCGCCTCGTCATAGCGACCCATTTTGCTTTTGACAACACCAATATTGATCAGACTCTGAGCTGTTGCGTTATGGCGAGCGCCCAAACTACCCTGTCGAATTTGCAAGGCACGCTCATAATAGCCCAAAGCTTTTCCATAATTGCCTCGTTTCAGGGCGGCAAATCCTAAACTATTTAACGAAGCGGCAATCCAGGGACTGGTGGGCGGTAATATCTTTTCCCGAATTTGCAGGGCAAGTCTGGCTTGCTCTTCTGCTGCGGCAAACAGGTTCATCCGTCGATAGTGAATGCTCATATTGTTGCGGGTGAGCGCAATATGTTGTTCATCTGGCGGGTCTAGCTGTTCATAAATGGCGACGGCTTGCTCATAGTACGTTTTGGCTTTAGCCAGGGAACCCGTGCGAGAATGAAGGAGAGCCAGATTCTGCATACTTTGCGCTGTCAGAGTGTGGATTTCACCCAAAATGTGCTGGCGAATGGCCAGGGCTTCCTCGTAGGCAGGCCAGGCTTCTTGGGTTGCTCCCATTTCCCAGATCAGTGTGCCCAGGATGCTTAGCAAATCAGCCAGCACTAAGTCGCCATCGGGCAAAAGGGTACGGCGCAGGGGAACGGCCGTTTCCAAAATAGCCCGCGATTCAACCAATGCCCCCACATCACGCAGATGCCGCCCTAGCCAGAGGGCAAACTGTGTGCCCGAGTCATCAGCCCTCGCCAACCCATTTTGGGTAACGGCTTGCAGATGGGTGGTGGCAAAGGGCAGTTGGCCCAGAAAGCGCGTTGCTGTAAATTGTTCGTCTAAAAGGTGGAGCAAGTGGTGTTCAACGGCCGTTCGCCCCACATTCACCAGCTCTCCCAATTCGGCCGTGGCGTACTCAGCCACCAGATGATGGATTTGTACGCTGTCTCTGCTCTCTGCTCGCAATATTCCCAACGTCAGCAGGCGGGTTAGCCCATCCATAGCCAGCAGTTCTGCCAGCAAATCATCTGGCTCCGACTGCACACAGGCCAGCAATAGCTGCTGTGGAATCGCCTCGCCGTGAGCAAAAGCGATGGCACAGGCTAACATCTGCTGGGCCATCGCGTCAGTCTCATCATTGGCATCAAGTTGGGCAAAGTTAAGAGCAAACGTGCGCGCCACGTGCAGTTCGTGACCGGTGGGCGAATGCGTGGCACCGCGCCCTTGCAGCGAGGGGTGTTGCAACAAGCCTTGATGTCGCAGTTGGTTCAGGTATTGTGCCGCCTCAAACTGAGGGTATCGCCGTAAAAAGCTGCCCGCCAGGTAAAGCGCCAGGGGCAAATCGCCAACCTCCTGGGCAATTTCATCAGCAGCCGTCGCGCCTGCCGTTGGCACCAAATGCTGCAGCAGTCGCACGCTTTCAATACGGTCTAGCTGCTTCAAGGTGTAAGTTGTGACCCCTAATTCAGGAGTCCATACAGCGCGTTTACTCGTGATCAGGACGCGACAGCCGCCAGTCACAGGCAGCCATTCGGCCAGCAGCCTTTCTTCTTCGCAGTTATCAAATATCAACAAGCGGGGAATGGCTTCTTGCCAGGCACGCCGCACGCGCCCCACTTTGTCTAATTGGTTCAGCTTATTGGAATCCCGATACAAACCCATGCTGCGTTCCCCGCCAACAACGGCCACCTCATCAGCTACATTGCCACCGTTGGCAAAGCTGAGCCAAAAAACGCCACCGGGAAAATAACGGCCGTAACGATAACAAAACTCTACCGCCAGCTGGGTCTTGCCCAGGCCGCCCATACCCGTTACCACCACAGCGCGCTGTTTTACCGATTCTCCGTCTGGCAGTAGCAAGTTGGCTAAATGCAGCAGCGATTCTCGGCGGCCCGTAAAATCATTGTTGCGCTGGTAAGGGACAAAAGCGCTGCTGGGCAGTTCGCCTGGTTCAGAAAGCCGACCGGGCAACGGCCGTTCCAACTGCACGCCAACAATCGCCGACCAGGAGAGGCCACCGCCTTGTTCTTCCTTCAGCGTTTGTAAGTGCTGAACCAGTTGCACTGTTTCCGGCGCAGGCTCCACAGCCAGCTCGGCCCACAACCGCTGCCGGCTGGCTTCATACTGCTGCAAGGCCACCTCAATTTGCCCGCTGGCTGCCAATAACTGCAACAGTTGGCGCAGCGCATCCTCATCAAATTCATCCAGGGCCAGCCAGCGCTGGGCGGCGGCAATGCCTTTATCCCAGGTGCCTTGTTCGCTGTAAGCGAAACAAATCTGACGGTAAGTGGCCATTACGCGTTGGCGCAACTTTTCTCGTTCAATCAGGAGCCATTCATTGAAGCGTGGGGCATCGTCTAAATAAAAGTCGGTGAGCAAATCACCTTCATAAAAGGAAAGTGCGCTGTCCATCTCGGCAATGCCGCCAGCGTTTAGAATGTTGGAGAGAGTGAGGTAGTCGATGGCAACGGCCGTTTCCTGCGGATAGGCCACCTGCGTGCGTGTGACCTCTAATTCTGGCACCCACTTACGCATTCTGGACAATAACTTGCGCAAATTTTGTAGCGACCGGGACGTAGAGGGCGCATCCCACAGCAAATCAGCCAGAAACTCCCGCCGCTGGGCTTGCCCAACCAGGATCAGGTAAGCCAGCAGCGCACACCCTTTGTTCCACTTCATTACCTCAGAAGCGTCGCCGTTTTCTTTTTCGATTTTGAGTGATCCCAGCAGTTTGAATCGCAAGGCCATGAGCCGCATTATAGCAAAGTATGGCTCTTTTTGACTCAGGGAATTTGTTAGACCGTGATGCGTGAAACGTGAAAAGCAATTTCCCTCTGGTCACACCTCACGTCACGTCCACGTCACGTTTGCCCATTTAGAATGGCTTTATGAGTACGCAATACAAAGCATTTTTACTGCGGCTGCGCCGAGATGCAGACCAGCCCCACTGGCGGGCAACCCTGGAAAACGCCTACACGGGAGAGCTGATACGCTTTGCTAATCAAAATGAGATGCTGCGTTATTTGCTGCAAAATCTTGTTGTCCCATCTAGCGATTCCGGGCAGCAAAACGCTCAAGAACCGCAATCTTAGAAAGATGCCAATGCTAAAAACCTCACGTCACGTCCACGTCACGTTAGGTTTTGTAAATTTGTAACACCTGCTGGCTTGAACAAATCCTAAGAAACAAACTAGAAGAACAAACCGTTCAAACCTCAATTCAGAAATTTTTTGCCAGTTTCCGCTGCTGCACCTGGGTGATTTCAGGGTGGCAACGGCCGTTCCCGGCCAACGATTCATTTACAGGAGTGTGTCATGTCCCAAAATCGTCGAACAGTCAAGGTCCGTTTGTTTGTTTTGTTGATCAGTTTGAGCTTGTTTGGTTTGTTTACTATGCAGGTGGGGGAACGGCCGTTTGTCCAGGCCGACTCCCCCAGAGATGTTGTCGAACGCGCCTGGGAAATGGCCGATGACAGCGGTGTCTACAACTTCGACACCCAACTTAAACAAACCACCTATCCCAGCCCCAGCCTGGCCAACGTGGGCGCTACTAGCCAAACGGATCGCTTTGCTCTGGACGGCCAAATTGATAGGGTTGACGAAATCATGGACCTTACCCTGTACCCCAACAGCAACCGCAACGAGGATGCCGGATTACGGATGCGCATTGATGGGGATACGGCCTATGGTTTAAGCGGTGATGGTACCTGGGAAAAAATGGAAAACATTGGCGACGTTTTTGCCCCCAGCACCGATCCCCTTGGTTATCTGGCCGCCGCCCAAAATATTCGTTTTGTAGAAAATGAAGCATTTGGGCCTGGGGGAACTTCCTCCAACCTAACCTTTGCCAAATACGCTTTTGACCTGGATGGCCACGCTTTTGCCCAATACATGGTTCAGCAAATGGAAGCCCAACTGCAAGCTGAAGGCAGATTGCCAGAGGGCTTGTCGCTTAATGAAGCCGATGTGTACAAAGAGATGAGTGGCCAAGGGTTTATTTGGCTAGATGCCAATGGCCTGCCCAGCCGTTTTGTAGCTGAAATTACCATGCCGCCCCGAGATGGTGCCGAAAAAATAGATTTCGAGGTGGAAACTATCTTTAGCAATTTTGACCTGGAACGCATTTCCGTGGCTCAAACAACCCCATTTTCTGCTCCCCTCATCTGGGCCACCAGCACAGTTTTTCTGCCGGAAAACATCCAGGCTATGCAATCATTAGGAAGTCAATTAAGTATGGCCCTGGCCTTTGCCGCCCTCTTCTTTCTTCTCCTCTATTCTCTCCGGTATCGGCGGCGAGAATTTGTCATTGGTCTGAACTTGAGCCTCGTGATTGCCATGTTGTTCACGCCCCTGCTGCGATCACAGCAGGTTTCTGCTTTCCACCATACGGTTGTCGCCGAAAGCGCGGAGCATGAAGCCAATGTGGCCGAACAGGAACGGCAAAGCGAACTGCAAGAAAGCCTCGCTGAATCTACCTGGGATCCTCATCAACCGGCAGCAGACCAGCTTACCCAGCCCGAAGAGCTGGCTTTAGTGGAAACGGCCGTTTCTGAATCAACAGCCGCATTTACACCCCCACTACAAACCCAGGTTGACGATTTAGACACCACCGATACCGACGGCGATGGCCTGATCGACCTGGCCGAAAACGTCTTAGGCACTGACATCAACAACGTTGACAGCGATGGGGACACCCTGACCGATGGCACCGAATACAACCAGCTGGGCCTTGATCCCGCCAACATCGATTCTGATCTCGACAGCCTGCCAGATAATGTTGAAGTGACCGGTTTTGTCTTTCAAAGCCAGCAATACTATCTAAACCCCTTAAAAGCAGACACAAACAACGATGGTCTAAGCGACGCCCGCGAATGTCCTAACCTGTCCATCATTGCCGATACCACAGGAGACCCATGTCTGGACACCGATTCGGACGGCGAGCCCGATGTGTTTGACTTTGACAACGACAATGACGGCGTGCCGGATAAGGTTGACCTCTCGCCTAACAGCGTGCTGGGGAATGAAACCTCATTTTTCAACGAAGACAACCCATTTACCTTTAACATTGATCAATTAGCAACCGATGAACCTGTTTTGGTCAGCTTCCAGCTCCGCCCAGTCAATCCGGAACAGGTTTATTACTCTGGCAGCATTTTTGATTGGCCTACGGTTGATTTAGCCGGTCAAGTATTGCGCTACGGTTCATCCACCTTTGCCTCCACCGAAAATACAGAGATTCGTCTTGACGTACCTAATGCCAATAATGGCGATTTACACGTTTCGCCCAAGTTAGAAATTTATGTGCCATTTGACAGCGCCACCTATGGTAGTTTGCCCAAGCTCGCCTCTGCTGACGGTAGCTCAACGGCCGTTGCTGATTGGCTCGATATGTCAAAGCTGGAA
Organism: Ardenticatenaceae bacterium; assembly: GCA_020634495.1. Next base: position 39,762 of record JACKBR010000005.1, on the reverse strand, counting down.
CCCTACGGCATTACCGTCCAACAGGCAGATGATGCCGGCAATATCTACCTTTATCTGCCGCTGAACACAGTTGAAGATGACACCGGGGGTAATCTCGTTGGCTTTACCGGTCAGACGCTTTATTGGCCATCTACAGACAGTTGGGGTGCCGATCACGAAGTGCGCTTGGTGTGGGTCGTTCAGGCAATTGTCAACAACAACCCAAGAAACCCGGTTGACTCCCTGAGCGTGCTGCACATTTACGAAGATGAGCCATGGTATCTCACCGGCATGAGCGTGCGCGAAGATCATGGCTTTGACATTGCTCTGGCCGTTGAAGACCCAGCTGTTGATCCGCCAGCTGATGAAACGATATTCCATGAAGATGAAGTTTTAGAATTGGCCACCTCACTCGGTGTCACCTTTGTTGAAGGGGTCGATTGTACCTTTGTCAATGCCACCGATACCGACTGTACCTTAGGCACCAACATGATGACGGTTGACGACATCGCTACGCGCTTTGACCATGCCACCAACGACACCGTCAGCGATGGCGAGCGCTGGTTTATTAACGATTCACTGGCGGTTGAGCAGCACAGCTATGACCACATTGGCTTTATGGCTCATGTGGCCATGACCAATACTAAATCGATCTTAAATACCTACTTTAGCAGCGACGATACCCCGCTTGTTTTGTTTGCCAGAGAAGAAACCGCCCGCAGCTTAAATTTAGGTGATGCAACCGACACACTGGCGACAGACGAGACCTTAGATTTGACAATGGCTGATGGGAGCCTCAAAACAACAACCCATTCGCTGAATGTGGCCCCATTTAAATTCTTGGAAGGCGAATGGACTCAGTATCCGATGGAAGATTATTTGGAGATTTTCGAAGCGCAGTTAGAAAATCACCCCGATTTTGCCGTTGCGGCCGGTGCTGATCAGGTTGAAAAAGATATCGCCCAAGGGGAAATCATTGCCGCCCAAATGTATTTAATGTCCTTTTATTTGGGTTTGTCGGGGGCTGTAGCTATCAACGATCAGGAGTACCTTAATGTAGAGAGCTTGTACGCCGAAAAAGCACTGCTATCAGGATCGTCCTTCAAATGGAGTGGGGTTGCTGTTGATATTGCTGCCGCATTCTTCTCATATATCGTTTGGGGAACCCGCATTCACGATGTCGCTGATAATTCTGGCATTATGTACAAACTGAGTTCCGCGTTTGGCAGAATTAAACAGGGTGAAGGGACCAATTTTCAACTCATCAACATTCCCCTGAGCCGCGCGGGTCGCCTGACGCTGGGCCTGACAGTGGCGGCCATTCTGGCCCTTTCGATATGGGCCTTGGTGAGTCATATCACCAACGGGGGGCATTGGCTAGACTCCATTTTCATCGTTTTAAATGCGGCCAGCGCGGTTGTGCTGGCGATACAGCTCATCAATGTCATTGCCAATATGGTTCGGGTCTTCCAGGCGGCCAATCAAGTGGTGTTTTTGATGACGGCAACCCTGCGAGCTTTGCATAATGTTACAGCTTCGGTTCGCTCAGCTTCGATGGTGACGCTCGTCGTATCCGTCATAATCGTCTGGGGTGTGTTTGTCTACTCCCTTTTAACCGAGGATCTAAATAAATTTCAAACCAATGCGCTGATTGCGTACTCGGTGGCCTCGACAGTTTATGTGGTATTCCTATTCGCTCTGGCCTTTATTCCCGTCATTGGCCCGCTGCTCGTGCTATTTATTGGGCTGTATGATGCGATTGTTTTCATTATTTGTAAGGCAACCGAAGATGATGATCGCAGCCACTCTGAAGAGCAGTTTTGCAAGGGGATTTCGGGCATTTTTACGGAAACGTTGGCTAAGATATTTTATAATGTCGAACCGCTGGTGGATATAAGCGATCCCTATCGTCTTGATTACGAAATAGTCGGCCCTGATCTTTTTGATGATTCAGCCGGGTTTACAGAAAGCAACGGTGTTACCTATGCCGTGACTGTCACCAATCGCATTGGCCCCTATAAATTAACCGGCACCTTCCAAGACGACAGATTTGCCAGGAGAACCACGCTGGATTATCTGTTCCAAACTAGCGAAACCGATTTTCACTCCACGCTCGATTTAAATCAATCGAGTTGGGTCAATGTTGTGACAGAAGTTGATACAATTGGCGGGACAGAGTACGGCTATCTCTATTCTGCCTCACCAGAGACACGCGAATTTTCATTTGACTTTTCCGATAGAGGGTCGGGGCTGAATGTGACCTTCCCGCCAGTTTATCTATCTGAAGGGTATGTCTTACCGATTAAGGAATGCTCGGTCATTGTTTGTTGGGTCGATGATACAGAAGATGGCACCAACCATTTCAATATCAGCCGGGAAATGGCTTTTGATATTTTCCCCGACACGCTCGACGGCTTTTTTGCCTTGGCCGAGCAGGATTTTGGCTATTCATTGGCCTGGGGCTTAACGGCCGATCCTTCCAAAAACGGCATCACCTTCCCCAGAATGAAAGACGCCGACAACGACGGTCTGCGAAATAAGCTGGACGGTGGTTCGGATGTGAATGACTCAGAATGGGATACCGACGCTGATGGGCTGTCTGACTTCTTTGAATATTCGGTTGGTTCCAGTCCACAGGACACGGATAGTGACGATGACGGCTTGACCGATTATGAAGAAGCTCGTTTCGGCTCTGAACTGGATGAAGCTGATACGGATAACGATGGACTGTCTGACCGGCTGGAGATGGAAGGGTGGTCGATAGGCTACCGGGACATCAATGGTGATATTCAAACCACCTGGGTCTGGTCCAATCCGTACTTTGCCGATGCCGACAGTGACGGTATCCTGGATTACATCGAATCCATCTATGGGCTCAATCCCAATGTGCCGGATCGGTATGATGTGATTGAAAATGCCTTTGATTTTGGCGGTTTAAGCATTGACGAGGAGCAATCACCGCAGGTGTACATTCCGTTTGAAGAGGCGGCCGGGCCGGTCTTTAAGAATCTGGCCGGACGTCAACTTTCGGCCGTTTGTGACCAGGCCGTTTGTCCGACGCCTACCTTCAACGGCCGTTACGCCTCAGGCATCCAGTTCGATGGCGTGGATAACGTTCTCACCATCGACGATCTCGCCTTTGTAGACCAATCCTTCACCATTTCCGCCTGGGTGCAGCGTGATGGCAGTGGGCAAGAAGAATATATCGTTAGCCAGGGAACGGCCGTTACCAACGAAGGTCTTAACATCGGCTTCAACAGCAGCGACCAGTTCACCTGCTCCTTCTGGGGCAACAGCCTGACCACCTCGTCTAGCTACACCCAAACGGATTGGCACCACTGGTCTTGCGCCTACGACGCCAGCAGCGGCACCCGCACCATTTATCGAGATGGGGTGCAGGTGGCTCAAGATACCTCAGCCACCAACTACCAGGGCAGCGGCCCCTTGGCCATCGGCTGGCTGGCCCCCAGCAACAGCAGCACCTACTTTGCCGGTACCCTCGACGAGCTGATCATCCATGACCGGGCTCTGACCTCCACCGAAGCGGCCAAAGTTCGAGACGGCATTTACACCCTCAACGACCTCTACGTTTTACCTGCTGACACCCTCAACTACAGCTTAACTACCCAGAACAACCTCATTTCTCGCGATGTAAATGGGCACTTCTACATCCAACCGGAAGAAGGGTCGCCGCTCATCGTGGATACCACTTACCAACCCGTCTCGGTACCGCCATTAGAATTGGTTACCGTGCAGGGAGATATTGACGTATCTGCAACGGCTCCAATGGGTACCTATGGCGTTGACTTAATTGCTGAAGGGGTTGTCTCCACAGACGAATCAGACTTCTTCATCGTCGCTCCTGAACCAGACATGGGCATCTACTTTGAAAAAGACCAGTTTGGCGACACGGCCGGGACGGATACACCCAAAAATATCGGCACCTCCGTCAACACCACCTGTTCCTACACGGAGCCGTTTGGCGATGTGGAGCAATGCCCCACAATGGACCCCAATGGCTTCTTCGGCCGTGGTTTAACCTTCAACGGCACAGATCAATCGCTTTTGGTTCATGCCAACAATCCTGATGGGGACCTCGACTTTGTCGAAGGGGACTTCACCATCGGTGCCTGGGTCTATCCCACCCATGATGAGACCGCCAGCACCAAACACGCCGTCCTCGGCTATCACGAACCCGACCAATATTGGTTTGATTTCCGTGACCAGGGCAGCGCCACCACGTCCTTCTTCGACAAGGCAGGCAGTACGGCCGCTACCTGCAGCGGGTCAGCCTGTCCGGTTCCAGCTTACAACTTTGACGGCAATGACAAGCTTACGATACCCAGCAGCGCTGATATTGATCTACAAACCATCGACAACTTCACCATCATGATTGATTTTGCAATTACACCCCTGGCCCAACGAGGCGGGGATAGTGACGATTGGATGGTGCTGTACGAGCAGGGCGGTGCAACTTCTGGTATTGGCATTATCGCCACGCAGCATTTCCCACTCGGCTCATACGTCAACTTCTGTGCCTTCTATCTGTCATCAGAACAGTGTATCCAGGTTTTTGTTGAAGACGAGCACCGTGACCGATTTGTTTTCACATTTGACGGTTCAGCCGGCACGATGTCGCTTTATCAGGATGGGAACCATGTTCAAACAGTACCGTACAATTCTATTCCCGGTGATGGCGATGGCATTGGTGTGGGCAATATCAATGGCAATTTATTTGATTATTCCATTTCTTCTGCCCCATGGCACGGTAGCATCAACCGACTGGCCTTTTTCCCACGGTCGTTTACCCAAGCGGATGTGGATTTTTATGAAGAATATCGAGAAGGCGAATTTTTCCCCACACTTTACGTACAACAAAATCGATTTGGCCTGGCTCATGGGTACGAAAACTTTGGTGCGAACGTTTCAGACAATAATCTTTCCGGTGTGTTTAGTGTCGAGACAAATAAATGGAACCATATTGCCGCCACCTACGATGCCACCGAATCAACCCTTACTTTCTACCATAATGGGGTGCAAGTACGTCAGTTTGCCAACGTGACAGCCAACGCACCCTTCCTGACAAATTTACGCCAACTGCGTGTTGGCTGGGCCGGTGGCGACTACCGCCACTTTGAAGGCAGCATCGACAGCATCGTCTTTTATGATCAGGTGCTGAGCGATGAAGAGATGGTCAGCCTGGCCACCCGCACCTTCAACGAAAATGCCACCTTTATCTTTGAATTGGATGAAGTGCCGGGCAGCGAACAGTTCCAATATGGCTTTGGGGATGGGGAGTTTGGTTCCTGCACCGGAGATGCCTGCCCATCGGCCGGGCGGCGTGGCCTTATCAATTGGGCCGCCTACTTCGATGGCAATGATTCGATCCGCACCGAGACACCCTTTACCGAAGACATCGAATACTTCACCATCTCAACCTGGGTAAAAGCGAGCGAAGGCACAATCTTTAGCTACCGACAGGGAGATTACGAACGCTTTGCCTTGACCACAAATAACTTTAGCGTCACTGACCAGTCACCTGGACACAGTGTTGGCTTCCCCAACATCGTCTCCGATAGCGACTGGACCCATATCGTGGCCACCTACGAAAACAGCGTGGGGTTGGTTGTTTACATCAACGGTGAATATCATGGGCAATCAGACTTCAACGCCAACGACGTACGCCATCTGGCACCGTTTTTCATCGGCTCTCTGCCCGATGGCAGCGACGGGCTGGTCGGCTTTGTTGATGATCTTCGGTTTTACAACACCACCTTTACGGCCGAACAGGCCTTAGACCTGTACGAACGCTCGGCACCTCATGTGCAGTTCCGCTTCGATGAAGATGAACAGGCCACGGCCGCAGCCGATGATTCGCAAAACGGCTTTGTGGGTGAGCTAACCCAAGCCCGATTGGGGGTACCTGGGCGACTGGGCAATGGCTTACTCATTGATAATTCGATTACGCGAAGCTATTTGGAGATTGATGAGGCGCTCGATGCTGCCACAAACCTCGATAAGAATTTCACCATCATGACCTGGGTGAAGCGCGACGCGATACGCGATAATTCGTTTGAGACTCTCTTTGATTGGACACATGGACAAATCAACCTCGATGCGCGTACAGACGGCACGCAGTTTATAGGCAATGATGGCCCATTCCCCTTCCAACTCAGCGAATGGGATCATATCGCCTTAGCAGTGGATGACTTTAATGTCTCTCGTCTCTATTTAAATGGTGAACTCGTCACAACAAGCAGCTTTTATTCACCATCACCTGTTGCCGGTTTTTCTCAATTCTTGATTGGTATCGAAACCAATCGGGCTAATAGAGGCTTTATTAACGCCACCGTTGACGAGTTTGTCATTTATGAACGGGCGTTGAGCAGTTTGGAAATTGCCGACAGCTACCGTTTGGATTCCCGTTGGACCCGCACGGTGGAAACCTTCCGGGTGACGGTGGATACTGACAGCCCAACGGTGACGCTGCGCTCTGATCCGGGCTATGTTTTGAACCAGAGCGTGGTGCTGGACGTGGCTACCAGCGACCCCACCTCGCAAGTCGTCGTGGTTGATATGGGTGTGCAGCCGCCAACGGGGGGGGGATATGTCTGGCTGGGGGCTCCAGCTTGTGAAGATGCTGATGAGGGTGTGGCCTGGTGTCCCACCTTTGACCCGGCTGCTTTTGGCAATGTTGAAGGGTCTTACAACGTTCGGTTCCGGGTGGCTGACCAGGCGGGAAATGAAACAGTTAGCGCCACCTATGACTTTTTTGTGGATGGCACTGCGCCAACAGCAACGGCCGTTGACAACAACACCTGGAACAGCCCCACTCAAACAGACCCGGACAGTTGGGAAATCTCCCTGAGCGGCACCGTCACCGATCCAGATGTAATTTTTAACGTGAGCGGCAGCGGTGTTAATGAAGATTCCGTGCAAATTAGCCTGCTAGATGCCAACGGCGAGGTGGCTGGCAGTGGCGTGCAATCGGCCGCAGTGACCGGGTCAGATTGGCAGATTGATTATCTGTTTGAGGGCGAACGCCCCAACGGACTGTATCAGATTCAACTGCGGGTAGAAGATGTGGTGGGCAATACGGCTCAGACACTCATCGGCTCAGTCCGCATCGACATTGAAGCGGGGCGGTTCGACCTGTACACGGCTGGTATGGTCAATGAAAATGCGCCGCTGGGAACGGCCGCCAGCAGTGCGGCCACAGCCGAACAGTTGGGCTTGCTGCCTACCGAGGTGCTAACATCGGCGCACACGCTGGCTGGAACGGCATCTGATCTACCCTTCATGTCGGGTAAGATTATTGACCTACACTTTGAACTCGATGACGGCACCGCCTTTGCCGACAGCGGCATTTGGGGCAACCATGCCACTTGTACTAGCTGTCCCACGGTGACAACCGGTGTCTTTGGGCAGGCGTTGGACTTTGCCAGTGGCAACAGCCTCTCGGCTCCGACGGCCGATATTTTCAACGTCGCCCCCAATATGACGATGATGGCCTGGATTTCCCCAGACAATGTTCCGGCCAGCGGCACAGCGCAGATCATGGTCTATGGAAGTGACACGGCCGTTCTCCAAATCAACAATGGCGACCTCGTCTACAGCATGACCTTAGACGGTGCTGTTCATGAAGTACGCGCCTCAGGTGTGCTGACGACAGGCATTTATCAACATATTGCCGGAACTTATGATGGCGCCACCCTGCGCCTCTACCACAACGGCCTCCTGGTAGGTGAGAGTGATGTAGCTGGTGCCATCGACGACAGCGTTGGATTCGTTATCAGCGACGCTACCAACTCGTTTGATGGTCAAATCGATGAAACGGCCGTTTACAACCGCACCCTCATCGAGCTAGAAATTTTCAAGCTGGCCCAAAGCGTTCGCGCCACCGTTGCCAGCCTGGAAATAGGGTATGAACTGCTGGGGAACGGCTCCCTGGCAGCCAATCTCCCCTTGCCCCAAAGCACCCAACTCTATCTTCCGTTTAACGAGCTATCAACAGACGCAAATGGGGACACAACAACCAGCTTTGCCGACTTTTCCGGCAGCAATCAAAGCGCCACCTGCACCACCGCCACCTGTCCCACAGCCGGTAACCTCGGCTTTACGGGCAGTGGGCTGACCTTTGACGGCGTGGACGATGAACTTTCGGTTACCAGCTTTATTGACCCCGGTTCCGGTTCTTTCACTGCCGCAGCCTGGATTAACGTGGACAGTTTGGTCGGTACCCAGACGATTTTGTCGCAGCAATCTGGCACAACCTGGCTGGGTGTCAACGGCAGTGGCAATCTCTTTACCAATCTGGGTGGGTCGCTGGCCAGTTCGGCAGCAGTTACCGCCGGTGTCTGGCATCATGCGGCCGTTACCTATGACGGCTCTACTTTATCCCTCTATCTGGATGGACAGTTAGCAGACAGTGCCGCCACAACCGTGTCTGCCAGCAGCGGCGACCTGCGTCTTGGGCTTTCTGAGACGGGCGGCAACCGTCTCGCAGGCGGTGTTGATGAAATCGTGGTGATTGCCGATGCGGTTTCCACAACAGCATTGCGCCAACTGATGGTCGATAGCTTACCTATCTTCTCGCTTAACTTCGACGAAGTGGACAGCGCGACGGACGGGGCAACCTTTGCAACCGGGTTTGACACCGCCATTGACGCCGTTCTTTTTACAACCAACACGCCCGGTTTTGATACGGCCGATAAAATAACGTCCGGACAGGTAGACGCCAACGCGCTGGCCCTGGATGGTCATGTAGACCATGTCATCGTGCAGTCCAATCCGCTGCTCGATTTGAGCCACGGCCGTTACACCCAAATGGCGTGGGTCTACCCCGAACTCAATGGCGACGAAGCGTATCCAATCATCAGCAGCTTGGAACCTGGCAGCAGTGAGGCAGAGGCGTATCCCTTCATTGAGGTGATCGAACAAACCAAGCTGTCGGTAGGCTTTGGTGACGGCACCACGCTCAATAAGCTGACGACCGATTCAGTCCTTACCCCTGATGCCTGGAACCATATCGCTGTCTCCTTTGACGGCACCGACCTGCGCGTCTTTGTCAACGGCGTAGAAGTAAGCAGCACGCCAGACTTTGCCGGATTGGCGCCTTCGGCCACCGACGAGTTCTTCGTAGGGCGGAACGCCTTGCGTACCTTCGTGGGTAGGTTGGACGCGGTGCAAATTTTCCCCCGCACGCTCAATGCGGCTGAGATTCTGGAACAAGCGTTAATCACTGGCTGGCAGGACGCCTCGCTGGATACGCCAAACGCCAATCTATCGCTATGGAGTCAGGCGTTGCCGTCGGTGGAAGGACTTTATCGGATACACGGCCGTTCCACCGACACCTTTGACAACCTCTCGGTCCCCGTGCCGCTGTGGGAAGGCATCGTTGACACGATGGCCCCACGCGCCACCATCACCTATCGCTTTATTGGCGAAGGCGCCACGGCTGAGACCGAGTACACTTACACCATCACCGACTTCCACGCCGACCCCAACGGCATTACCGGCATGTGTATCGACGCCAATCCGACCCTTATCCCGATGGCCTCAGCCTGGTATCGCACCAGTCTGGGCTACTCTGACCCGGCCAGTAGCACGACCTATCAACTGAATGGCGTTTGCACCGTATCCGGTCATCAAACCGATCTCGTCACGCCAGAATTCTGCGACACGCTGGGTAACTGCGCCGTCATTGCGGCGGAAGATACGCCACCGGTGGCTGTGGATGATACGGCCGTCACCGACGAAGAAGTGGCAGTGGTGATCGATGTGGCTGCTAATGATACGGATGTGGAAAATAGTGGCTTGACGGTGGTCGGGGTGACCCAACCGTTGAACGGCCAGGTTACCTTCACCGACAGCAATCTCACCTACACGCCAACGCTCAACTTCTTTGGTGAAGACAGCTTTACCTACGACATTAGCGATACGATTGGGCAGTTGGATACGGCCGTTGTCACCGTCACCGTCAACAATCTGGAAGACGACCCCATAGCTGAAGACGACTTTATCGTCCAAAGAGTTGATGAGGAATCGTCTTACATCGACGTGCTGGACAACGATTTTGATCCCGATGGCGATCCTATCACGCTCGATTCTGTTACCCAACCGGCCAATGGCGCGACATCAATTGACACATTAGACAGCACCGTTATTTATACCCCGACTGTTGGCTTCTTTGGTGAAGACACCTTTACCTACACCATCAGCGACGACAAGGGCAACACCGGTACCGGCACCGTGACGATGACGGTGTACGAGTTTGGCTTTGAGTTTATCGAACCGCCGGAAGGGGCTGTTTTGACCGTTGGTGAACCGATTTCGCTAACCTACCGCGCCGTTGTCGATATCGACCAGTTCTTTGGCATCTTCTATGTTTCCATTGAAGAGTCGGATGGTTTCGATGGGGGAACCCTCATCTATGAGAAAGATGATTTTCCCTTCAACCCGGTGGGGATTGGCGAATATATCGAGACGATTACCTGGACACCAACGGTAACGGGTACACGCTCCCTGAATGGTTATATCATGGCAGTGGCGGAATATGATTCCACGACAAGAATTTCTGTGACTGTTGTTGATGATAACAGGGTGCCTGATGCGGTGGATGATGTGGTCTCGGTGGATGAAGACAGCAGCACCACGCTCGACATCTTGGCCAACGATGCCGACCTGGACGGCGATACGCTCACCATCTACAACGTTACCCAACCCGCCAACGGCACACTGGTGAACAACGGCAGTGACGTTACGTACACCCCCAATGCCAACTACTTTGGCAGTGACAGCTTCAGCTACACCATTGTTGACGGCAATGGGGGGGCGGATACGGCCGCAGTCACCATCACCGTCAACAATGTACCGGATGACCCGATTGCCGGTGCCGATGGCGCGAGTACGGATGAAAATACGGCCGTTACTATCGACATCCTGGCCAACGACAGCGATGCCGATGGAGACATAGTGAGCATCGCAGGTGTGACCCAGCCCGGCAACGGCACCGTTAGCAACAACGGCAGCGATGTCACCTACACGCCAGTCACGGGCTTTAGCGGCGCAGACAGCTTCACCTACGAGATCAGCGACGGCAACGGCGGCACAGACACGGCCACCGTGACGGTCAACGTCTTCAACGTCAATGATGATCCGGTGGGCAACAGCGACAGCGCCACTACAGATGAAGAACTATCAGTCACCATCGACGTGCTGGCCAACGACACGGATCAGGATGGAGACGATCTCTCAATTGAGAGTGTCACGCAGCCCGCGAATGGCTCAACCACTATCATCTTAGGTGAGATCGTCTATTCCCCCAATGATGATTTCTTTGGCAGCGACAGCTTTAGCTATACCGTCATTGACGGCAACGGTGGCAGCGGCACGGGTTCTGTCTCCGTCACAGTCAACAACATCAATGACGAACCGATTGCCAATGACGACGCGGCCTCGACTGTTGAGGAAACAGGAACCACTATCGACGTACTGGCCAATGACACCGATGTGGATGGTGATACCTTGACTGTTAGCTTAGTTACCCAACCGGATGATGGGGTGGTGGTCAACAATGGTAGCAGCGTTACCTACACGCCGGACGAAGATTTCAGCGGTGTGGACAGCTTCACTTATGTGATGAGTGATGGCAATGGCGAAACCGACTTTGCCACCGTCACCGTATCGGTGAGCAACGTCAATGACGAGCCGATTGCTAACGATTACAGCGGCGTCACCGATGAAGAGGTGGCGATCACGCTGCCGGTAACCAGCAACGACTTTGACGGTGATGGCGATTTGTTAACCATCACCGACGCGACGCAACCGACCAACGGGGTTGTCACCTATGATGGCGAAGACATCACCTACACACCCAACGACGATTTCTTTGGCAGTGACAGCTTCGACTACACCATCAGCGACGGCAATGGCGGCACTGATTCAGCCACGGTCTTTATGACGGTCAACAATGTCAATGATCAACCATCTGCTGCTGACGATACGGCCGCAACGAATGAAAATATGGTAGTCGTCATCGATGTCTTGGCCAATGATGGCGATATTGATGGTGACACCCTCAGTGTCGGCAGCGTTACGCAGCCCACCAATGGTGAGGTTGTTAACAATGGCACCAATGTCACCTACATCCCCAACAGTGGTTTTAACGGTGTTGACACCTTTACGTACAGCAATGATGATGGCAATGGAGGAACAGCGACTGCCAATGTGACTGTTACCGTATCTGATATTAACAATGCGCCGGTAGCGGTTGATGATGACGTGATAACGCCTGAAAATACGGCCGTCACCATCGACGTGCTGGCCAACGACAACGATATTGATGGCGACACGCTAACCCTAGACAGCCTCACCCAGCCAATGACGGGAACGGCCGTCATCAGCGACACCATGGTTGTGTACACTCCCACCCTCAACTTTAGCGGGGAAGACAGCTTCACCTATACCATTTCCGATGGCAATGGGGAAAGTGACACCGCTACGGTGACGGTGAATGTTTCAGATGTCAACGTTGATCCGGTGGCGGTGGATGACACCGCTGCAACGGCCGAAGATACGGCCGTTACCATCGACGTTTTGGCCAACGACAGCGATGCCGATGGCGACAGCTTGACTATCGACAGCGTCACGGACCCGGCCAACGGCTCCGTAGCGAATAACGGCAGCGATGTGACCTACACACCTGATCCTGGCTTCAACGGCAGCGACAGCTTCGACTACACCGTCAGCGACGGCAATGGTGGCACGGACACTGCGACCGTCATCGTGATGGTTTCTAGCGAAAATGATGCGCCAATTGCGGTTGATGACAATGCGACGACGGATGAGGATACGGCCGTTACCATCAACGTCCTGGCAAATGATACCGATGCAGATGGCGACAGCCTGAGCATTGACAGCGTTACCGACCCAGCCAACGGCACCGTCGTCAACAACGGGACAGACGTGACCTACACGCCCGATGCTGGCTTTAGCGGTGAGGACAGCTTTGACTACACCATCAGCGATGGCAACGGCGGCACCGATACAGCTACCACAACTGTCACCGTGAACGAAGTTGTAGGCGTAGAAGCTGATCTTTCCCTCACCATGACCGATGACGCTGATCCCAGCGACATCGAACAGCTGTTGACTTACACCATCGTTGTGAGTAACAACGGCCCCGCATTGGCTACTGGCGTCATCGTCACCGATACCCTGCCCGAGGAAGTTGAGTTTGCTTCAGTCACAACCAGCCTGGGCAGCTGCAGCGAAGATGATGACGAAGTCACCTGTCAGCTAGGCGAAATAACCAGCGGCGGAACGGCCGTGATCACCATTCAGGTGATGCCTGAAGAGGCTGGCGAGATTATCAACATTGCCCAGGTCGTTGGCAATGAAACGGATCCCGACCTGGCAAACAACACCGCCTCTGAAAGCACAACTGTGAGCGACGGGTTCTCCTGCAACGGTGTACTGGCTACAATCGTGGGAACCAGCGAGAACGATGTTCTCAATGGCACATCTGGGGATGATGTCATTGTTGGGCTGGACGGTGATGACATTATCAACGGCAACGGCGGCAATGACATCATCTGCGGCGGTCGTGGCGCTGATGTCATCTCTGGCGGTAGTGGACAGGACTTGCTCAAAGGCGGACACGGTGCTGATACGCTACAAGGCAACGGTGGCGCTGATGAGTTGCGTGGTGGCCGAGGTGAAGATGCCCTGGAAGGTGGCTCCGGTGCCGACACGCTGTATGGTGGTCGCGGTGACGATCTGCTGGAAGGCAATGGGGGTTCAGACATCCTTAGAGGGCGTCGTGGCGATGATCTTCTGTTGGGTGGCAGCAGTGCCGATGAACTGTATGGTGGTCGTGGCAATGACAACTTGCAGGGCGGCGGTGGCGCAGACCTGTTGGATGGTGGTCGTGGCGACGATCTGCTGTTGGGTCAAAGCGGCCAGGATACGCTTAAAGGCGAGTTAGGCGACGACGACCTGCGAGGCGGCTCCGGGGCTGATGATCTATTCGGCGGTGCTGGTTACGACTTCCTAAACGGCAACGGCGGCGTTGACTTTTGTGATGGTGGCCTTGACCTGGATGTGGGTCAGAGCTGTGAAACGGAGGTCGATATTCCCTAGAATCTGATAGACGCCAGTTCGCTAAAAAAAGAGCACTGAGGTTATCGTCGTCTCAGTGCTCTTTAGGCAAGCAAATAAAAAAGGGGCCGCGAGGCCCCTTTTGGTTTCTAGTTGAGGTACTGCCGGAGGTGCCCGGCAAAGTTGGGATGGCGCAGCTTGCGCAGCGCTTCCTTCTCTAGCTGGCGGATACGCTCGCGGGAGAGGCCAAACATCTCGCCCACTTCTTTGAGGGTGCGGGATTCGCCATCTTGCAGGCCGTAGCGCAGGCGCAGGATGCGGGCTTCACGCGGGGTGAGCTGGTCCAGAATCTCGCCCAGCTCTTCGGTGAGCATCTTTTGGGCAACGGTTTCGGCGGGCGGCGGGGCGTCCACATCTTCGATGAAGTCACCGAGTTCGGCATCGGACTGTCGCCAACGGACGTTCCAGGTGCACGGGCTGGCGGCTGGTGCGCAGCATCCAACGAACGCGCTCGGCGGGCAGCTCCATGTGTTCGGCAATTTCTTCTGCTGTGGGCTGACGGCCGTATTCTGTTCCAACTCCTGGGCTACCTGATACAGCTTGCTGATGCGGCCACCCAAATGTGCCGGGATACGAATGGTACGGCCGTGATTGGCCAAAGCACGGGTCACCGCCTGGCGAATCCACCAGGTGGCATAGGTGCTAAACCGGTTCCCCCGACGATAATCGTACTTTTCCACCGCTTTCATCAGGCCCACGTTGCCTTCCTGAATCAGGTCCAGGAACTGCAAGCCGCGTCCGCGATATTTCTTGGCAATGCTCACCACCAGGCGGGTATTGGCGCGAATCAGGTGGGCACGAGCCGCTTCGGCAATTTCGCATAAATTGGCGATGGCGTCCAGTTCATCCGGGCTTAGAATTTCATCATTCCGGCGGGCTTCAGCTTCCTTGCCCGCTTCAATTTCCATCGCCAGCGTTACTTCTTCTTCAGCAGAGAGCAGACCTTGCTGCCCCATCTCACGGAAATAAAGCCCAACGGAGTCGTCAATCGGCACGTTGCTTAAGTCGAAGAGCGGTGCCGCATGGGGGGAGACTTCTTCGCTGTCGTCTTCATCGAGCGCTTTGCCATTCGCCAGCGCTTCACTAAGCTCACTTGAGTCGTCTCCGGTCATCTGAGCTTCTACTTCATCTTCATTTTCATAAATAGGAATGCCTGCTGCTTGAGCCTCTTCCAAGATTGTCTCTAACAGCGGCAGATTGTCCTCGACGTCGGGCAGCGCTTCCATAATCTGATCGTATGTGATATAGCCCTGTTCAGAACCCTCGTTTAGCAAAACGCTAACAAAGTCCATTTCGTCGAATGGCGTGGTCAATTTGGTCATCTATTTTCCCTTTCTCCGAGATTTTTTAGTTTACTGGGGTGTTGACTCTCACCCATAAGGCAGGCTCTTGTTTCTCATTCCCAAACGGCAATCCAAAAATAATTAAAAATGTTCAATTTATTGAATAGTATAGAGCCAGCCAGCCTCTTCCTTCCTAGGGGGGCAGTCTAGCATATTCAAACGACAAAAGTCAAGGGGGTAACAGCAGGCGAATGGTAAAAAAAATAGCAGGGCAAAACTAGCTTTTGTTAATTGGACAATAGGACGTTAGTACCACCTCCTGTTTTTAGGATTCAGACTGTTGTAAAACTTGATCGATGGCGGGCAGGGACGTTTGTAAAACGGCCGTAACCCGATCCAAACGCAACGTACAGTTCAATGGCCAATTGCCGCTGGCGGGCGCAATGCGCAGGGTGTCTCGCGGCTGAATCTGCCAATAATCCAATAGTTTTAGGGCAAATTCGGCACGGGTGATTGCCTGGCAGCCAGCCACGTTGAGAATGCCCCGGTAATCATGCTCGACCAGCTCTAAAATGGCCTGGCACAAGCTGTTGACCCAAATTGGGTTGCGAATCTGATTGTTGAACAGGGTCACGGGCTGCCCGCTGGCCAGGGCTTCGGCCATCCAGCGCGTGCCGTGATCCATGGCCTGCAATCCATAGATGAGCGAGGTGCGTATGATGACGCTGTTGGCGTGCTGCTGGACAATCGCTTCGGCATCTGCTTTGGCACGGCCGTATGGTGTGATGGGGTCAGGTGGGGCCGTTTCGTCGTACGGGGCCGCATTGCCCGCAAAGATGGCGTCGGTCGATAAATGAATGAGCCGAGCGCCTACGTCCCGCGCCGCCCAGGTTACATTGCCACTACCCTGCCGGATAGCCGTGGCCATCTGTCCGGTGGAGCCGATTAAATGAATAATTGTGTCAGGTTGCAGGACGTGGACAAGATCGCGTACGGCCGTTTCATCCCGAATATCTAGTGGGTGGCCTTCTGCGGGGAGGGGCGGGTTGTTTTGGTGATACGTGTAGGTAATGGTGTGGGGAACGGCCGTTTCTGCGGCAAGAAACGGTACAAGATGCTGGCCTAAATAACTGCTTCCCCCAGTAACCAGAATGCGATTCATTCGTCTTCAATTTCAATCGTTTCGGCTTTGACCATAGCAACTTTGGCCGCAGCTTGAGCCGCCACCTGCTTGCTGCGCCCGGTTCCCTCGCCCCAGGCAGCTTCTTCCAGCAAAACTTGCACCGTAAACTGCTTGGCATGGTCCGGGCCGCTGGTGCCAATAACCTCGTAACGCGGGGTGATGTTGTATTTGGCCTGGGCCCACACCTGGAACTCGCTTTTGGCATCTTTGTGCAGCGATTCTGCCATGATTTCAGCCAGCGCCGGGCTGATAAGTTTTTCCACCAGGACTTTAACGGCTGGCAGCCCCTGGTCCAGGTAAATTGCGCCAATGACCGCTTCAAATGAAGCGCACAAAAGCGGGGTGCGCTCCCGGCCCCCGTTTTCGGCTTCACCAAAACCCAGCTGCAAAAAACGGCCGATTTCCAGCTGTCTGGCAAAGGCGGCCAGGGTTTTGGCCCGCACCAGCGCCGCCCGCAGGCTCGTCAGCTCCCCTTCATCCATCTCTGGAAAACGATGGTACAGGTAAGCCCCGACGATAAAATCGAGCACCGCATCCCCCAAAAATTCCAGCCGCTCGTTATCTTCTAACGCTTCGTCAGGATGTTCATTTAGGAACGAGCGGTGCGTCAGGGCGCGCGCCAGCAAAGAGTAATCATTAAATTGTACGTTTAGATTGTTTTCCAGTTCAGTAAATCGACTCATTTATGATTGAAACTTCTTGATAACCAACACGGCGTTGTGTCCGCCAAAGCCAAAAGCATTGTTGAGGCAAACGTCAACTTTGGCCGGACGCGCTGTGTTGGGAATGTAATCCAGGTCGCAGTCAGGATCAGGGGTTTCATAATTAATGGTGGGCGGCATGATCTGGTCTTGAATGGCCAGGGTGCAAAAAACAGATTCAATGGCTCCCGTTGCCCCCATAATGTGCCCGGTCATCGATTTGGTGGAGCTGATGCCCACATTGTAGGCGTGTTCACCAAGGGCGGCTTTGATTGCGGCCGTTTCCGAGGCATCATTAAGGGGGGTAGCTGTTCCGTGCGCGCTGACGTAATCGACCTCTTCCGGTTTTACCCCGGCATCTTCTAGCGCTTTGCGAATGGCCCGTGCCGCGCCCGCGCCACCTTCTGCCGGGGCGGTGATGTGGTGCGCGTCGGTGGTTTGGCCATAGCCAACCAGTTCGGCATAAATGGTTGCCCCACGTGCCTGAGCATGTTCCAGGCTTTCTAAAATCAGCATTCCCGCGCCTTCACCCACAACCAGACCATCCCGGTTTTTATCGAAGGGCTGCGGCGTGCCGGTCGTTTTGCTGGATGTGGCCCCGGCCCGTTCAAAGCCGCCCACCGCCACAGAGGCCAAAATTGATTCGCTGCCGCCGGCCAGCATGGCGTCCATCTCGCCGCGCTGGATGGTGCGGAAAGCGTGGCCAATGGCGTCGCAGCCAGCGGCGCAGGCGGTGGTGATGGTGGTGGATGGCCCGTGAATCCCATAATCGATAGCAATCATTCCGGCGGCCCCATTGGGCATAATCATGGTAATGGCAAACGGACTGACCCGCTTGAGTCCTTTTTCTAGCACGATGTGCTCTTGCTCAACCAGGGTTTGGATGCCGCCGACGCCTGTTCCCAGCGTGATGCCGATGCGATCCCGATTGTCGTCGGTGATTTCCAGACTGGCATGGCTGAATGCTTCACGCGCCGCCACGGTAGCCAACTGCTGAAAGCGGTCGCGCCGTCGAGCGTCCCGACGACCCAAATATTCGTCAGCGTCAAAATCTTTCACTTCACAGATGGTGCCCATTTCATGCTCGCCTTTGGGCAGCACCACAAAATCGCCCGTGCCTGATTTGCCTGCCTTGATTGCGGCCCAGCTGTCGGGCACGTTGTGACCCAAGGGCGTTACCAAACCCATCCCGGTAATGACGACACGATGTTTGTGGGCAACGCTTTGCTTGTGATTGTTTGATCCGTTGTTCATCTTCTTCTCCCAAGAGTTGATACTTTTTGGGAAGCAATTAGGTAATTGGGTAATTGGGTAATTTTTGCTTGCTCAATTACCCAATTACTAATTACTAAATTACCTCTTTTGGTCGTTCATTTTCCACTGCCCGGATGCCCTTTTGCTTGCCAGCGGGCTTCATATTTTGCCAGGGCAGCGGTGAGTGCCTGGTCGAGGTCTACGTTTACGGCCGTTGCCAATGCACACAAACTATAAAGCATGTCGCCTAATTCGTCGGCTATGGCTGGATTGTCAATCGGGTCGTGACGGCCGTAATCGGTTGCTTTGAGCAGTTCCTTGGCAACCTCGCCAAATTCACTGAGTAAATCTAATGCAGTAACACCAGGGGCGTGGGTTAAGTTGTGTTTTTGGGCGAAATCGAGGGAAAGTTGTTGCCAGTTTTTCATGGTTTGAGATTGGAGATTGGAGACTGGAGATTAGTTGTTTTACTCAGTCTCCAGTCTCTAGTCTCTAATTATCAGCCTCGGTGGGACGATAGTCGCCTTCCACCCAGACCGATTGGTCTTCGCCGACTTCTTTTTTCCAGATGGGCACAATCTCTTTGAGGCGGTCGATGCCGTAGCGGGCGGCGTCGAAGCAGCCCTGGTCGCGGTGGCCGCTGGCGCAGGCGACGAAGGTGGTGTTTTCGCCAATGTCCAAACGGCCGATTCGCTGCACAATCGCCACGCCTTTCACTAATGGCCACTTTTGCCAGATTTCGCGGGCGACCTGAGCCATTTTTAGCTCCGCCATTTCGCTGTAAGCTTCATATTCTAAATAGCTCGTTTCGGGCGGCAGGCCGTCCCGCTGGGTTTGGCCGCGCACAAAGCCGGTAAAGCTGACCACTGCGCCAATTTCCGGGCTGGTGAGGCGGGCGTGGATGGCGTCAATGTCCAGCGGCTCGGTGGTGACGGCAAAGTAGGTGGGGTGCGGCAACTCATCGTTCCCACTGCCGCCGCTGACGGGTGGGAAGAGGGCGACTTCATCATTGGCGGATACGGCCGTATCCATTCCCGCATACGATTTATTCACCGACACCAAAGCAATGGGCAGCGATTGGGCCAGGGCCGGATACGCCTTTTCGGCCGCAGCCAGCAAGGTAGCTACCGTCGCCGGTTCTTCAACTGTGATACTGATTTTGTTACTGCCCGCTTTGTCTTTCAGCGTGGCGAATAGTTTGATTTGAATTTCCATAGTTTCGTTGAAGGAGATTAGAGATTGGAGATTGGAGATTGGAGATTGCTTTTAATCTCCAGTCTCCAATCTCCAATTTCCACTTTTACCACCCGATTTTTCCACCACGCGCACGTCGCCAATGATCATGCCGCGATCCACCGCTTTAGCCATGTCGTAAATGGTGAGGGCGGCGATGGAAACGGCCGTTAACGCCTCCATCTCCACGCCCGTTTTGCCCATCAACCGACCGACGCCTCGATGTCTACGCGGCTGGCGGCGGGGTTGGGCGTACAGGTGACAGCCACGTGGCTGAGCATGAGCGGATGGCACATGGGAATGAGGTCGCTGGTGCGCTTGGCGGCCATGATGCCGCCAGTTGGGCCACCGTCAGCACATCCCCTTTCATGTTGCCTTCTATTATAAGAGCCAGCGTTTCTGGCTGCATTTGCACGAGCCACGAGCCACGGCTACACGCGCTCGGTGTCGCCCTTATCGCCGACATCCACCATGCGGGCGCGCCAGCTTCATCCAGATGGGTTAACTTTGACCATAGGTTTGTAATTATAGATGAGCTATCGGAGGTGTAGCCAGTTGCAAAGGATTTACCTAATCTGTCCAACGCCGCGATAGACTTGCGATATACCATGTCCTGTGGGATCGATTTTCTTAACAATGAAAATCACTTCCAAGATTATTATGAACTGGAGTTTGCTTAGCCTGTATGATGAATAGTGGAGTCAAGCTAATCTGTTATATTGCAGAGTGATTCCAACGTCTATCAATGGATTATTTTGCGGGGCATAACTCTTACTTAATTGGCAAAAGGTGACACTTAATCGTGAATTTAACACTCCAATTACAGTTAATCAACGGAACCATTTATTGTTTGTCTTTGATAGGCGCCCCCTTCTTGGCTGAAGTAGCCAACGAGGCAAATTGAAGGCAATGACTCTATTAACAATTCATCGACTAAGTCACAGGTCAGTCAAACCTTTTCTTTTGGCAACAATCAGCTGGGGTGGCTACCCAGTTTATCAGACCACCGTCTGCCCATATAAATACGCCCATCCTACAGCTACACGCTTAGCCATCCCCGAGACCTTGATGGGTTTCGCAGAAATTCCAACGCATTCCCATCGAAACATTCAGTCCACCGACGGTGGTCATGGATACTGATATTCATGAGGTGTAATTCCAACTGGCGGGAATATCGGCGTGCCAGGCAAGCCAATTATACATTGCGGATCGAACAGGTGCGCGAGATTGAGCGCATCAATTAAGGCGGTGGTACCGTGCCCCGACAAGGCTGCCCAGCCTTGACGTCAGTAAACCAATGCCACTCAATCATAATGCTGCGGGCAACCCCTGGACAATGTGCGCGATGTCGGGTTAATCCTTCTCAGCCGTACACGTATTTGTATTGTTCGACGCTGAAGCTAATGCTTGATGAAACTTCGAACGTACCTAATTGCACAACCCAAGATGCCGAGCTTTCTTTACAGATCTGCCTGACAAATGTCTCCTTTCTGACCTTTGCCATTGACAGCGGCACTTTAAATCAAGGCGCGATAGAGTCTGCCTGCTGAAATGCTGTACAGGCCGTTGTGGATTCAAGCCAAATGTCGACGAAGATTCAACAATGGGCGAAAAGCACACAATGCATTTTTAGGTTGGCCCTATCAACAACAAGCGCTGCTAGCTGACGAATCAACTGCAATTATCCAGGCTGTGAGAAGGTAATCCTGATTGACCCCAGCCATGTAACCTACATTAACGAGTGGTGAAACAAGTCAGGTAATTTGAATCAGGCATCAGATTACAATAAAGCCATCAACTCGACCCAAATAATTCAATTGCCTGCACTTAACCTTTCTTTGACTTTGAAAGATTTCGTCATGTCTCATGTCACCTGTACGATGCAAACGATTTCCAGCAGTGGCTGCCACCAAATCGGTCATTCATGGAATTCTGACCGGAATGGTATACCGGCCTGCCCCAGCTGTCGACCGTGCGTTCATCAAAACCAAAGGCCCTGACATGGCCTGGCGCGGACACCGTAGCTGCGGGCGATGAGGCAGAGCATCACTTCGTTGATTTCGTCGTGCTTGGATGAGCGCAGTAGATTCAATGGCGGCTCTTATCCTGCGAATACGTCCATGGACAGACGTCTACAGCAGCACCGTTTGCTGCTGGTGCGAGTGCAATGTGGAAGTATTGCCTTGACCCTGTTTGCCCTGCTAGCCGGACTGGAAATGGGCTGATTGACAGCCATTGTGCGGGCACATCCCAGCCAAATAGTTGCTCAAAATGCGGTGTCATCGAGCGGCTCCTGCTGGGACGTTGTTTTGGCGGCTTCACCCAGGTATGCACGTCATGAATCCTTGGTTTGTGCAATTCTTCCGTTTTTAATCTGATCGGCAGGATTCGACATGTCAGCTTTGCCTCGTTGACGGTTTGATTCGCGATCATTGCTGACCGATTGGCAGGCTAATTGAAGGGAAACGATTATTTTTGACTGGGGTCTGTGAAGAAATTCAACCGTATCCGCTTAAATATTTGCTTACAATAGGTGAAAAGGATGCTATTCCTTACGAGATGATGGCTTTATCGTGAGCGTCTTTGGAATGAATTGTCAACAATATCAAACATTATCGGCGTATCTTATTTGACGTTTTGATATAAGCTGTTTAACCGCTATCTCGCTTTGAAAACATTTTGATGACAAGTCATTCCTCAACTGTTAGCTGGTTGAATCTTGCACACCTAAGAGTCTCTAGTCATGAGCAAAACGACCTATATATCGATTAAATGAATGGTTCCAAACATCGATAGTGTTGATTTAGCGTTGTCCTCAACGGTGCTTCTAGCAGAGCGTTGACCAGACCCAAGCCTTTATTGCAGCTTTATAATACGAAGTCCTCTGAATCACTGAAATGCTGATAACTATAGGCAAGTCTACTAATTCAACAATCTGACAAATTATGTGGCTATTGCCACTAATAGAAGCAATCCTGAAATCAAACTTAAAGATGCTTAAAGTTAATCAACGGAAGAGGCTGGCTTTCCTCTTAGTAATCTGCCAGGCCATCGTACGGGATTTCAGATTGGATTCTTGATTCTGAATCTTTTTACCAGGAACCGAGAGTCTTCTATTTAATTCAAGAGATATGACATCGCCGATTTCGACAAGGCTATCAAGCTCGACCCAAACTATGCTTACGTGAGTTACAAGCGCCGAAAAGTCTTTGGCATCAGAGAGGAGATCTGACAGATATCGACGACCTTTATCGTTACTAAGAAGTGGCTCTAATGCAGCTGATTACTTAAATTATCGAATCCCTTATTCATGGATTACGCAACTACAATTGAGCGTCTCCATAATCAGTCAAGAAGTGATGCAAGCGTCAATAATCTTATGATGGCTCTGCCTTCCCATAAGTGAGTCTATGACCTCAAAGACTCTCGCTACCAGAGTATCACAACCAATACGCCTCAAGCAAGTCTCCCAACACCGTTCATCCTTCGACAACACCCCAGACTGATGTAGCTATCCGGCATGTTAACCTTGTTTGATACCTACGGCCGAAAACAGTAATCAGCGAGATTGTTTGATCAGAAACAATACCGATTTAACATCCCCACTCGCTGCGAAAATAAACAAGACAAGACGGAAACGCGGAGAGTTGAAATGGCTTTATCGCCTGTGATCAAATTGAAAAGAGTTGAAGCTTCCCCTTAACAACCATGAAGTGTTCAGACTCATTCATCTTTGTTCTGACAGCGGACCTGCAATCCGCTCAAATTTCCAGTGACGACAGATGCGTGAACAGGGCAACGATAAAACGCTCAAACCTGGCCAGACTCAAAAGCGCAGCCGAGTTTCCAGCGATATATATCAGGACCCGAATTAGGCCTGGCAAAACAACTCCAATCGGCCTGCTTGCAGGACGGAGACGAATGATTCTCGCCGTTATTAGCAATTTGCTTATTTACGCCGTTGCCAAATGCGCTGCTGGTTACGATTGGTTGCGAAAACAAACCGGCACGTTTAACCATCAGTTTGGTAGAGTTCTGGCTACAACAAACGACACGACATTCATCAGGCCCAGAAGCTTTGTTTCGAGCCTGAGATTCTGGGTTAATCTATTGCGAGTGTTCCAAACGGCCGTCTTCTTCGTCATCCATAAAGCGATGCTGGAGATGCGCTCATCGCCGAACCGCCCTTCATCACAACTCTTGCAGCATCCGGCCCCATTTTGACCCGACCCACAACGCAAGATTTGCGACTTGAAGCCGTTGATTCGTTAACTTTGTCATCAATGCTGGATAATTAACGAACGTTGTCATTGTCACCGCAGCGCGGATTTCCGAACAATCAGAAGATTTTCTGCCAATGACCTTGTAAAACTCTGCGTTCTTGCGTCTTGCGTTGCTTTTCAATGGACTCACAAGCCTTGTTCCTCCCTTCTTCGACAACACCCCAGACTGATGTAAGCTATCCAGCATGTTAACCTTGTTTGATACCTACGAGCGAAAAGTACGGCCGTTCACCCCCCTCACGCCGCCCCAAGTTAAGCTGTACACCTGCGGCCTCACCGTCTACGACTACGCCCACATCGGCAACCTGCGTACTACATCTTTGAGGATATTTTGCGCCGCGTGCTGGAATTCAATGGGCACGAGGTGCTGCACGTCATGAACATCACCGACGTGGGGCACCTCACCGACGAGCGCCGACGCGGGCGAGGACAAGATGGAAGTGGGCACCCGTCGCGCGGGCAAAGTGCCTGGGAAATCGCCGACATTTACACTGAAGCGTTCAAGCAAGATTTAGCCAACTGCTAAACATCCACGAGCCGCACATCTGGTGCAAGGCCACCGACCACATCGGGAGCAAATCGCCGCGATCCAGTGCATCGAGGCCAACGGCTACACCTACCGTACCAGCGACGGCATCTGCTTCGACACGTCCAGGCTGGACGACTACGGCTACATCGCCCGGCTCAACATCGAGGGTTTGCAGGCAGGCAGCCGCATCGCCATGAGCGAAAAGCGCAACGTCACCGACTTCGCCCTGTGGAAGTTCAGTCCGCCAGACGCGCAGCGGCAGATGGAGTGGGACAGTCCTGGGGCGTTGGCTTCCCCGGCTGGCACATCGAATGTTCAGCGATGGCGGCCCACTACCTGGGCACCTTCTTCGACATCCACTGCGGCGGCGAAGACCACATCATGGTGCACCATCCCAACGAGATTGCCCAGACGCAGGCGTGCCACGGCACTCGGCTGGCCAACTTTTGGCTGCACGGCTACTTTTTGCAGCTCGATGGCCTCAAATGTCCAAATCGTCCGGCGATTTTTTGCGGCTGCAAACGATTTTGGATCGTGATTACGACCCGCTGGTGTTTCGCTTTTTCTGCCTGGGTGGGCATTATCGATCCAAAATAACGTTTAACTGGCAGGCGATGGATGGGGCGGCGACGGCGTTACAGCGATTGCGTACGGCCGTTTCCCAATGGCCCGATCCCACCCAACCCGACGAAACTTTCCTGGCCGACTTCACCGCGCAGGTGAACGACGACCTGAACATGCCCCGCGCCCTGGCCGTCGTCTGGAATTTGGTGAAGAGCGACCTGCCCGGCGGCGTAAAAAAGGCCACCATTGTAGAATTTGACCGCGTGCTGGGGCTGGGTTTGGCTGAGTGGCAGCCGGAGGCCGAGCAGCCCATCCCCGCTGAGATTGTGGCCCTGGCCGAGCAGCGGCAAGCCGCCCGCGCCGCCAAAAATTGGGCCGAAGCCGACGCCCTGCGCGACCAAATCGCCGCCGCTGGCTACGACATCACCGACACGCCCAGCGGCCCGGAACTCAGGCGGAGCGCCGCCCATGCGTGAGTGGTACAAAGCCATTTTTCTTTCCCCCCACCTGGATGATGCCGCGCTTTCCTGCGGTGGGCAGATTTTTTATGAAACCAGCTACTGCAATCCGGTTTTGGTTGTCACCCCAATGGCCGGGGAGCCTGCGCCCGGTTTGCGCCTCTCTGCCTTTGCCCAGGAATTGCACCAGCGCTGGGCACTGCCCCAAGCTGCCGTGCGTGCCCGTCGCGCCGAAGACGTGGCGGCCTGCCACATTTTAGGGGCCGATTACGGCCATTGGGACGTGCCCGACTGCGTTTACCGCACCGACTCGGCTACGGGCGAGCCGTGCTACCCGACCTGGGAATCGGTCATCACCACGCAGCACCCTGCCGATGATGCGGTGGTAGATTTGCTAATCGAGCAGCTGGGCCAACTGCCTGCCGCTGAGCACATTTATGCTCCATTGGCCATTGGCAACCATGTGGATCACCGGTTGGTGCGGCAGGCGGCAGAGCGGGTTTTTGGCGAGCGGCTTCTTTATTATGAGGATTTTCCGTATGTGGTTGATGTTGAAGATTTAACGGCCGTTCTCACCCCACCCTCCAGCAATTGGCATTCAACCACAATTGCGCTACCGGAAACGGCCGTGTGCGCCAAAATCGAGGCCATTTGGGCCTTCGCCTCACAAAGGTCTACTTTTTTTGCCGATCGCGCCGATCTGGAAAAACAAATTAAGCAGTACACAACCCAGATTGGCGGTGAGCGACGCTGGTGGGCAGGTAGCAACGTTTGAGCCAGGTCTGAATTTTCCCGAAGTTTGTAAAGAAAGCGTTGGTTTCATGCTATTAGTACCGAGTCGCTTGATTATTTGCAATAGGTGAACTTATAATAAACCCCTAGACAAGGAGATAAACCGCAACCGATCATGGGGCGATTAACGACCAGACAACTTGCCAGCAAAAGAGGCCGTCAAAAGAAGGCGCAGCGCAGTGGCTTGCAGCCGGGTGACATGCTGCAAGAACGATACCGGATCGTTGGCCCCCTGGGGGCTGGCGGTTTTAGCTCGGTTTACCAGGCGCGTGATATGCGCTTCCCCAACGTAACCAAGCTGTGTGCCGTTAAAGAAATGGTCATCTCCGCCCCCGACCCGCAAATGCGGGCGCTCACCATTAAATCGTTTGAACGGGAAGCCAGCATGTTGGCCATGTTGGATCATCCCGCCATCCCTGATGTTTCTGATTATTTTACCGAAGGGGATCGCTCTTACCTGGTGCTGGAGCTAATTCGGGGCAAAGATTTAGACGAATGGCTGGAAGAGCAGACGGATCATTTGGATCAGGAGAAGGCCATTTCTTGGGCCATGCAGCTTTGTGATGCTCTGTACCATTTGCACAGCCAAAAGCCGCAGCCCATTGTCTTTCGCGACGTCAAGCCCTCAAACATCATGCTAGACCATCGGGAGCGCATTCGCCTGATTGATTTTGGCATTGCCAAAGTGTTTGAGATGGGCGACAAGGGTACCATGATTGGTACAGAAGGGTATTCCCCGCCAGAGCAATACCGGGGACAGGCGGAACCTGCTGGCGATATTTATGCGTTGGGGGCGACTTTGCATCATCTGCTCACCAAGCAAGACCCGCGTTTGGAGCCGCCCTTTACGTTTGCCGAACGGCCGATTTCCAAAGTGAATCCCCACGTCACGCCAGCCTTCGAAGCCATTATCATGCGCTGCCTGGCCTACGACCCCAAAGATCGTTTCTCCGATGCCAAAGCCCTGAAGGATGCCCTGGAAGTATTGCTACAGCGTCCGGCAACGGCCGTTTTCGACAGCGATCCAAATATTCCTATTCCTACCACAAATATTCCTGGGGTAGCAGTTCCCCAGGCAACAGATACCGCAGCGGCTCAGATTGTCAGCCAGGCACAGCCCATTTGGGAGTTTAAGTGTGAAGATGAGATACGGGGAAAAGCGGCCGTTTCTGGCAATATGGTGTATGTAGGCGCTTACGACAATAATTTGTATGCGCTCAACAGCGATACCGGAGAGTTTGCCTGGAAGTTCCCGGCCTCAGACAGCATTGGCGGCAGCACACCCTTTGTATACGAGGACAATATTTTTATTGGCTCCGTAGATAAACATTTGTACTGCATTCAGCGGCGCACGGGTCGCCAAAACTGGCGCTTTGCCACCAACGGAGCCATTTATTCTTCCCCCATCATTCGCTATGATCACGTCTTCTTTGGTTCTGACGATGGCTACTTCTACGCCCTGGAAGTGTTAAAAGGGCGCTCAAAATGGAAGGCCAATGCCTATGCCCCCGTTCGCTCTACCGCGTATGTTGATGATGAGCGCATCTTCTTTGGCACCGAAGGCGGCTACATCTTTTGCCTGGAAATTGCCAGCGGCAAAACAAAGTGGCAGGCACAGGCCAAGCGCAACGTCACGTCATCCCCAGCTGTGGCCGATGAAATTGTGTTTGTGGGTTCGTTAGACGGCACGGTGTATGCCCTGGATGCCAACACAGGCTGGATTATTTGGCGTTTTCGCAGCGGTCGCCCCATTGTTTCATCCCCCACAGTACACAACGGCTCAGTCTACATCGGTTCCTCAGATGGCAATCTATACGTGTTGGATATGGACACAGGCCGCCAGCTTTGGACGTTTGAATTGGCAGGGCAAATCGCCTCATCCCCTGTGGTGTGGAACGATGCCGTTTATTTTGGCGGTACAGATGGGATTGTCTATTGCCTTTCTGCCAAGAAAGGGGATATTAACTGGCAGTTTGATACTGGTTCGCCTGTAATTTCTTCACCAACCATTGCTGATGGCGTAGTTTACATCGGCTCAACCAACCATTATATTTATGCATTACCAGCTTAATGATTCAGCTTGAGTCATTGGGGGCGATGCAAAAAGATTGGATTTTATTATGAACGAGACACCGCCATTTATCGAGCCTGAGGATCGGGCAAAGAAAAAGACAGCGACGGAACCAGAAGCTGCCCAATCTGCTGTGGCGCAAACGGCCGAATTGGATGAAACGGCCGTTATTAACGAACCTGCAACATCTGCCACCATCGATACGGGCACTGTGGCAAGTGAGGTAGAAATTGAGGAGCCAACCTTACGCGCTGGCGTGCGCTGCGATGTTGGCGCTCGTGAGCGTAATGAAGATTCCTGCCTTGTTTTTAGCTCAGAAGCAGGCGGTCATTTTTCTATGGTTCCTTTTGGCCTGTACATTGTGGCCGATGGCATGGGCGGGCATACCAATGGGCATGTTGCCAGCCGGATCGCCTCGCGGGTGGCGGCACATTACATTTTGAGCAAAATTTACATGCCTTTGCTGCAAACAGTGGGGCCGCCCACCCAGGTGCCCATTCAAGAAGTTCTGCTCGATGCGGTACAGGCGGCAAACACGGCCGTTTTTGAAGATGATCCAGAGGTGGACAGCGGCACAACCCTTACCATTGCCCTGGTTTTGGGTCGGCGGCTGCACGTGGCCCACGTTGGCGACAGCCGTCTTTACCTGCTGGCCAATGACAAGCTAGAACAAATCAGCATGGATCATTCATTGGTGCAGCGGCTGCAAGATGTGGGAACGCTCACCGCTGAGGAAGCCACCATGTACCGCTACCGCAACGTGCTGCTGCGGGCCGTGGGCCAGGGAGAAGAGGTTGAAGTAGATACCTACATGCGCCTGCTGCCCCGGCAGGGCAAGCTGCTGCTGTGCAGCGATGGCCTTTGTGGCTTTGTACCTGATGAAACCATTAAGCAAGTGATGGAACAAGACGCTTCTTTGCCGCAGATTGTTGATGAGTTGTACGAAACTGCACTGGCCGCCCATAGCAACGATAATGTTACGGCCGTTGTTGTAGACTTTTCCTTATGATCGACGTATAACAAGTGTCAGGCATTGAGGAGGGTAAATCAGAGGATAGCTTGATGGTGTAAGATGCACTTTGGCAGCTATCTATGTACAGCCTTAGATTTTTGTTTTACCCGCCACCCATTCCCCACCAGACAACAGAAGAGCGGTACCCAGGCGATACGCCCGTCTTTTTATGGATAAAGAGTTTGAGTATTACGCAATTTTAGGAGTAACCCAACAGGCAACCCCTGATCAAATTCGGGCAGCCTTCACAACTTTATCCGGCAAAATCCCCCAGAACCAGCAAGACAAACAAACCAACCCCGCCTATGCCCGGTTACTAACCGCCTACGAGGTGCTGAGCGACCCAGACCGGCGAGCAACGTATGATTCGTTGCTTGCAGAAACCAAAGCGTTTAGCCTGGTCAATTTACAGGTAAAAGCCAGTCGAGACCGCATTAAAGTTTCAGATGTTGAGCAGGTGGTTTATTTACTGGTTAATATTTTGCCCCCGGCGCAGGAATCCAAGCAACGGCCGTTAAACCTAAGCCTGGTATTAGACAGAAGCACCTCCATGCAGGGCAGCCGCCTGAGCCACGTAAAAACGGCCGTTGAACTCATTGTGAATAGACTAACCCAGGCAGATGTCCTGTCCATCGTCAGCTTTAGTGACAGAAGCGAGGTGGTGGTGCCAGCGGGTAAGGTAGAAAACCCAACGGCCGTTATTGGCCAGCTACGGGCGGTGCAGGCTTCTGGCGGCACAGAAATTTTCCAGGGGCTGCTGGCTGGCTGGCAAGAATTAAGCAAAGCAGACCTGAGCAAATACACCAACCAGCTCATCTTGCTGACTGACGGCCACACCTACGGCGATACCGCCCAATGCCTGGAACTGGCCCAGCGCATGGCCGACCAAAACGTTGGCATTTGCGCCTTTGGCCTGGGCACCGAATGGAACGATAATTTTTTAGATAAACTGGTTTCCCCTTCTGGCGGACAGTCTGACTTTATAGAGCAGCCCCAGGAAATCATTGCGCATCTGCAAAAGCGTATTCAGGGGTTGGGCACCATTTACGCCCAGAACATTACATTCAACACTAGCCTGCATAAACAAGTGGCGGTTAAATATGGGTTTAAGCTAGAGCCGTTTGCGCAGCCGCTGTCTCTGGAGAAAGAGACGCTCCAACTCGGCAATTTAGAGGGACGCGCTGCTGTTTCCATCCTGCTAGAGCTGGTCATTGCGCCAAACCAGGTGGAAACGCGGATCAACCTGCCGGTTGAAGTTAAGGTAGATGTGCCCGGCCCACAATTGCACGAACAAACCTTTAAGCACACCCACTGCCTGTATGTGCTGTCTGAAATACCCAAGGAAATTCCTCCAGACGATATTGTAGAGGCTGTGCGGGTCATGAACATGTACCGTATGAATGAGAAGGTTTGGCAAGAGGTGGAAGCCGGTCGGCTAGATGTGGCCGCAACACGGATGCGTCACTTGAGCACGCGCCTGTTGGAAGCGGGCGAACCGGCTCTGGCGCAGCAGGCCCAGCAGGAAATGGATCGAATTTCGCAAGCTGGCACCATGTCCTTAGAAGGCCGCAAGAAGTTGAAATATGGTACACGGGCATTAATCGATAGAACGCAGATGAACAAAAAGCAACATGACTAAATGTAGCGATTGTGGCGCTTCGCAAGAAGAAGGCGCACTGTTTTGCAGTGAGTGTGGCGGGTTCCTTTTGGTGGAAGAAGGGAAGATTACGGCCGTATTGCCCTTTTCTGACTTTGCCGACCGACCCCCACCTCCCCCAGTTACCAAAGAGGCCCTCACCCCCGCCAACACGGCCCAAGAAATTTTACTCGTTGTCCCCAGCAGCCGACGTCGCTTCAAGCTAACAGTACAAAACGAGCTGCGCATTGGCCGAGCTTCATCAGAGCTTGTGCCAGAAATTGATTTAACAGCCGATGACGGAGCAGAAAAAGGCGTTTCACGGCTTCATGCTAAAATTCAATCCGTACAAAACGGCATTGTGCTGATTGACCTGAACAGCACAAACGGAACCTTATTAAACAATTATCGCCTGCCGCCTAACGAACCATACCCCTTAGAAAGCGGCGACGAAATTCGCTTTGGCGATTTATTGGTTCACCTCTTTCTCAATTCCTCGGTTAGTACCAATTAATTGCTTTGCGAAGCGAAGATATTTTTTACAATATACTGTTGCTGCGTTACAAAATTGCAAACGTTAAGAGGAAAATCGTATGATTACAGTCATTGTCCATATTAGAAATGAAGACGCCTTTGAGTGCGAACTGGATGAGTTGCCTAATCCAACAGGCCAATTTGTCCAGGTGCATAACCCCCGGTTGCGAGATGGCAAAGATTTGCACTATTTAGATGAAGAAGTGACCAGTATGCTGGTTCCCTGGCACCGGATCAACTTTATTCAAATCTTGCCTTCGGGTGATGTGGAAGAAGTTGTGAGCTTTGTGCGATAGGGTGGCTAAATAAAACAGTGGAGCAGAAAGTAAGAAAAGATTATGGTTGAGCAAGTCCCAGACTCGTTAGAGCCATCGGCCCCGCGCCTGATTTTGGTGGTTGATGATGAATCCCGTATGCGACGATTTATTCGCATGAATATGGAGTTGGAAGGGTATCAAATTATCGAGGCGGATAATGGTTTGGCTGCCCTGGAGCAGATTCGCCAGCACACGCCAGATTTGGTGATCATGGATGTGATGATGCCAGAGATGGATGGGTTTGAAACGCTGAAGCTGCTGCGAGAAATCTCAACGGTGCCGGTTATTTTGCTAACGGTAAAAAGTGATGAAGATGACAAGATTCAGGGGCTAAGCCTGGGTGCAGATGATTACATTACCAAGCCATTTAGCCCGCGTGAGTTGGTGATTCGGGTAACGGCCGTTCTCCGACGAGCAGAATGGCCAGCCCCACCCCCCAGAACCATCCTGCGCATTGATGACCGTCTTTCTGTAGATTTCAACAGGCATCAAGTCATCGTCAACAACGAGCGAATTGATCTACGTCCAACTGAATATCGCCTGCTCAACCACCTTATCCAAAATGCCGGTTGGGTTGTGCCTCACGAAACGCTGCTGGCCAAAGTATGGGGGTACGAATACCGCGACGAAACCCACTACCTGCGCCTCTACATTAACTATCTGCGCAAAAAGATAGAAGCAGACCCAGCAAACCCCTACTACATTCTCACCGAGCGTGGCGTAGGCTATCGTTTTGTGGATTATAAAAAAGCATAGAAAAGTTTTACTTTTCTACCGTTTTTAATATCATTACCGTTTATGACACACACCATTGCGTCAGACGGTAAGCAGTTCTTTGAGCAGGTTAACAAGTACCTTAGTGCTGAAGACCGCATTTGCGTGCAAGAAGCATTTGCCCTCGCTCGCCGGGAACACGGAGACCAACGCCGTAAGTCCGGCGAGCTTTTTTTTACCCACCCGCTTACCGTTGCTTATTACATCTCTAAATACATGCTAGATGCCCCCGCCTTGGTAGCGGCCCTCTTGCATGATGTCGCCGAAGATACCCGCGTCACTATTGATGAAATTGAAGCCCAATTTGGTTCCGAAGTGGCCCGGCTGGTGGACGGCGTTACCAAGCTAAAGGACGTTACCAAAGGAATTGCCAACCGTAAGGAATTATCGAAGCAAGAAATAGAAGACCTGACCCTGCATAAGCTGCTTGGCGCTATGACCAATGATGTGCGAGCTGTCATCATTAAATTATTTGACCGCCTACACAACATGCGCACCATTAAGGCAACCCCCCATGCTCGCCAGGTGTACAAAGCTAAAGAAACTTTGTCTGTTTATGCTCCGTTAGCCAACCGCTTGGGCATTTGGTGGCTAAAAAATGAATTAGAATCACTCTCGCTGCAAGTGCTAAATTCTGAAGCCCACAAGATCATTCGCGAGCGTCTGGCGCATATTCATGATGAGCAGCAAGAAGAGTACCAGCTCATAAGCGGGCAGATTTTTGACTGCTTGTTGCAAGCCGACCTGGATGTGCGCCGGGTCTTTTTAGCGCCAGAAAATATCTACAGCGTCTACCTGGACTTGTGCGAAAATGGGGCCTCGTTTTATGAGGTCGATAAAACGATGCGTCTGGTTGTTTTGATGGACAGTTGGCAATCCTGTTATCGCGCTCTGGGTTATTTGCACCAGCTTTGGCAGCCCGTGCCCGGAACGTTTGACGATTATGTGGCGGTGGCCCGCGACAATCTGTACCGCTCTTTGCACACGACGGTGGTTCACTCAAATGGGCAGCACCTGAAGCTTCGCTTGCGCACCGACGCCATGGACAAAGTGTCGGAAGTGGGCGTGCTGGCCCGCTGGCTTTATGCCGATACGCCGATGTGGACCAGCGGGGTAGCGGGTCGGGTTGAGGCATTTTTTGAGAACATCAACGAAAACATTAATGTGGAGCCACAAGACCCTACGGCCGGTGTGCGCGGCGTGGTTGAAGATGTGTTCCGGCAGCAGATTCGGGTGTTTACACCACGCGGGGATGCGGTTGAGTTAGGCAAAGGGGCTACCCCACTCGATTTTGCTTATGCCATTCACACGGGGCTGGGCGACCAGTGCCACTCTGCCTATGTCAATGATATGCACTATCCGTTGAACCGGCCGCTGCTGGATGGTATGAAGGTGCGCATTATGAAGAAGGAGAAGGCGCAGCCGCAGCGGGCCTGGCTGGATGAGGATTTGGGGTACATTACCACCAATTATGCACGCAGCCATGCCCGTCGCTGGTTTAGACGGTTGTCGCCGCAAACGGCCGTTTACCAGGGTCTCCAACTGCTGCAAGACGAACTGGCCATGCTGGGCCTGCACAATTACCCACATGAGCGCGTAGCCCACATTTTTAACTATACCAACACCCGCGATATGTATTACGAACTGGGACGAGCAGAACTTTTGCCAACGGCCGTAACCACCAACCTGGTCGAAGAGATGTGGACCCAAGGCCCAGCCCGGCATCTAGGCAAAACCGTTTACTCCGAAACCGGCGACCAATTTGTGGTCACCCAGGCAGAAGGGCGCGAAATTCGCCTTTGCGGCACCTGTAACCCGCGTCCCCCGGATTCAATCATCGGTTTTTTGCGCCGCGATGGCGGGGTAACCGTACACCATCAACGCTGCCACACCTTGAACCCAGGCCGCCTGGCCGGGCGCAAGCTGAAGCTGGCCTGGGGCGAAGCTGCCCCGCGTGAAGTGCGCCAAATTAAGCTGGAAGTAAAAGTGTATGATCGGCCAGGGCTGCTTTTTGAAATTACCCAGCTCATGAACGATGAAGACATCAACATCGCCTACATCCACACCCCGGAGCCAGACGCCCCCAACGAGGTGCATATTCATTTAGCCATAGAAGTGCTGCGGCCCAGGCAGTTGGTGCGCGTGCTGCACCAGATTCGGGCCTTGGCCAATGTCTTTTTTGTAGAAATTGTGGATTCGTTTGAGGAGCCAGAACCGTTACTGCCCGCAGACTCGTTTTACCGCCCC
Source organism: Ardenticatenaceae bacterium (assembly GCA_020634495.1). Next base: position 4,752 of record JACKBR010000005.1, on the reverse strand, counting down.
GAATAACCCAAGTTTTTATCCCCAGCCGCAAATTTTTTAAGCAGGCAAATTCTCAATCTCAACAGGCTTGACCGGGTCGGCCAGATCGAAGCCAAAGATTTGGCTGTAGAAATACAGTTCGCCGTCCAGGGTGCGCTTGATGTTTTCTGCACTGCGGAAGCCGTGCTGCTCACCAGGGAAGGCCAGGTAGGCGACGGGGATGCCTTTGGCCTTTACCGCTTCAAACATCTTTTCTGCCTGGCTGGGGGGCACAACTTTATCCTCTAAGCCCTGGAATAGGATCAGCGGGCAGTTGATCTGATCGGTAAAGTGGATGGGGGAGCGGGCGATGTAGGTTTCTTTGGCTTCGGGGTAGGGGCCAATCATGCTGTCCAGGTAGCGCGATTCAAATTTATGGGTGTCGCGGGCCAGCGCTTCCACATCGCTGACGCCAAAATGGCTGGCCCCGGCGCTGAATGTATCGTAAAAGGTGAGGGCGCATAGCGTGGTGTAGCCCCCGGCGCTGCCGCCGCGAATGGACAGCCGGTTTCCATCTGCCAGCCCTTTTTCAACCAGGTATTTAGCTGCGTTAATGCAGTCTTGCACGTCAACAATGCCCCACTGCCCATTGAGACGCTGCCGGTAGGAACGGCCGTATCCCGAACTGCCCCCATAATTCACGTCCAAAACGGCAAAGCCGCGGCTGGTCCAATATTGAATGCCCAGTTTAAGCGTGGTAGCGGTGGCGCTGGTTGGCCCACCGTGGCTGATCACCAGCAGAGGCGGCGCTTCCGCCTCTGGCGCAGCAAAATCCCGGTTTTGCGGCGGGTAGTAAATGGCGTGGGCGGTCAGCCCATTTTCAGTAGGAAATTCAATCGGTTCCGGTACCGAAAGATAAGCTGAGTCTACCGTGATGTCGGTTGATTGGCGTAACACCTGGCTTTCATTGGTTTGCAAATCGAGCCGCACAAGGGCGCTGGGCCGTGTGGGAGAGCCGCCAATAAAGCAGGCGACGCCGCTGCTGACCTGTAAATAATCAATAGCGCTGTAGGGAGTTTCGATGGGCGTGAGCTGGCTTGTTTTTGTATTGAGCCGGGCCAGGTGCCAACGGCCGTTTTGGGTGTAGGTGCAAATGATGCTGTCGGCCCGCTCAAAACCGTAATTCGACATGCCAAAGATCCACTGCGGCTGGCCAAATTCAGCGTCCATGGGGTAAACCGACTGTACGCTGCCCTTGCGCCAGCGGTACAAATTCCACCAGTTGGTACGGTCAGACACAAAATAAAGCTCGCCATTTGGCGACCATTCCGGCTGGAACACGGATTCATCCTGGCCACCAGCCACCAGGATGCGATTGTTCAAGGCTGTGCCCGATTCATCCAGATCGGCCACCCACAGTTCGGTGCCATCCCAGGGCATGTTGGGGTGGTTCCAGCAAAGCCAGGCCAGCTGACGGCCGTTTGGGCTGAGGCGTGGCGAGCTGTAAAAATTGGCACCTTCAGCCAGCACCGTGCCGCTCTCGTTTTGGCTGTCCAGATTCAGGCTCACCAGGCTGTTGGTTGGCTCTTGCCCCGGTGTGGTGTGGTCTTCCCGAATGCAAAAGAGGCGTCCGCGCCCGGCGTCCACCACGCCATCGGTAAAGCGAAGCGGCTCGTTGACGGTAAGGGGTTCTGGCTCGCTGTGGGGATACTGCACGTACAGCCGCTGGTCAACGAAGTTGGTGAAGTAAATGGTGTCATCGTGGACGGTGTAAGCGCCGCCGCCATATTCATGGACGCGGCTGCGTACGTTGAACCCGGCGGCCGACAGCTCTTCGATGCCATTTTCGGCGGTCCATTTAACCAGGGCGTTACGGCCGTTTTCAGACGGCCGTCCTTCTGTCCAATAAATCGCCTGGCCATCGACCACAAGCTGCCCCAGGCCAATTGAGCCAGCTACAATGAGGTCTGAACTGATGGGGGATTTCCAGGAACCATAAGGTGCAATTTTCTTTCCGCTCATAAGGGGGGAATGATAGACCGCATTGGCTGATTCGCCAACCTGAAAAGAGAGGCGTTGCGTGATGTGTGATCGTTGGCCAAAAAATTCAGCTCTGGTGGCGCATCCCATTTCACACATCACGCCTTCAAAAAATATGGAAGCCGCAAAGCTATTTTTGCTTAAAGGCGTCTTTTACCATGTTTGCATCAAAGTAGCCGCCCGTGTCGCCGGTGGTGGCGTAACGGTAAACCGCTGCCGTGTAAATGCCGCTCAAGGTGCTGCTCACCAGGGAGATGAGCATGAGCAGCAGAACAAAGAGGGCAACGGCCGTAATAATCAGAGCCACATTTTCAGAAATGGCAGCCATAATGATTACCGGCACCCCGACTAAAATCGCCAGGAAGAAAACCAGACCAAAAATAAAGCCTACGCTGAGATTCCCGGCGATTTGCTCGCCCCAGGTCTCTTTCAGCAAACCCGCACTGCGCTTCACAGCGTCCAGTGGCCCTACTTTTTCCATCACCAGCACCGGCACCACCAAAAACGTAGCAATGTTCCAGACAAAGCCCACCAGCGAAACCACAATCCGCCCAAGCGTGCCGGAGCGTTCTGAGATCATGCGCAAAATGGTGCCGACCGTGGCGGCAATGACGGCGTAGCCAAAAATGGTGCCAATTTTGCTAAACGCAATGCGCAGCCCATCGCCTACGGTGGGGTCGCCCCCTTCCAGCCGGATCATGGCTGCGCCGACCAGGGCGCTGTTGAAAAAGATGGTGACAAAGTACATCACCGCGTAAAACAAAAAGGCCACGATGTAGCTAAAAATGCTCAATTCACCATTGGCCACGGCCGAATCCAAAACGCCTGCCAAAATGGTGGGCACGGCAAAGGTCGCCATCACCACAATCGAGGCCAAAAAGGCGACCAGGGGAAACACCATCAGCTCTTTGTCTGCCAACAGCACCCGCCAACTCGCCTTGACCAGTTCCCAACTATTTGAAAGTCGTTGAAACATGTCCTACCTCCTGAAATGCATCCAATATTGGTAATATTTTCACATCTCACCATACGCAAAACAATGGCAAATGTTGTGTACGGCCGTATCAACCCCGCCTCAACAGCCACTTTTCCAGCTCAATTGCCCAAAAAGCCAGGCTGCCTAAACCAATACAAATTAAAAGCTCGATCATGGTGAGGGGAACGGCCGTAAAAAAGTCGCGCACGCCGGGCAAATAGACCACCAGCAATTGCAGCCCAACCACCAGCAAAGCCAGCCAAAACAACGTCAGGTTAGATCGCCAGCCCAGCGTAAAGGCGGATTCATGGCTGGAACGAGAGGCAACCGCCTGCCCCACCTGCAAAAAGGCCAGCGTGGTAAACAGCATGGTGCGCCAATTGCTGGCAACCGGTACGGCCGGATTTGCTCCCAGCCAGGAGACCAGCAAACCCACAATGCCAATCAGCACGCCTACCCGCACAATGTGGGCCGTTAGCCCCCCGTGGAATAGCGATGCCTGTGGCGAGCGTGGCGGCTGTTTCATAACCCCTTTTTCGGCTGGCTCCACGCCCAGCCCCAGCCCCAGCAGCCCATCGGTCATCAGATTGAGCCAGAGCAGCTGCAACGGCTCCAGCGCCACATTAATGCCCAGAAAAGGCGAGACCAGCATCACGATGATTTTGCCCAGGTTCCCGGCAATGGAAAACTTGACAAAGCGGCGAATGTTGTCGTAGATGACGCGCCCTTCCTCCACAGCGGCAACGATGGTGGCAAAGTTGTCGTTCAGCAGCACCATCTCCGACGCCTCTTTGGAGACGTCTGTGCCGGTGATGCCCATCGCTATACCGATGTCGGCTTTGCGCAAGGCGGGTGAGTCGTTTACGCCGTCGCCGGTCATGCCCACAATGTTGCCCTGCCGCTGGAGGGCGTCAACTATGCGCAGCTTGTGTTCTGGCGAAACGCGGGCGTAAATCGACACGTCTCGGACGGCTTCATCCAGCTCTTCCTGGCTCATCTGGTCCAGATTTTGGCCGGTTTTTACACGGCCGTTTTCCGAGATACCTAAATCGTGGGCGATGAAGCGAGCGGTCAGGGGGTGGTCCCCAGTGATCATGATGGGGCGCACCCCGGCGGTTTTGCAGGTGGCCACGGCTGCTTTTACTTCTGGGCGCGGTGGGTCAATCATCCCCACCAGCCCAATCAGGATGAGATTTTCTTCCAGCGGCTCGTCGGGCGCTTGCAACCGACGCAGCGCCAGCCCCAGCACCCGCATCCCGTTTTGGGCCATCTCATTGTTGGCCACCTCAATGCGCGTGCGCCAGGTTTCATCCAGCGGCACCGGCCCATCGCCATCCCAGACGCGGTCGCAAATGTCCAGCAGGCCATCCACCGCCCCTTTGGTAAAGGCCAGATACGGTTTTTCTGAGCCAACCAGGGCACGTACGGCCGTTGGCAAATTCTCCGGCTCGACGTCTAACTTATGCACCGTTGTCATCCGCTTGCGCTCAGAATCAAACGGCCGTTCATTCACACGCGGCAAGAGCGACTCAATCTCAATTTTGTCCAAACCCGCCTGCTGGGCCGCCACCAGCAGCGCCCCTTCCGTGGGATCGCCCAAAAAGCTGTAGCGGCCCGTTTCGGCATCTGGCTGAAAGGAAGCGTCGTTGCACAGCGCTCCAGCGGCCAGCGTCAGGCCAATGGCGGCTGGACGGCTGCTAAACAGCTCATCCGGCCCGGCGGCGATACGGTAAGATGACTCAGGCTTGTCGCTGGTGCCTGCCAGCTCCAGGTAATGT
>JACKBR010000049.1 GCA_020634495.1 Ardenticatenaceae bacterium | reverse complement strand
GCACCCTGCTCTAGCAGCACCTTGTAGGCATCCACCAGATAAAACTCGCCCTTGGTGCGTCGATCCTGTTCGATGATGGTTTGGATGGCGCTGCGGAGGGAACGGCCGTTCTTAAACCAGTAAATTCCCGCCAGCACCTGCTTATGCTCAAAGCCAGCTGGCTTCTCGATAAAATCATGCACCACGTCATTTTCATCCGTCACCGCCACGCCAAAGGTACGCGGATCTTCCATCTCCTGTACCAAAATCACGCCATTCACACCCGGCTCGGCAATCTCCGTATACTTCGCATCCACAATGCCGTCGCCAAAAGCCACCAGCACCTCGCCCTCATCCAAAAAATCACGGCACATCCAGATGGCGTGCGCCTGCCCCAGCGCTTCTTCCTGAATCACGAAATGGGCGTTCAGATGCGGATAATATTCGCGAATCCACGCTTCAATCTCGTCACCCTTGTAGCCCACCACAAAAATCACCTCTTCCGTGGTGATTTCCGCCATTAAATTCAGCAAATGACCAATGATGGTGTTGCCCGCCACGTTCAGCAGCGGCTTGGCGCGGCTCCAGGTGTGCGGCCGCATCCGGGTGCCAAAACCAGCGAGGGGGATGATGATTTTCATTGTGTCTCCGTTGTTTGGGGATGTTGTTCGTTAATTTATGGGCTTATATAAACTTGGTTCGATTCAGGAGCTTGGGTCTGCTGCTGCATTTGCGTAATGACATCAAGATACCACCACCAATGTGTCGCGGGGACATCTTCATCACGCCGCCAGCTTGCTAAATCTGCAATATCTTTGATAGCGTTATAAAACAAATGGGCCTGCTGCCGCAGTAATTTGTCTGCTTGCAACAAACGCTGCCGTTCTTCATCAGATAAATGTGGCTCGTGTTTGGCAATTTCACTACGAGTCATCAGCATGTCTAACTGCTCCATCCCATTTGCTTCAGGAAATTGAACATCTGCTTCATAAGCAGCTAATAATGTCTTATAACTCATGTTGAACCTCGCTCAAAGACCCGATTTCTTCAAATCCAGGTTTGTTCAAATATTGCTTTGGGCGTTCAATAATAAAAGCAGTTTCCATCACGCCATCATAAGAAAACATTACCAACCATTGTCTAGATTGAACGGCCGTTACCAAGGCTAAGTAAGGTTTGCGATTGTACCAGTAGCGAAAAACCTGAGCGGATTCATCTTGCAGAACAGAATAAATCACACGCTCGTAATCTTCCATCGTGGCGGTTGTGGGCAAGTGACCACGAGCAATCCGTTTTCGCAAATGTCGTTCGGCGCTATCGGCCCTCCAACGGATACCTTCACCCATAGCCATGATTGCTTCAACTATTTGTGAACGCTCAGACGCTGACAGTTCTTTCATAGTTTACCATGAATCGGCAACTGTTCGTGCCATTTGGCTGCCTGCTCGTAGGAAAAAGCAGCGTTCAGGATGGTGGCTTCTTGCAGGGCATTGCCTATGAGCTGGAGGCCGATGGGCAGACCTTTGCTATCAAAGCCGCAGGGGACGGAGAGACCGCAGCTGGCGCTGAGGTTGACGGACAGAGTAAAGATGTCTTGCAGGTACATCGCCAGCGGATCGTCCACGTTTTCGCCGAATTTTGAAGGCGGTGGTGGGTGAGGTGGGTGTGGCAATCACGTCCACCTGCTGGAAGGCGTTGAGGAAATCTTGCTTGAGCAGCGTGCGCACTTTGAGGGCACGGCCGTAATATTCATCATAGTAGCCCGCGCTGAGGGCGTAGGTGCCCAGCATGATGCGCCGCTTCACCTCCGGGCCAAACAGGGCGCGCGGGTCTTTTTTGACGCTGTCGATCGCGTCGCTGCCTCACGACGCGCGGGCCAAAGCGGATGCCGTCGTAGCGGGCCAGGTTGGCGCTGGCTTCGGCGGGGCGATGAGGTAGTAGACGGGCAGGGCGTAGCTGGTGTGCGGCAGGCTGATTTCTACAATTTCCGCACCCGAGTTCTGCCAGTTTGGCGATGGCGGTGCGCACGGCCGTTTCCACCTCCGCATCAATCCTCAATAAAATATTTCTTTGGCACGCCCACGCGCAGCCCTTTGATGTCACCCGTCAGCGCCGCTTCAAAATCGGGCACGGGCACGTCGAGCGAGTGCTGTCATTCGGATCGTGCCCGGCGATGGCCTGGAAGAGGGCAGTGGTGTCGGCGACGGTACGGCCGAATGTGCCCACCTGGTCCAGCGTAGAGGCAAAAAGCAACGACACCCCAGCGGGAGATATGCGGCTGTATGTCGGTCGCAACCCCTGGCGATGCCACAAAACGACGCTGGCTGGCGCACGCTGCCGCCCGTGTCTGTACCCAGCGCGGCGTAAAGCCAGACCCGCCGCCACCGCCGCCGCGCTGCCGCTGCTGCTGCTGCCCGGCACACGCTCGTGGTCCCACGGATTGCGCGTCGTGAAGTAAGCCGAAGTTTTCGGTGGAGGAGCCCATGGGCGAATTCATCGGTGTTGGTTTTGCCCAGGATCACGGCTCCAGCGGCCTTTGAGCTTTTGCACCACAAACGCATCATACGTGGCGGCACAAAACCTTCCAGGATTTTTGCTGCCTGCCGTCGTCGGCACGCCCTCGGTGCAGATGATGTCCTTGACGGCCACCGGCACGCCCAGCAGTGGCGTACTTTCGCCCTGAGCCAGCCGTGCATCGGCGGCTTGGGCCTGCTCCAGCGCCAGCTCATCGGTGAGGGTGAGGTAGCTTTGCAGGTCGTTGTCCACGTCCACAATGCGATCCAGCATCGCCTCGGTGGCCGCCACGCTGCTAATCTCGCCACGCCGCAGCGCAGCCCGGAGTTCAATTAGAGAAAGTTTTGAAATATCCATAGGAAAGAAAATCAAAGATTTCGCAAATTAACCAGATTTTTAATCTGCAAAATCTGTGTAATCTGCGGATAAAAGTTAGAACAATTACGCACTGCCTCCGTCATCTAACACAGCCTGAACCACAAACTGGTTTTCTTTTTGCTGCGGGGCGTTGAAGAGGAGGTCATCCATCGGCAACGATGGTTCAGCGACGTCGGGGCGCATAATATTTTGTTGGGCAATGGCGTGGGAAGTGGGGGGAATATCCGTCAGGTCTAGCTCGTTGAGCCGCTCGGCGTAATGCAAAATGGCGGAAAGCTGCTCCAGGTACTGCTTTTTTTCCGCTTCGGTCAGTTCTAGGCGAGCCAGATGGGCGATTTTTTCAACATCGGCGAGGGTTAGCGACATGGAATTTCCTTTGGGGAGACTGGAGATTGGAGAGTGATTTAGTCTCTAATCTCCAATCTCTAATCTCTGTTTTCAGTTACGGCCGTTTCCCCTTCCACACTTGCTTCTTCTTCCGCTTCCAGCTCCGCCTGCCGCATGTTGTAATACTCCTCGTCGGTCCAGAAGTTTTCGCGGTCGGTGAGCTTGTCGATGTAGAGCACGCCGTTCAAATGGTCAATCTCATGCTGGAAGATGCGTGCATCCCACCCTTTCAGGCGCAGCTTGAGCGGTTTGCCCCGACGGTCTTGAGCGCGAACGCGCACGGCAAAGGCTCGCTCCACTTCGCCCACATAACCTGGTATCGAAAGACAGCCCTCAATGCCATCAATCACCTCCCGCGATTCCCAGACAATGCGAGGATTCACAATGACGAATAATTCACGGGAGTCAGGAATGTCTTCGCCATTTTCGTCGGCTCTTGGCAGCGTTTCGATAACGGCAAGCTGCATGGACTGGCCAATTTGGGGAGCAGCCAGCCCGACGCCGTTGGCGGCGCGCATCGTTTCAATCATATCGTCGATAAGGGTTTGCAGACCGTCGTCAAATTTGGTGACGGGTCGGGCTTTTTTACGCAGCACCTCATCGGGCAGGGTAACAATTTGCAATTCAGTCATGTGCTTATTATCTGCGGAATAGAGGAGTGGGCAAGTGGCAAGTGGCAAGTGGCAAGTGGACGGTAAACAAAACCTGCCTACTGGCAAACTCGCTTACAGGCAAACTTATAGCGGGGGCACTTCGCCTGGCGTACGGTCAGGAATGCGGTCTTGTTCCATTGTTTGCTTGTAAACATCTAGCAGCAGGGCATATTCCTTGTGGCGCGAGCTGCGCTGGCGGCGGCGCTGATCGTCCAGCATGTTTTCTAACTGGGCAAAGATGTCGCTTTGGATGACGCTGGGGTAGGGAATATCTTCAAAAACGAGATTGCTTTCCGCTCCGGCAGTTTCAATTTCCACGTTGCCGTAGTTAAAAATGGTGTGGATCAGACCTGGCGTATAGGCGTTGACGTTTTGGATGTTGCTGAGTAAGGCTTGCTTACGACTTTCACCAAAACCAAACGGCCGTCTATCAATATCCACAATCAGCCGGTCAGTGAGCTGGAACATATCGTTGCGCCAATCCTCGATGCGCCAAATCAGCCACAAAATATCCAGCGAGTAAGCAAAAATAATCTCGGGCAGCAGTTGACGGAAGGTGAACTCAAAATAGCGAATCAACAAATAGATAACCAACACGCCCAATAAAGCCAGCCCAATGGGAATAATCGACTCAATGATCATCACAATAAAATGTTTGCGGTAAATAATCGCGTTTTCTTCTTCCACCCGCCAATAATAACGCCGCTGGAACCGCTGGAGCAGATTGTCCCGACGGACTGGTTTAACAGGCGGTAACGTGGCGGCCTTATCCCCAATGGCTTCATACTGCGGCTGTACAGCAAAATGTTGGGTAAATGTCTCGCGCAGCAGCGACTGCTCGCGGCTGGCATCCAGCGATTTTACCAGCCGACTTTGGCGATCCAGCGTTTCCTTGACTTCGATTGGGTTATCAATATTGTCAAAGAAAATTGTGCCAAAAGCGGAGGCCGTGGTAATGCGGGCCGTGCCAAAGTTTAGCAAGTTGGTAATAAATGTTGGCTTGGCAATTTCCACACTCTGTACCTGATCAATCCGTGCGGTTTTTATGTCAACTCGAAAGGTGCGCAGGTCAAACTCTCGGTGCACCACCCGTTTGTTGGTAATGACAAAATAATCATTCGACCAATCCAAAATTTGGAAAAGGATGATCAGCACCAAAATAACGGCAAAGGTGATTGGCACGCCAAAGCGCAGCCGGTAAATAAAGTTTTCGGCTGGCTGCGAAATAAAAAAGGAGTACAGCAATGCGGGAATAGAGATCAGGGCTATAACGGGAAAGAGGAGCTGGACTAGCAGGTAGAGGCGGCTGCGCCGGGCGTTGTATTCCACCAATTCATCTGGCAAGATGCTAATGACGGTTCGGCGGCGTTTTGCTTTGGAAAATAGCTTTTGGGCTTCAGCATAGGCAAATGGCGACAGACCGCCAGACACAACCCATTCATCATTCACTTCCTCTTCTTCGGTTTCTAACAGCGGCAGGGCATCTGGATATTTGAGCAGGAAGCGAACAAAATTGATTCCTTTAATGATTAAAACGGTTGCCGGGCTGCCCTGGTGGGATTTGGCTTTGACATTGGCCGGATGCACATTGGGCACAAACAACCAATCGTCCCGAAAGGCATGGTTGGCCAGATAATCTTCGCTTTCAACGACATAGGAGTTGTTTTGGATGTCGTTTTGGCGGGTCTCGGCGTACAAACGGCCGCTTTTTACAATGTACAAACTATCCGCGACGTCTCCCTGAAAGGCAACCATCGCCCCATTTTCGTACTGCACTTCATCCGTAATTTTGGCCAGGGCTTCAATATGCTCCTCTGCCAGGTGTTGGAATATGAGGTGCTGCTGTAAAAATTCTGCCTTTGTTGTCATACTTCTTTCCCACAGCAAATATACATAACGTTGTCGGTCATTTTAACATAATCTCAAGTTGGTGGGAAGTCGGGCAGGGTCATTTACTTATACAAAGAAACAAAGGCGAAAAGGAACAAAGACCATTTTTCTTTGTTCCTCGTTTTCTTTGTCACTTCGTATTAATTTTTTGCGTTGTCTAGAGCCAGATTTTCGGGCCGACATCAGCCAGCACGCCGGGAAAGCGGAGGATGACGGCCGTATCCGGCACCGCCATTTCGCCATCACGCACGGTTACGGCCGTTTCGCTCAACAGATCCACGTATTCCCCATCGGGCAGCGGCACCGGCTGCACATCCACCACGCCAGACACGTTGAAGACGCCGAACAAGCCCGCATCCTCCGCCTGCCACAGTGCACTGATTGCCGGTTCCGCCAGGAGCAACGTGAAACGGCCGTTTACCATCACCGCATCCTTCTTCAACTGGCACAGCCGGGTCAGGTAAGATTGCAGCTCGTAGCTCCCCCAGCGAATCTTGTCGATGTCGAACAGATCGGGCGTGTGCGTTTCCTCAGATTCCTGGCCAGCGTAAATGAGGAACGCGCCCTCGTTGAACGCCTGAAATGCAGTCCAGGCCAGCGCCTGCGCCCGGCTGGGAGCACGCTGCATGATGCGCCGCTGGTCGTGGTTTTCCACGCAGCGCATTTTGATGGTGTGGGCGGGATAAACCCCTTTTTGGTACCAGAGGGCGGTGAGGTAGTGGGGAACGGCCGTTGCCTCTTCAACCGCTCGCTCCCACAAAGGCCAGATGTCGTAATCGTAAGACAAATCAAACGCTTCATGAATTTCGCCATCAGAATGAGCGACTAACCCATGCGCTCGTCGGTCGAGGACAAAGCCCGTGTGTACGCTCTCCGCCAGCCAAAGCACGTTGGGCTTGATGGCGGCCACTTCACGGCGGGCACGCTGCCAAAAAGCCAGCGGCACCACAGAAGCCACATCGCAGCGAAAGCCGTCCACCCCCAGCTTCACCCACATTTTCAACGCTTCAATCAGGTAATCCCACATTGCCGGGTCGTCATACACCAGATCGATGATGTCGCTCCATTCTGGCACGGTGGTTTGGGGACGGCCGTTTTCATCGCGATGGTACCATTCCGGGTGGGTTTGCACCGTCACGGCATCGTGGGCCGTGTGGTTGTACACCACATCGATCATCACCTTTAGCCCCAGCGCCTGGGCGTACTGCACCAGCAGCTCAAACTCCCGCTTGGTGCCATATTCCGGGTTCACCTCAAAATAATCCTGAATGGAATAGGGGCAGCCCAGCTCCCCCTTTTTATTTAGCTTGCCAATGGGATGGATGGGCATAAACCAGATAACATCCACACCCATTGCCCGAATGCGAGGTAAATCTTTCGTCACGTCGGCAAAGGTGCCGTTGGGGCCATGATTGCGCACATAAATTTCATACAAAACCAGATTACGAACATTTGGGGAGGTGTCTATAGCCATAGCAGTTTTCGATTTCTATCCTTTTCATCAACAGATTACGCAGATTAACATGATGATTCTACTGAAAAAGGTGATTTCACCGCAAAGGCGCGGAGACCGCAGAGGTTTTTCTCTGGCAATCTTTTAAACTCTGCGCCCGGCAATCCAGGATTGCATGCGTCTTTGCGGTTCGTTTTTTCAACGCGGTAAGAAACCGCGGCTACTTTAGTTCTTTTGGAAGGGAAAAGGTGCCGTCTGGATTGGGTGGAAATTCAACAAAACCGGTGACGGCATCCAGGTTGAGCGGCCCGTAAATGTGGGGAAATTGGTGGCCGCTTTCGTAGCAATCTTCATAAACCAGCTTTGCAGTGAGTTTGGCGGGGTCGATGGTGAGCAAAATGAGATCGGTTTGCCCGGCAAACATCTGGTTGGCAGGCATAAGCACCTGAGCAATGGTTGAGCAGTGGATAAAGCCTTCGCTTGCCAATGAATCAGCGCGGTATTCTCCGTTGGTTACGGCCGTTTGCCAATCTTTCTCTGTTGTAATATGCAAAATAAGTGTCATATGCAAAGGATACGCCAAAAAATTGCATTGACAAACCCCTCCCTTTATTTTTATACTCCGCCATCTTTTAATTGGTGATCTTGAGGAGTTTGTTATGGATGGCAATCCAGCGGCCGAATTTGCGGCGCGGCTTGTAATAGAACAGGGGCCAGACCCGGGCCATATCTTCACTTTAGGCAGCGCTCCCCAAACAATCGGCCGTTCCGCCAACAATGGCATTGTCATCAACGATGCAGAAATCTCCCGCCGCCACGCCCAAATTACGCCACAAGGGGATGGCTATGTGCTGGAAGATTTAGGCAGCACCAACGGCAGCTTTGTCAACGGCGTTCGCCTGAACCAGCCAATGACTCTAAATCATGGCGACACCGTTGCCTTTGGCGATACGGTCCAACTGCGTTACTGGGCCGCCGGTATGGCTTCTGAGATCATTTACTCGCCAGATGATGATGTGGCTACCCCAGCATTGCCACCAGAGCCAGTTCCGGTCTACGCCCAGCCAGGCAGCCTGCCAGAGGTTACCCCGCCGCCAGCGCCGCCTACCTTTGACGAGTTTGAGGAACCGGAAACGGCCGTTTCCGCTAACCGCAACCGCATTCTTATTGGCTGTGGCTGCCTGCTGGTGTTGGCCTGCGTGGTGTGCGTCGGGACCATCTTCTTTTTGGACAGCTATAATCAAGGGCAGTTGCTATATTGTGGGGGATTACGGCCGTTTTGGGAAACTGTACTTGGCCCACTCGGCTTCAACCCAGCCTGCCCCTGATCAACAAAATGTGACCATTCACAAATCATAGGGTCTTTATAACGAGCGTCGCCAGAGGAATGAAAGCGTACAAAGAGTTGCTTGGTCTTTCAAAAAACTTTGGCGCTTTCACTAGGAATTTGATTTTCAAGCAGTTATAGCCATTCATCCATTCAGAATTATCGTTTAGCCTGTTTTTGAATTAGCCCAAAGAAGGCTGCTGGAGGTACTTGAAATGGAAGACCTAATCAATTTTGTGTCTAAGAAGGCAATGCTCCCCCTACCAGATGCTAAAGTTGTGGCCTCTGCAACGTTAGACTATTTAACGCCCCGCCTCTCCCCGCTGCTTAGAAGCACCATCGACGTGATGCTGCAATATCCCGATTTAAGTGATGCTGAGAAGGATATGCTTGTTGCCTCCCGAATTCTTTTCCCAACAGACAACTCGTTAGATAGCAACGCCCCTCTTACACTCAACGATTAAGCTGCCCCCCAAAGACAAAATAAAAAAAGCTGGTCACCGCTGCAAAAGAATGGGTGACCAGCTTTTTTTGCGCGCTTTTTACAATGAATGTTCATCGCTTCAGGCGCACCGTTTTGTGGGGGTCTACGTTATCGCGGCGGCAAATTAATGACCTGGCCAGGATAAATCAGGTTGGGGTTTTCTATTTGGGGATTCACGCCAATCAGCGCAGAATAATCAATGCCCAGGCGATTGGCGATTCTGGTGAGCCATTCACACACACCCACAATGTAGGTATCACCCTGATCAATGCCCGGCTCTGCATTGTTGCAGTAGTCGGCGGGCAAGGTTGCTGAGGCATCGGCGGCGCTGTCATCTGCGCCGCTGTCGTCTCCGGCACCGTCGTCTGCCGCGGCCGCCAGGGAAAAGTTCACCGGTTCGGTTTCAACGGCCGTTCCCGCCGCATCCACCGTGCGCAAAGCCAGTTCATACTCACCTTCTGGCAACGTGGTGGGGAAGCTCCAGACGCCGTCTTCGTTGACAACGGCCGTACCAACCACCTCGCCATTCACCACAATTTCAATCTCAGAACCAGGCGTGCCGCTGCCCGTCAGGGTAATTTCCCCACCAGTCAGGTCGGCGGCTGGCATGTCGAACGTGGGCGCTGTGAATTCGGCCGTTTCCGCATCTTCCGCCGCAGCAATTGTGCCGCTCACGCTGGCAGATTCCGCCAGCAAACTGCCGTCGGCGGCCAACATGCGCAGGCTCAGGTCGTAGTCGCCAGCCTCCAGGGAGGCGGGCATAGCCCAGGTGCCATCTGGCCCCACAACGGCCGTACCAACCACCTCGCCATTAGCCAGCAGCTCAACCGTGCTGCCCGGCGTGCCCACGCCAGAAAAATCAACAACGCCGGGGGTAAATTCATACCCAGTTTGATCAAATCCTGGCTGAACAAGTTCGCTTACGGAAACGCCATAGCCCTCAGATTCGCCCGCCACGTCGCCAGCAGCATCGATGGCCTGCACGTGCAGCCCGTGGTCGCCCACGCCCAACTCAGTGGCAAAGGTCCATGTGCCATCTTCACCCACATCGGCCATGCCCACCAGCTCGTTGTCAATGACAATGCCCACCCGGCTGCCCGGCGTGCCGGTGCCGTTCAGGCTAACTGCGCCCGCAATCAGGTTCTCTTGGGGAAAGTCGAGCGTAGGAATGTCTAAAGGAGCTATTGGGGTTGTCACCGCAAAGGCAGGAAAATCCACAGTGGTGGCTACGGCACCCTCGGCATCTAGCGCGTCTAGCGAGAGCGTGTGGGAACCGTCTGCCAGATCGAGGTCAAATGACCAACGGCCGTTGGCAGCCACATCTGCCAGGCCCACCTCTTGACCATCAACAACCACGCGCACGGTAGAACCTGGCGTGCCGCTGCCGGTCAGGGTTACGCTGCCTGCTTCCAGCCCATCCGTCAATGTGGGGGCTTCCAGCACAGGCGGGTCGATGGCGGGCATTGTTTCATCGGTGGCCTCTTCACTGCTGGATTCTGGTTCTGTGTCGGCGGCGGTGCTTGGTTGGCTGGCAACGGCCGTATCCCCCGCCGCATCATCTGGCCCCTGCACAAACGCAGGTGGCGAAAGCCAAAACCAAAGCAGCAGGGCAATCAGAATCAGCAGAACAATCAATTTGAAAATATCAAAGCGCCGCACTTCGCTTTTTTCTCTATGATGAATCATCTCTTTTTCCTCTGCCTACGCCTGGGCGCTTTGCTCGGCAAGCTGTTTTGCTTCCGCAATCCACTGCGTGGGTTCGATGGCCTGCCACTCTTCCGGGTTAATAATCTCGCGGGCCTGTTCTGGGGTCAGGCTGGCCAGCTGGCCAAATGAGTAAATGCCCGCATCGTTAAAGCGACGGGCAAACACGTCCCCAATACCGTGAATTTTTTGCAGACGATCCCGCTCCACCATTACTTCTTTTACCACTTCTTTGAAGACGACCTCAGGCTCTTTGTTGAGCAGTTCCTGCAAGCGCAGCGCCAGGGACTCTTTTTCTGTTTCCAAAGCGGAAATTTTGCCCTGCAAATCGAGGTCCATTGAACGAACGGCCGTAGCCCCCGTCTCTTCACGCCGCCAAAAGCGCCAATCGATCACCCATTCAATGACCCAGCCTAAAATTAAGCCGATGATAATTCCAACCCAAATATTCATTATTTCCTCCTAAATTACACCTAAATTGATTGAGGCTTGCGCAAATCAACCAGGGTTTTCAAAAAAACCTGTTCTCACTTTTATGCAATTGTGCAAGTCCTGTTGAATTGGTTATGAATTAAGACACACAGATCAAGGATAAGTCACAGAAAAACGGTGAGTAGATGTGCATGTGACTTGTTTGGCGTGTTGGGGTCAATATTGTGTGTGAGCATTTTACCAGATAACAAATTAAGAAGAAAACAACCAGCAAGCAGGCAATTGAGTGGCAGGTGAACCATGAGTAACGATGCCAGACCATTTTCTAAAGCATTACTGCGCAAGTTTGTAGCGGGGGAGCTGGATGAGGCCCAGCATGAGGCTGTTTTGGCTCATCTGGCAGAAGATGACGCCAGTTTAGAGATAGTAGATGCGTTGTGGGAGGAGCAGGCAAGCCACACGGCCGTTCCCAAACTGCCCAAACTCAAGCCAGAGCGAGCCAGCCAAATACGCCGCCAGCTGGTACACCAAATTCACCGCACAACGCTAACCAAAAACATGATCCAGATGGGCACACAAGGGTTTAGCAGCGTGGCCGTTAGTTTGTTACGGCCGTTGCTGTCTAACAACAATCACACTCGCAGACACAGGAGGAAAGGTCATAAAAATGATTGATTTTTCAGTAATCCAAAATGCGTTCGGTAACATGGTCGCCAGCGCCATCAATTATATTCCCCGCCTGGTAACCGCCCTTATCATCCTGCTGGCTGGCTGGCTTTTAGCAAAAATAATCGCTAACCTCGTGCAGCGCCTGGGCCAAAAACTGCACCTGGAAAACCTGCTAGAACGCACCGGCATCAAAGCCGGGCTAGAAAAAGCGCAAATTAATCGCAGCGGCACCCAGCTTGTTGGCCTGCTGCTGTTCTGGATTATTTTTCTTAACTTCATCCTGATTGCCCTGGAAAGCCTGGGGCTAAACGCTGCGGTAGAACC
This sequence comes from Ardenticatenaceae bacterium, assembly GCA_020634495.1. The sequence continues at coordinate 21,810 of JACKBR010000049.1, read as the reverse complement.
CTTGCGCGGCCTCATCGCCTTTTTGCCTCGCTTATTGGCGGCGCTGGCCACGCTAACGGCTGGCATCCTGCTGGCCCAGTTTTTGGGCAAAGCGGCGCAAGCTGCCATGAGCAGTATGGGGGTCGATTTTCACCAAGAAGTTGGGCAAGGGGTCAACATCTTGCTCATCGTCATGATTGTGATTGTGGTGCTGGAGCAGTTAGGCATCGATGCCAACATCATGGCCACCATCTTTACCAATGTGATAACCCTGGCTGTGGCCGGGCTGGCGCTGGCCTTTGGGCTGGGCGGTCGGGATGTAACCCGCAATGTGTTGGCGGGCTATTACGCCCGCGAGCAGTTTGAAATGGGTGATCATCTGGTGATTGATGGGGAAATTGGCACTTTGGAAGCGGTTGGCACGCTCAATGCAGAACTCCGTATGGGGAGCGAACGGCTCATTATTCCCAACACGGTTTTGACGGAAACGGCCGTAAAAGTTAAAAATCCTGGCTGGGAACAACCAATCCTGGAGCTTGATGAATAATTGTACAGGTACCAAAAACCCTTTATAATGCCTACATCTCTTACCCGTATGTTTGCAATTGTAAAAATGGAGTCCTGATCCATTATGGCAAAAAAGGCAGCATCTCCTCAAAAAAGTGAAACAATGGCAGAATCAAACCAACCTAAAAACAGCGGAGAACTAGAAAACCTCCGCGAAATCCTTTTTGGCAACCAGGCACGCGCCACCGACGACCGGCTAAACCAGCTTGAAGACAATCTTCAAACGCTGCACCGCACCTTCACAGACGCCCTCAACAAACAAAGCGCAGCGCAACGAGAAGCTACCGCCGCCACAGAAGAAGGACTCAAAAAGCAGCTAAACAGCCAGGCCAATCTGGCTCAAACCAACCACCAGGCCTTAGAAGACCGCATCAACCAGCTTCGCGCCGAAACCAAACGTCAATTGGAAGATATTCAAGCAACCTTTACCCAGGAGCTAGAAAACCTGCGCAGCAACTTAATTGAGCAAATTCGCCGTACGCAAAATGAATCCCGCCAGCGCGATGATGATTTGCGCCAGGAACTGCTAACCGTAAGCAGCTGGCTCGACAACAAATTGACGCCACGCAAAGACCTGGGGCAGCTCTTAATGACGCTAGGCCAACAGCTGCAAGACGATGATACTTCAGCCAGCGACAGCCCCTCATCTGAGTAGTAACATAAACGCCTGTTTGAATAATGACTGATCCTATTGAGGCCAAAAGCTCTGCTACCGCTTCTTCGCCAGCACCGGGCAGCGATCCTCAGTTAGACACGCTTCGTGCCATTCTGCTCGATGAAGAGCGGGAACGTATCCACCAGCTAGAACAAGAAACTGAAGCTTTGCAGTCACAGACCTTAGCACAGTCTGATGCGTTTGCGGCCCAGGTGCAAGCCCTCCAGGCAGAAATTGATGCGCTGAAGCAAACAAACCAGCAGCAGCAAGAATACGCTGCCACCCTGCGGGCCGAATTAACCAGACTGCAAGAGCAGCAGCATGCCGAGTCCCAGGCGTTGGTTCCCAAACTTATCCAACAGATGGGCTTCATCATCGCCAACACCATCCGCGAAAAGCGAGATGAGCTGGCCGAAGCGCTTGGCCCGATCATGAGCGATGCCATTCGGGTACAGATTCGTGATTCACGCAAAGAAATGGTTGAGGTGCTGTACCCCATTATTTTGGAAACGGTCATGCGCGCCGTCACGGAATTTTTGCGCGAGTTTCAGCGCAATATTGACGCTCGCTTACGATCAACATTTAACATCAGGGGAGTCTTGCGGCAGGTGGGGGCGCGGTTACGCGGCGTTTCGGCTTCTGAACTGGCCTTGCGGGAATCGTTTGGCTTTTCTATTGAAGAGATTTTTCTCATCCAGCATGAATCGGGGCTGCTTTTAGCCCATCATGGCCAAACCAGCGAAGAAAATGACGATTCTGACCTCATTGGCGGGATGCTAACGGCCATTCGTGATTTTGCCAGAGATTCTTTTGGCGATGGGGACGATGACCAGGAGCTGCGGGAAATTGAGTTTGGGGATGAGCGGATTATTATTCAGAGTGGCCAGTATGTGTATGCAGCGGCCGTTATCAAAGGGATTGAATCGACGGGGTTCCATGCAAACTTACAAAGGTTTGTCTCGGAGCTGCACATTAACCATAAGGAGTCGCTGCGGGATTATGTGGGAGACCCGGCGGCGCTGCCAGAGATAGCGCCCAAGCTGGCTACTTTTACCCAGCAAGCGGCCGTTCCCGAAGCGTCTGAACCAGCAGCTATGCCCCGGAATCAGCGTTGGCTGATGGCTGGCGGCATTGGCGCTTTGGTGCTTCTTTTGGCTTTTGCCTGTTTTTATTTGCAGTTTACCATTGCTCTGTGGCCGCTGGCTTTTGGCGCAACCCAAACGCCAACGCCTGCACCAACGTTTACGGCGACGCTGGCCCCAACAACAACTTTAGCCCCCACAGCGACGGCAACATTTACGCCCCAGCCAACGGCCACCCACACGCCCACCAGTACGCCAACCAGCACCCACACGCCTACCGCAACGGCCACATTCACCCCAACAGCGGAGCCTAGCAGCACACCGTCTCCGCCGCCTTCCCCTGTTTCTGTCGGGAATGTTTGGGTGCGGGCGGTGCCCGATTTGGATGCGCCCACGGGGGTTGCCTTGCCGGCTGATACGGCCGTATCCATCCTCTCCCAAATTGATGGCTGGGCAGAGATTACCTGGGAAGACAGCGACGGCGCGACCCAACAAGGCTGGGTTGGCATTCGCTGGCTGGCCATTAACGGCATTCCCCTCTCTGAAGCGGCCACAACCGGGGAGTAAAGCACAACGATTATGCGTACACTACAGAAAAAAGTTTGTTTGTTAGGCGACTTTGCAGTAGGTAAAACCAGCCTGATCCGCCGCTTTGTGGAGGGCCGCTTCGACGACAAATATCTCAGCACCATCGGGGTAAAAATCTCCCGAAAGTCGTTCACCCGTGATGAGCATCTCTTGAATTTGCTGATTTGGGACCTGGCGGGCGGTGATGATTTTAGCAAGGCAGGGTCCAGCTATTTGCGCGGAGCCGCCGGAGCGCTGGTAGTGTGTGATCTGAGCCGCCAGGAGACGCTGGCTCCGCTGGAATATTACGCCAGCCAGCTACGTGCCGTTCATGAAACGGCCGTTCTCGTTTTTATTGGTAACAAAGCCGACCTGGTTGACGAGCAAGAAATTAGCGTTGATGAACTGGCCGCCACTGCCCAAACATTTTCCGCTTCCTTTCTGCTCACCAGCGCGCTAAGCGGCAGCAACGTTGCGGCGGCGTTTGACTGCCTGGCGCAGCAAATTGAGGCCCAATAATGCCAGCATCCCCCAAGGTAGACCCCATGATTTTGGCCGCATGTGCCGCCAAAACCTACAACGCCAACCGCCTCATGGCCTACGCGCAGCTCAGCCCAGACCTTACCATTCTGCAAGTTTCCCCCAACTTTGCTGAAATGGCCCCGGCCCAGCCGCTGGCCGAAGCCGAAATTATCAACCAGCCGCTGGCCGAAGTTTTGTGGGAATTTGTGGGCGTTTCCGAGGCGCTGCATGATGTGTTGGCGGGCAACGTCGCCCAATTTCGTCTGGAACACGTCAACCGGGAACAGCCGGATGGCTCGATGAATTATCTCAGCTTTGTTGTATACGCCTTGGAACAAGAAACTAAACAAAGTGGCTTGCTGCTGCTGGTGGAAGATACAACGGAATACGGCCGTTTACACCACGAGCTTGTGCAGGATCGCAACGAACTGCGCCTGACCCAGCAAAAATTGGCCGACACCAACGAAGAACTCATCAAGCTCAACCGCATGAAATCGCTCTTTCTCACCATGGCGGCCCACGATTTACGCACCCCACTCAGCGCCATTCACGGCTACTCAGACATGCTGCTAGATGGCGTCGTTCCGCTCAATTCAGACAAATCCCTGGGCTACATCAACGTCATTCACCAGCAGTCCGCTCGCCTCAACCAACTCATCGACGACATCGTCGATCTGGACATGATTGAACAAGGCAAGCTAATCCTGAACCCCTCACCCTGCAATATCAACGAACTCATTAGCGAAACCATCACTGCCTTCAAATTCCATCTAGAACGGCGCAGCATCACCGTGCAAGATGAACGCTCTCCCAACCCCATCACCGTCCTGGCCGATTCAGAAAAAATGCTGCGGGTCTTTTACAATCTCATTGGCAATGCCATAAAATATATCCCTAAATCTGGGCAAATTACCCTGACAACGCAAGAATTGGCAGATAAAATCATCATCCAAATCAAAGATAATGGGCCGGGCATGTCAGAAGAACAGCAAAATAGATTGTTTACCCTGTATTATCGAACCAAAGAAGCAGAAGCCAGCACGGTCAGAGGCTCCGGGCTTGGCCTATTTATTGTCAAAACAATCGTTGAAGCTCACCAGGGCCAAATCAGCGTAGACAGCCAGCTCAACCAGGGCAGCACATTCACGATTCAACTACCTGCGGCTGCTCATGCCTAACTTTTGGGGAGCGCAAGTAATAAGTAGATTCGGTCAATAAAATGATTCGCGGAAAAAAAATTCTAGTAATTGATGATGACGTTTTTGTACGGGATATTGTGTCAGAAACGATGGGCCAGGAAGGGGCCCAGGTATTCACGGCCGAAAATGGACAGGACGGTTTGCGGCAATTTTACGCCACCCAGCCAGACCTGGTTTTGCTAGATGTGATGATGCCCCACATAACCGGCTGGGAAATCGGCCGTCAGATTCGCCAACTGTCAGACGTACCCATCATCATGCTTACTTCTTTAGGCAAAGAAGAAGATATTGTGCGCGGATTAGATCATGGGGCGGTGGATTACGTCACCAAACCGTTTAGCCCCAAAATTTTGGCGGCCCGCGTCCGGGCTGCGCTGCGCCAAACTGTTCAAGAAGCTCCCCCCAACCAAGCGGCCAAAAAAGGTCTGGCATTTGATGACGGCTACCTGGTTGTTGATCTGACGAAACATTTAGTCACTCTAAACAATACGCCGCTCAAACTAACCAAAACCGAGTACCGTGTGCTGGCGTATTTGGTGCAAAACATCGGTTTGGTGCTTACCTTCCAGCAAATTTTGGAGCATGTTTGGGGCTGGGATTACCAGGACAGCCTGCAATATGTTCATGTTTACATGTCGCGCCTGCGCCAAAAAATAGAGCCAGACCCCAAAAATCCGCAATACCTCGTTACTGAATACGGCATTGGCTATCGATTCAGTAAATCGAATAAATCCCCTTAAACTCTGGCGCGTTCCCCACAAGTCACAATTATTTAGAACTTTTTTAGAACCTGTTTAGTCGCTTTTGAGTCCCCTAAATTAATCTAGAAATCAATGGTTAGACCCGTATTGCAACCAAACCAAGGTCAATACGATTGGTATTTTTTCTAGATTTAGTATGTATTGTGAGGGGCTTTAAGAGATGTTGAATGATCTTATTTCATTAGAGGAAATTTCAGATGACGCGCTTGTGGCGCTTTGTCTGGAGCAAGGCAGCAAAGATGATCGCCCGGTTGAAGAGTTGTTTCGCCGTTACCAGAACGTTGTGTGGCGCGTTTGCTACAGTTTTTTACGCAATTCTGAAGATGCTGAAGATATGACTCAGGAGATTTTCTTGCGCGTTTATCGTAGCCTTGCCAGTTTTGAAGGTCGTTCTTCGCTAAAGACCTGGATTTACCGCATTGCCATCAACACCTGCCAGAATGAAATTCGCCGCCGCAAGCGCCGCCCGCAGTTGGCCGAGACCGATATGCAAACCGTGGCGGAATATTTGCCATCGACAACAACCACTGAACGCGAATGGCAAAAGCGGCATTTGCAAGGCCAATTAACGATGGCGTTTTCCCAACTGCGCCCAGACGAGTTTGATATTTTAACGCTGCGGGATGTGGAGGAACGGCCGTATACCGAAATTGCTGAAATGTTGTCCATTAACCTGAGCGCCGCCAAAATGCGCGCCAAACGCGCCCGCGAATCCTTAAAACTGCACCTTTACCAACTATCCGGCGGCGAATTTGCCCTGTCTTAAAACGGCCGCGCCACAAACTGCCTTGCTAAGCCACAGAGAAATGCGCTTTCTCTGTGGCTTTTTCCATTATTCAGATGGCTCCCTGGCGTGCTGGAGCCATTCCACAAAAAACGCCTCAAGCGAGCGGCCAACGGCATCTTCCATGATCATCTGAAATTCAGCGTCGCTGGCGGTGCCGCCGCCGTAAGTGGCAAAATAGGTGCGCAGCCCATTGAAAAAAGCGTCATCTCCCATCTCTTGGCGCAGCGCATGGACAAACACCGCCCCACCAAAATAGGTGTTAAAGCTAAACAATTTGGCCGGGGGTGGATCGCCCAAGGGGAACGCATCGCCATTTCCTTCTACCGCCGATTGAATTGCCTCCATGGCCAGCTCAAAATCTTCGGGATCGTCCCGGTTCTCCCACATCAACTGCACGTAGGTGGCAAATCCCTCATTGCGCCACATCTGCTGCCAGGAATCCAGGCTAACCCAATCGCCAAACCACATGTGAGCCAGTTCATGGATCACTGTTGTTTGCCCAATCATGTTATTGGCCAGCAGCACCATCGTTTGTGTTTCTAGCGAGACGCCAGACACATCGGCCGTTACAAAACCAAACGCCTCGTAAGGATAGGGGCCAAACTGATCGCTCATCCAATCAATTGCCTCGCCCAGGTCGGCTGTGGCGGCGGCAAACTCAGTCTGGGCTCCGTCATTGACATAATGCCGCAAAAGCACCCCGTCTGGCGATACAGCTTCTTGCCGCTCAAACTCCCCAACCACAACGGTGGCCAGGTAAGAGGCCATGGGAAAATCATGAACCCAGAAGAATGTGCTGCTGGTTTCATTATCAATCTGGTCAATGAGGAGGCCGTTGGCAACGGCCGTTAACCCCGCAGGCACCGTAATTTCAAAGCGATACGTTGCTTTATCCCGCGGATGATCGTTGTTGGGGAACCAAAAACGCGACCCGTCTGGCTCAGACAGCACATAAATGCTCTGGCCGTTTACAAAACTCATCCCCACCGAGGCAGCAAAGTCAACGTAGGGCGACTTCCGTTCCACCGGATTCCCCGCATAGGTAATGCTAATTGTAAATGTCTGGCCTTCGGTAAACGGCAGCGATGGCTGAACGATCAACTTATCTTCAAACCGCGTGTAAGCCACGGGGCGTCTGTCCAGCAGCACCTCAGACACCGTAAACCCCACAAAATCGAGCGACAGTGCTTCTTGCTCCGGGGCGGTTACCACACCGCTGATGTGAACCGTCGCCTCGATATTTTCCACAGCCGGGTCCAGCGCCATGATCAATTCGTATTGCCACACGTCGTAGCCCGTGTTGCCCAGCTCTGGTGCGTACGGATCGCCCAAGGACAAACCTTCAAACGGGGGCGTGGGGGTGACCGGGGATGTGGGGCTAGGAACGGCCGTTACGGTCGGCACCAGTGTCGGCGTGGCCACAACCTGGGTAATTGGCGTGTTTTGAATGGGTGTGGGCGTAGAAACGGCCGTTTCCCCACAACCGATTAACAACAAGAGCAAAAAAATCTGCGCAATCTGCGCAATCTGCGGATAAACTTTCTTAATCTTCCCTTTGAACCCTTGCATTTTTATTTCCATTTCCCCATACTGTTCTGGCAGCGGCAAAAAGTCAATGGGCCAACCAACAACGCCCATCAAAAATTAACGATCCGAGGCTGACAAATCGCATTTTTCACCGCAAAGGGCGCAAAGAACCCTGAGTTTTCTTTCATTTTTTCTCTGTGATCTCCGCGCTCTCTGCGGTTAAATTATTTTGAAGGAGCAATCTTTTGGATGAAAAACCCCGCCTGCGCCAGCTTGATTTCCAACCAGTGTACCACCAGGGCGAACAAATGTGGTACCTGCGCGACCCCCTAGAACTGTCCAGCGAACAGCTCGTGATGCCGCCCGCTCTGGCGCAGCTCCTCCTCTTTTGCGATGGCAATCATACCCCGCAAGAAGTTCACGCCGCTTTTTGCCAACAGATCGGCCAGCCGCTCGATTTTGCTATTACCGAACAGGCGCTGGCCCAGCTAGACGCGGCCTGCCTGTTCGATAACGAACGCGCCCGCCAGGCGCTGGCCCAACAAAAAAAGGATTTCCACAGCCAGCCCTTCCGCGTCCCCGCCCTGGCCGACCTGAGCTACCCGGCCAATCCGCGCCAGCTGACGATGATGCTGGAGGATTACGGCCGTAACGATCAGCTCAATGGCTGGCAGCCCTGGCGGGGCCGGGCCATTATTTCGCCCCACATCGATTACCAGCGGGGGGGCAAAGTGTACTCAAAAGTGTGGCGGCGGGCGCAAACGGCCGTTCTCGAAGCCGATCTCGTCATCATTTTGGGCACCGACCACAATGGCGGCGCGGGCACCTTCACCCTCACCCGCCAGCCGTACGCCACCCCGTACGGCGTTTTGCCCACGGACACGGCGCTGGTGGATGAACTGGCCAGCGCCATCGGCGAAGAAGCCGCCTTTGCCGAGGAACTGCACCATCGCCGCGAGCATTCAATTGAGCTTTCGGCCGTCTGGCTGCATTACCTTTACCAGCAAGCTGGGGTACCCCCCCGGCCAATGGTGCCGATTTTGTGCGGGTCGTTTCACCATTTTGTGCTAAACGGACACCACCCCGCGCAGGATGATTTGTTGGGAACGGCCGTAACCACCCTGCAAGCCGCCACCGCCGACAAAAATGTACTCATTGTCGCCTCGGTGGACTTTGCCCACGTTGGCCCCGCCTTTGGCGACGACTACATCATGGATGAAACGCGCCGCACCGCTCTGCGCCAGGCCGATCACAACCTCGTCCAGGCGGTCATTCGCGGCGACGACGCCAGCTTTTACAACCAGATTGCCGCCGTAGAAGACCGCAACAAAGTGTGCGGCTTCTCCTCCATCTACCTGCTGCTGCGCTACCTGCAAGGCACCGAAGGCGTCCAGGTCGCCTACGACCATTGCCCCGCCGATGATGAAGACCACTCCCTCGTCTCCATCGCGGGCATCCTACTTGAGTAAAATCTCATCCACAGATTAACGCAGATTTGCGCAATTTGCGCTCGCAGATTCTTTTGTGCATATTCTGATTAGAACGAAGTGAAATGGAACACTCCGTTCAACTTGGTAGGGATGCTTCGTTTCACTCAGCATGACAAGTGTGGGTTGTCATGCTGAACGGAGTGAAGCATCCCTAACAAGCAGCAACAACCTGCATCTTTGCTACATAAACTAATTGGCAATTGCAGTCTTTTGTGATTTTTCCCTAAGGAATAACGAGTGTAATAAATCTGCGCCAATCTGCGAAATCTGCGGATTGGCCAAATTATTCCGCCCAATTTTCCAGGAGCAGGTTGGGGATGCGGGAAAATTCGCGGAGATTGTTGGTGACAAGCGTTACGTCCAAACTTTGGGCGTGGGCGGCAATGAGCATATCGTAAGCGCCAATGGGGGTGCCATTTTGTTTGAGATGGGTGCGGATACGGCCGTAAACCTGCGCCGCCCGCACGTCAAAATCCACAATCTCCAACGGTGCCAAAAACAAATCGAGTGCCTCTTGGTTTTGCTGCTGCTTTTGACTGTTGCTCACCCCAAATTGCAGCTCCGCCACTGTTATCGAAGAAATGCCAATCTCACCCAACACATATTGCTCAAAGCGGGTCAAAACCGAAGCCGGTTTTTGCTTGATCAGGTAGATGCAAATATTGGTGTCCAGCATCACCTTCACGTGAACAAATCCTCTCGTTCTTCCGCGTCTGGCTGCTTTCGACTTGACATAAAGTCTTCGCTGAACAGTTCCAAACTGTCCGCCATCACCCGCCACGGCGCATGATACGGAATGAGCATCACCACATCGCCCATCTTCTTTATGTAAACTTTGCCGCCCTCAAAACGATATGCTTTTGGTAAACGGATCGCTTGGGAACGGCCGTTCATAAAAATTTTCGCAGTTTCCATCATCTACCCCGCTGATATATACTAATGATATATATTCTAGCACAGGGCACGCCCCCTGTAAATGAATCAAAAATCTGCGCCAATCTGCGAAATCTGCGGATAAATTATTCAACCAGCCGCGCCCGAACATCAAGAGACAGCGCACCAGAAGGCAGCACACGCAGCGGATTGATTTCGATTTCGGCGAGTTGGGGGGAGTCGGCGGCGAGTTGGCCGAGGTGGAGGATGGTTTGGAGTACGGCCGTTTCATCCCCAGCCGCCACGTTCCGATAACCACCCAACTTGCGCCCCGCCCAGGTGCTGCTTAGCAGCGATTTTGCTTCCGCAAGCGCCAGCGGGGCCAGGGCAAAGGCGACATCCTTCAGTCCCTCCACCTCCACCCGCCGGAGCCAAACATCAGCACCGGGCCAAACTGCGGGTCGCGCACCACGCCCACAATCAGTTCCTGCCCGTCGGGATCATCGGCTGGATGAGGACGCCATCGAGTTTGGCTTGCGGCACGGCCGTTTCACATCCGTCATCATTTTGGTAAAGGCGGCGGCAACTGCCGTTTCCGTTCCCACATCCAAACCACCCCACCCACATCCGACTTGTGCGGCACGTCCGCCGAGGCGATTTTGAGCGCGACGGGCAGGCCGACTCGCCGGGCAATCGCCACTGCTTCGTCCGCCGTTGTGGCCAGGCCGCTGCCAGGGACGGAATGCCGTACGCCGTGAGGAGAGTTTGGCAAACAGCCGATGGCAAAAACGCGCCCGGTTGGGTGTCATCTTCTGACAAAATTTGTTGGGCTTTGGCGGCGGCGCTGGGACACGGCCGTTCCGGTTCAGCCTGCTCACTTTGCAAAAATTCGGCCCGCCGCGACAAAATCGCCAAAGCAGCCGCCGCCCGTTCGGGGAAGCGATATTCCGGCACTTTGGCCGCCCGAAAATGCTCCACCGCCTCCTGAATCATCTTCTCGCCCATCAGGGCCACCACCACCGGCTTGCCCGTGGCGTAAATGATGGGCAACATCGCCTTGGCCACGCCCCCGGCGGAATGCATCGGCGGCGGCGGCAGGATGACCATCACGCTGTCCACGCCCGCATCCTCCAGCAAAATGCGCAGGCAGACGGCGTACTGCTCCGGCGACGCCCCGGCCAGCATGTCTACCGGATTGTGCAGACTGGCCGCCTCCGGCAAAATGTGGCGCAGCGCCACTTCGGTCTCGGCAGACAGGGTAGCCAACTGCAAATTGTTGGCCTCCAGCGCATCGGCGGCGGTGACGCCAGGGCCACCGGCGTTGGTCAGCACCGCCACCCGCCGACCCTGCGGCAGCGGGCACCAGGCCAGCGCCCGCGCCCAGTCGAACAGCTCCTCGCTGGTGTCGGCGCGCATCACGCCCGCGCGGGCAAACGCCGCATCGAAGGCCGATTCCTGCCCGGCCAGCGCCCCGGTGTGCGAGGCAACGGCCCGCCGCCCGCTGGCAAACCGCCCACCTTCAGCGCCAGCACCGGCTTCTGGCGCGACACCGCCGCCACCTGCAAAGCGACGGCCGTCTGACACCCTCTAAATACAAAGTGACCACCCGCGTGGGGATCGGCGGCAACGGCCGTTAACACATCCGTCTCAGTCACGTCCAGCTGGTTACCCAGGCTCACCAGCCGCGACAGGCCAAACCCCTGCCCGCGCGCCCAATCAATCACCGCCGCGCAAATCGCGCCGGAGTGGGAGATGAAGGCGACGGCTCCCGGCGTGGGCCCCGGTGGCGGCAAAAAGGTGGTGTCCAGCGGTAGGTGGGTGTCCAGCAGGCCAATACAGTTTGGCCCGATGAGGCGGATGCCAAACTGCTGCGCCACGCGCAAACATTCCGCTTCCAACGCCGCACCCGCCGCGCCGGTTTCGCGGAAGCCGCCCGCCGCCAAAATCGCCGCCCGAATGCCGCGCTCGCCGCACTCGGCGATGGCCTGGGGCATGGCGGGCGCAGGCACCAGCAGCACGGCCAGGTCTACGGGGTCGGGAACGTGGGCGATGTGGGAATGTAACGGCCGTTCCAGCAGCGTCCCCCCACCCGGATTCACAAAATGGATCGCGCCCGCGTAGCCGCTCTGCACCAAATTCCGCGCCAGGCCAAAGCCCAGCTTCATTGGGTTCCGCGACGCACCAACCAAAACAATGCTTTTCGGCTCAAAAAAGGGAACAAGTGTGGGATCAATCGATAAGCTCATATTTTAAGCGCTTTCTGAACGAAAACGATCTCTGAATACATTCTCACAAACTTTAATTCCCAGTAAAGCACCAAATCCAAATGACAAGACCACGGCAGCCTGACCAAGCAGGGCAACATCAGCCCAAGGCACTCTAAACCCTGCCACAATTCCAGTAATAATTGATTGCCATGCAATCATATGAAAAAAGTCAAAAGGCTGGCTTAATGTAAATGGGTTTCGATTCCAGTCGGGTTGATGCAACACATCAGCAATAAAACCTCTTTTCAAATTCATCTTAATGACAACGAGCATCATAAGTGGAACGAGCAAGAGTAAAACTACCGAAATAACCCAAGGAAAGGGGAAACCGGAAGGAGATAAGCGCAACCCTTGAATAATTCCGGTTCCTACAAAAAGAAGTCTTATGTATAACCATTTCTTTGAATTCATTTTCACCTCATTTGAAAACTTGCCCTCTTAATCTCTCAGTACAAAACTAAACCCACCCTCAAGCTGTGGCTGGTGTCCTCACCGTGCCACCTGGGGCCGCTCTGCACCAAACTCCGCGCCAGGCCAAAGCCCAGCTTCATCGGGTTCCGCGACGCGCCAACCAGCACAATGCCCTGCGGCTCAAAAAAGGGAAGTAATGGAAAATCAATTGGGATACTCATGGATTAGCAAGCTCGTTTCTCAAATAAAAAATATTGCTCAACGTCCTCTCGGTATTTCGCCCCTCGGCTCGATGATTTTAGGTAATTTTTAACCTTCGCCTTATTTCTATCTGAAGGCAAAAAGGTGTCAAGCTTCTCATCAAAAAATCGGTAACCACCTTTGGTATGCTTACCCACAGACTTTAAGCGGAAGCATCCATCATTCAGAGCCTCTGATACATTATTCTGGTGGTCATTGGTCAATAAGAGCCCTCCTGGCTTGAGATATGCCTTACACGCCTGAGCCACGCTGCCTGCATAAAGCGAAATGAGTAAATCAAAGCTCTCATTCTGTAAATCTAATGAGCCAGTGTAATCTTGGGCAATAAAACGAATGTATGCCCTGCGTTTGTACTGTTTTTTTCTATTTACAAAAGATTGAATTGGCTCAAAGTCAGCGAAGAATTTTGCTACGGCAGGGCTTTGATCAACGTAGACAACGTGGGGAAAGAAAAAAGAAGGCGTGATATGCGTCGAACAGCCCGGGTACAAGACGTCTGTGCAAGCAAACCGCCTTGCGATCGTTTTGAAAAGCTCCGCCCTTTCAAATCCAATATCAACATACTGTTTTTTGTATGTTTCAATGACTGAAGGATTCATTTTTTATCCCACTATTGGCAAACCAATTGATTATGATCTTTACAAACGCCAAAATGAACTGGATAAACCCACCTGATGAAAAATTGACTCAACTTCTGCGGCTGAACGGCCGTTAAACTGCGGCGACAGTCTATCAGCATACCAAAGCTGCGATAAATGCCAAACTTGCGGCAAAGTGAGCACCTGACCGAAGGGCATCTTTCGCCGTAGGCACCACGCTTCAATGTGCTCTTCCGACCGGAAGAGCAGCATGGTGGCTCAGGTCAAAATCAAATCGTCGTACCACTGCTGCACAGGCAAGGGAAAGTGAATGACGCCGTCGCCGGACTGTAGCTGGCCGTTGCTGATGGTGAGTACGGCCGTTCGGGGCTGAGATGTGGCCGGAGTACATGTGTAGTTGCGTTTAGGTTTAGGCAGGCTCTTTTTTGCCCAAACTTTCGGCTAGAAAGGTATTCACCAGGGTGTTCATGCTTACCCCTTCCTGCCGGGCACGAGCAGCTAAACGAGCATGGAGGCTCTTGGGCACGCGCTGGATAAACTTGCCGCTGTAGCTGCCACCGCTGCCTGGTTCTGGCACAGGCAGGTTCAGGCTCTCCAAAGCGGCAATCGTTTCTTCTAGCGCATCCAGGCCGTTGTGCATCGCTTCTTCTACGGTCTCGCCATCGGAAATGCACTCAGAAAAGTCTGGGAACGAAATGAGATAGCCACCGCCATCTTCCTCGGACAAAAGTTGAATTTCAAATGGGTATTGTTTTAGATCTCTCATAATTTATTCCAACACAAACTCTACAAATTTCTTGATGTAAATGGGTTTAATCGGACGATGAGCCGGTACGGGCAAGGTTTGCCCATCTGATCGCACAAAGACGACATGGCTTGTGCCGCGCTGTCGCCAGACGATGCCATTGGCTTCAGCCACCGTCTTCAGGCTGTCAATCCGCCAATCGCGCGGATTATTTTGCATTTTGCTTAAAATTTTTTCTGCCTTGCCCATGAGAAAATGATACTAAATGTGATAGCAAACTACAAGGGTTAAAATACAGCTCTTGCCAACGAACAAGGTGCTAAAAGCGCCAAAACGAATCTGATAGCCCAACTTTTTGGAAGATTGTCTCCGCTTGCTCAACCGATCTTCCGGCAAAATCCGGCGAGAGGCGGTTGGCGTACCAGTGCTGGGAAAGCTGCCAGACTTGCTCCAGCGCGAGAATCTGGCCTAGCGGCATTTGCTGCTGCTGGCACCACGCTTCAATGTTTTCTTCCGACCGGAAGAGCAGCATGGTGGCTCAGGTCAAAATCAAATCGTCGTACCACTGCTGCACAGGCAAGGGAAAGTGAATGACGCCGCCACTGTGTTGCAGCTGGCCGTTGCTGATAGTGAGTACGGCCGTTCCCCTCCCATCCTCATATGCTGCCTCAATCACCGCATCCCGGTGCAGCGCGGCGGGGATGCCCAGCATGTCCCAGGCGCAGTTGGCCCAATACGCCACCGGCCCCACCTGCACCTTGAATTTGGTGGGTACGGCCGAAAATGGATTCGCCATGCGAATGTCCAGCGTGCCCGGTTCCAAAAAGAAAAAGTGGTTGTCGTGCAGGCGCTGGTAGCTGTTTTTGATGTCGTTTGGGGGTAAGTTGAAGTGAACGGCCGTTTCCATCACGGTCGGCGGGCGGGCAGTCTGCACAAATTGCTGGTAAACAAACGTGCGTACCGCTAAATCATGGTCAGAAATTTTGCCCGGGTCGCTCATGTTGTGGCAAATCCTTTGGCCTTGACAGCCATTTTTGGACGTATGGTAAAACAAAAATGCACATCTTCAAAACGGCCGTTTCCCACCATAAAATCCCCACTTTACCCCAGCCCCGTCTCGCACTATAATCTCTTAAAGACGCAATGCGTCATGAATGCCAGTGATAAGTGAAAAGTAATAGAGTAAAAAGTGGGCTACTTTTTACTTTTCACTTTTTACTTTTCACTCGGAAACTGGCAAACTCACACAAGGAAGGGGCAAAACCATGCGTTTAGGCAAAGATTTAGTCGGCAAACAGATTATTAGCGTCACAGACGGCCGTTCCCTCGGCAACGCCAAAGATATTTACATGAGCAATGACCTCACGGACATCACCGGCATCTACCTGGGGTCAGAGGGACTCATTAAGCGGAAACATTTTGTCATTACCCGCGCCAATGTGGTTGTATTTGGCATCGATGCCATTTTGGTACGCGCCAGCGACGTGATTGGCGAAGAAAACGACCTGCCAGAATCAGTTGCCTGGACGCGGTTGAGCAAGCTCAACAAGCGCGAAGTAGACACCCCTGGCGGCACCAAAGTTGCCACCATCGGCGACATCATCCTGGGCGAACAGGGCGAGATTACTGGTTTTGCCCTCTCGCGTGTCTTTGTGGAAGGCCCCATCGAGAAAAATGGCACCATCCCGCGAACGGCCGTAATCGACACCGGCGATGAAGATGGCGTAATGACCATCGACCTGACCCACGCCGAAAACCCCGACGCTGCCCAATCTACGCCCGTTTCATCCCCCCCCTCTGCCCTGCCAGCAGAACCAGAAAAAACGGCCGAATCCGCCCCAGACCCACAGCCCGACGAACCAACAGCAGGTTTAGAAGATGAGGAAGAACAAACCGAATAAGTACCTTACTCATTCTGAAAAATCGCCACAGTCTGCTAAATCTGTGGACAAACTCTGCGCCCCCCAGCGACCGCTAGGCGCACCTCTGCATTAAGAATCTATCTGAAAAAGCCACAGAGGAAAAAGAGAATCTAGAGACTTTGAACCTAAACTCAAAAACCTCTGTGCACTCTGTGGCTAATATTCGGATAGGTATTAAATCAAAAAAGGAGCTAAACAATGAGCAACAACAGCACAGTCAACTTTTCCCTTAATGATGAACAAAAAATGATACAGCAGCTGGCCCGCGACTTCGCCCGCAACGAAATGGCCCCAGTTGCCGAACATTACGACCAGACGCACGAATATGCCTGGCCCGTCATCAAAAAAGCCCAAGAACTCGGCTTTACCACCCTCAACGTCCCCGAAGAGTATGGCGGCCTCGGCCTCAGCCTCTTTGAAGAGTGCATGGTTTCAGAAGAGCTCGCCTGGGGCTGTTCCGGCATGAGCACGGCCATGGGCGTTAATGGGCTGGCCATCTTGCCCGTGCTCATTGCTGGCACCGAGGCCCAAAAGAAAGAATATTGCGGCCGTTTAGCAGATGGACAAATGGCCAGCTATGGCCTTACCGAACCAGAAGCAGGTTCCGACGTGGCTGGCATCAAAACCACTGCCCGCAAAGTTGGCGATCATTACATCCTCAACGGCTCTAAAACATTCATTACCGGGGCAACCGTTTCCAACTTCTACACCGTTTTTGCCTACACAGACATCGAGCAGCGTTACAACGGCATGAGCTGCTTCGTGGTCAACCGGGAGTGGGAAGGCGTCAGCGTAGGCAAGCCATTCAACAAAATGGGCCAGCACGCTTCTGATACGGCCGAACTCATCTTCGAAGACGTCAAAGTGCCCGCCAGCCACCTGCTAGGTGAAGAAGGCAAAGGTTTCCTCATCGCCATGAAAGTGTTCGACCGCAGCCGCCCGCCAACCTCCGCTGGGGCTGTGGGCGTGGCCCAACGTGCCCTGGATGAAGCCATTCGCTATGCCAAAGAGCGCGTGGTCAAAGGACAGCCCATTTGGAAACATCAGGTCATTGGCCACATGATTGCCGATATGGCCATGGAAGTTGAAGCGGCCCGCCTGCTCGTTTGGAAATCGGCCTGGGCCGTAGATGAAGGTCTCAGCAACACGCTGTACTCTGCCTTTGGCAAAGCCTACGCCGCCGATAAAGCCATGAAGATCGCCACCGATGCGGTGCAGGTCTTTGGCGGCTACGGTTACATGTCGGAATATCCGGTAGAAAAGCTGATGCGTGATGCCAAAATTTACCAGATTTATGAAGGCACCAGCCAGATTCAGCGCGAAATCATTGTACGCGAGCTGTTCCGCAAATAAGAAATTGAAGCGTGAAACGTGATGCATCTTCAGAAAATATCACGTTTCACGCCTTATGCTTCACCCCAAACCCCATTTCAAAAATATAGTGCCATTGTCCCATTTACGGCACAATTGGCATCCTTATAATAAAAAGCACGCAAGGACACACAACTTTTTCTCCTTTTATAAGAGCTCCGGGACCCCCTCCCCCGGAGCTCTCCTCTTTTGGGGGAGGGAAATCGCATTCTGGTTTTCCTGCCGTACACGCGAAGGCGTGAACGCCCCAGCTACCTGTGAAAGGCCCAAAGGGTCTGTTTTTCAAGCCCAATCTGGCTTCCATAATTAGCCGGATGGCTTCAGCCTCCGGCGATGTGGGTTTCTGCGATTACCTTCTTTTTTGTTTTCGGGGTAGGCGCTCGTTGTCTGCCAGAGCTGTGCTATAATTCCACGTTTGTTTGAATCCAAAATCTAAAACGTTAGCGAGAAAACTATGCAAAAAACGACAACTGAGGAAACGGCCGTTTCCCCCAAAAAACAGCGCACCATCCCTGAATATCTCGGCATTGTTGCCCGCGGCGTCTGCATGGGCGCGTCAGATATTGTGCCCGGCGTGTCTGGCGGCACCATGGCCTTTATCCTTGGCATTTACGAAGAGCTAATTGACTCCATCCGTACGGTCGGTCGTCCCCACTTTCTACAAGCCGTGTTCAAATTTCGCATTAAAGAAATCTTCCAAACGCTTAACTGGGAATTTTTGCTTTCAATCGTTATTGGCATTCTCATCGCCATCATTACGCTTTCCCATGCCCTGGAAAACTTGCTAGAGAACCAGCCAGTTTATCTATGGAGCTTCTTTTTTGGTCTGGTTCTGGCCTCTGTGCTCGTTGTTAGCAAACGCCTCAAGCAGTGGAACCTGACGCTTTTTACCATTCTGCTGGTTGGCGCAGTGGGCGCTTACTTATTGGTTGGTCTGGTTCCCCTGCACACGCCAAATGATTGGTGGTTTCTCATTCTAAGCGGAGCCATTGCCAGCTGTGCCCTCATTCTGCCCGGTGTCTCTGGAGCCTTCTTGCTGGTGCTCTTGGGAAAATACCAATACGTGTTGGGTTCAGTAAACGACTTGCGTGGAGGGGATTGGCAAGCGGCCGTTCCCCTCATCTTTGTTAGCATTGGCGCAGCGATTGGCCTCGTTACTTTTGCCCAGTTGCTAGGCTGGCTCTTCAAAAAATACCACGACCTGACCGTCGCGCTGCTCATCGGTTTGATGGTGGGCAGCCTGCGTAAAATTTGGCCCTGGAAGATGGACTTGGACTGGCTGCGAGACGATGCCGGACAATTTGTGCTAAACAGCGATGGCCACAAGCTGGTCATTGAGCAGGCCAACATCCTGCCCGATTTAGGCAATGGGGCAGACCTTACTCAGTTTGGCATCGCTGTCGGCTTGGCACTGGTTGGTATCAGTGTTATTCTCCTCATCGATCGCCTGGCTATCCGCATGGAAACAAATAATTAATTTGCCAAAAACCAACAAGGTACACGATGGATTTCCTAAAAAGTATTGTGGATTTGTTTCTTCATCTAGATGAATATTTAAGTATAGTCATTCAAGATTACGGCACCTGGACATACGCCTTTCTGTTTGTCGTCATCTTTATCGAGACGGGCCTGGTCGTAACGCCGTTTTTGCCAGGTGATTCGCTGTTATTTGCCGCAGGCACGTTTGCCGCATTAGGCTCCTTGAATATCTATTTAATGTGGGGGCTTTTATTTGTAGCGGCCGTTTTAGGCGACACGGTAAATTATTGGATTGGTCACAAGCTGGGCCTGGCAATTTTTGACACACAAAACCGCTGGCTAAAAAAAGTGCTGAAAAAAGAGTATCTGGAACGGACAGAGGCCTTTTATGCCAAACATGGCGGCAAAACAATCGTGCTGGCTCGCTTTGTGCCCATTGTGCGCACCTTTGCCCCGTTTGTGGCCGGGGTTGGTACGATGGAATACGGCCGTTTCATTTCCTACAACGTCCTCGGCGGCTTTTTATGGGTTACCCTCTTCCTGTTCATGGGCAACTTCTTTGGCAACATACCTTTTGTAAAAGCCAATTTTGAACTGGTCATTATCGGCATTATTTTGGTTTCCGTTTTGCCGATGATTATCGAATACCTGAAAGCACGCAGCGAAAAGAAGGCAAACGAGGCTGGCCCCGCTGCCTAAAACATTCTAAAGAAGGCACAATGAGCTTCAGAGAAAACCAGCGCATCAAAGCAATTTTGTTTGATATGGACGATACCCTGATCGATTGGTCTGGGCTGCAAGGCAACATGGCAGACATAGAAACCAATCACATGCAAAACGTCTATCGCTACCTCACAGCTTCCGGGCACACCCTGCCCCCCTTCGACAACTTTTGGACCCAATTCCGCCAAACCCTCATCCACGCCTGGACAGAAGCCAAAAAAGAGTGGGCTATGATTTCGTTTGCCCAGGTCATGCAGGAATTTTTGCTGAGCTGCGGCCTGGATGAGGCACAACTGGATATTGATGCCGTGCTGCGTGCTTATAATTGGACGGCCGTTCCCGGCGTTGTCCCCTTCGACGACACCCTCCCCGTACTAGAAAAACTCAAAAACAACGGCTATAAAATCGGCCTCATCACCAACGCCATGCAGCCAATGTGGATGCGCGATGTAGAACTACGCGCCTTCGGCATTCTAGACTACCTGGACGTGCGGCTCACCTCTGGCGATGTTGGCTACATGAAACCGCACCCCTTCATTTATTGGCAGGCATTGGAGCAGCTAGACGTACAGCCAGAAGAAGCCGTTTTTGTGGGCGACCGTCCGGCCAACGACATTGCCGGAGCCAACGAAGCAGGCTTAACCAGCGTTTTAATGTCGCCGCCCCACCTCGACCGCGAACTCGAGGGCGTACGGCCGAATTTCACAATCGCTAATCTTACAGAACTTTTGCCCATCCTGGCGCAACTGGAAGGTAACTTATGAGCAAACCCGGCAGAAACGAACCCTGCTACTGCGGCAGCGGCCTCAAATATAAAAAATGCCACATGAAGGAAGACCAGGAAGCGGAAAAAGAGAAAAGCCTGGTGCAGCGCGCAGCCAGCTTCATCCGGCGCGACCTGCTTAAATTTGCCCGCGATGAGCGCTTTGCCGAAGCATTTGCCACGGCGCTCCCCCTGTACTGGGACGAGCTGTACGATGCTGCCAATGCGGAACAGATGAGCCAGCCAGAGGCGCTGCGCTTCTTTGACTGGTTTGTATTTGATTACACCCAGGCAGATGGCCAACGACTCATCGAGCTTTATGCCCAAGAGAAGCTGGAGGACTTATCTACCCATCAGCAAAAAGTTGCCACTGACTGGGCAGGGGTGGGCGCGGGCAGCCTGTACGAACTCACGGCTTACGAAGGCCAGGCATTGCAGCTGCGTGACTATTTCACTGAGGAAACTTTTGAAGTGTACGAAGCGGGTGGGCGCGGCAACGTGGAGGTTGGTGAACTCATCCTCACCCGGCTGGTGCCTGTGGCCGATCATCTGGAATTTAGCACAACGGCCGCTTACCTGCCCATCGCCGAAATCACCAACATCAAAGAAAAAATTGAGACGGCAAAAGAAGCATTTCTGGCAGAAATGCCCAACGCCAGCCACACCGATTTCATGCGAAAGCACAGCCATTTGCTGGTACACCACGCCTTGCAAGAAGCCAAAAACCAGCACCGCCCCCCTGTCGCCCGCCTGGACGCCAATCGCCCCGATGTAAAAACGCAAAAGCTAGCCCGCAGCGTGGCCCGCCTGAAACGATGAGTAAACAGTTACTGGTTCGCCCGCAAAAAACACCCTTGCAAGGCACCATCTCTGTGCCTGGCGACAAGTCGATTAGCCACCGTGCTGTCATGCTGGCTTCGCTGGCGGAGGGCACTAGCACCATTCGCCGCTGGCTGCCTGCCGGGGATACGCTGGCAACGCTGCAAATCATCCAAGACCTGGGCGTTTCTGTGCAAATCGACAAACAGTCTGACATTGCCTGGGATTTAACCATTGAGGGACGTGGGCTGCATAGTTGGCAAGCGCCAACTGCCCCGCTAGACTGTCGCAATGCCGGAACGGGTATGCGCCTGCTGGCCGGGCTGCTGGCCGGGCAAGCCTTCCCCAGCGTGCTGGACGGCAGCGAGCAGCTGCGTAAGCGCCCCATGCGCCGCATCACCGAGCCATTAAATGAGATGGGGGCCGATATTGTGTCGGAAA